>JNVT01000078.1 GCA_000737985.1 Gammaproteobacteria bacterium MFB021 | reverse complement strand
CGCCTCCGGTGGCTGGTAACGAGCGAGGCGATGGCAATGACGCTACTCAATGAACATGAGCGGCAGCAGGTAGGCGAGGCGATCACCCGCATCGAACGCGATACCGACGCCGAGATCGTCACCGTGCTGGCGCGCCAGGCGGATGACTACACCTATATTCCGCTGCTGTGGGCCGGGCTGGCGGCGCTGCTGGTGCCGGGGGCCGTGGCGGTGGTGGCTAGCTGGCTGGGGCTGATCGCCGGCTTCGGCGCCTGGTCGCTGCTGCTGGTGCAGTGGCTGCTGTTCAGCCTGTTGGCGCTGGCGTTTCGCTGGCCGCCGCTGCTGACCCGGCTGATCCCGCGCCGGGTGCGCTTCTGGCGCGCGGCCAATCTGGCTCGGCGGCAGTTCCTGGAGCAGAACCTGCACCGTACCGAAGCCGGCACCGGCATGCTGATCTTCGTCTCGGAGGCGGAGCGCTACGTGGAGATCCTGGTCGACCACGGCATTTCCCAGCGGCTCGACGATAGCGAGTGGGGGCAGATCGTCGCGCGTTTCACCGCGCAGGTGCAGGGCGGGCGCACGCTCGCGGGCTTCCTCGACTGTATCGAGGCCTGCGGTGAGCGTCTCAAGGTTCACCTGCCGGCGACCCATGAGCGCAACGAGCTGCCCAACCGGTTGATCGTGCTGGAGTGAGCGGGCGAGCCGCCGTTACCCGGCGCTCGCGATCCGCCTCATCTCTACTTTCATACCTCCATACCGGGCCTGAAACGCAGACGCCACCGCAAATGCGGTGGCGTCTGTGGTTTAGCGTCTAGCGTAGGGCTCAGCGGTTGCCGCTGGCCGCGCCGCCATTGCCGCTGCCGCGACCCCGGCCGCCACGCGAGCGGCGACGCCGCGGTGCGGTCGACTCGTTGCCGCGGTTCTCGCCGCTACGATTGTCGTTGCCACGAATCTCGTTGCCACGATTGTCATTGCCGCGGTTGTCATTACCACGATTGTCGCTGGCACGGCGCTGGCCGCTGTCGCTGCGGTTGCCACTGCGCTGGCCGCCATCGCTGCGGTTACCGCCGCTGCGCTGCGGTCCGGAACCGTTACGGCCGCCACCCTGGCGACGCGGGGGCCGCGGCGGGCGACCTTCGTTCTCGTCGACCTTGGGGCCGCCGCCAGGCGTCGGCTCGAAGCCGCTCACCGTCTGGCTCTCCAGACGCTGGCTGATCAGCCGCTCGATGCCGGCCAGCTCCTTCTTCTCGTCCAGGCTCACCAGCGAGACCGCCTGGCCGCTGGCGCCGGCGCGCCCGGTACGCCCGATACGGTGGACGTAATCCTCCGGCACGTTGGGCAGCTCGAAGTTGACCACCTGCGGCAGCTGGTCGATATCCAGGCCGCGGGCGGCGATATCGGTCGCCACCAGCGCGCGGACATCACCGTTCTTGAAATCGGCCAGCGCCTTGGTGCGCGCGTTCTGGCTCTTGTTGCCGTGGATCGCCGCGGCTTCGATGCCCTGGCCTTCGAGATACTTGGTCAGGCGGTTGGCGCCGTGCTTGGTACGGGTGAAGACCAGCACCTGCTGCCACTGGTGGGTCTGGATCAGGTGCGACAGCAGCGCCGGCTTGCGGCTCTTGTCCACCGGATGCACCCACTGGGTCACCGTGGCCGCCGCGGTGTTGCGCGGGGTCACCGAGACCTCCACCGGGTCGTTGACGATGCTCTTGGCCAGGTTGCGGATATCCTGGGAGAAGGTGGCCGAGAACAGCAGGTTCTGGCGCTTCGCCGGCAGCACCTTGAGGATGCGGCGGATATCGTGGATGAAGCCCATGTCTAGCATGCGGTCGGCTTCGTCGAGCACCAGCACTTCGAGCGCTTCGAACGACACCGCCTTCTGCTGGTGCAGGTCGAGCAGACGCCCGGGGGTGGCTACAAGGATGTCCACGCCGGACTTCAGCTTGGCGATCTGCGGGTTGATCTTGACCCCGCCGAAGACCACCGCGCTGGTCAGCGGCAGATGCTTGCCGTAGGTCTCGACGCTTTCGCCGACCTGGGCCGCCAGTTCGCGGGTCGGGGTCAGGATCAGCGCACGCACCGGGCGGCCGTTGGGGCGCTGGGCCTCGGAAAGACGCTGCAGAATCGGCAGGGTGAAGCCGGCGGTCTTGCCGGTGCCGGTCTGCGCCGCGGCCATCACGTCACGGCCGTCGAGTACGGCGGGGATGGCCTGGGCCTGAATCGGGGAGGGGGTGTCGTAGCCTTCTTCGGCCACGGCTTTCAGCAACGGGGCGCTCAGGCCCAGTGAATCAAAAGACATTCGGTAATCTCTAGTCGCGGCGGATGGCGTAGCGAAGCGGCTACGCGCTGCCGGGGAAAAGCCAGTGCTGGCAGGTGCGCCGGTGGGGCGCCGATCAGATGGGTCGTCAGAGTTATCCGCTTCGCGTGACGACGGCCAGACAGGTCATGGCGATGGCCGGCAGCTTAACGTATGTCTGCGTCCGCCGCTATCCCGGTCACGCTTCGTCGCGAACGCGGCCGTGGTGAAGCGCTACACTGGAGGGCTACGACGAGAGGATCTGTCGGCAAGAGGATCTGTCGTATGCGCACTGTGCGTGGCGCAAAGGTATCAAACAAGGAGAACAGGATATGTCGATTCACTGGAAATCCGCCCTGGCCCTGGGCGCGCTGAGCCTGAGTCTGGGCGCGGGCATGGCGCCGCTCGCCATGGCCCAATCCGCCACGCCGGGTGCGACGCTGTGCGCCAAGGTGCCGGTGCCCTGCAATGCGGTGATCGCGCACCGTGGCGCTTCCTATCAGGCCCCCGAGTCGACCCGGCCGGCCTATCTGCTGGCCCGCGATCTGGGCGCGGATTATCTCGAACTCGACCTGCAGCGCACCCGCGATGGCCAGCTGGTGGCCTTTCACGACAACACCCTGGGGCGTAACACCAACGTTGCCGAGGTCTTCCCCGAGCGCGCCGATGCGCCAATCTCCGCCTTCACCCTGGCCGAGCTCAAGCAGCTCGATGCCGGCAGCTGGTTCAATGCGAGTTACCCCGAGCGCGCCCGCGACGCCTATGCCGGGCTCAAGATCCTGACCCTCGACGAGGTGATCGATATCGCCGAAGGCGGCGCCAACCATCCCGGGCTCTACATCGAGACCAAGGTGCCGGAGCAGTTCCCCGGGATCGAGCGCGATCTGCGCGACAAGCTCACCGCGCGCGGCTGGCTGGGGGAGGGCGCCGGCGCCTGGGCACCGGCCAGCGGTGACGCGGTCAAGGTCGCCGACGGCAAGGCGCGGGTCATCCTGCAGACCTTCTCCAAGGCCAGCCTCGCGGCGCTGGAGGAGACCATGCCCCAGGTACCGCGGGTACTGCTGCTGTGGCTGGGTGAGGGCGGTATCGACGCCGCGCCGAGCGAACCCCAGGGCGAGCACGAGAGCGACGCCGACTACTACGCGCGCCAGCAGGTGGCGTCGCCGGCGGCTTACCAGGCGTGGCTCGATGTGGCCAAGGCGCATGGCGCCATCGGTGTTGGGCCCTCCACCGTGCAGCACGATCATGACGGGCCCTTCAGCAGTCAGTTCAGCTACATGGAGCTGGCGGCGCCGTGGATGGTCAGTCTGGCGCATGACGACGGCCTGCTGGTCCACGCCTACACCGTCGACGAGCCGGCGGATTTCGCCCGCTATCACGACAACGGCGTCGATGGCTTCTTCACCAATCGCCCCGCGGCGCTGCTCGAGTTTCTCGGCCGCCCGGTGGGGGATCAGGGGGCGATTCTGACCCGCGAGGGGTTCTAGGCTCTGTACGAAAACTACCTACGCTCGGCAATACGGCGTTAAAAATCGGCTCAAAATGCTCATTTACACCTCGTAAACTCCGCGTTTTCGCCGATTTTTGCCTTGTCTTGCCTTCGCTCGCTGACTTTTCGTGCAAACCCTAGGATTCATAACCCCCTGGCGCTGTCCGACGAGGAGAGCGCCGAGTCTTTACACCCTGTCTTTCCATTCAGTCTTTACACGCTCTTGCTGGGCACGCCACCGTGCCCGGTACTCGTTTTTCATGAGGTTCGTCATATGTTTACCGACCGCCCCCAGGCCCAGTCCAGCGTCCAGATCGACAACGCCCGTGTGCGTGTCACCGAGTGGCGTTTCGCCCCCGGTGCCGAGACCGGCTGGCACGTGCACGACTGTGACTACGTGGTGGTACCCCAGAGCACCGGCAAGCTCGATCTCGAGACCCTGGACGGCCACACCTTCTCGACGCTGGAGAGCGGCGTCTCCTACTACCGCGAGCGCGGCGTCGAGCACAATGTGATCAACCCCAACGACGAGGAGTTCGTGTTCGTCGAGATCGAACTCAAGGCCTGAGATGGCGTGGCGGGAGAGGAGGGCTTGGGAGATAATCGTCGCCTTTCTCCCCCTCACGAGTACTCGGCATGACCCAGCCCCACGTCCACGGCCCCGATTGTGGCCACGATCACGCCCATGAACATGACCACGGCGCCGCTGGTCACGTCCACGGCCCGCACTGTCAGCACCACCATTACACGCCCCAGGCGCCGGTGCGCAATGCGCTCAAGGATGTCGGGCGTAACGACCCTTGCCCGTGCGGTAGTGGGAAGAAGTTCAAGAAGTGTCACGCCGCTTGAAGTCCTGCGCGCGCCGCCTCAGGCCGGGGCGGCCATCGCCTGCTTGAGGTGCGCCACGAAGGCCGCCGTGGCCGCCGGCAGGGTGCGGTTGGTCAGGGTCTGCACTTCGATGTGGCGGGCGTCCATGCCGGCGTCGACGATGGGGATCGCCACCAGCCGCTGCTGCGCCAGCCGCTGGCGGATGGAGAGCTCCCCGGCGAGTGCGATACCACCGCCGAAGATGGCGCAGTTGAGCATCGACTCGATAGTAGTTGCTGGTGAATACCGAGGTGAAGATCAGATTCTGCTGGCCACAGCAGATATCGAACAGCTGGCGCAGGGTGGTCTCCGGTGGCGGCAACAGCATGGCGTGGGGCTGCAACTGAGCCAGCTTGAGCTGACGCCTGCCGGCCAGCGGATGGTTGGGGGACATCAGCGCCAGGATCGGCGAGCGCTGGCGGTGCTCGACGCGCACGTCGGGCTGCGGCGCCAGACTGAAAGTGAGCCCGATATCCACCTCGCCCTCGCGCACCTGGCGCGTCACCTCGGCGGGTGAGGCCACGTTGAGCCGGAACAGGATGCCGGCGTAGGCGTGGCGGAACTCGGCGATCGCCTTGGGCAGAAAGTCGACCGCGAACCCCTCCGAACTGGCTAGGCGCACGGTGCCGCGCTGCAGCCCCCGCAAGCCCTGGATCTCGCCCACCACGCGCTCGCTCTCCAACTGCTGGCGCCGCGCATGCAGCGCCAGCAGCTCACCCGCTGCACTGGGGATCATGCCGCGGGCGCGGCGCTCGAACAGCTGGGTGTCGAGTTCGGTCTCGAGCCGCGCGATCTGACGGCTGATTGCGGAGGCGGCGACGTTGAGATGGGCCGACGCCTCACTGATGGACCCCCACTTGATCACCGCCAGGAAGTAGCGCAGGGCGGTCTCCTGCAACGCGCGATGGGAGCTGGCCATGGTGTGTTGCCCTGTTTTTATTAAGGTTTGCCGATACGGCAAGGATGCCATCGAAACATGATACTTGTGGCATGTTTTTCCCTTCGATAGCTTGATTTTCAGGCGCCATCTCGAGCGAGCTTGCTCGCCGGCGCTTCTGACTCATCACCCGACGGCATCCCGTAACGGCATTCAAGGCGACAGCTGAAAACGACAGCCAACAAGCGACAGCCAATAAACAGACGACAGCATCAACGACGACAGTAACAACAAGACGAGGTCGATATGCGCTCCACTACCGTGCTCCATCGCGTGCTGGTCGGCACCACCCTGTGCTGCCTCTCGCTGCCCGCCCTGGCCGGCAAGGCCGACGACACCCTGGTCTACGCTTCCGATACCGAGCCGGAGAACGTCAGCCCCTACCACAACAACGTGCGCGAAGGGGTGATCCTCTCGCATCTGGCCTGGGATACCCTGATCTACCGCAATCCGCAGACCAATCAGTATCAGCCGCAGCTGGCCACCGAGTGGCACTGGGTCGACCCCACCACGCTGGACATGACCCTGCGCCAGGGTGTGAGCTTCCAGAACGGGGAACCGTTCGATGCCGACGACGTGGTATTCACCTTCAACTACGTGGTCTCGCCCGACTCCAAGGTGGTCACGCGCCAGAACGTCGACTGGATCGAGAGCGTCGAGAAGCTGGGTGATTTCCAGGTGCGCTTCCATCTCAAGCAGCCGTTCCCGGCGGCGCTGGAGTATCTCTCCGGGCCGACGCCGGTCTATCCCGATCAGTACTTCCAGAAGGTCGGCCTGGCCGAATTCAGCCGGCATCCGATCGGTACCGGCCCCTATCGCATCACCGAGGTGAAACCGGGGGAGGGCGTCAAGCTCACGCGTAACCCGGACTACTTCGCCGACAGCCCGCTGGGCCAGCCGAAGATCGGCAACATCGAGTTCAAGGTGATCCCCGATCAGGACTCCCGCGTGGCCCAACTGATGACCGGGCAGGTCGACTGGATCTGGCGGGTGCCGGCGGATCAGGCCGAGCAGATGCAGGGCATGCCCGGTGTCACCGTGGCCAGCGGCGAGACCATGCGGGTCGGCTATCTCTCCTTCGATGCCGCCAACCGCGAAGCCTCGCCGCTGAGCAAGCTCGAGGTGCGCCAGGCGATCAACCACGCCATCAACCGCCAGGGCATGGCCGACAACCTGGTGCGCGGAGGCAGCCGGGCGCTCTACGCGCCGTGCTTCCCGGCCCAGTTCGGCTGCGAGACCCAGGACGTGGTCCAGTACGCCTATGACCCGGACAAGGCGCGCGCGCTGCTGGCGGAAGCCGGCTACCCGGACGGCTTCGAGATCGATCTCTACGCCTACCGCGAGCGCGACTACGCCGAGGCGATGATCGGCGACCTGCGCAACGTGGGTATCCGCGCCAATCTGCGCTTCATGACCTCGGCGGCGCTGCTCGATCAGCAGCGCAGTGGCAAGACCGACATGTCGTTCAAGACCTGGGGCTCCTACTCGGTCAACGACGCCTCGGCCTTCACCAGCGTCTACTTCGGCGGCGGTGCCGACGATCTGTGGCAGGACCCGCAGGTCGAGTCCTGGCTCGAGACCGCCGACACCTCGACGGACCCCGAGGTGCGCCGCGAGAACTACCGCCAGGCGCTGGCGCGGATCTCCCAGCAAGCCTACTGGGCGCCGCTGTTCTCCTACTCGACCTACTACGCCTACACCTCGGATCTGAACTTCACCCCCTACCCGGACGAGCTGCCGCGCTTCACCGAGGCGAGCTGGAAGTGATCCGGCGGTCGTGAAGCCGCGCCCCGGTCAGCGCCGGGGCGTTGGAGAGCCGTCGCGACGCATCGGGTGACGAGAGAAGGGTGACGAGAGAAGGGTGACGAGAGAAGTGTGACGAGAGGAGGGTGACGCTGTCGACGCGAGCGTTGACAGCGTCAGGAGAGACGGGGAGAGGCGTTCAGCTTATGGGCACATTCATCGTGCGTCGCCTGCTGGTGGCGCTGGGCGTGGCACTGACCATCTCGGTGGTCAGCTTCATGCTGCTGCATCTGTCGGGGGATCTGGCGACGTCGATCGCCGGGCCGGAGGCGACCGCCGAACAGGTCGCGCAGATCCGCACCGAGTACGGGCTCGATCGCCCCATCGTGAGCCAGTATCTCGACTGGCTGGGCGGGGCGCTGCAGTTCGATTTCGGGCGCTCCTACTACTACCAGAGCACGGTGGTCGAGCTGATCGTCGAGCGCATGCCGATCACCCTGACCCTGGGCGGCCTGGCGCTGGGGCTGGCGGTGTGCATCTCGATCCCGCTCGGGGTGGTCGCCGCGCTCAAGCGCGACAGCTGGGTCGACCGCCTGGCGCTGCTGTTCGCGGTAGTGGGGCAGGCGATGCCCAGCTTCTGGTTCGGCCTGACCCTGATCGTGGTCTTCGCGGTCACCCTCAAGTGGCTGCCGGCGGCGGGCAGTGGGGGGCTTGAGCACTTCATCCTGCCGGCGATCGCGCTCGGCTACTACGCCACCCCGGCGATGATGCGCCTGACCCGCACCGGCATGCTCGAGGTGCTGGAGTCGGACTATATCCGCACCGCCCGGGCCAAGGGGCTCTCCACCACCGCGGTGATCTTCAAGCACGCCCTGCGCAACGCCATCATCCCGGTGGTGGCGCTGGCCGCAGTGGAGCTCGGCTTCATGCTCGGCGGTTCGGTAGTGATCGAGTCGGTGTTCTCCCTCGGCGGGCTGGGTCAGCTCGCCTGGGACGCCATCTCGCGCAACGACTATCCGGTGGTGCAGGCGGTGGTGTTGATCATCGCGCTGTTCTACATCGTGCTGACGCTGCTGGCGGACATCGCCAATGCGGCGCTCGATCCGCGCATCCGCACCCGCTGAGGAGCCCGCCATGACCGTTTCGACTTCGACCCCGACGCGCGCCTCGCGGGCACCCGCCGCCGGCGGCCGTGCCCGTGCGCTGAGCGAAGTACCGCTGCCGCCCCCGGCCTGGTCGCGGGTGACCCGCAAGGTGTTCGGCCACCGCGGCCTGGCGATCGGCCTGGTGTGTGTCGGGCTGGCGGTGCTGATCGCGCTGTTCGCCCCGCTGCTGGCCCCCCACGATCCCTATTTCCAGGACATCTCCAACCGCATGGTGCCACCGGTATGGCACGACAAGGGCAGCTGGGAGCACGTGCTGGGTACCGACAAGCTGGGGCGCGACTATCTCAGCCGGCTGATCTACGGCACCCGCATCTCGCTCGTCATCGGGCTGGTGGCGGCGCTGATCTCGGGCGTGATCGGCACCACCTTGGGTGTGCT
Source organism: Gammaproteobacteria bacterium MFB021 (assembly GCA_000737985.1). Classification (GTDB taxonomy): domain Bacteria; phylum Pseudomonadota; class Gammaproteobacteria; order Pseudomonadales; family Halomonadaceae; genus Salinicola. Next base: position 160,468 of record JNVT01000078.1, on the reverse strand, counting down.
CGCTGGCTACTTCGGCGGCCGCGTCGATGCCTTCATCAGCTACATCATCACCACCCGCCTGGCGATGCCGGTGGTGCTGGTGGCGCTGGCCCTGGCCTCGCTCACCGGCGGTTCGCTGACCACGGTGATCGTGCTGCTGGGGCTGCTGCTGTGGGACCGCTTCGCGGTGGTCTCGCGCTCGGTGACCCAGCAGCTGCGCGATGCCGAGTACGTCTATGCCGCGCGCACCCTGGGCTGCTCGCTGCCCTATATCCTGCTGCGTGAGGTGCTGCCCAACATCGCCGGGGCGCTGATCGTGGTGATCACTCTGGAGATGGCCCACGCCATCCTGCTCGAAGCGACGCTGTCGTTTCTGGGCATGGGCGTACAGCCGCCGCTGCCCTCCTGGGGGCTGATGGTCGCCGAGGGCAAGGCCTACATGTTCTTTCAGCCGTGGGTGATCGCGATTCCCGGCGTGGCGCTGTTCGTGCTGGTGCTGGCGATCAACCTGCTGGGTGACGGATTGCGCGACCTCAACGCACCGGGAGGGCGTAACTGATGCCACTGCTCGATGTCCAGGACCTGCGGGTCGATCTGCCGGTGGAAGCCGGCACTCTGCACGCCGTACGCGGTATCGACTTAAGCGTCGAGCGCGGCGAGATGCTGTGCCTGGTGGGGGAGTCCGGCTGCGGCAAGTCGATGACCTCGCTGGCGCTGATGGGGTTGCTGCCAAGGCGCGCCCGGCTCAGCGCCGGGCGTCTAGATTTTGACGGCGAGTCGCTGACGGCGCTCTCCGAGCGGCGACGCGGCCAGCTGCGTGGCCGCCGCATGGCGATGATCTTCCAGGAGCCGATGACCGCGCTCAACCCGGCTTACACGCTGGGCAATCAGCTGTGCGAGGCGTTCCTGCGCCACCGCCTGGGCAACCGCCGCCAGGCCCGCGAGCGCGCCATCGAACTGCTCGAACGGGTCGGCATCAGCGCCGCCGCCGAGCGTCTGGCGCAGTACCCGCACCAGCTCTCCGGCGGTCTGCGCCAGCGCGTGATGATCGCCATGGCGCTGATGTGCGACCCCGATCTGATCATTGCCGACGAGCCCACCACGGCGCTGGACGTGACCATTCAGGCGCAGATCCTGCGGCTGCTGCGCGACCTGCAGCAGGAGCTGGGTACCGCGGTGATCTTCATCACCCACGATCTCGGCGTGGTGGCGCGGATCGCCGACCGCGTGGCGGTGATGTACGCCGGCGAGGTGATCGAGACCGCGCCCACCCAGGCGCTCTACGCCAACCCCAGCCACCCCTACACCCGCGGGCTCTTGAGCTGTATTCCGGCGCCCGGCAAGACCCCGCCCGGCAGTCGCCTGCAGGCGATTCCCGGGGTGGTGCCGAGCCTGGTCGGCGAGGTCGAGGGTTGCGCTTTCCGCAACCGCTGCCCGCTGGTGCGCGAGGGCCAAGTCGATGCCGCGCGCTGCGAGCGCACGCCCGAGCTGCGCCAGCTTGCCGGCGCCCATCAGGCGCGCTGCCATTACGCTGAACACCGCGCGGCCACGCGCGTCGTCCAACCGGAGCTGAGCCCATGAACGCGCTATCGTCCCCCGGCGCACTGGCCGATCAGGCTGGCGCCCCTACAGGCACCGAGACAGATGGCGACATCGATACCATGCCGGCGCTCGAACTGTGCGCGCTCTCCAAGCGCTACACCCTGGGTGGCGGGCTGTTCAAGCGCGGCCGTGCGCTGCAGGCGGTGAGCGAGGTCTCGCTGGCGATTCCGCGCGGTCAGGTGATGGGGCTGGTCGGCGAGTCCGGCTGCGGCAAGAGCACCCTGGCCAAGATGCTGCTGGGGCTGGTAACACCCAGCGCCGGCGAGGTGCGCGTCGACGGCCGCCCGCTGGGGGATGCCGGGCAGAAGGCGCTGGCGCGGCATATTCAGCCGATCTTCCAGGACCCCTATTCGTCGCTCAATCCGCGCAAGCGGGTGGCGGCGATCGTCGAGCTGCCGCTGCGCGTGCACGGCATCGGCACCCCGCGCGAGCGGGCCCGGCGGGTCGCCGAGACGCTCGATCTGGTGGGCCTGCCCCAGCGCGCCGCGACGCAGTTTCCGGGCCAGCTCTCCGGCGGCCAGCGCCAGCGCGTGGCGATCGCCCGGGCGCTGATCATGCGCCCGGACATCGTGATCTGCGACGAGCCCACTTCGGCGCTGGATGTCTCGGTGCAGGCGCAGATTCTCAATCTGCTGCTCGATCTCAAGCAGGAGTTCGGGCTGACCTATCTGTTCATCAGCCACGACCTGGCGGTGGTCGAGCACCTGGTCGACCGGGTCGCGGTGATGTATCTGGGGCGGATCGTCGAGGAGGGTAGCCGCGAGCAGATATTCGCCGCCCCACGCCACCCCTACACCCAGGCGCTTTTGGCCTCGGCGCTGACGCCGGAGCCGGGGCTGGGGGTACCGGACATCGGCCTGGGCGACGTCATGCCCGACCCCAGCAACCCGCCCAGCGGCTGCGCCTTCCACCCGCGCTGCCCCAAGGCCCAGGCGCGGTGCCGTGAGACCCGCCCGGCGCTCATGGCGGAGACCACCGGTGTCAGCCGCGCCGCCTGTCACTTCGCCTCGGCCTGAGCAGGGCACGTCAGGACGTTAGGGGTGATTTTTTAGTCTATTCGAGGACACTGCATGTCACGTCAACAAGCGCTCGCCAGCGTCTATAAGGGATTCGACGAGGGCGAGTTTCGCCGCCAGCTGGCGGCCCGGGTCGCGGTGCGCAGCGATAGCCAGAGCGGTGAGGGGGAGACCGAGCTGGAGCGCTATCTACGCGAGTGCATCATCCCCGAGCTCGAGCGGCTCGGTTTCACCTGGGAGATCGTCGCCAACCCGGAGCCGGGCTATGGCCCGCTGCTGCTGGCCGAGCGGCGTGAAGCCGAAGCGGCTCTCTGCGTGCTCAGCTACGGCCACGGTGACGTGGTCCGCGGCTACGATGACCAGTGGCGCGAGGGGCTCTCGCCCTGGCAACTGACGGTGGAGGGGGAGCGCTGGTACGGCCGCGGCACCGCCGACAACAAGGGCCAGCACAGCATCAACCTGGCTGCACTGGCGGCGGTCATCGAAGCCCGCGGCGGGCGCCTGGGTTACACCGTCAAGCTGGTGCTGGAGATGGGCGAGGAGACCGGTTCGCCGGGGCTCGAGGCGGTCTGTGCGGCCTACCGTGAGCGCCTGGCCGCGGACCTGTTCATCGCCTCCGACGGCCCGCGCCTGGCGGCGGATGCGCCGACCCTGTTCCTCGGCTCACGTGGGTCGTTCAACTTCGACCTGCGCCTGCGCGCCCGCGAAGGCGCGCACCACTCGGGCAACTGGGGTGGGGTGCTCTCCAACCCCGCCACGCGCCTGGCCAACGCCTGGGCCTCGCTGGTCGATGCCGCTGGCCGGATTCGGGTCGCGGGGCTGCGCCCACCGGCGATCCCTGCGGCGGTGAAGCAGGCGCTGGCGACGCTGGAAGTCGGCACCACGCCGGGCGACCCGGCGCTGGCCGAGGGCTGGGGCGAGCCGGGGCTTACGCCCGCTGAGCGGCTGTTTGCCTGGAACACCCTGGAGCTGTTGGCGTTCAAGGCCGGCAACCCCGAGGCGCCGGCCAATGCCATCCCCGGCGAGGCTTACGCCCACGCCCAGCTACGCTACGTGGTGGGCAGCGATCAGGAGCACTTCCTGCGCCACCTGCGCCTGCATCTCGATGCCCACGGCTTCGACGATGTCGAGGTAAGTACGGCGCGGGTATCGCAGATGCGCGCGACCCGGCTCGACCCGGACGACCCCTGGGTCGGCTGGGCGTTGGACTCGATCCACGCCTCCAGCGGCAAGACCCCGACACTGCTGCCCAATCTGGGCGGCTCGCTGCCCAACGACGTCTTCGCCGAGACGCTCGGTCTGCCCACCCTGTGGGTGCCGCACTCCTATCCGGCGTGTTCGCAGCACGCCCCCGACGAGCACGCCCTGGCCAGCATCCTGCGCGAGGGGCTGGGCATCATGGCCGGGCTGTGGTGGGATCTGGGCGAGCAGGGCGCGAGCGTGCATGCCGCACGCCAGGCAATGAGGAGAAGCGTATGAGTGCCACTGACCATGAGACTCGCCTGGCGCAGGCCTGCGACTGGCTAGCGGATCAGCAGGAGGCGATGGTGGCGTGCCTGGAGACGCTGGTGAACATCGACTCCAACAGCTACGACAAGGCCGGGACCGATGCCGTCGCCGACGCCATCGCCGGCTGGTGCGAGGCCGATGGCATCGCGTTCGAGCGCACGTCGCGCGAGGGTTCCGGCGACATTCTCCAGGCGCGCCTGCCGGCGGCCGGCGCTGGCGCCGGCGGGCACGTACTGCTGATGGGGCATCGCGATACCGTCTTCCCCCGCGGCACCGTGGCAGAGCGTGGCTACACCCGCCAGGGCGATCTCGCCCTCGGCCCCGGGGTCGCCGACATGAAGGCGGGGCTGGTGCTCAATCTGTTCGTGCTGCGGGCGCTCAAGCGTGCCGGTGGGCTGCCATTCGCGGTGCACGCGCTGTTCACCGCTGACGAGGAGATCGGCTCGCCGGACGGCACCGCGTTCATCCGCGCCGCCGCCGAGGGGGCGCGGGCGGTGTTCAACGCCGAACCCGGTCGGGTCAGCGGCAACGTGGTGACCGCGCGCAAGGGCGGTGCCGCCTTTCGGATCGAGGTCAGCGGGCGGGCCGCCCACTCGGGGGTGAGCCATGCCGATGGCGCCAGCGCGATCGAGGCGCTGGCGCGCAAGATCGTCAAGCTGCACGCGCTGACCGACTATGCCAGCGGCGTGACCACCAACGTCGGGGTGATCGAGGGCGGCGTGTCGCGCAATACCGTGGCCCCGGCAGCGAGCGCGCAGCTCGACACCCGCTTCGTCGACAACGCCCAGCGCGCAGCGCTGTTCCAGGCGATCGCGACGATCGTCGCCGAAGAGGAGGTTCCCGGCACCCGGGCCACGCTCACCCAGACCTCCGGCTTCCTGCCGCTGGAGCCTGCGATGAGCGCGGCGCTGTTCGCCCGCTACCAGGCCCAGGCGGCGCGGCTGGGCTTCGCCGTCGAGGGCGAGTTCACCGGCGGCTGTTCGGATGCCGGCACCACCGCCAGCCTGGGCGTACCCACGCTGTGCGGCACCGGTCCTGTCGGGGCCAAGATGCATACCGACGAGGAGTACTGCCGGCTGGAGACCTGCGTACCCCGGGCCCAGGCCGTGGCGGCGACGATTCTCGATCTGGCCGCCGATCCGGGTTGATCCCGTGACTCCCGCGACGTACCTGGCGTAACACTGGGTTACTTGTGGGGTGTTCGATGTTGCAGATTGGAACCAAATAGGCGCTCGAGGCGGCTCGAGCGACGTCGGGCCGACACCGATGGGGCGATATACTCGTCGAGGTATCCGCGCGCGTGCGGATACCCGATGCAGAGCGTGTGCCCGCCGCAGGCCCGTTTCGCGAACGGAAGCGACGGCCTTGGTACACGTGGCGATATTCTAAAAACCATCTCATGCCAGGGAAATTCCGATGTCGACCATCTCCGCTACCGGCAATACCCCCTCGAATGCTGCACCTTCCTTCTCGACGTTCGAGGATCGCTTGACCTCAAGCCAGTCCAGCCAGCTGCTCGCCGATTACGTCAAGGCGCACGGCGGCGCGGTCTACAAGCGTGACCTGGAGGCGCTCGCCAGCAATGCCGGCGGTGACACGCCGCCACAGGTCTCCGCCGCGGCTAGTTACATGCTCAGCCATCCGGACGTCTATACCGCCATCGAGACGCTCGACAACCCCAACGCGGATGGTCTTTCCGGCCACTGGAACTTTGCCGATGCCGCCAACGGCGCGCTTGGCAGTACCGGTGCCCTGGCCGATCTCAAGGACGTCTTCGACCGCGCGATCGCGAGTTCCGCGGAGATCACCAAGCTCACCACCGAGAAGAAGACCGGGCTCGACGCGACCAAACAGCGTCCCCAGAACTGAGTGCCGCGCTACTGACGCATCGACCCGTCAGCGAACCGATGTCGACGCCGGCTAGCCCGCGGCGTCGCTCGGGTCATCGCCGCTGGCGGCGTGACCCGCCGGCAATATCGCAACGCGTCGCCCACACCGCCACTTGTCCCTGTCACTGCGACCGGGCTCAAGCATCGATACCCGTCCCCCACCGGGGAAGTCCGGTGCCGTCGTCAGGCGCCTCTGCTACCATCGTCGATACTTTTCTCGACGGCCGAGCCCGCTGCGCCGGTTCGCTCGTCGACGCTCACTTCGTTCTCGATCGAGGGCGGTCGTCGTGGCGACCGCGACAGGTTCCGATGAAATCAAGTTCGCGCAAGACCGGCTTTCGCCACCTGGTTCACTCCACCGGTTACTCGCTCAAGGGGCTGGTCGCCGCCTTCCGCAACGAGACCGCCTTCCGTCAGGAACTGGCGCTGTGCGCGGTGCTGGTGCCGTTCGCCTGGTGGATCGGCAAGAACCCGGTGGAGTGGCTGGTGCTGGTGGGTAGCTGTGTGTTCGTGCTGATCGTCGAGCTGCTCAACAGCGCCGTGGAGACGGTGGTCGACCGTATCGGCCCGGAGCACCACGAGCTTTCCGGGCGCGCCAAGGATATCGGCTCCGCCGCGGTGATGCTGGCGCTGGGCATGGCCGCTACCACCTGGGGCCTGCTGGCGTGGGACAAGTTCGCCGGCTGAGGTGCGCGGTACTGTTCAGACTCCGCCTAGTCTGGCAGGTCCTGGGGCCGGTCGACGTCGCGCCAGATGCCAGGGTCTTCGAGCTCGAGTGTGACCACCGCGTGGCGGTGCCGGGTGACCACGTCGCGGGCGCCTTCGCCGGTCTTTAGCTGGGCCAGCGCTGGCCACCAGCGGCGGCCGAAGATCACCGGGTGCCCGCGCTGGCCGGCGTGGCTGGGCACCACGATCGCCGTGGTGCTGGCCCGGGCGTTGAGACGCGCGCAGCTCGCCGCGCTCAGCCACGGCATGTCGCCGAGAATCACCGCCGCAGCGGTGGCATCCGGTGCGCGCACCAGTAGCTGACGAAAGGCGTCGCCCAGGCTTGCGCCCAGACCGTGGGCGGCCGCGGGGGCGCTCAGCACTGGTATCGCCGGGGCCAGGCCCAGGGCGGCGGGGGCTTCACCCGGTCGCAGTACCACGAAGTGGCGCGGATAGGCCGCGGCGGCCGCCGCCACAGTGGTCGCGAGCAGGGTGCGGCCATCGGCCAGCGGCTGGCGGCGCTTGTCGCTGCCGAAGCGGCGGCCGACTCCCGCCGCCATGACCAGCCCGACCAGCTCGCCCGTCAGCCTGGGTTCAGAGCGCATCGCGCGCCTTGCCGCGGCGCGCCCGCACCGCGCCGGCGACGACCGCGAGGACGATCTCGGCCGGGGTCTTGCTGTCCAGATCGAGGCCGATCGGCATGTGCAGCCGGGCGATGTCGTCGGCGCTCAGCCCGCCGGAGCGGGCCAGGCGCTCGGCGCGCTTGTGCGAGGTGCGCTTCGAGCCCATGACGCCGATGTAGAACGCCGGGGTGCGCACCGCCTCGATCATCGCCAGGTCGTCGATCCGCGGGTCGTGGGTCAGCGCCACCACCGCGGTGGCCGCGTGGCAGGCGCCGCTGGCGATGAACAGCGAGGGCAGCACCGCCTGCACCTCGACCCCGCTGACGGCAAAGTCGCGCCGCGCCTCCTCACGTGGGTCACACACGATCACCTCGAACCCCAGCGCCTGAGCGAACTCGGCGCAGAAGCGCGACACCGGCGAGATGCCGGCGATGATCAGGCGCAGCGCCGGGCCCAGGCGCAGACGCACCTCGTCGCCCTCGCGCGCTACCCGCGGGCCGTTTTCGGTGGCGGTGGTAAAGCGCCGCCGGCCGCTGGGCAGATCGATCACCCGCACCAGCGAGCGCTGGCCGAGCAGCGTCGCGTGCATCACTTCCAGTTGGGTCAGGGTCTCGGCATCCGCCGGCAGCCGCTCCACCAGTACGTCGAGAATCCCGCCGCAGGGCAGGCTCACCTGGGGCGACTCGTCGGCGCCCTCGCCGTAGCGCACGACTTCGAGCGGGTCGGTGAATTCGCCGGCGGCCACCCGAGCGAGAAAATCCTCCTCGACGCAGCCGCCGGAGAGCGAGCCGACGTGGCTGCCGTCGGCGCGCGCCACCAGCAGCGAGCCGGGCTCGCGTGGCGACGAGCCGAAGGTGGCCAGCACGCTGCACAGCCACACCGTCTCGCCGGCGTTGGCCCAGCGCAGCGCGGTGTCGAGTACTTGTAGATCGAGGTGTTGCATGAACTTGGGAATCCTTTCCTGCGCTGGCGCCGTCTGGGCGATCGCCGCTTCCTGAGGACGCTGCGCGGCATCCGCTCAACGCTGGGATGGGCGAGGCGGCGCGCGTCGAATGGGCGTGTAGCTTACATAATAGTCTAGGCACATGCCCCCGACGCTGCCCTCTGTGCCCGTCGACTTTTCCTACACGGCATAGGCCGATGGCTTACAGAAATGGGGGTAAAAACCTTTTATTATTCCTGGGGAGTTGCACACTTATTCGACAATCATCCTGGCGTCGCGGCCAGGCGCCGACTCCTGCCGGCGCCCGCGCGGCAGCCAGCGCCAGGGAAGGGCGCCAGCGTGGCAGTCGTCGAGCCGAGCGCACGGGGGCGGTGGTGCCGCTACCGTTGCTGGCCAGACATGCCCGCCGCGACGACCGGGAATCGGGGAGCCAGACGCCATGCTGCATTACCATTCGGCGGCCACAGGGATTGCCACAGACGAGACCTATGGCGCCCAGGAAGAGATCGACTTCTGCGAGCAGGTCGGTCATCTGCTGCGTCGGGCTTACCAGCGCCACACCGCGATCTTCCAGCGCGAGAGCTGCGACGAGCAGTTGACGCCGATCCAGTTCGTGACCCTGAGCAAGCTCGCCGAACGCGGCCCCAGCGCACTGAGCGAGCTGGTGCGCTTGACCGGTATCGATCCGGCGACGATCCGCGGCGTGATCAAGCGGTTGAAGGGGCGTGACTGGGTGACCCTGACCTCGGACCCGCGCGATCAGCGCAAGGTGATCGTCGAGCTCACCGCCGCCGGACGCGAGTTGCTGGCGGCGATGACCCCGCACGCGCTCAAGGTCTCCGAGGAGACCATGGGTAGCCTCAACCCGGCCGAGCGGGTGGCGCTGCTGCATCTGTTGACCAAGATCAACGCCTGAACCCGGTCGTCATCCGGCTGGCGCTCATCTCCACCGTCAGGTAATCGGCGGGGCTCAAGTGGCCCCGCTGACCTGGGCGCAGAAATCCTCGAAGCGGCCGCTGTAGTAGTGCTCGCGCGGCCAGCCGATACGTGGCAGATAGAAGAACATCTCTTCCAGCCGTGACTTGATGGTGGCGTGATTCTTGGTGTCGATGACGAAGACATGCTTGCCCCGGGCGTCGTGCGGGCTCTCCGCCAGCTGGCGCAGGATGAAGCGCACCAGTGAATCCTCCTGCGGCATGCTGTAGCCCACCACCACCAGCACGTCGGTCTCGCGTAGTAGCCTCACCGCCTTGGGGAAGACCTGGTGGAAATAGGGCTCGTCGTAGTCCTGCACCTGCGAGGGCAGGATCAGCAGCGGCGGCTCCTGACGAATCTCGGCATCGCTGCGCCGGCGATACTCGAAGTCGAACCCTTCCAGCGTGGGCAGAATCTCGAACCCGCCGTTGATCTTGATCACGTTGCGATCGACCGTGCGCGGCAGGTGCTCCCAGATGGTGCCGCCGCAGATGCGCTGCGGCGTGACCCCGCGATAGAGCCGGCCGAATACCGGCGCCTGCTGGCGGTAGACGCGTTCGAGAATGGTCTCGATGGTGAAGTCGTAGTTGGTGGTGAGAAAGTGATAGAGCGGCCACGCCTCGCCCAGCCCGGCGCGGTCGGCGCGATCCTCCAGCGCGGCGAAGAAGTCGGTGATCGCGCGCTGTTCGGCGCTGATCTCGGTGGCGCTGAAACGCAGCGTGGTGTCGTCGACGTTGTGGATGTCGCAGGCGGCGGTGAAGCGGCGCATCACCAGGGTGCGCAGCTCATGGATGCTCAGGCGCAGGTTCTGGTCATCGAAGTAGCGGTTGCGGATATCGGGGTAGCGCACCTGCATGTCGAGCACGTAGCGCAGGTTCTTGAAACGCTCGAAGTCGAGATGGCGATAGTCCTCCCAGCCGATCACGTGCATCACGTGCTGCAGGTTGGGGAAGTCGCGGATATCGTCGAGATCGATGGCGAACAGCTCGCCATCGGTGGGCGAGCGTCGGTCCCACGCCTTGGAGAAGCCGGCGCCGCACCAGAAGGTCACCACCGGCGGCTTGCGCGGGCCGTTGGCGTCCGCCAGCAGCTCGTCCATCAGTCGGCCGAAGGCCGCCACGGTGTCGGCGTTGTTGATGCCGGTACTCGACATTCACCCCTCCTGTCGGGCTCGCTGGCTTGGCGACCCGGGCGAGCTGCACCGGGCCGGCCGGATCACGCCGCTGGCGCGCTGTCGTCGTCGAGGCCGATATCCACCGCCGGCGCCGACTGCGTCAGCCGCCCCACGGAGATGAAGTCGACACCGCTTTCGGCGATCTCGCGGATGGTCTCCAGGCGCACGCCGCCGGAGGCCTCGAGCAGCGCGCGCCCGGCGACCTCGCTCACCGCCTGGCGCATCTCGGCCGGCGGCATATTGTCGAGCATGATCACGTCGGCCCCGGCTTCCAGCGCCTGGGTGACCTGGTCGAGGCGGTCGCACTCCACTTCGATGCGCGTGAGGATCGGCAGCTGAGCCCGGGCGCGGGCGACCGCGGCGGCGATGCTGCCGCACACCGCGATATGGTTGTCCTTGAGCATCACCCCGCTGTCGAGCCCCAGGCGATGGTTGCGGCCACCGCCGCAGGCGACCGCGTGCTTTTCCAGCATGCGCAGGCCTGGGGTGGTCTTGCGCGTGTCGACCAGCTGGGCGCCGGTGCCATGGATACGTTCGGCATAGCGCGCGGTGAGGGTGGCGATGCCGGCCAGGTGCTGGATCAGATTGAGCGCGGTACGCTCCACCGTCAGAATGCTGCGGGCCGGGCCGGCCACGTGCATCAGCGACGCGCCGGCCTCGACCTCCTCGCCATCGGCCGCGGCCGGGCTGACCGCGATGCGCGGGTCGTAGCAGGTGAAGGCGCGGGCGGCGGCGGTGACCCCGGCCAGGCGCATCGGTTCGCGTGCGCGCATGACGAAGTGGCCCGTGGCGTCGGCGTCGATCATCAGCGTCGCGGTCAGGTCGAGATGGCCGATATCCTCAGCCAGAAAGGCGCGCAGCTGGGTCTCCAGGCGCAGGGGGTCGAGTTGCCAGCCGTGGGGCTGGGCGGCCCGCGTCGTGGTCATGCGGTGTCTCCTTGGGGCAGGTGCGGCACATCGGCGGCACATCGAAAGCTGTCGCCAAGGGTAGCGCACTCGGGGCCGGGGTTTCCGAGTAATATCACGCGTGATTGACGCGACATAACCAATGACAACGAGGGGGCGCGATGCGTACACGGGGCTGGAAATGGGTGGTCTGGGGGCTGGTGCTGGCCTGCTACGTGGTGCCCTATGGGCCGCTTGGCGGGGTGCGGGCGTGGTACGGCAGCTTTCTCTTCTGGGCCCTGGTGGGCGTGGCGGTGATCGTTTGCAACGTGATGATGACCCGCGACTTTCGTGACGGCCCGGAGGCGTGAGCATGAGTCTGCAACTGATCTGGACGGCGGTGGCGGTCTATCTGATCGCGGGGCTGGCGATCGCCTGGCTGTCGCGCAGCGCCGCCACCAATGGCAGCGGCGTCGACATGAGCGGCTACTTCCTCGGCAATCGCCGCATGAACGGCTTCGTCTCGGCGCTCAGCTACAGCGCCACCACCTACAGCGCGTTCATGATGGTGGGGCTGGCGGGGCTGACCTACGCCGGCGGGGTGGGTGCCTTCGGCTTCGAGATCGTCTACTTCGCCGGGGTCTCATTGGTGGCGATCTTCGGCCCGCGCTTCTGGGCGGTGGGCAAGCGCTTCGGCTATGTCACCCCCAGCGAGATGCTCGGCCATCGCTATGCCGACCGCCGGGTCGCCGTGGTCACCGCGGTGACCAGCTGCCTGTTCCTGATCCCCTACGCCGCGGTGCAGCTCGCCGGCGTCGGCTATCTGCTGGCGGGCATCAGCGGCGGGGCGATCCCGTTCACCACCGGCGTGGTGGTGGCGACGCTGCTGGCGATTCTTTTCTCCTACATCGCCGGCATTCGTTCGGTCATGTGGACCGACTCGCTGCAGGCGCTGTTCATGATCGTCGCCTCCACCCTGGTGGCGCTGCTGGTGGTGCACTCGCTGGGCGGCTTCGGGGCACTGTTCGACACTCTGGCGACCGAGCATCCGGCGGCGCTGACGGTGCCGGGCCCGGGGCTGTTCAGTCTGACCACCTTCCTCGGACTGACCATTCCGTGGTTCTTCTTCAGCCTCTCCAACCCGCAGGTGAGCCAGCGGTTGTTCATGCCCGCGTCGCTCAAGTCGATGCGCCAGATGCTGATCGGCTTTCTGGTGTTCGGCTTCATTTACACCCTGGTCTCGGTGCTGTGGGGCTTCTCCGCGCTGGTCGCCTTCCCTGACCTGAGCCAGTCGGATCTGGCCACGCCGACGCTGCTGGCTTCCACCCATGTGCCGCCGCTGCTCGGAGTGGTAGTAATGGTGGGCATTCTGGCGGCGGCGGTGTCGACCATCGATTCGATCATGCTGACGCTCTCCTCGATGCTCTCGCGGGATGTCTATGCCAACCTCGCCGAGGGCGCCAGCGAGGCGCGCCAGCTGCGGGTCGGCAAGTGGGTGCTGCCGCTCATCGCAGTGCTGGCGTTTCTCTTCGCCGAGCTGCAGCTGAGCCTGATCGCGGTGCTGTCGGTGGCGGCTTCCACCGGGCTGGTGGTGATCGTGCCGGCGATCATCGGTGCCTTCTACTGGCGCCGCGGTACCGCTGCCGGGGCGCTGGCCAGCATCCTGGTCGGCGGCCTGGCGGTGATCGCGCTTTACCTCAGCGGGGCCAAGCCGCTGGGGCTGCCACCGGGGATCTGGGCACTGCCGCTGGCGAGTGCGCTGTTCGTCGGGGTGAGCCTTTGCGGCCGCGCACCGAGTGAGCGCGCCGAGGCGTTCCTGACCGCGGCGAGTGGTACGCGCTCATGAGCCGTGGCGGGTCGCCCGCGCCGCACGCAGGGCGATCACCAGCAGCAGCGCCACCGCCGGCAGCAGCCAGAGGTTGAGCTGCTGCCAGCCGAGCCAGGCGTTCAGCGGGCCGGCGGCCAGGGCCGAGAGGCTGGTCAGGGCGAACACCGCGCAGTCGTTGATGGCCTGGACCCGCGGCGCTTCACCGCTGCGATAGAGGGTGGTGAGCCAGGCGCTGGCGGGCAGGAAGGTGAAGTTCCAGCCCAGCCCCAGCAGCCCCAGGCCGAGGGCGAAGGCCCACACCGCCGGCGTCAGCCAGGCGCACAGCAGGCTGGCCAGCAGGCACAGCGCACCGATGGCGATCATGCGCGCATGGCCCAGGCGCCGGGTCAGGCGTCCGGTGATGAAGGAGGGCGCGAACATCGCCAGCATATGCCACTGGATGACCCCAGCGACGGCGCCGAAATCGTGCCCGGCGTGGCTCATCGCCAGCGGCGTCGCGGTCATCGCCAGGTTCATTACCGCATAGCCCAGGGCGGCGCAGGCGATCGCCGCCGGCAGCAGCGGCTGGCGCAGCAGCTGGCCCAGCGCACGTGGCGCTGGCAGCGGCGTGGACCGCGGCGTCACCGGCGCGAAGCGCAGCGTCGCCCGCAGCCCCAATGCCGCGAGATAGAGCCCCCCGAGACCGAGAAAACTGCCCAGGAAGGGCGTTGCCAGGGCGTCCCGCAGGTGCTCGGCCAGCCAGGGCCCGGCCATCGCCGCCACCACGCCTCCTGCCATGACCCAGCTCAGCGCGCTGTCGCGCAGCGGCTCGGGTGCCGCCTCGAGGGCCGCGAAGCGGTAGAGCATGCCGACGCCGATACTCATGCCGATGGCAAAGGTGCCCAGATTGAACAGGCCGAAGTGCGCCTGCACCAGCGCCATCAGACAGGCGGCGATGCCCACCAGCCCGACCAGATTGCCCAGCACGAAGGTGCGCTTGCGCCCCAGGCGTGCGGTCAGCCAGCCGGCGGGCAGGGTGGCGGCGGTCAGCCCGAGCAGCTGCAGCGCCACCGGCAGCGTGCTCCAGTTGGCGCTGGGCGCCAGACGCGCCCCGATCAGCGGCGAGGTGGCGATCAGCAGCACGTTGCCGCTGATCAGCAGTGCCTGGCACAGGGTCAACCCCCACACCGTGGGCGGCAGGCGCGGATGACGCGCGGATCGGGTGGCGAGGGCGGTGGGGCGCATGGGCGGCTCCTGAAGGTCCAGGCTATCAGTGTCCGCTGCCCGAGTGGGGTCGACAATGACCGCCATGCCACCCAAAACGACCCCTGGGCCCGGTCCCCATTGGTGTAGCCATTCCTACGAGAATATTAGACGACAAGGGTATTTCCGTTGCCTATTCCTCGGACTATGATAAAGCGCTTATCGATAACACGCTAATCAACGGCAGGGCGGATCATGGACCAGACAGGGCAAGGCATGGACGAGGCAGCGGATGGCACCACAGGCAAAGCAGAGGGCGCAGCGGTGAGGTTACCGCGCGCCGGAGAGCGTCAGCCGGCTCGTGGGCGGTGCTGGCGGCTACCGCTGGCGGCACTGGCGCTGGTGGCGGGCGCGCCGGCGGCCCAGGCCTACTCGGCTTTTGCCGCGGACTCGCCACATATGTTCGGCGACTGGGGCGGTCAGCGCACGGCGCTGGAAGCGGCCGGGGTCAGCTTCGACTTCGACTATGTCGGCGAGGCGGCGACCATTCTCGATGGCGGCTACCGTGACAGCCACGTGACCAAGTACGCCGACCAGTTCGCGCTGGGCGCCAATCTCGATCTCGAGCGCCTGCTGGGCATTCCCGATGCCGAGTTCCAGGTGACCCTCACCGACCGCAACGGCCATAGTGCCAACGACCGCCTGAGCGACCCCGGTGCCACGGTGGGTGGCTCCAGCGTGCAGGAGGTCCAGGGCCGGGGTCCGGTCACACGCCTGACCCAGTTCTGGTATCGCCAGCGCTTCTTCGACGATGCGCTGTCGATCAAGCTGGGGCGTATCCCCTTCGGCGATGATTTCGCCACCATCGACAGCCATTTCCAGAATCTGGCCTTCGGTGGCGCCCAGCCGGGCAACTGGGGCAATGACATCTACAACTGGCCGATCTCGCAGTGGGCAGCGGTGGTCCGTGCCAATCTCGCCGCCGACTGGTACGTCCAGGCCGGTGTGTTCAATCTCAACGACAGCAACCTCGACAACGACCACGGCCTGGACCTGCACCACAGCGGCACCCAGGGCACGATGTATCCCATCGAACTGGGCTATACGCCCACGATCGGCGGCATGGCCGGTACCTACAAGCTCGGCTTCTACACCCACGACGTCGACAATCGCGCCTATGGTGATGGCCCCGCGACACGCACCAGCGACACCAACACCGGGCTCTACTATGTGATCCAGCAGCGGGTGACGACCCATGGCGGCGACGCCAAGCGCGGTCTGACGCTGTTCAGCATGGGTAACACCAACCACGGCGACACCGCGGGGATCGACCGCTACGTCTCGATCGGTGCGACCTACCAGGGGCCGTTCGACGCCCGCCCGCAGGACGATGCCGGTATCGGGCTGGCCTACCTGCACGTCAACGACGACGTCAACGACTACATCGACTACTACAACGCGACCCCTGCCGGCTCGCTTACGCCGCTGCCGCGCCAGGGCCACGAGTACGACGCCGAGCTCTACTACAGCGTCAACCTGACGCCTTACCTGACGCTACGCCCCAACCTGCAGTACGTGGCCAACCCGTCGGCGGTGGATTCGGTCGACAATGCGTGGGTGTTAGGGACCACGGTTCAGGTCAGCTTCTAGACACTGCATGAGAAGTACTGCGCTCGCTGGGACCGAAGCGGGTGCGGTAGAGGCTCGGCGGCAGGCCGTAGTGGCGCTGGAACAGCCGCCTGAGCTGCTCGCTGCCGCCCAGCCGGCAGTGTTCGGCGATACGCGGCAGCGGTGCCGCGCTCTCGGCCAGCAGGCGCCGCGCCTGCTCCAGCCGCAGGCGGGTGAGGAAGTCGCCCGGGGTCATCCCTAGCTGGCGCCGAAAAAGGCGCTGGAAGTGGCGCGGAGTCACCGCCATGCGCGCGGCCAGCGTTTCGGTATCCCACGCTGCCAGCGGGTCGCCGATCACCGCATCGACCACCTGGCGCAGGCGCCCGTGGCTGCCGAGCTGGCAGCGCAGGCCTTCGCTGAACTGGGCCTGATCGCCGGGCCGGTGCAGGAACATCACCAGCTCTCGCGCCACCTGGCCGGCCAGTGCCTCGCCCTGATCGGCGGCGACCAGGGCGAGGGCCAGGTCGATCCCCGCGGTGATGCCGGCACTGGTGTAGATACCGCCGCTGCACAGATAGAGCGCTTCGGCGCGCACCTGGATGGCCGGGAACTCGGCAGCCAGACGCGCGGCGTGGCGCCAGTGGGTGGTGGCCTGGCGCCCGTCGAGCAGGCCCGCCCGGGCCAGGGCGAAGGCGCCGGTGCAGATCGAGCCGACCCTTGGCGTGCGCGCGGCGCGGGCGGCCAGCGTATCCAGCGTGGCGGGGCTCAGTCGATGCACGCCGTGGCCACCGGCGATCAACAGGGTGTCGCCGGCCGGCGTGGCGTCGAGGGCGTGGGTCGCGACCAGCGTCATGCCGCCGTTGGTGACCACGGGCCCGGGCTCGGCGGCGAGCAGGCGCAGCCGATAGCGGGGCTCGCCGGCGGCTTCGTTGGCACTGGCGAAGACCTGCCATGGGCCACTGGCATCCAGCAGCTGGCAGTCGGGGTAGACGAACAGATCGAGCGTATGGGTCATCGACGGCTCCCGGCGGTGAGTGGCCAGTCTCCCTCGTTGCCTCTATGTCGGCAATGACTGTCGGCCCACCGAAAGCGACACTCGAGGTAAGCGACATTCGCTATTGTCACCGACCCCGAGGCGATGACTCGGTGCGTAGCCGCCTGGGGCGATTGAGAGACAAAGAACCCGCCGGGAGCGGTTTTTAACGTCGCGTAGCGACGGCCCGAAGGGTGCCCGCCAGGGATGGCGGGCATATCAAAACCGCCGGGAGCGGTTTTTAACGTCGCGTAGCGACGGCCTGAAGGGTGCCCGCCAGGGATGGCGGGCATCAAAAAGCCGCCGGAGTCGCTCCGGCGGCGTTGTCTAGCGGGGCAGACGCTACGGTCGCGATCAGGCGAGGTCGAAGCGGTCCAGGTTCATCACCTTGGTCCAGGCGGCGGCGAAGTCATGGACGAACTTCTCTTGGGCATCGTCGCTGGCGTAGACCTCGGCCAGTGCACGCAGTACCGAGTGCGAGCCGAAGATCAAATCGTTGCGGGTGGCGGTGTACTGGAGCGTCCCGTCGCCGCGTGAATGACCTTCGAACAGCTCGGCCTCGGCATCGACCGCCGTCCACTCCGTGCCCATGTCGAGCAGGTTGACGAAGAAGTCGTTGCTGAGCACCCCAGGACGCTGGGTGAACACGCCATGGTCGGCGCCATCGTGATTGGTGCCGAGCACGCGCAGGCCACCGATCAGCACGGTCAGCTCCGGTGCGGTCAGGGTCAACTGCTGGGCCTTGTCGATCAGCAGCGTCTCGGTGGGCACGTTGAGCTTGCCGCGCTTGTAGTTGCGGAAGCCATCGGCCAGCGGCTCCATCACGCTGAAGGCGTGGATATCGGTCTGATCCTGGCTGGCATCGACCCGGCCCGGAGCGAACGGCAGGCTGAGCTCGACCCCGGCCGCCTTGGCCGCCTGCTCGACGCCGACATTGCCGGCCAGCACGATCACGTCGGCCAGCGAAGCCTTGCCGGAGGCTGTCTGGATCGCCTGCAGCTTGGGCAGCACGCCAGCGGCGATACGGTTGACCGCCCAATCCTTCTGCGGGGCCAGAGCCAGACGGGCACCGTTGGCGCCGCCGCGCTTGTCACCGCCGCGGAAGGTCGAGGCCGAAGCCCAGGCGGTGCCGACCAGCTCGGCCACCGACAGTCCGGCATCGGCGATCTGCTGCTTGAGCGCGTCGATGTCCGCGGCGCTCGGCTGGTGGCTCGGCGCCGGCAGCGGGTCCTGCCAGACCAGCTCTTCCTGCGGCACTTCGGGGCCGAGATAGCGCGCCTTGGGCCCCATGTCGCGATGGGTCAGCTTGAACCAGGCGCGGGCGAAGGCGTCGGCGAACGCCTGCGGATCTTCGAGGAAGCGGCGCGAGATCTTCTCGAACTCGGGGTCGAAGCGCAGCGTCAGGTCGGTGGTGAGCATGGTCGGCTTGCGCTTCTTGGCCGGGTCGAACGGATCCGGGATCGACGCCTCGGCGTCCTTGGCTTCCCACTGGATCGCGCCGGCCGGGCTGCGGGTCTGCTCCCACTCGTAGTTGAACAGGTTCTCGAAGAAGTAGTGGCTCCAGCGCGTCGGCGTCTGGGTCCAGACCACTTCGATACCCGAGGTGGTGGCGTCGGCACCCACGCCGCTACCGTGGGCGTTGTGCCAGCCGAAGCCCTGGGACTCCAGCGGCGCGGCTTCGGGGTCGGCGCCGATGGCCTCGGAGGGGCCGGCACCGTGGGTCTTGCCCAGGGTGTGGCCGCCGGCGATCAGAGCCACGATCTCCTCGTCGTCCATCGCCATGTTGCCGAAAGTGGCGCGGATCGCCGGCGCCGCCGAGAGCGGGTCGCCGCTGGCGTTGGGGCCTTCGGGGTTGACGTAGATCAGTCCCATCTCGGTGGCCGAGAGGGGGTTGTTGGCCAGGGTCGCCGGATCGCGATGGGTCAGCCACGCCTTCTCGTCGCCCCAGTTGACGTCGAGGTCGGGTTCCCACACGTCCTCGCGGCCGCCGGCGAAACCGAAGGTGCGGAAACCGGAAGACTCCAGCGCCACATTGCCGGCGAGCACGATGAGATCGGCCCAGGAGATGTGCTGGCCATACTTGCGCTTGACCGGCCACAGCAGACGACGCGCCTTGTCGAGACTGACGTTGTCGGGCCAGCTGTTGAGCGGGGCGAAGCGCTGTTGGCCACGCCCGGCGCCACCGCGACCGTCGACCAGACGATAGGTGCCGGCGCTGTGCCATGCCATGCGGATGAACAGGCCGATATAGGAGCCCCAGTCCGCCGGCCACCAGGCCTGGGATTCGGTCAGGGTCTTCTCGATATCGGCCTTGAGCGCGGTGTAGTCGAGTTTGGCGAACGCGTCGCGGTAATCGAAATCGCCGTCCAGCGGGTTGGAGCGCTCGGAGTGCTGGTTGAGCAGGTCGACACGCAGCTGATTCGGCCACCAGTCACGGTTGGTGGTGCCGCCACCGGCGGCCTGTGCGGTACCGCCGCCGTCGCTGACGGTGGTGCCGGACTGGCCGGAAAACGGGCACTTGGATTCGGCTTGTTGTGACATCGTCTCTCTCACCTCTGTGTTCTCATCGGTCGCGTAACGCCCCTGGCCGGATCTTCCCCGGCGCTGCCCCCTTGACCGCGTGGCGATGCGCGCAGTGCACCTCGGCTCGGGCTGGCATCGAGATTACGATGCGCCATTCGATAACAGAAATTAAATACTGAAACGGTGTCGATAATATTTGCCTATGGCAAGGAGCCGGCGCGTCCCCGATTGGGCTGGGCGCCGGCTGCGGTTATGCTGGGCGAGCCCGCTTTTCATCGGAGTGTCTTCATGTCCCTGCCCGCCGACTGGTTTCCCGCGCTACCGATTCCGGAGGCGCTGAGCGCCGCCCATGCCGAGGTGCTGAGCGCACTCGAGGCGGCGTATGCCCGCGGTGACGCGGCGTGTCGCGAGGTCTGGCTGGACCTCGACGAGAGCCAGCGGCGCACGCTGGTGCGTGCCTGTCTGCTCTCCGAGTTCTTCCGCGAAGGGCTCTGCGCGCATCCCGAGCGCCTGGTCGAGTGGCAGGAGAGCGGCGAGCTGGAAGCGCCGCTGTCAGCGGCGGCACTGACCCAGGCGCTGGCCACGCAGCTCGAGGTGGCGACGGACGAGAATGCGCTGCACGCCGCGCTGCGCCGGTTCAGACAGACACGCATGCTGGCGATCGTGTGGCGCGATCTCGCCGGGGCCGCGATGTGGCAGACCGCACAGGCGGTCTCGCAACTGGCCGAAACCTGCCTGGAAGAGGCGCTTGCGTGGCTCGAAGCCTTCTACGCGGGGCGCTGGGGAAGCCCGCAGGCGCGCGCCGACGGCACGCCGCAGCGCCTGGTGGTGCTGGGCATGGGTAAGCTCGGCGCCGGTGAGCTCAACCTCTCATCGGACATCGATCTGATCTTCGCCTTTCCCGAGAAGGGCACCACCCAGGGCGGTGAGCGCGCCTACGATCACCAGCAGTACTTCACCAAGCTGGGGCAGAAGCTGATCGCCGCGCTCGACGTGATCACTGCCGACGGTTTCGCTTTCCGGGTCGACATGCGTCTGCGCCCGCTGGGCGACGGCGGGCCGCTGGTCGGCAGCTTCAATGCGCTCACCGCCTACTATCAGGATCAGGGGCGTGAGTGGGAGCGCTACGCCATGCTCAAGGCGCGTCCGGTCGCCGGCGACCGCAAGGCGGGGCAGGCGCTGCTGGCGTCGTTGGCGCCGTTCATCTATCGCAAGTATCTCGATTTTGGAGCGATCGAGTCGCTGCGCGAAATGAAGGCGATGATCCACCGCGAGGTGAAGCGGTTGGGACGCGATGACAACATCAAGCTGGGCCGCGGCGGTATTCGCGAGGTGGAGTTCGTGGTCCAGGCGTTCCAACTGATCCGCGGCGGCCGCGATACCGAGCTGCAGGTGACCTCGCTGCGTCTGGCATTGCGGCAGCTGGTCGAGCTCGAGCTGCTGCCGCCGGCGGTGATCGACGAGCTGCATGATGACTACGTCTTCCTGCGCGATCTGGAACATGCGTTGCAGGCACGCCACGACCGCCAGACCCAGCAGCTGCCCGAGGAGAGCGAGGCGCGCGCGGCGCTGGCCATGGCTATGGATCTGGCGGATTGGGCCGCGCTGAGGGCGGCGCTCGATGCCTGCCGCGAGCGGGTGCGCGGCCACTTCGACGCAGTGGTGGCCGACCCCCAGGAGGAGTCGGACGCCGACGATGAGATGCCGGATCAGGCCCGGCTCGAGCGCTGGAGCCAGCTCTGGCGGCGCGAGCTGGACGAGTCCCAGGCCCAGCAGATGCTGGAGACGGCGGGTTTCACGCTGCCCGATGCCTGGCGCCGGCTCAAGGCGTTCCGCGATTCGCGCGGGGTGCAGGCGATGCAGCGGATCGGCTTCGAGCGCCTCGAAGCGGTGATGCCGCTGCTGCTGGAGGCGGTGGCCGAGAGCGCCACGCCGACCACCGCGCTGGAGCGCGTGCTGCCGCTGATCGAAGGCGTGCTGCGGCGTACCGCGTATCTCTCGCTGCTGCGCGAGAATCCGCAGGTACTGCCGGGGCTGATTCGGCTGTGCGCGGCCAGCCCGTGGATCGCCGAGCAGCTGGCGCGCCACCCGATCCTGCTCGACGAGCTGCTGACGCCGGATACGCTCTACTCGCCCGCCGACAAGGCTCGCCTGGCCGACGAGCTGCGCCAGACCCTGGCGCGGATTCCCGAAGAGGACGAGGAGAGCTGGCTCGA
Source organism: Gammaproteobacteria bacterium MFB021 (assembly GCA_000737985.1). Taxonomy (GTDB): domain Bacteria; phylum Pseudomonadota; class Gammaproteobacteria; order Pseudomonadales; family Halomonadaceae; genus Salinicola. The sequence goes on along the minus strand of JNVT01000078.1, from coordinate 138,779 downwards.
TGCCCTGCGCGTGTTCAAGCAGACCCAGGTGCTGCGGGTCGCCGCCTCGGACATCGCCGGGGCGCGGGTACTGATGAAGGTTAGCGACTATCTCACCGCGATCGCCGAGGTGATCCTCGATAGCGTAGTGCAGCGTGCCTGGCGCTCGCTCACCGCGCGCTACGGCGAGCCGCGCCCGCGGGAGGGCGCGGACAAGGCCGAGTTCCTGATCGTCGGCTACGGCAAGCTCGGCGGCATCGAGCTGGGCTACGGCTCGGATCTGGATCTGGTGTTCCTCTACGACGCCGCACCCCAGGGCGCCACGGATGGCGCCAAGGCGATCGACAACGTGGTTTTCTTCACTCGGCTCGGCCAGCGCATCATCCATCTGCTCACGGCGACCACCCCCAGTGGCACGCTCTACGAGGTCGACATGCGCCTGCGCCCTTCGGGCAATGCCGGGCTGCTGGTCTCCTCGCTCGACGCCTTCGCCGACTATCAGCGACGCGAGGCCTGGACCTGGGAGCACCAGGCGCTGGTGCGGGCGCGGCCGGTAGCCGGGGACGCGGCGCTGGCAGCCTCCTTCGAGACGGTGCGCCGCGAGGTGCTGGGGCGCGAGCGCGAGCCCGCCGAGCTGCGCCGGGCGGTGGCCGAGATGCGTGCCAAGATGCGCCAGCATCTCGGCAGCGCGGCCGGCGAGACGGAGACTTTCAATCTCAAGCAGGATGCCGGCGGGCTGGTCGATATCGAGTTTCTGAACCAGTACGCGGTGCTGGCCTGGGCCTGCGCCACCCCGGCGCTGCTGGAGGTCACCGACAACATGCGTCTGCTGGATGCGCTGGCAGAGAGCGAGCGCCTGCCCGAGGATGACGTGCGCGAACTGCAGGCGGCCTACCTGGCTTATCGCGACGCCAGCCATCGTGCCGCCCTGGCCAAGAGCGGCAGCGACGTGCCGGCGGCCGATTTCGAGGCCGAGCGCGCCCGGGTGCAGGCGCTATGGGCGGCATGGATCGAGGCGGACGACGCGGCGGAAGGATGATGCGGCACCAAGGGGGATTCGCGGGGCGAGGCGTGGCGATAGCAGGCTAACTTTTTTTCCGATCCTTAAGGAAAACAGCGTTTGATTAAGATATGATTAAATGCTGCTGCTATCTGTTACCGCCCTGCGTCCTGGAGTGACCCTCATGGTTTCTCTCTCTCTTTTCTCCGAACTCGCCCACGGCAACGATCGGGCGGTCTATCGGCACCCCGCCGAGGCCGGGCGCTGCATCAAGGTGCCGCGCTTCCCCGACCGCGGCAGTCAGCAGAACGAGCGCGAGAAGAGCTACTTCGAGGGGCTCAAGCGGCGCGGCGTCCACGACTGGCGCTACGTGCCGGAGTACTTCGGTACGGTCACGACCGATCTCGGCGAGGGGCTGGTCTTCGGCCTGGTCACCGATGCCGATGGCTCGCTGTCGCTCAATATCCGCCAGTTCCAGCAGCATGGCGACGCCGACTGGCTCACCACCCAGGCCTTCGTCGACGAGCTAGAACGGCTCTACCACTACCTGCGTGACAACTGGATCGTACCCTCTGATATCAACGACCGTAACGTGGTGTGCCAGCGGCGCGCCGACGGCAGTATTCGGCTGTGGCTGATCGACGGTGTCTCCAACCCCGACTTCATGCCGCTGGCCAATATCTGGCCGTGGTTCGCGCGGCAGAAGGTCGACCGCCGCATCCGTCGTTTCTATCAGCGCCTGCACGAGTACGGTTTCATTGCCCGGGCGCAGCGGGATGCGCTGCTGGCGAGCCTGTCTTAGAGAGTAGACGACCGCCTGCGCCCAGTGGTCTGGCATGAGCTGCTGGGCAGGACGACAAACGCCCTCCGAATGGAGGGCGTTTTGCGTTTCGCTGGTCGGAGCGGCTCAGCTCGACTGGCGCGGGTCGCGGCCGATCGGGTGCGGCTCGTTGCGCGCCTTGGCCAGTTCGATCTGGCGCTGGCGCTCGCGCGCGCCGGCTCGGGTCTTCTCGGGCAGCGAATCCCAGCAGTGCGGGCAGCTGATACCCGGCACATAGTGCTCGGAGGCCTGATCCTCGGCAGAGATCGGCATGCGGCAGGCGTGGCACTGGGCGTACTCGCCCTCGCTCAGGTCGTGGCGCACCGTGACCCGGTTGTCGAACACGAAGCAGTCGCCGCGCCAGCGCGTCTGGGCTTCCGGCACCTTCTCCAGATAGTTGAGTATCCCGCCCTTCAGGTGGAACACCTCCTCGAAGCCCTCGCCCAGCATGAAGCTCGACGCCTTCTCGCAGCGGATGCCGCCGGTGCAGAACATCGCGACTTTCTTGTGCCGGCTGGGGTCGTAGTGCTGACGCACATAGTCGGGGAACTCACGGAACGACTTGGTCTGCGGGTCGACCGCGCCCTCGAAGCTACCGATCGCCACTTCGTAGTCGTTACGGGTGTCGATCACCAGTACCTCGGGGTCGTCGATCAGCGCATTCCATGCTTCCGGTTCGACGTACGTGCCGACACGTGCGTTGGGATCGACGCCATCCACGCCCAGGGTGACGATCTCGCGCTTGAGCTTGACCTTGGTGCGGTAGAAGGGCTGCTCGTCGCAGTAGGACTCCTTGTGCTCCAGCGCCGTCAGGCGCGGGTCGCGTTTGAGCCAGGCGAGCAGAGCATCGATCCCGGCACGGCTGCCGGAGACGGTGCCGTTGATGCCCTCGGCGGCGAGTAGCAGGGTGCCCTTGACGTCGAGACGCTGCATTTCTTCGAGCAGCGGTTCGCGCAGGGCTTCGAAGTCATCGAGGGTGACGAAGCGATACAACGCCGCGACCACGATCGGTTGATCGGTAGAGGACATGCGATAACTCCTGGTAGTCGCCCACGTAAAGGGCGGACCGGGGCTTGAGGGCGGTGAGCGGATGACGGGCAATCGCGCCACCGTGACGGACGCCGCGCATTTTACGCCGCTGACCGGCGAGGTCCAGCGGTGCGGCTCACCCGGGCCCGAAGAACAGTACCCAGGTCGAGAAGTCGGCGGAGGAGGTGTCGAAGCGATGTGGCATGGCCTGCGCCAGGGCGTCGCCGTCTTCGAGTCGAAAGGGCAGCGGTCGGTGCATGCTCAGGCCTTTGCCGAGACGTCGAGTGGCGCTCGGAAACGCGTCAATGGCTGGCGCTGGGCCCCCGCCGGGGTGAAGTTGTCCGGGGCGAGCCACTGCCGGTGCGCGGCGTGAAGCGCGGGCCACTCATCATCGATCACCGAGAACCAGGCGGTGTCGCGGTTACGCCCCTGAACCACTCGGTGCTGGCGGAAGATCCCCTCGAAGCGAAAGCCGAGCCGCTCGGCTGTCCGGCGCGAGGGGGCATTGAGGGCGTCGCACTTCCACTCCAGGCGCCGATAGCCCAGGGCGAAGCTGTGCGCCATCAGCAGCATCAGCGCCTCGCTGGAGAGCCGGCTGCGTGCCATGCGCGGCGAGAAGTTGAGATGGCCGATCTCGATCCGGCCATCGTCGGGCACGATGTTGAGATAGGTGGCCATGCCCACGGCCTGGCCATCCTGGGGATCGATGATCGCGTAGCACCAGGGGTCCTGGCCCGCACTCATCGTCCGCAGCCAGCCCTGGCAGCCGGTCTCGTCGGCGAACGGGCGGCCGCCGAGATAGGTCCAGCGCGCCTCGCCCTCGCGATCATCGGTGAGGGCCGGGTCGGGATGGCACCACGCCTGCCACAGCGACGCCGCGTGCTGCTGCGCGTCGAGCGGCTCGAGCCGGCAGTAGCGGCCCGTCAGCACGGCGTGGTCGGGGCGGCGCGCAGGTTGCCAGGCGGCCACCGGCAGACCGATCGGCTGGCCGAGGCGGTTCTCGGTGCAGGAGGGCGACATTGTGGGCACTCTCCTCAGCAGCCGCAGGCAGCGAGCTGGGCATCGGCCAGGGAACCGGGTTCGGGGCCGCTGGCGAGGGGGTGCCCGTCGCGCTGCCAGAAGTCCAGGCCGCCCAGCAGCTCCTTGACCGTGAAGCCCGCCGTGGCCAGCTTGAGCGTGCCCCAGGTCGAGCCGTTACAGCCGATGCCATCGCAGTAGCAGACGTAGACCCGATCCCGCGCCAGCGCCGCCAGGGTGGTGGGGTTCATCTCGACATGCGGCAGGCTGATGGCCCCGGGGATGTGCCCGGCCAGGTAGTGCGACCGCGAGCGGGTATCGATCACCACCAGCGTCTCGATGGCGTTGGCGAGATCCTGGGCCAGATCCCAGGCGTCGGTGTGCAGACCTAGCTTGTCGCGCATGGCCGCGGCGGAGATCGCGGGCTCCGGGGGCGGGACTTCCAGCACTCGAGAGGTCGCTGGGGGCGTCGTGATGTCGTTCATGGCCGTGTCTCTCCGTCGGCAGGGTATCCGGTGTTCAGCAGTCGGTATGCGACAGTTCGTATTCGACAGCCCGTATTCAATGGTCCGTATTCAACAAATAGGTGAAGAAGGCCTCGTCCCGCTGCCAGCCGAGGGCCTGGTAGCGCGACTGCGCGGTGTGGTTCTCGACCTGGGTCCGCAGCATCAGTTGTGTCACGCCGTGGTCGCGGGCGAGCTGGCGCGCCGCCCGCAGCAGATCGCTGCCCATGCCCTGGCCGCGCGCCTCGGGGGCGACGAACAGATCGTTGAGGATCCAGCGCACCGCCAGGCTGGTGGTCGAGGGCACCGGAAACAGCTGCACGAAGCCGTGGGCGCTGCCCTGGGCATCGAACGCCAGCAGCAGATGGGCGTCGCCGTTGGCGAAGCGCTGAGTGAGAAAGGCACGCGCACCCTCCAGGTCGCCGGGCTGGTGATAAAAGCGCCGGTAGGCGTCGACCAGCGGTGCCAGCTCGGAGATGTCCGCGGCGGTGGCGAGGCGAATCGGGGTCGCGAGATCGAACGTTGGCATGCTGGGCTCCGGGCAGTGACTTGGGGTCAGTGTGGCGGCATAGTGGTTCTCCGGTAAGAGCCAGTTATCACCATATTGGGGGAACCAGTGGCGGCATCCCAGGCGCATCAGCTGTGGATCATCGAAGCGATCGGCTTGAAGCTCGCCGCGTCGGCGTCTCATATCGATTCCCCCAACGCTTCCCTCACGCTGGGCCAGCGGCTCTATGCGGCGCTACGCGAATCGATCCAGAGCGGGGCGCTGGCGCCGGGCAGCCAGTTACCGGCATCCCGGCGGCTGGCCGCGGCGCTGGGGATCGGACGCAATACGGTGCTGGGGGCGGTGGAGCGACTCGTGGCCGAGGGATTTCTCCGTGCGCAACCGGGCTCGGGGGTGTTCGTCGCCGAGTGGCAACCGCCGCCGCCGGCCCCACGTGGCGGGAGCGACGTGCTGCCGCCACTCTCCGCCCGTGGCACACGCATTCTCGATTTCGAACGCACCCTGAGCGGCCGCCATAGCGCCTTCGCGCCCGGTGTTCCGGCGCTGGACCGCTTCCCGCGGGAGCGCTGGCAGCGGCTGCTGCGGCGCCACCAGCAGCGTGCGCCGACGGCTTGGTTCGACTACCAGAGTCAGGGCGGGGTGAGCGCGCTGCGCGAGGTGCTGTGCGACTACCTGCAGCTGTCGCGCTCGGTGCGCTGCCATCCCGGGCAGATTCTGATCACCCAGGGCGCCCAGCAGGGCTTCGAGCTGGTGGCTCGGCTGCTGGCGGATGTCGGCGATACGCTGTGGATGGAGGAGCCCGGCTACGGCGGTGCGCAATCCTGCTTCGTCTCGGCCGGGCTCGCGCTCGAACCGGTACCGGTGGACGCCGAAGGGATGAACGTGGCGGCGCTGGCGGCGGACACGCCGGCGCCGCGGCTGATCTATGTCACGCCGTCGCACCAGTACCCGTGCGGGGTGACGCTGCCTCTGTCCCGGCGCATGGCGCTGCTGGCACTGGCCCGGCACCATCGGGCGTGGATCATCGAGGATGACTATGACAGCGAGTTCCGCTACGCCAGCGCGCCGATCGCCTCGCTGCAGGGGCTGATCGAGGAGGCTCCGGTGATCTATGTGGGCACCTTCAGCAAGGTGCTCTATCCGGGGCTGCGGCTGGGCTATCTGGTCTTGCCGGAGGCGCTGGTCGAGCCTTTCCGGCGCGCCAACGCGCGCCTGCACCGGGAAGGGCAGTACCTGGTACAGGCGGCGCTGGCCGACTTCATCGGCGAGGGTCACTTCGCGCGCCACGTGGCGCAGATGCGCGAATGCTATCGCCAGCGCCAGGCCGCGCTGCGTGAGGCGTTGGCGCCGGCGGTGGCGCGTGGGCTGGTGCTGTCGGCGGGGCAGGCGGGCATGCATCTGGTGGCGCGGCTCGACACCCTCGATGAGGAGCGCACGCTGGTCGAGCAGGCCGCGGCGGCGGATATTCTGCTTTCGCCGCTATCGCAATACTATCTACGTGCGCCCGTGCAGGCCGGGTTGGTGCTCGGCTATGCCGGGGCGACGCCGGCGGAGATCGCGCGGGCGGGCGGATGGCTGGCGCGGCGCTGGTTGGCCCTGCACGGGGCGGACTGAGCCGGTTCAGGCATCGGCATCGCCGGAGCCTGCGTCATCCTCGCTCGGCCCGGGGCGGGCGCGGGTGCGTCGAGCGCAGGTGTCGCGATCCTTCTCTCCGCCACGTATTTCTTCGCCCCGTGTCTCTTTGCGATGTGTTTCTTCACCATGCGTCTCGCCACCGGCTGCGCTGTCCGCCTGGTCGCCACCGTGCGCGGCCGCCCCCGGCTCGGCGTCACCGTCGCGACGTATGCCGACGCCCTCGGGTAAATAAAGCCGGGAGGCGGGCAGGGCCAGTTCGGCGCCATGCTTCTCGATGATGTCGCGCACCTTGAGCAGGATCTCCTGCTTGATCTCATGGAATCGCTGCCAGTCGGTTTCGCGGGTGAAGGCGTAGAGCATGATCTCCAGCGCGTACTGGCCGAAAGTGGTGAAGTTGACCGTGATCAGCTCGTTCTGGTCGATTTCGTCGTGGTGCTTGAGCAGTTGGCGGATATCGCCGGTGATCGCCTCGATCGCGTTGGCATCCTGATAGCGCAGACCCACGGTCTCCCACAGCCGGCGATTGACCATGCGCGTAGGGGTCTCCACCGAGATCTGGCTGAACCAGGCGTTGGGCACGTAGAGCGGTGGACCGGCGAAGGTACGGATGGTGGTCAGGCGCCAACCGATATCCTCGACCATGCCCTCGATCTCGCGGTCGGGGGAGCGAATCCAGTCGCCGACCACGAATGGCTTGTCCAGATGGACCACCATGCCGCCGAAGAAGTTGGCCATGACATCGCGCGCGGCGAAGCCGATCACCAGACCGCCGAAGCCGCCCATGGCGAGGATGCTCGACATCGACACGCCCAGAATCTGCAGACCGATCAGGATCAGGGTGACGATCAGCACCGCGCCGACGATCTTGGTCAGTGCCGATGCCGAGGTCTGATCCACCGGCCGCGCCCGACAGTTGACCGGCGGAAACACCAGGCGCTGTTCGAGCCGCCGGATCAGGCGGATGCCACTCCAGGCCAGCAGCAGCAGGGTGATCAGAGCACCGCTCTTGAACAGGAAGCCGGTGAGCTCGGTCACGCCGAGATGCGCGCCGATCACCCCGGCGCCGATCATCAGTGCGCTGATCCAGATCCACCAGCGCAGCGGCAGACGCAGGGCGTGCAGGAAGGGGTCGTCCCAGCGCCGCGGCGAGCGCACCAGACGCTGCTCCAGCCGGCCGAGAACGAAGTAGAGCACCAGGTCGGCGACCGCGGCGAGCAGCACGATGGCGATCGGCAGCAGGATCCACCCGGGCAGGCCGAGCCAGTCGCTCAGGCGCTGCTGCAGGTGGGCCAGGGCTTGTGTCGAGAGTGCCTGCGTCGCGTTGTCCAGAGTCTTCATCTGCCTACGGTATCTGCCAGCGTGTCTGCCGTCCCGGGCCCATGGGGGCGAGGGGGAAACGGCGGCGCGTATCGAGTAAGCAGCCTAGTCCCGCACGGGCGTGCCTGCCAGCGTACGCTTCTGCCTGGGCAGGGGCGCGCCTCTGATCAGGGGTGACAGCAGCGCTTGGCCTTCTTGCCGCTGCCACAGGGGCAGGGGGCGTTGCGTTGGGGGGCGTTGCTCGCGGCGGCGGGGTCGATCTCGCCGTCCAGGTAGCGCCAGCGCCCCTGGCGGCGACGGAAGCGCGAGCGCTCGTGAAGCACCGACGCCGAAGCGCCGGATATCGCGTTCAAGGGCCGGTAGTGCGCCTTGAAGGTGACCGTGCCCTGGCTGCCGCGGGTAATGCTTTCGAGGATCTCCAAGGCCAGCCAGTCGCAGTCGCGCTGGTCGAGCAGCTCGGGTGTCAGGGTAGTGTCACGGGTATCCGGGTCCCAGGTGTGATACAGATAGTGTCCGAGGTTGCCGATTGCAAAAGCCGAATAACGCGAACGCATCAATGCTTCGGGCGTGGCCGGCAGCGTCTCACCGCAATGATGCGGCTGGCAGCAGTCGGCATAGCCGAGGCCACCGCCGCAGGGGCAGGGGAACGTCGCGGGCGGCGTGGTCTGGGGCATGGCGGCATCCTGGTGGGCGCGGTGGTCGAATCTGGGGGCTGTCGTGTCTGGGCGCAGAGCCCTCGCGGCGCGCGCCGCAGGCCTTCGCCAACATCGTTCGCTGCGGCGTCTCTTGCTGCGCTAACGACACGATGTCGCGGCCGCGATGGGAATCTCGCCGGACCCTGAGCTATTATTTGTCGCAAAACGTTAATGCGGCGCTGAACTTGGAGATGGCTTGTGGTAAAAAGCGCGTCTTGATCAATGCTCCGGAGCCAGTCACTCGACGTGTAGGTCGATTGCCCATGTTTCTCGACGAGTTTCATTCTACCGACGCCGGCCACTTTTGCATCTCTGCGGAGCAGGCCAGCCGGTTCGCCCGCGAAATCGCCGGCGATTACAATCCGATCCACGACCCCTGTGCGCGGCGCTTCTGCGTGCCCGGCGATCTGCTGTTCGCGCTGGTGCTGTCGCACTACGGGCTGTCGCAGCGGATGACCTTCCACTTCTGTGGCATGGTCGGCGACCGCGTGCCACTGCACTTCGTCGAGGATGGTGCCGGCACGGTGAGCGTCGAGGACGCTGCCGGCAAGCAGTACCTGCGCGTCGAGCGCGAGGGCTGGACGCTGCGCGATCCGGCTACGGTGGAGACGTTTACCCGGCGTTACGTGGCGTTTTCCGGGCGCAATTTTCCCCACTATCTGAAGCCGCTGCTCGAAGACAAGGGCGTCATGTTCAACCCCCAGCGCCCGCTGGTGATCTACGACAGCATGGGCTTCAGCCTCGAAGACCATGACCCCTGTGACCTCGATCTCGAGTTCGCGGGGGCCGAGCTCGACGTCAAGGGCAAGCGCGGCGAAGCGCTGCTCGAGTTCCGCATGCGCTGCCAGGGGCGCGCGGTGGGTACCGGCTCCAAGAAGCTGGTGATCAGCGGCTTGCAGGCCTACGATGCAGAGAAGATGGAGACCTTCGTCACCAACTTCACCCAGCTCAAGGCCGCCAACCCCTGCTCTGCCTGACGGGTGAGAGCGGCCCGGTCGAGCCTGTACGGCTTGGGCGCGAGCCGCTCGGTGCCGGCTGACGCGCCCGCAACGCTGATACGCCCGTCGTTATCGTCAGCGGATGATCCATGAAACAGCACGTCTCCCCCTTCCAGCTCTTCGTGCTGGCGATGTCGTTCTACGTGCTTGCGGCACTGTTCGCGAGCGCCTTCCTGACCCTGCCACCGGAGATCGAGCGGCTGATCGGCTACCTCGACTATGTGGTCTGCGCCGTCTTCTTCATCGATTTCTGTCTGCGCTTCTATCGCGCACCGAGCAAGTGGCGTTACATGCGCTGGGGCTGGCTCGATCTGCTCTCATGCATTCCCGCCGGCTGGTTCCAGGCCGCGCGCCTGGCGCGAGTGGTACAGCTGCTGCGCATTCTGCGCGCGCTGCGCTCGATGGAGCTGATCTGGCAACTGCTGTTTCGTAACCGCGCCGAGGGGGTGCTCGCGTCCGTCGCCACCGCGACCGTATTGCTGGTGGTGGTGAGCGCGGTGACCGTACTGCTGGTCGAGGCCCCCGATCCGCACAGCCCGATCAACACTGCCGAGGATGCGCTGTGGTGGGCGATCGTCACGGTGACCACCGTGGGCTATGGCGACTACTATCCGGTGACCACCTTGGGGCGTGTCGTTGCGGTGCTGCTGATGGTCTGCGGGGTAGGGCTGTTCGGTAGCTTTGCGGCCTACGTCAGCTCGCTGTTCGTCGAGGACCAGGGCGAGTCGGAGTCGCGCCAGCACAAGGCCAACCGGCGCATGATGCGCCACATGATCGAACAGGTCAGTGAGCTGCAGGCGGAGATCGAGGCGCTGCGCGCCGAGCTGCGCACGCATCGCCAGGAGTTGGAGGCCAGGCATGTGCCTTCCGAGACGCCTGCTGGGTCTTCGCATGACGCTCGACCAGCGGACGACTCGCCTTCAGAGGAGGACCCGGCCCAAGGGCCTCAGCAGCGATGACCGCGATATGCGTGTGTTGTATTGCGCGTGAAATATAAGGGTGCTAATCTATTCTTCGTCGAATGAAGCATTGATTGCGAATTCCTCGATAGTCGTCGTGCTATTAGCAGTCGTTCGAGTCGCGTCTGAGACGCATCTCCTAGGTAACACCCCGCCTCGCCCGCGCATCCCCCCTCTTGCGCGGGCTTTTTTTGGTCTGAAGGGTGTCCGCCAGTCTTGAATGGGGCACCTCAGGGCGACGTATCAGCCAGCGTCGAAGCCGCTGAGCACATTGACCACGTTGACCCCGATCTCCTCCACGGCATAGCCACCTTCGAGCAGGAATACCGTGGGCAGGCCGGCGCGCTTGAGCAGGCCGCCGTAGTCGCTGAAGTCGTCGCTTGCGAGAGTGAACGAGCTGATCGGGTCCTGGGCGAAGGTATCGACCCCCAGGGAGACGATCAGCAGCTCGGCGCCGAACGCCTGAATGCGCGCCAGGGCGTCTTCCAGCGCTTGGCGCCAGCGCGGGTAGCCGGTGCCCGGCGCCAGCGGGTAGTTGAGAGTGAAGCCCTCGCCGCGGCCGCTGCCGGTTTCGTCGGCATAGCCCAGGTAGTAGGGGAACTCCAGCGCCGGGTCACCGTGGATCGAGGCGAACAGCACGTCCTCCCGGTCGTAGAATATCTCCTGGGTGCCGTTGCCGTGATGGAAGTCGACATCGAGAATGGCGACCCGCGCGACACCTTGGTCACGGGCGTGCTGGGCGGCGATCGCGGCATTGTTGAAGAAGCAGTAGCCGCCGAACTGATCGCGGGCGGCGTGGTGGCCGGGTGGGCGGCACAGCCCGAAAGCGCCACCGCCATGGGCGAGCACCTGGTCGGTGGCGGCCAGCGCGATATCCTTGCTCGCCAGCGCGGCGCGGAAGGTACCGGCGCAGACCGAAGTTTCCGCCGCCAGCGCGTAGTAGCCGAGACGGCCTTCGAGATTCTCGGGAATACGGTCGCCGCGCAGCGTGCGCGCCGGCCAGATACTGGGGATCGGCTCACCGCCGTGGCCTTCGGCCTGCCAGTTCTCCCAGAGGGTTTCCAGGAACTCGACATAAGCGCTGTCATGGATCTCGAGCACGCCGGCGAGCCCGCGGCGCTCGGGCTCACGTACCTCACCCAGGGCCGCCGCATGGATCCGCGCGAGAATGATCTCCACCCGTTCGGGACACTCGAAGGGCGTCACCAGCTGGCCGCCGTGCAGTTCGCTGCGGGGATGGCGGAGCTGGGTATCGGCGGTATGGAAGGTCAGCATAGGGACTCCTCTGGGCGGGTGAAGACACGGCAGACGCCGAAAAAGGGATACCGGACGCGCGCGACCGGTGCGCCCAGCATAACCCGGGCAGGCCTCGCCGTGCGGCTCGCCGATACCGATCCGGGCGCGCGACAAAGCGTCGCTGCCGGCCTGCGGCGCTGGGCAGAGGTGTGGGTGAGGATTACAATCGCTGCCCCAATCGTCAGACAGCACCCGGCGTACACCTGCTAGCTCCCTAGCTCCCTAGCTCCGGTGTCGTGGGGTCGTCGCCATTGTCATGGATCTTGATATGAGTCAGTTGCCCCCCTGCCCGCAGTGCGCCTCGATCTACACCTACGCCGACATGCGCCTCTATGTCTGCCCCGAGTGCGGTCACGAATGGTCCGGTGAGGCCGAAGAGGAGAGCACCAGCGATACGCCCGCGATCGTGGATGCCAACGGCACGCCGCTGGCCGACGGCGACAGCGTCACCGTGATCAAGGACCTCAAGGTCAAGGGCTCCTCGCTGGTGGTGAAAGTGGGCACCAAGGTCAAGAGTATCCGCCTGGTCGACGGCGACCACGATATCGACTGCAAGATCGAGGGTATCGGCGCCATGAAGCTCAAATCGGAATTCGTCAAAAAGGCATGAGCTGAAGCCAGACGCCGGGGCTGGCCGTGCTAAGGTCGGACATCCCACGCCACCAGGAGTCACGGATGTCTCAGCCACTGCCGGAACTGCGGCGTATGCGCCCGGATTCTCCTCATCTCGATACGCTGGCGCGCTGGACCTACGCCGCCTGGGGCGCGCTCTATCCCGAAGAGAGCTGGCCGCAGTGGCGTGACCACCTGCGCCGGCAGTGCGGTGAGCAGGGCGTGCCCTCGGTATTCGTCGCCATCGCCGAGGAGGCGGGACGTGAGATTCCGGTGGGGACGGCCAGTCTCACCGAGAGCGATCTGGACTCGCGTCCCGAGCTGACACCGTGGCTGGCCTCGGTGTTCGTGCCGCCGGCGTGGCGCGGGCGGGGAATCGCCTCGGCGCTGGTCGAGCGCGTGGCCGAAGAGGCGCGCGTGGGCGGCTGCCCCGGCTGCTATCTGTATACGCCCGACCAGCAGGCGCTCTATGCCCGCCTGGGCTGGCAGACGCAGGAAGAACTCGACTACCGCGGCGAGCGGGTCACCCTGATGTGGCGTGGTTGTGGGGCGTGAACGCCGCGCATGACCCTCATGCGTGGCTGTCGCGCGTGGACGTGGAGCGTTGACGAGGCGCGTGACGGCCGGCTCGATTGGCCGCCGCCATCACGCCGCCCGATCTGACCGATACCCTCTCAGGCCGCCAGCCCCGCCTCCGGCGGTGCCTTGGCGCCGGTCATGATGGCCACGGCGTCCGAGGGCGAGATCACCTTGGGGTCGACCACCGCGATACGCCGGCCGAGCCGGTGGATATGGATCCGGTCGGCCACCTCGAAGACATGCGGCATGTTGTGGGAGATCAGGACGATCGGTAGACCGCGCGCTTTGACCTCGCGGATCAGATCCAGCACACGGTTCGACTCCTTGACGCCTAGCGCGGCGGTGGGCTCGTCCATGATGATCACCTTGGCCGCGAACGCCGCGGCGCGTGCGACCGCCACGCCCTGACGCTGCCCGCCGGATAGCGTCTCCACCGCCTGGCCGATGTTCTGAATGGTCAGCAGACCCAGCTCCGCGAGCTTGTCGCGGGCGAATGTTTCCATCGCCTGGCGATCGAGCATGCGCAATACCTTGCCGAGCATGCCCTTGCGGCGAATTTCTCGGCCCAGAAACAGGTTGTCGGCGATCGACAGCGCCGGTGACAGCGCCAGCGTCTGGTAGACGGTCTCGATACCGGCGTCGCGAGCCTGTATCGGCGTGGCGAACTGTACCGGCTGGCCGTCGAGCCGAATGTCGCCCGAATCGGGGATGACCGCACCGGAGAGCGCCTTGATCAGCGTCGATTTGCCGGCGCCGTTATCGCCGATGACGGCGAGGACTTCGCCGGGATAGAGATCGAAATCGCTGTGGTCCAGCGCGGTGACCGGGCCGTAGCGCTTGGTCAGACCGCGGGCCGAGAGGACGGGCTGGGTTGTCGTCGTCATGCTGAAGCCTTCCGAATCCATTGGTCGGTCGCGACCGCGATGATGATGAGCGCACCGACGGTGAGCTGTGTCCACTGCGGGTCCGTGCCGAGCAGCCGCAGCCCGAGAGAGAACACGCCGACGATCAGCGCGCCGAACAGGGTGCCCAGAATCGACCCTCGCCCGCCGAACAGCGAAGTGCCGCCGATCACCACGGCGGTGATGGCATTGATGTTCTCCAGTTGGCCCGCCTGCGGCGACACCGAGCCGATACGCCCGATCAGGGCCCAGCCGGCCAGGGCGCAGATCAGCCCGGTGACCACATATACCGACACCAGCACCCGCCCGGTACGAATGCCCGCCAGCATGGCTGCGTGCTTGTCGTCGCCGACGGCGTAGACATGCCGACCCCAGGCGGTCTTGTTGAGCGCGTACCACAGCAGTGCGGAGATCACGAGCATGAGAATCACGCCGTAGGTGAAGACGGCATGACCGATATGGAAGGTGTTGCCGAAGAGATGCAGGATGGGCGCGGTCTGGTCGATGTCCTGGCTGCGCACCGTCTCGTTGCCTGAATAGATGAAGGTGATCGCGCCGAAGATCGACCAGGTCCCCAGCGTGACGATAAAGGGGGGCAGCTTCACCCGGGCGACCAGTAGCCCATTGACCAAACCGCAGAGCCCGCCGGTCGCCAGCCCGGCGAGCACCGCGGCGAATCCCGGTACGCCGTAGTGCATGGCGAACTGGCCCATGACCACCGAGCTCAGCACCATGATCGCCCCCACCGACAGATCGATGCCGGCGGTAAGGATGATCAGCGTCTGGCCGGCGCTGACGATGCCGGTGATCGCCACCTGCTGGAGGATCAGGGTCAGGGTGAATGCCGAGTAGAACTTCGGGCCGAGGAGCGCGGCGAACACCACGGCCGAGACAGCCACCACGATCATCGGTACGGCCGCCGGGTTGGCGTGCAGGAAGTGTTGGAGGCGCTGGGCTGGCGTGTGCCGATGCGTATCGGACGGCGGTACCGCGCCGTCGGATGGCGCCGCCCGCGCCGAGCCGGATGCGTTACTCATATAGCCGCTCCTTGCGACTGGGCGCGGATTCGCGCGCATCTCCACTGGAATCGACGCGTAGCGTGTCGAAATTTGCCGCAACCGGTTGTCGTCACGGTCACCCGCTTACCGGTTGGGCGCATGGGATTTCTGATCGATGGCTATCCATCAGATGGCAATCCTTGACGCGCCGGCATGGTGCTCGTCACTGCCGGAGCATGGCCATGAAAAGCCGTCGCTCTTGGCGTGGCGCTAGCCCCAGCAGCGCTTCAGGCCTTCTTCGGTACTGATCGACTCGACGCCCTCTACCGGTTGGTCGGTGACCAGATTGACCCCGGTATTGGTGAAATCCAGACCCGGGCTGTTCTCAGGCTTCTCGCCGGTGTCGACGTAGGTTTTGACCGCCTCGATGCCTTTCGACGCCATCAATAGCGGGTACTGCTGTGACGTGGCGCCGATGATGCCTTCCTGGACGTTCTTCACCCCTGGGCAGCCGCCATCGATGGAGACGATAGTGGCCTGATTCTGCAATCCCACTGCCTTGAGGGCCTGATAGGCGCCGGCCGCCGCGGGTTCGTTGATGGTGTAGACCAGGTTGGTGCTCGGGTCCTTCTGCAACAGGTTTTCCATCGCCGTGCGCCCACGATCTTCGGCCCCGTAGCTCAGGTCGTGGCCGACGATGCGCGGATCGTCTTCGTCACCCCAGCGGTTGGGGTCCTTGATATCGATGCCGAAGCCCTGCATGAAGCCCTGATCGCGCTGTACCCCCACCGAAGGCTGGCTGACCGCCAGATCCAGGAATGCGATATGAGCTTGCTTATCGCCCATGTGCTGCTTGGCCCACTCGCCGATCAGCTTGCCGGCTTCGACGTTGTCGGTGGCGAAGGTGGCATCGGCGGCGCTGGTCGGCTGCAGCTTGGTATCGAGGGCGACGATCATCAGGCCGGCCTGACGCGCCCTCTGGATCGCGGGAAGGATTGCCTTGGTGTCGGAAGGGGTGATCAAGATGCCGTCGACGCCATCGGCGATGCAGGTCTCGATGGCCTCGACCTGGCCCTGATTGTCGCCATCGTACTTGCCGGCGTAGGTCTTCAGCGTGACGCCCAGTTCGGCCGCCTTCTGTTCGGCGCCTTTCTTCATGGTCACGAAGTAGGGGTTGGTATCGGTCTTGGTGATCAGACAGGCGCTGACATCCTTGGCGAAAACGGGGGAGGCGAGTAGCGCGGCACTCATCGCGCTGCAGCACGCCAAAGAGTGGATCCAGACTTTTTTCATCGAAAACACCTGTGTCGCGATCGAGTGTGGTTACGTTGTCACGGTGACTCGGTCCGGCTCGCTGGGCGGCCAGATACCCGACGGCACAGGTTCGATTTGGCTTTTTGTGTGATTTTTTGTAAATAAGGCAAAGGTCTCGTAACAAATGGTATGAGAAATCTCCTACTAACCCCTCGTTGAAGAATTGGTGGGTGCCGGCCTCCCCGCCGGCATGCGCGGAGGCCGGCGGGCTTCGCCTCACCAGCTCTTATAGGGCAGGAACTTGCCGTTCAAGGTCACCACCACCCGATCTCCCTTGGGATTTTCCTCTCGCTCCACTGCCATCTCGAAGTCGATGGCGCTCATGATGCCGTCGCCGAACTTCTCCTGGATGACGTCCTTCAGCGTCGGTCCGTAGACGCCGACGATCTCGTAGAGCCGGTAGATCAGCGGGTCCTGGGGAACGGCCTGATCCCAGGTCTTGGTGGGGAAGGCTTCGAGTGCCGCCACCACCTCGTCAGCGAGTTCCTCTTTCAGGTCCAGGGCCTCGGCGATCCGGCGCGCGCTTTCCGCGGGGGCGCTGTTCATGCCGTAGCAGGCCGAGGCGACCCACACCGGCGAGTGGCCGCTGGCCGCGGCCAGGTCGTCCCAGCTCAGGCCCTGGCGCGCCTTGGCGGCCATCAGCGTGTGGTGCATTTCCAGCTTGTCCATGGGGTGTCTCCTGGGGTCGATATGTGCGCCGCCGTCGCCGGCGGCGTGTGGGTCAGATCAGCTCGCGCTTGGGGCCGGTACGCACGTGGGTGGCGTAGAGGGTCAGACCGGTGAAGGCGATGCCGCCGGCCAGATTGCCCAGCACCGTAGGGATCTCGTTCCAGATCATGTAGTCCATGACCGAGAAGCCGCCACCCATGATCATCGCCGAGGGGAACAGGAACATGTTGACGATGGAGTGCTCGAAGCCCATGTAGAAGAACAGCATGATCGGCATCCACATCGCGATCACCTTGCCGCTCACCGAGGTGGAGATCATCGCGCCGACCACGCCCATCGAGACCATCCAGTTGCACAGCATGCCGCGCACGAAAATGGTGAACCAGCCGGCCAGGCCGTACTGGGCGTAGCCCAGAGTGCGCGCTTCACCAATACCGGCGATCTTTTCGCCCACCGCGCCGGGGCCGATGGAGAAACCGTAGGTGAGGATGAAGGCCATCATCAGCGCCACCGTCAGCGCGCCGCCGAGATTGCCCAGAAAGACCCAGCCCCAGTTGCGCAGCACCCGCTCGACGGTGACGCCCTGGCGCCGGTCCAGCAGCGCCAGCGGGGTCAGCATGAACACCCCGGTGAGCAGATCGAAGCCCATGAGATAGAGCATCACGAACCCCACTGGGAACAGGATCGCGCCCACCAGCGGCTGGCCGGTCTGCACCGTGATGGTGATCGCGAAGGCCGCGGCCAGGGCCAGGATGGCACCGGCCATGTAGGCGCGGATCACTGTGTCGCGGGTCGACATGAAGATCTTGGATTCGCCGGTGTCGACCATCTTGGTGACGAACTCGGCGGGAGTGAGATAGGACATGGGGCTTTCCTCGCTTGTCGTTGTTGTGAATCGTCGTTACAGGAAAAGCGTTTACTGCTGGGTCCAGCCAGTTGCACCGGGCGCGTGCGGCAGTCGGTCGTGACAGCCGCGGCGCTCAGGATCGGGTATCCGCCTCGAGCAGCACGACGTCATCGCCACGCAGGGCGACGGGCCAGGTCTGCAGGCGCTGTTCGGGGTCCTCCAGACAGACCCCGTCGCGTAGCCGGAAGTGCTGTTTGTAGAGCGGCGAAGCGACCACTCGCTCACCCTGGAGCTCGCCGATAATGCCGCGCCCGATCACATTGGCCCCCGAGAAGGGGTCGCGGTTGTCGACCGCGTAGAGGCAATCGCCGGCAGCGTCCTCTGGCTGTCTGGAACGATCGGCAGCGTCTTCGGGCTGCCTGGAACGATCATCGGCAGCGTCGGGCCGACCCGGTAAATAGAAAATCGCGATCTGATGGCCCGCGTGCCAGGCCACCACGCCCGAGTGCGCCACCAGATCGGCCCGCGTGCAGAGACGCACACAGTGCGGCGACGAGCCATGCGCTGCGGTCGAAGCCGCCAGGGTCGAGAGGCTCATGAACTCACCTCCACGGCCAGCGAAGCGATCTCCTCGGCCCGCGCCGGACGTGGCTGATCACGTTCGCTCACGCTGACGATATCGGGGTCGGGGCGTTGGTCGTTGACGAAGGTGCGGAAGCGCTTGAGCTTCTCCGGGTCCTTGAGCGCGCCGGCCCACTCGCACTCGTAGCGGTCGACCACCTGCTGCATCTGCGCCTCCAGCTCGGCGCCCAGGCCGAGACTGTCTTCCAGGATGACCTGCTTGAGATAGTCGAGGCCGCCGTCGAGGTTCTCGCGCCATACCGAGGTGCGCTGCAGCTTGTCCGCGGTGCGGATGTAGAACATCAGGAAACGGTCGATAGTGCGCAGCAGCGTGGCATCGTCGAGGTCGGTGGCGAACAGCTCGGCGTGACGCGGGCGCATGCCGCCGTTGCCGCAGACGTAGAGGTTCCAGCCGTGTTCGGTGGCGATCACCCCGACGTCCTTGCTCTGCGCCTCGGCACATTCGCGGGTGCAGCCGGAAACGGCGAACTTGAGCTTGTGTGGCGAGCGCAGGCCCTTGTAGCGATTCTCGATCGTCAGCGCCATGGCGACACTGTCCTGCACGCCGTAGCGGCACCAGGTGCTGCCGACGCAGGATTTCACCGTGCGTGTCGACTTGCCGTAGGCGTGACCGGTCTCGAAGCCGGCCTCGATCAGCTCGCGCCAGATCTCCGGCAGTTCGTGGAGCTGGGCGCCGAACAGATCGATGCGCTGGCCGCCGGTGATCTTGGTATAGAGCGCATACTTCTTGGCCACCGCGCCGATGGCGATCAGCTTGTCCGGGGTGATCTCGCCGCCGGGGATGCGCGGCACCACCGAGTAGGTGCCGTTCTTCTGCATGTTGGCCATGAAGGTGTCGTTGGTGTCCTGCAGCGGAATCAACGACGGCTCGGCGATCGGCGCATTCCAGCACGAGGCCAGGATCGAGGCCACCGCCGGTTTGCAGATGTCGCACCCCAGATGCCCCTTGCCGTGGCGGGTGTGCAGTGCCTCGAAGCTCTCGATGCCCTCGACGCGCACCAGGTCGTAGAGCTCCTGACGGGTATAGGCGAAGTGTTCGCACAGGCTCTTGTCGACGGCGATGCCGCGACTTTCGAGCTCATGGTCGAAGACCTGCTTGAGCAGGGCGGTGCAGCCGCCGCAGCCGGTGCTCGCCTGGGTTTCGGCCTTGAGCGACGCGAGATCGGTGCAGCCCTGGGCCACCGCCTGGCACACCGCGCCCTTGGTCACGTTATGGCAGGAGCAGATGGCGGCGCTCTCGGGCAGCGCATCGGCCCCCAGCAGCGGCGCGCCCTCGCCCTGGGGCAGGATCAGACTGGCGGGATCGGCGGGGAGAGGAATGGCGTTCTGCACGTACTGCAGCAGGGTGTCGTAGTAGCCGTTGTCGCCCACCAGCACCGCGCCGAGGGCTCGCTTGCCGTCGGCGGAGACCACCAGGCGGCGGTAGCCGTGGCCGGCTTCGTCGATGAAGCGATAGCTCACCGCCCCCTCGGTGGTGGCGTGGGCGTCGCCGATCGAGCCGACGTCGACGCCGAGCAGCTTGAGCTTGGTCGACATGTCGGCGCCGCTGAAGGGTTCACAGACATCGTCCAGACAGCCGGCAACGGTGCGTGCCATGGTGTAGCCGGGGGCGACCAGGCCGAAGATCCGGCCGTTCCACAGCGCGCACTCGCCGATGGCGAAGATCGCCGGGTCGGAGGTGACGCAGGTGTCGTCGATGACGACCCCGCCGCGTTCGCCGATCGCCAGGCCGCACTCCCGCGCCAGCCGGTCCTGCGGGCGAATGCCGGCGGAGAACACGATCAGATCGGTCTCCAGCCAGGTGCCGTCGGTGAAATTCATGCGATAGCGGTGATCCTCGCCGGCCACGATCTCGCGAGTGGCGCGATCCACGTGCACGCCGACGCCGAGCGCCTCGATTCGTGCCCGCAGCGCCTGGCCGCCCTCGGCATCGAGCTGCACCGGCATCAGGCGCGGCGCGAACTCGACTACGTGGGCCTCCAGCCCCAGCGACTTGAGCGCGTTGGCCGCTTCCAGCCCCAGCAGGCCGCCGCCGACCACCACCCCACGGGGGGCCTCACGCTGCGCCACTGACGCCGCCGCGGCGCGAATCTGGTCGAGGTCATCGAGGGTGCGATAGACCAGCCGGGCGTGGCCGCTGGCATCCTCCGCCGGGGTCGGAATCGGCGGCACGAAGGGGTAGGAGCCGGTGGCCAGGATCAGACGGTCGAAGGGGTAGCGGCCGGCGGCGCTGATCACCTCGCGGCTCTCGCGGTCGATCGCGCTGATGCACTCGCCCAGCCGCAGCTCGATGCCGTGGCGGGCGCAAAAGTCGGCATCGCCGAGCGCCAGTGATTCGGCATCGCTGCCGTCGAAGTAGTCGGAGAGATGCACCCGATCATAGGCGCGGTGGCGCTCCTCGCCGAACACGGTGATCGCATAGCGCTGGTGAAGGTCACGGGCGACCAGCTGCTCGAGGCAGTAGTGGCCGACCATGCCGTTGCCGATCACGATCAGGCGTGCCGGGGCATCGGCTGCCGGTGTGGTAGCGTCGCGTGTCATGCCGCTTCCTCCTGGGTCGGTTGGGCCTCTGTGGCCAGGTGGCGTTCGATATCGCGCGGGCCGAACAGCAGTGCCTCGCGACAGAGAGACAAGGGCGTGGCCGCCTGGGCCAGGGCGAAGAGCGCCGGGCCGGCGGCGGTGTCGCCGTAGAGCAGAGCGCCGATCAGACGCGAGTCGCGCAGCAGCAGCCGGCGATAGTCGCCATGTTCGGCGTCGGCATAGGTGAGTACCTCGGTGGCGGCGTCCTCCGCCTCGGCCGGGCCGAAGGCGTAGAGCGAGACGCCGGCGACCTTGAGCCGGGTGGCGCAGTCGTGCCGATCATAGCCGGGCGTGGTGGCCTGGCCCGGGGCGTCGGCGCACAGATGCGCGGCAAGCACCTCGACCTGCTGCCAGATGGGTTCCACCAGCCCCACGGTGGCGCCCTCGAATTCACAGCACTCCCCCAGCGCATGGATGCGGGGGTCGCTGGTGGTGAGGTGGGCATCGACGCGAATGCCGCGAGCGACGTCGAGCCCGGCGCGTCTGCCCAGCTCGCTGTGGGCCTCGATGCCGGCGGCGATGACCACGCAGTCGGCGGCCAGCCGGCGGCCGTCGGCGAGGGTCACCGCGCAGACGTTACCCTCGGCGTCGCCTTCACAGCGCGCCAGGGTGACGCCGGTCAAGAGCGTCAACCCGCGCTGGGCCAGGGCCTGCGCCAGCCAGTCCGCGGCGGTGCGGTCCAGCTGCCGGTTCATCAGCCGTTCGCTGCGCTGCAGCAGGGTCACCTCGAGGCCGCGCCGGCGCAGACCCTCGGCGGCTTCCAGGCCGAGCAGACCGCCGCCGACCACGATGGCCCGGCGCCCCGGGAGCTGGGCCGCGAGCCAGGCGGCGTCGTCGAGCGTGCGAAAGGCGCCGACGTTGCCCAGTTCGATGCCCGGAATCCGGGGCATGGCCGGGTGCGAGCCGGTGGCCAGAATCAGGCGGTCATAGGCAAGACGCTCGCCCGTCTCCAGCGTGACCTCGCGGGCGGCGCGGTCGATGGCCGTGACGCGCTGGCCCAGGCGCTCGCTGACGCTGACGTTGCCGCGCGTCTCGGCGATCTCCAGATCCAGCGCCGGCCGCGCGATCTCTCCGGCCAGCCAGGGCGACAGCAGCACCCGGTTGTAGGCGGCGGCACGCTCTTCACCGATCAGGGTGATCTGGACATCGAGGCGGCAGCGCGTGCGCAGCGTATTGAGCAGTCGATGTCCGGCCATGCCATTGCCGACGATGATCCAGCGCCGGGGGCCTGTGTTCGGGGGCTCGGCAGGCTGTGCGGTCTCTCTCATCTCGTCCTCCCTTGGCGGCGGGTAAGCCCCATGCAACGCAAAAAGGCGCCTGATGACGCGAAGGAGAAGCTCCGCGGCATCAGGCGCCTTTGCCTGAATATGAATCGGTTAACACGCAGCGCGACCGCCGTTGGTCGCTGCTGCATCGATCCAAGCGAAGCGCATGCCAGCAAGTCGATATCACCGCCGATTCAGTGGGTTGATATCGGATGGGAGAAAGCGGCGGCGGGTCTCGGCAAGCGAGTTTGAGCCTTCACGGTGCAGCGGTGGCGTTGACTGCACCATGAGTTGGCATCGGCGTGCGGCCAGATCGCGCCGAGTACGCTGGTTGCGCCTCGTCGAGCGGGGTAGGGTATTGATAAACAGGAAAAAACGTCGAAAAGGCGCGGTTATTGCGGCGTAAACGAGCAGTGGCGCTGTCGCCCGCTGCGGCGGGTATCGACGCTGCCGACACGCGGCCAACGAGAGCCGCACGACCATGATTCAGTATCCGTGGGCTCGAGGCAGGGCACGCGGTACGGGCAACGAGGCCCGACACCAGGCTACGGCTTGGGGTCGGGCCTTTTTTGTGCCCACTGCTGTTGGCGCATCGAGGGAGAAGTCCATGCCGCTATCTCGAACTGCATCTCAATCCACTTTGCCAGCGAAGCCCCGAGCCACTGGCGCCGACGACGTGATGGGCGAGGGCACCACGACCTGCCCGCCTTCCAAGGGCACCACGACCTGCCCGCCTTCCAAGGGCACCACGACCTGCCCTTATTGCGGCGTCGGCTGCGGTGTCGATATCACCTTCAGCGACGGCAAGCCCTCCGCGGTGGCGGGAACGCGCAGCCATCCGGCCAATGGCGGGCGGCTGTGCGTCAAGGGGAGTGCGCTGCACGAGACGCTGGGCCATGACGGGCGACTGCTGTACCCACAGGTCGACGGCCAACGGGTCGACTGGGACAGCGCGCTCGATACCCTCGCCGAGCGGCTGGCGGCGACCCAGCGCGAGCATGGCCGGCAGTCGGTCGCGGCCTATCTCTCCGGTCAGCTGTTGACCGAGGATTACTACGTCGCCAACAAGCTGTTCAAGGGCTTCCTGGGCACCCCCCATGTGGATACCAATTCGCGGCTGTGCATGGCCTCGGCGGTGAGTGCCTACAAACGCGCCTTCGGGGCCGACGCCGTGCCCTGCTGCTACGCCGATCTGGAGTGTGCCGAGCTGGTGGTACTGGTGGGCGCCAACCCGGCCTGGAATCATCCGGTGCTCTACCAGCGGCTGAAGGCGGCCAAGCAGCGCAATCCGCTGCTGCGGGTGGTGGTGATCGACCCGCGGGTCACCGACAGCTGCGAGATCGCCGATCTCTATCTGGGGATCGCCCCCGGCAGCGATGCGCGTCTGTTCACTGGCCTGCTGGCGTGGATGGCGGCCAGCGGGCGGCTCGACCGCACCTACCTCGCACGCCACACCCAGGGGTTCGAACAGACCCTGTCCGCGGCGCGGGAAGACGATGTCTCGCTCGCGGCCATCGCCGCCGACTGCGATATCGACCCGGAGCGTCTGGAAACCTTCTACTACTGGTTCGCCAGCCAGCTGCACGTGGTCACGTTCTACTCCCAGGGCATCAACCAATCGAGCAGCGGCAGCGACAAGTGCCAGGCGATCATCAACTGCCATCTGGCCGGCGGCAAACTGGGCCTGCCCGGCGCCGGGCCCTTCTCGATCACCGGCCAGCCCAATGCCATGGGTGGGCGCGAGGTCGGCGGTCTGGCCAACCAGCTGGCGGCGCACATGGATTACGACTCGCCAGGGGCGATCGAGCGGGTGACGCGCTTCTGGCGCACGCCGGGGCTGACGCCGCGCCTGCCCGAGGGTCCGGGGTTGAAGGCGGTGGCGCTGTTCGAGGCGATCGAGCGCGGCGAGATCCAGGCGCTGTGGATCATGGCCACCAACCCGGTGGTCAGTCTGCCGCGGGCCGACCACATCAAGCGCGTTCTGGCCGCCTGTCCGCTGGTGATCGTCTCCGACTGCCTGGCCAACGCCGAGATCCTGGAGGTGGCGGATATCGTGCTGCCGGCCACCGGCTGGTCGGAGAAGGATGGCACCGTGACCAACTCGGAGCGCTGTATCTCGCGCCAGCGCGGGCTGCTGCCGCCACCGGGGGAGGCACGCCACGACTGGTGGGCGCTGAGCCAGGTCGCCGCCCGTCTGGGTTACGCCGAGGCGTTCGCCTACCGCCATCCGGCGCAGATCTTCGCCGAGCATGCCCGGCTCTCGGGATTCGAGAACGGCGATAGCACCGCGGGCGCGGCAGAGGCCGACAGCCCCTGGCGGGTCTTCGATATCTCGGGTCTGGCCGATCTCGACCGCGAAGGCTACGACGCCCTGGCGCCGATCCAGTGGCCGGTCAACGCAAGCGCCCCGGCGGGCACGCCGCGGCTGTTCGTGGATGGCCGTTTCGCCACGCCCGACGGTCGCGCGCGGCTACTGCCGGTGCGCCCCCGCGCCCCGGCACAGGCACTCGCGGCGCGCTATCCCCTGCGTCTCAACACCGGCCGCATCCGCGATCAGTGGCACACCATGACGCGTACGGCCCGCGCGCCACGCTTGATGAATCACCGCGCCGAGCCGTTCGTCGAGATCCACCCGCGGGATGCCGCCGACGCCGGCATCCAGGATCAGCAGCTGGTCGAACTGGCAGCACCCGGCGGCCGCTATCGGGCCCGTGCGCGCCTGGCCAAGGCGCAGCGCCGCGGTGAGCTGTTCGCACCGATGCACTGGAACGCGGCCTTCAGCGGTCGTGCCAAGGTCAATGCGCTGATCCAGGCCCACGTCGACCCGCTCTCCGGGCAGCCCGAATCGAAGCACGGCGCGGTGGCGCTGCGGCCGCTGCCGCTGGCCTGGGAGGCGACGCTGCTCGTCGCCGACGATCTGGCGATGAGCATCGATCCGCGCGCTGGCTGTGACTACTGGGCGCGCATTCCGCTCGCCAACGCGCTGCGCTGGCAGCTCGGCGGTGCTCCGGAGAGCGCCGGGCGCGACTGGCTGGCGTGGCTGGCGGCCGAGCTGCCGGTGGCGGTCTCCCAGTGGAGCTGTGACGCCGCCCAGGGGCGGCTGCGCGCCAGCGGTATCGAGGCCGGCCGGCTGCGCTGGTGGCTGCTGGTCGGGCCGCCGGCGTCGCTGCCTGCGCTGCACTGGCTCGAACAGCGCTTCGCCCGCGGGCTCGAGGGCGATGACCGCCGACGTGTCCTGGCCGGCTGCGATAGCGGCGCCGAGGATGACGGCGCCATCGTCTGTAGCTGCCATCAGGTCGGCCAGCGGCGCATCGTCGCCGCGATCCGTGCCGGCGATAGCAGCGTGGAGGCGCTGGGGGCGCGGCTCGCCTGCGGCACCCAGTGCGGCTCCTGCCAACCCGAATTGAAAGCGCTGATCGAAGAGGAGAGCGCCCATGTCGATGCCTGAACTCAGTATCCACGATTCCCGTTTCGGCGCCCGCTGGGCGCGGCTGTGGCAGCGCGGTCGCCAGTGGCTGATGCCGGAGACCGCGCGCGGCGTCGACCTTGCCGGCGTCGGTGCCGTTACTACCGTCGCCGGTCCCCACGGGCGTGTCAGCCTGGTCGGCGCCGGCCCTGGCGCCGCGGACCTGTTGACCCTGCGCGCCGCCCGGCGGATCGCCGAGGCCGAGGCGGTGGTCTACGACCGCCTGGTCGGCGACGATGTGCTGGCGCTGCTGCCGGCGGGCTGCGAGCGCTACTACGTGGGCAAGGCGCGTGGCCACCACAGCGTGCCCCAGGCGGAGATCGGCGCGCTGCTGGCGAGACTGGCCGCCGCGGGCAAGCGGGTGGTGCGCTTGAAGGGGGGCGACCCAGGGGTCTTCGGGCGCATGGGCGAGGAGCTGGCAGCACTCGCCACGACCCGAGCCGAGGTTGAGATCGTCCCCGGGCTCACCGCCGCCTCCGCGGCCGTGGCGGCCATGGGTATCCCGCTGACCGACCGCGCCCACGCCCAGCAGCTGCGCTTCGTCACCGCCCAGCTCTGCCGGGAGCAGGGCACGCCGGACTGGGCCGCGCTGGCGCGGCGCGACGAGACGCTGGTGTTCTACATGGGATTGTCCAAGGTGGCGGCGATCTGCCACGGTCTGCGCGGTGCCGGCCTGCCCTATGACTGGCCGATGATGCTGATCAGCCACGCCTCGCTGCCCGAGCAGCAGGCGCTGGTGGGTACCCTGGCGGACATGCCTGCGCGGCTGGCCGAGTCGCCGCTACCGTCGCCCTGTCTGATCGTGGTGGGCAGCGTGGTGGCGATGACCCACACCTCGCCCGCCGCGCCGAGGGTGATGGCGACGCGCGTCGAGTGATCGTGCCGGATACCTGGCCCGTTACGCGGGCCGGGGGACTGGCGATGGTAGCGATGATAGACGTGGTGAAAAGAGCGATACCCACAGCGCGGGCCCGATCGGCCCGCGCTGTGGGGTCTGGCGCACGTGCTCAGCGGGTGGCCAGGGCGTCGGGCGGTGTCGCGTCGGGTCGATAGTCGCGACGGCTATCGGCCTCGCGGTAGGCCGTGCGCGCTTCGTCTTCCGCCGCGGGGCTGAAACGGATCGCCCAGGTCGCCAGTGACACCAGGCTCACCGTGACACCCAGATAGAAAAGCCCCTGCTGATAGGTGAGCGCCTCGCTGCGGAACAGGAAGCCCGCGGCCACCGCGCCCGCATTGCCGCCGGCCCCGACGATGCCGGCCACTGCGCCCAGGGCATGCTTGTTGATGAAGGGCACTACCCCGAAAGTGGCGCCCTCGGCCATCTGCACGAACAGGCTGAAGACCAGCATGATGGCGATGGCCACGGCGAGTGTCTGCATCTGGGCGAAGCCCATCAGCGCGATGCCCTCGCACAGCATGGCGACGAACAGCCAGCGTACCCGCCCCTTGAGGCCGCTGCCGCGGGCGAACAGATCCGAGAACACGCCGCCCAGGGTGCGTGCGAACAGATTCATCAGTCCGAACAGCCCGGCGATCAGCCCGGCGGTGGCGAGGTCGAGGTCGAACTGATCGAAGAAGTAGATGGCGGCGATGTTGTTGATCGTCAGCTCCACCCCGAAGCAGGCCGCATAGACCATGAACAGCGCCCAGACGCGCACATCCTTGATCGCTGCCATGAAACACTGGCGGGCGCCGTGGGCCCGATCCGCGGCGGGCAGCTCGCCGCGCGCGCGCAGCTCGCTGAAGTTGCCGTCAGGGGCATCCTGGGTGAAGCGGTAGTAGGCCAGCCCGGTCAAGAAGAGCACGATACCCGGCACCACCATGGCCAGGCGCCAGCCCAGCGTTTCGCTCACCCCCAGCATCAGGATGCCGGAGAACACCAGCGGCATCAGGATCTGGGTGGTGCCGCCGCCGAGATTGCCCCAGCCGGCGGTGGTGGCGTTGGCGGTGCCGACCACGTTGGGCGCGAACATCACGCTGGTGTGGTACTGGGTGATGACGAAGGAGGCGCCGATCGCACCGATCGCCAGGCGCGCGAGCAGGAAACTCTCGAAGCTGTCGGCCAGGCCGATCGACATCACCGGCAGCGAGCCCAGGCAGAGCAGCCAGGTGTAGGCCCTGCGCGGTCCGATACGCTCGCACAGCAGGCCGATGACGAGCCGTACGATCACGGTGATCGCCACCGAGGCGATGATGGTGTTGCCGATCTGGGTCTTGGTCAGCCCCAGGTCGTCACGCACCACCGCCATCAGCGGGGCGATGCCGAACCAGCCGAAGAAGCAGACGTGAAAGGCGAACCAGGAGAGATGGAAGGCTCGCATGGGCGGGGTCGAGAAGCTGAAGAGTCGAATCCGATTGGCTTTGTGTCGAATGTCCATTGGGGTGAGGTGCTCCGCAGTCGTCGCGCGAATGTCGCGGGGGAGAACGCAAAACGGCGCCCATCGTCGATCCATGCACTGCATGAACCGACGATGGGCGCCGTTGCCCGATCTGTTACCGGCCCTTGCGTGGCCGGTGTGCCAGGGGATACCTGAGCGCGAGCCGCCGTTGGCCCGCCACGAGAGACGAAGCAGGCGGGGTGCCAACATGGCGGTAGTCGAGCAAAATCAATTGGCTGACGCCTACGGCTCGAATTTGCCTGGGTGTCTTGGCGGCTGTGCCGGCAGATATTGGTGCAACCGCGCGCGCGCCTGCACCAGGGCAGGCGCGGGGCGGGCCAGGCGCCTTGGCATTATCCCTGCGGGTCGAACATCTCGACCACTTGAATGACGTTGCGCGCTACCTCGATCAGCGGCTTGCTCTGATCCATGGCGGTCTTGCGCAGCAGGCGGTAGGCCTGCGCCTCGGAAAGGTGCTGATGGGTCATCAGCAGGCCCTTGGCGCGCTCGATCTCGCGCCGCTCGCGCAGCGCCTGGCGGGTACTCTCGAGCTCGTCACCGATGCGCTGCAGGCGCGCGTTCTGGGCCTGCACCAGCTCGACCAGCGAGCGGTTGAAGCGCGACTCGATGGTGTCGAGGGTGAGCGCGCCGGTGGGCGCCTGCTGCTGGGTGAACAGCGCCACCGGGCTGGCCCAGAGCCGCGTCTGGGGCAGCGCGTCGAGGCTTGCCGCCGTGTCGGTCGGTTCGGCCTGCTGCAGGCGCTGGTGGCAGCAGGCGCGCAGGGCGTCGAGCAGGCGCGTCTCCTCCTCGTGCATGGCGTCGATGCGCTGGGTGGCGACGGCGTACCACTCCTCCCCGGGGTTGTCGAGCGTCCGCGCCAGCGATGTATCGCTGCAGGCGAGCTCGCGCAGGGCTTCGAAGGTGTCGTGGAGCGGGCCGGACTGGAGCTGCTGCCAGCGGGCCAGGCTGTCGGGGCTGGTGAACTCGGCAAAGGTCGCGAAGCAGCGGCGCTGGCTACCGATCAGCGTTGCCATGGTGTCGCGATGGGGCGCGTCGAAGTGTGCCAGGGTGAAGCCGAGGGCGCCGCAGGCACGCTCCTGGCCAGCCAGCTCCTTGCCCTGGATGAAATGGAACAGGCTCACCAGCCGACGCATGATGTCGGGGTCGCTGGCGGTATCGGCGGCCTCGAAGATTACCTGCAGCAGATGGCCGATCACCTGGTTGAAGGCGCGCAGGGTATCGTCTGCGCTGAGCTGCTGGGTGGCGATGCGCTGGCGCAGATCGGGCAGCGTATCCAGATCCTGCCACACCGCGGCGACGCTCAGCAGCAGACGCACGTCGGCCAGGCCGTGCGGTAGAGCGCCGTCGGTCTCGGGCGCGGTCCACGGCGCCAGGCGCTGCTCCAGCGTGGCCTGGGCGAGTTCGCTGTCGGCCACGCGCTGATCGCGCTGCGCGCCGAAGCGGCTGCCGCCGGAACCGAGGTAGATGATCGAGCTGCCGCGCTCGCGCTGCAGGGCGTGCACGCAGCGACTGATATCGCTCACCACGGCGACGGTCGCGGAAAGCGCCGCGAGCTGCTCGCGCTGGAGCTTACTGGCTGCTTGCAGCAGCCGTCGGGTAGCGGTCATGGGGTAGCCTGGGCGTTATTGTTGTGGGTACCGGTGCGCCGGATACGGCCTGCGACCAAGGTCTAAGAAAACTCTATCGCGTCTCGGCACGCCGTGCACGCGGGTCGTTCGCCTGAATGTCTCGCTTCAAGACTGGGGTGGGAGCGATGGCAGCAAGACGACCGCGCCGACGTCACTGTGGTGGCGTCGGCGCGGTCGCGCTGAGGGGAAGAGGAGGTGGAAGGACGGCTTCAGCGCTCGGAGCGCACCTCGTACTCGCCTTCCAGCACGCGCTGGCTGCGGGGCTCGCCGCCGGGCTCGGCGTGGTCGGCGCTGCCGCCGGCGTACTGGGCGCGGGAGGCGCGGACCTGCTCGGCGCGTTTCTTCATGCGGTGGCGCAGGAAGGGCAGCATGGCCCAGCCGACGAGCAGGAAGAACAGCCCCAGCAGGGTACCGACGAACAGCACGATCCCGAAGATCAGCCAGGTGAAGAGCATTCTCAGCCCGCTCGCACCCTGGCCGGGGCGGGTCCGGTCGACCCGCTCGCGCCACTGCTGGGCGGCGCGCCAGGCGGCGTTTTGCTGCTGTTGGCGATGATCGGTCATCGGGTCTCTCCGGTGGCGGTGAGGGCATCGCGGCGCAGGTCGAGATCGAGGTCGCGCTGGTTGGCATCGTAGCCTTCGATCTCGACGTGCCCATTACTATCGACCTCGAGTTCGTCGAAGCGTTGCATCCCGCGTGCCTGGGCCAAACTCAGCGCCTGACGCAGCTGGTCGCCGGTGAGGCTCCAGTCGGGCACGCTGGAGCGGCGCTGGCTCTCGCGGGTCAGGCTGGCGTCGTCGAGCTGCATCGAGACATCCAGCTCCCAGCCATCGTTGCGCCAGCCCTCGACTTCCAGCACATTGTCGTCGCGGTCGACGTCGAGTTTTTCGTAACGGCTGAAGCCGTACTGTTCGGCCTTGCCGAGCAGGCCATCGAGTTCAGCGTAGGAAAGGGTGCCATCGTTGGCCATGGCGCCGGTACTCAGGCCGCAACCCATGGCGACAGCGGGTAACATCCAGAGACGATATTTCATGGCAGTTCTCCCTGTCTATCCGGCAGCGGGCGCCGCGCGGCGAACGCCCTGTACCTTCGTTATACGCGGGCCGACCTTGCCCGGGACTGACAGTGCCGTTCATCTGCGGTTCATCGCCTCCGGCCCACGCCAGCGCGGTGGGCGTTCATTCCCGGTTCATCGCCGATGGGTCAGACTGAGCGCATGAAAATGCGCAACGTTATCGCTCTACTGATCGCTCTGCCGTGCCTGGCCAGCGGTGCCCTGGTGCCCGTGTCGGCGGCGGATGACGATGCCGACAAGGCGAATCAGAGCTGGCACGACCTCCACCAGGAGGTCAAGGCCGGCCACCTGGTGCCGATGACCGCGATCATGGATTGGCTCGAGGCGCGTTTCGAAGGGCAGATCCTCGAGGTCGAACTGGAGCAGGACCATGGCCACGGCAGCATCGAGTACGAGGTGGAGATGATCGGCCCCCAGGGTCAGGTGGTGGAGTTCGAGTTCGATGCCACGACCGGCGAGCTACTCAGCATCGAAGGCGTTAATATCGAGGCCATGAAGAAGAAGACGCCTTGAGCCGGCCCGACCTCGAATATCGAGGCGGCTGGGTCGAGACCGGAGCGTCGATGGACTTTAGGTGCTGTTTGAAAAGTCGACGAGCGAAGGCCAGGCAAGGCAAAAATCGGCGAAAACGCGGAGTTTACGTGTTGTAAATGAGCATTTTGAGCCGATTTTTAACGCCGCATGGGCGAGCACAGTACTTTTCAGACAGTGCCTAGTCGAGGGATGGGAGTCGAGGTATGAAAGTACTGTTGGTCGAGGACGACGCGGCGCTCGCCGACGCGCTGGTGTCGGCGCTGGAGGAGGCCGGCCTGCTGATGGAGTCGACCACCACCGGCAGCGAAGCCGACTATCTGGTGCGCACCGAGCGCTACGACGCGCTGATTCTCGATCTCGGCCTGCCCGACGGCGATGGCACCCGCTGGCTGTCGCAGTGGCGCGAGGACGAGATCGATCTGCCGGTGCTGGTGCTGACCGCGCGCGAGCGCTGGTCGGACAAGGCTGCGGGCTTCTCCGCCGGCGCCGACGACTACGTGGTCAAGCCGTTCGAGACCGCCGAGATTCTGTTCCGCCTGCGCGCCCTGGTCCGCCGCAGCCACGGCCACTCGCACCCGGTACTGCGGGTCGGCGAGCTGACCTTGGACACCCACACCGGCAGCGTTACCCTGGCCGGGCGGCCGATCACTCTCACCGCGCAGGAGTCGCGCCTGCTCTCCTATCTGATGCACGCCTCGCCGCGTATCGTCAGCCGCGCCGAGCTCTCCGAACACGTCTACAACCGTGACCACGAGCCCGACTCCAACGTCATCGACGTGCAGATCAGCCGCCTGCGGCGCAAGTTCGGCCGCGCGCGGATCGAGACGCTACGCGGTCAGGGCTACCGGCTGATCGATCTCGAGGCCGAGGCTTGAGCGCCAGTCGATTTTCGCGTCTGACTCGGGCAAGACACCGGCTGCGCTGTGCGCCCCTCGGTACCCGGTTGCTGCTGGCCTCGCTGGTGCTGGTGGTGGTGCTGCTGCCGCTGGCCGGCTTCGGTCTCACCTACAACTTCCGCGAGTCGGCCACGGCTTCCTTCGACAGCCGCCTGGAGTCCCAGCTCAATGCGCTGCTGGCGGGCATCCAGATCGATGGCATGGGCCAGCACCTGCGTCTCAACCGGTCGCTGGGGGACGCGCGCTTCGAGCGGGTGTACTCCGGCTGGTACTGGCAGGTGACCGACGAGGGCGACCTGACCTTCACCTCGCGCTCGCTGTGGGACCAGCGCCTGCCCACGCCGGCGCCGCAGAACGGGGTCAGCGTGTTCGCCATCACCGGCCCCCGCGACGAGCCCCTGCGCATGATCGAGCGCGATATCCGCGTGCCCGGCCACCCCAAAGTGATCCGCGTCGCCCTGGCGGGATCAACCCGTGAACTCGACCGCGAAGTGGGGCGCTTCGAGCGTTTGCTGATCATCTCGCTGGCCACCTTTGCGGTGCTGCTGCTGGTCGGGCTGGCGCTGCAGATGCGCTGGGGGCTGGCGCCGCTGCGGCGCATGTCGGCCAATTTGCGCGCGGTGGAAGAGGGCGAAGCCGAGCGCCTGGATACCCAACTGCCCGCCGAGCTCGAAGAGCTGGCGCTGGCGATGAACAGCGTGCTCGAGCGCGACCGCCGCCTGATCGAGCGCGGGCGCGCCGCCGCGGGCAATCTGGCCCACGCGCTGAAGACCCCGGTGAGCGTGCTCAAGACCCTGGCCGAGCGCTTCCCCCCCGAGCAGCGCCAGCCGATCAACACCGAGCTCGCGCGGATCGACGACGCCGTGCGCCACCATCTGGCGCGCGCCTCCGCCGCCGGCGGGCTGGCCTTCGCCGGGCGGGTCACCATCGCCGAGGCGATCGCGCCGGTGGTCCAGGGGCTGTCGCGTCTCGCCGAGCGCCGCGGGGTCAGCTTCGAGGCCCAGATCGACCCTACCGCGACGGCGCGCATCGACCCGCAGGACCTGCAGGAGCTGGTCGGCAACCTGCTCGAGAACGCGCTGCGCTGGGCCGAAACGCGGGTGATCTTCGTGGTGCGCCGGGCCGAGCACGGCGTGCGCCTGCGGGTCGAGGACGACGGCCCCGGGATGACCCGGGCGCAGAGCGAGTCGGCGCTGGCGCGCGGGGTACGGCTCGACACCAGCGCCGCCGGCTCGGGCCTGGGGCTGGCGATCGTCGAGGATCTGATGGCGCTCTACGGCGGCGAGCTGACCCTGGACCGCGCCTCTCTGGGCGGGCTCGCCGCGGATGTCTGGCTGCCGGCATCGCCGGTCTCGGCGCAGTTGGAGAAGTCCGGCTGAGCGGGCGCCGCGAGCATCGCATTTGCCAGCGATGAGGCGGGGTTGAGATGATTCCCAGCGACGCACCCGGCTCGGGCACAGGTAAGACGGATCATGGACAAACACGAAATCAAGCGTGAACAGGCGGCCCGCGCGGCGTGGCTCTCCTACGTCGGCGGGCGCACCCAGGACGAGATCGCCGCCCAGCTGGGGGTCTCGCGCCCGGGCGTCCAGCGCCTGCTGGCGCTGGCTCGGGATGAGGGGTTGGTCAAGATCCGTATCGATCATCCGATCGCCGGCTGCATGGCGATGGGCGATGCCATTCGCGCGCGCTTCGATCTGGCCTTCTGCGACGTGGTGCCCAGTGGCCCCGATGCGATCGGCGGCAATGCCGCCTTCCTCGCGCCCTCCGGGGCCGAGCGCCTGGCCGGGCTACTCGAAAGCCAGGCGCCGCTGACGCTGTGCCTCGGCACCGGGCGTTCGGTGCGTGCCGCGGTGGAGGCGCTGGGGGTGATGGCGCGGCCGCAGCACCGGATCGTCTCGCTGGTGGGCAACGTTGCGCGTGACGGCTCCGCCAACCGCTACGATGGGGTGATGATGCTGGCCGACAAGGTTGGCGCCAGCCGCTTTCTGCTGCCGGCCCCGGTGGTCGCCGCCTCGGTCGAGGAGAAGTCGGTACTATTGGCGCAGCCGCTGGTGCAGGCGGTGTTCGCGGTGGCTCGCCAGGCCCAGGCCGGGGTGATCGGCATCGGTCGTATCGACCCGCAGGCGACCCTGTTCCAGGATCACTTCATCAGCCGCGGCGAGCTCGACGAGCTGCTCGCGGCGGGGGCCGTGGGCGAGCTGCTGGGCTGGCCGATGAATCTGGCCGGCGAGCTGATCGACTGTCCGCTGACCCGGCGCATCACCAGTCTGCCGCTGGCCGAACTCGGCGCGCAGCCGCTGATCGGCCTGGCTGGCGGGCGCGACAAGGGGCCGGCGATCCTGAGCGCGCTGCGAGGCGGCTGGCTCAAGGGGCTGGTGACCGATGAGGCTGCGGCGCGCTATCTGCTCGAGGCCTGATCCCGACGTCCTGTCTCGAACTCATATCTCGAACTCATGTCTCGAAGCCCTATCTCGAAGCCCTATCTCGAAGCGCCACCAACGACCGCTAGCGTTACCTCCAGGCGTGATTGACGAGGCTATAGACCATGGTCGATAGCCGCGTTTCCACGCGCGGCCTTGATATTGGTTAAATAAAATCAATGGTTTGCGAATTTTTTATGGTGTCTTTGGCCAAAGTCTAAGGGCCTGGGGTTTGCTTTTCGCGGCAGGCGAAATGATCATTTGACTACGCTGTGAGTAGATTGATCAAAACAACGCCCGCCCTCGCTGAAGGAGCCCTCCATGCGCTCGATCTCCCTGATACCCGCTGCCGGTGTCGCGCTGCTGACCTCGCTGGCCGCCCACGCCGAGACCATTACGGTGGCCACGGTCAACAACAACGACATGATCATCATGCAGGGGCTGACCGACGAGTTCGAAAAGGCCCACCCCGACATCAAGCTCGACTGGGTGGTGCTGGAAGAGAACGTGCTGCGTCAGCGCCTGACCACCGATATCGCCACCAACGGTGGCCAGTTCGACGTCATGACCATAGGCACCTACGAGGTACCGATCTGGGCCCGTCAGGGCTGGCTCACCGCGCTCGACGATCTGCCCAAGGATTACGACGAGAACGATCTGCTCAAGCCGATCCGTGACGGCTTGAGCCAGAAGGGCAAGCTCTACGCGCTGCCGTTCTACGGCGAAAGTTCGATGATGTACTACCGCAAGGATCTGTTCGAGAAGGCCGGCATCCAGATGACCGAGCAGCCGACCTGGAAAGAGGTGCGCGGCTGGGCCGACAAGCTCAACGACCCGGACAACGGCGTCTACGGCATCTGCCTGCGCGGCAAGCCGGGCTGGGGCGAGAACATGGCGTTCCTCTCCACGCTGGTGAACACCTACGGTGGGCGCTGGTTCGACGAGAAGTGGCACCCGGAGATCGACTCGCCGGCGTGGAAGGAAGCGGTCTCGTTCTATGTCGACATGATGAAGCACGATGGCCCCCCGGGCGCCACCTCCAATGGCTTCAACGAGAACCAGGCGCTGTTCTCCAGCGGCAAGTGCGGCATCTGGGTCGACGCCACCTCCGCGGCAGGGCGTCTCTACGATCCCAGCGAGTCCAAGGTCGCCGACAAGCTCGGCTTCGCCCCGGCGCCGGTCGCCGAGACGCCCAAGGGCTCGCACTGGCTGTGGTCCTGGGCCCTGGCCATCCCGCAGTCGTCGCAGTCCAAGGACGCCGCCAAGACCTTCATCACCTGGGCGACCTCCAAGGGCTACGTCGACCTGGTCGGCGAGAAGAAGGGCTGGACCAGCGTACCGCCGGGCACGCGCAAGTCGACCTATGACAATCCCAAGTACCAGCAGGCCGCTCCCTTCGCCAGTTTCGTGCTCAAGGCGATCGAGACCGCCGATCCCACCGACCCGAGCGCCAAGCCGGTGCCCTATACCGGGGTGCAGTACGCCGATATCCCGGAATTCCAGGCCATCGGCACCCAGGTCGGCCAGATGATCGCCGCCGCCCTGGCCGGGCAGCAGACGGTCGATCAGGCGCTGAGCAACGCCC
Organism: Gammaproteobacteria bacterium MFB021; assembly: GCA_000737985.1. GTDB lineage: Bacteria > Pseudomonadota > Gammaproteobacteria > Pseudomonadales > Halomonadaceae > Salinicola. The sequence continues at coordinate 102,609 of JNVT01000078.1, read as the reverse complement.
AGCGCAGCGCCGACCGCACCATGCGTCAGGCCGGCTACTACAAGGATTGATCCGGTACAAGGATTGATCCGGTACAAGGATTGATCCGGAAAGGCGAGCATCCCGGCGCCCGCTCGCGGGCGCCATCGACTGTCACGGCGGGGCCGGCATAGCCGCCGGCCGCGCTTCCCACCCACGCTTACCGATGGGCCTAGCCATGCGTCATAGAGCTTCCGGTCGCACCGTAGGCGGAATGCGTTCGTTCCTGCTGCAGGCGCCCGCTGTCTCCCTGCTGCTGTTGTGGATGCTGGTACCGCTGTGCATGACGCTGTGGTTCTCGTTCCAGCGTTACAACCTGCTCAACCCGATGATCTCCGGCTTCGCCGGGGTCGACAACTACACCTACCTGCTCACCGATCCGGCGCTGTGGACGGCGATGGGCAATACCCTGCTGCTAGTCGGCTGGGTGCTGGCGATCACCGTGGTCGGCGGCACGCTGCTGGCGGTTCTGTTCCAGCAGGAGTTCTTCGGCCGCGGCATCGCGCGCCTGCTGGTGATCGCGCCGTTCTTCATCATGCCCACGGTCAGCGCGCTGATCTGGAAGAACATGATGATGCACCCGGTCAACGGGGTGTTGGCGTGGCTGTTCAACCTGTTCGGCTTCCAGGCGGTGGACTGGTTCTCGTCGCTGCCGCTGACCTCGATCATCATCATCGTGTCGTGGGAGTGGCTGCCGTTCGCCCTGCTGATCCTGCTCACCGCGATCCAGTCCCTCGATGACGATCAGGTCGAGGCGGCACGCATGGATGGCGCCGGGCCCATCGCGATCTTCTGGTTCATCACCCTGCCGCACCTGAAGCGCGCGATCAGCGTGGTGATCATGATCGAGATGATCTTTCTGCTCACGATCTTCGCCGAGATATTCGTTACCACCTCCGGCGGGCCGGGGCTGGCGTCGACCAATCTGGCCTACCTGATCTATATCCGCGCGCTGCTCGACTTCGATGTCGGCGGGGCGTCCGCCGGCGGCGTGATCGCCATCGTTCTGGCCAATATCGTGGCGATCTTCCTGATCCGCACCGTGGCCCGGCATCTCGAGACCTGAGGCGAGGTAGCGCATGCACTCTTCCATCACCAAGAAACTGGCGATCACGCTGCTGGCCTGGGCCATCGCGCTGGTCGTGTTCTTCCCGATCTTCTGGATGATCCTCACCGGCTTCAAGACCGAGGGCGAGGCGGTGGCGACGCCGCCCAGCCTGTTCTTCGAGCCCACCCTGAGCGGCTACCACGAGGTCATGGCACGGGCCGACTACGTCAAGTTCGCCATCAACAGCGTGGTGGTGTCGCTCGGCTCGACCCTGCTGGCGCTGCTGATCGCGGTGCCGGCGGCCTACTCGATGGCGTTTCTGCCCACGCCGCGCACCCGCGGCACGCTGTTGTGGATGCTCTCGACCAAGATGCTGCCCCCGGTGGGTGTGCTGATGCCGATCTACCTGCTGTTTCGCGATCTGGGACTGCTCGACAGCTTGAGCGGGCTGATCGTGATCTACATGCTGATGAACCTGCCGATCGTGGTGTGGATGCTCTACACCTTCTTCAAGGATGTGCCCAAGGACATCCTCGAGGCGGGACGCATGGATGGCGCCGGCACCCTGCAGGAGGTGCTCTACCTGCTGGTGCCGCTGACCCTGCCGGGGATCGCCTCCACCGGCCTGCTGTCGGTGATCCTGAGCTGGAACGAGGCGTTCTGGAGTCTCAACCTGACCACCTCCAGCGCGGCCCCGCTGACCGCCTTCATCGCCTCGTTCTCGAGCCCCGAAGGGCTGTTCTGGGCCAAGCTCTCCGCCGCCTCGACGATGGCCATCGCGCCGATTCTGATCCTGGGCTGGATGACCCAGAAGCAGATGGTTCGCGGTCTGACCTTCGGCGCCGTCAAATAAGGAATTCATCATGGCAACGCTCGAACTCAACAATATCGTCAAGGACTTCGCCGGCACGCAGGTCATCAAGGGAGTGGATCTTGAGGTCAAGGATCGCGAGTTCGTGGTCTTCGTCGGCCCCTCCGGCTGCGGCAAGTCGACCCTCTTGCGCATGATCGCCGGGCTGGAGAGCGTCTCCAGCGGCGACATCCTGATCGACGGCCAGCGCATGAACGAGGTCGGCCCGGCCGAACGCGGGCTGTCGATGGTGTTCCAGAGCTATGCGCTCTACCCGCACATGACCGTCGAGGACAACATGGGCTTCAGCCTGCGCCTGGCCAAGGTGCCCAAGGCCGAACGCCGCGAAAAGGTGCTCGAGGCGGCGCGCATCCTGCAGCTCGAGAACCTGCTCGAGCGCAAGCCCAAGGCGCTCTCCGGCGGTCAGCGTCAGCGCGTGGCGATCGGCCGTGCGATCGTGCGCAACCCCAGCATCTTCCTGTTCGACGAGCCGCTCTCCAACCTCGACGCCGCGCTGCGGGTGCAGATGCGCATCGAGCTGGCGCGGCTGCACGAAGAGCTCGATGCCACCATGATCTACGTCACCCACGATCAGATCGAGGCCATGACCATGGCCGACAAGATCGTGGTGCTGCAGGGCGGCATCGTCGAACAGGTGGGCTCACCGATGGAACTCTACCACCACCCGCGCAACCGCTTCGTCGCCGGCTTCATCGGTTCACCGAAGATGAACTTCATCGATGTCGAGGTGCGCGACGCCCGCAGCGAAGGCGTCTCGGTACGCCTGCCCGGGGGCGGCGAGTACGCGGTACCGGTGGACGCCAGCGGCTGCCAGACCGGCGACATCCTGAGCCTGGGCATCCGCCCCGAACACCTGGTGCTCGACGACGCCGGCCCGTTGGAGGGTGAGATCACGGTGATCGAGCGCCTCGGCGGGGTCACCTCACTCTACGTGCAGTGCCACGACGAGGAGTGGATTCTGGTCACCGACGGCGAAGTCGCCCACCGCGTGCGCGACAGCGTGCGCTTCGGCTTCGTCCCGACGCGGGCGCACCTGTTCGCGGAGGATGGCCTGGCCCTGAGCCACCTCGAGCGCCATCCCCTGGTCGATGTCGAACGGCGCCAGAACCGCGCCTCGACCGCTGCCGATGCGTCCTGAGGAGGGTGGCATGGGGTTACTGATTTTCGACTGCGATGGGGTACTGGTCGATAGCGAGGCCATCGCCGAAAGCGTGCTGCACGACCAGCTCGCGGCCTGGCTGCCGGACCTGGCCGCCGAGCACGAGCTGAGCGGCGCCCTGGGCATGACCACGGCGGCGATTCTGAGTCACCTCGAGGGGCTCAGCGTGCACCAGCTACCGCCGGATGCGCTGCTCAGCATCGATGCGGCCATCGAGCGCCGGCTGGCCGGTGAGCTAAAGGCGATCGCCGGCATCAGCGAGGCGATCGACGATCTCGATCTACCGCTGGCGATCGTCTCCAACAGCCGCCGCGCGCGGGTGCTCGCCTCGCTCTCCCACACCGGGCTCAACACGCGGCTGGGGGCGGCGCCGCTGTTCACCGCCGAGCAGGTGGCGCGGCCCAAGCCGGCGCCGGATGTCTACCTGCTGGCGGCAGACACGCTGGGGACCGCGCCGGCCGACTGCCTGGTGGTGGAGGACAGCGTCTCCGGGACCCGCGCCGCCTGTGCCGCCGGAATGACGGTGATCGGCTTCACCGGTGCCAGCCATATTGCCGCCGGGCACGCCGCCCGGCTGCGCGATGCGGGGGCCTGGGCGACGCTCGAGCACATGGCCGGGCTCGGCGAGCTGGTCGAACGCTGGCGGCGCTGGCGCGTGGCCTGAGAACACGGGCGATGGTGTGGTCATCGACCGCATCGTCGCAAAGGCTCGGTTATCGACCACTCGGTCATCAATGATTTGGCTTTCAACCACAGGACATGTTCGATGAAACTCGATAAGCGCACGGCAGTGGTGACTGGCGGAGCCCGCGGTATCGGCCTGGCGATCGTCAGCCGCTACCTGGAGGAGGGCGCGCGGGTGGCGATCGCCGATATCGATCTCGCCGCCGCCGAGCAGGCCGCAGAGTCGCTGTCCGCGCGTCACGGCGATGCGGTGATGGCGGTGCGGCTGGATATCTGCAGCAGTGAATCGCGCACGGCGATGATCGAGGCGGTCCAGGCGCGCCTGGGGCCGATCGACATCCTGGTCAACAACGCCGCGGTGTTCGACATGGCGCCGGTGCTCGAGGTCAGCGAGGCGAGCTATGACAAGCAGTTCGCGGTCAACGTCAAGGGTACCTTCTTCACCCTGCAGGCGGTGGCGGCGCATATGGTCGAGCGCGGTGAAGGCGGCAAGATCATCAATATGGCGTCCCAGGCCGGGCGCCGCGGCGAGGCGCTGGTGAGCATGTACTGTGCCACCAAGGCCGCGGTGATCAGCCTGACCCAATCCTGCGGGCTCGACCTGATCAAGCACGGTATCCACGTCAACGGCATCGCCCCGGGGGTGGTCGACACCCCGATGTGGGACGAGGTCGACGCGCTGTTCGCCCGCTACGAGGGTCGCCCGCCGGGGGAGAAGAAGCGTCTGGTCGGCGAGGCGGTGCCCTACGGCCGCATGGGGCGCCCGGAGGATCACGTGGGCGCGGCGGTGTTCCTGGCCAGTGCCGACAGCGATTACGTGGTGGCGCAGACGCTCAATGTCGATGGCGGCAACTGGATGAGCTGACATGGCCGACACCACGCCCACCTTCGACATCGTCACCGCCGGGGAGCTGCTCGCCGAGTTCGTCGCCGAGCGCTGCGGTCAGCGTTTCACCGAGGCGGGGCGCTTTCTTGGCCCCTTTCCCAGCGGGGCGCCGGCGATCTTCGCCTCCCAGGCGGCACGCATGGGCGCCCGGGTCGCCTACGCCGGCTGCGTCGGGGCGGATGGTTTCGGCGAGTTGATCCGTGAACGCCTGACCGCCGACGGCATCGATATCGGTGCCGTCGCCTGCGATCCCGAGCGCCCCACCGGCACCGCCTTCGTGCGCTACCGCGATGACGGCGAGCGTGACTTCGTGTTCAACCTGGCGCACAGCGCGGCGGCGCGGCTGGCGCTCGACGAGGCCGGACTCGCCCGGCTCGCCGATACCCGCTACCTGCACGTGATGGGCTCCTCGCTCACCTCGCCCGCGGCGATCGCGCTGATCGATGCCCTGGTCGAGCGGGTCCACGCCCGCGGTGGGCAGGTCAGCTTCGACCCCAATATCCGCCCGGAGCTGATGCGCGACCCGGCCAGCCGCGAGGCGGTCCTGCGCCGGGTCGATGACTGCGACATCTTCCTGCCCAGCGAGGCCGACATCGCCTGGCTGGGGCAGGGCGAGAGCGAGGGTGAGACGGAGGCCGACACCGTGGCCCGGCTGCTGGCGACCAAGCGCCTGTCGCTGCTGGTGCTCAAGCGCGCCGAGCGTGGCAGCGAAGCCTTCCGTGCCGGTGAGCACCAGCGCGTGGGCGCCTTCAGCGTGACCGAGCGCGACCCCACGGGGGCCGGAGACTGCTTTGGCGGGGCGCTGATCGCCGCACTCGCCGCCGGCGACTCGCTCACCCGCGCCCTGACCCTGGCCAGCGCCGCCGGCGCCCACGCGGTGACCCGGATCGGCCCCATGGAGGGGGCCAGCGACCGCACCACCCTCGACGCCCTGATCGCATCCCATGGAGATCTCACATGAGTGGCCACCTGCTCGACGCCATCGTCGCCGCCAACCGCGCCGGGCGGCCCAGAGGCATCTACTCGGTCTGCTCGGCGCATCCGCTGGTGCTCGAAGCGGCCTTCGACCGTGCCCTGGCCGATGGCTCGCCGCTGCTGATCGAGGCGACCTGCAACCAGGTCAACCAGGAGGGCGGCTATACCGGCCAGACCCCCGAAGACTTTCGCGCGCGGGTGGTGGCGATCGCCACACGACGCGGGTTCGACCCGGCCCGCCTGATCCTGGGCGGTGACCACCTGGGCCCCTCGCCGTGGCAGCACCTGCCCGCTGCCGAGGCGATGGCACGCGCCGAAACGCTGGTCGCGGCCTACGCCGCGGCGGGCTTCACCAAGCTGCATCTGGATGCCAGCATGGGCTGTGCCGACGACCCCGCGGCGCTCGACGATGCCGAAATCGCGGCGCGGGCCGCGCGCCTGTGTCTCGCCGCCGAGGCCGCTGCCGGTGAGCGCCGCGGCGAGCTGCGCTATGTGATCGGTACCGAGGTGCCGACCCCCGGCGGTGCCCATGACGGACTCGAGGGCGTGGCGGTCCCCCCCACCGCCGATCTGGCCAGCACGCTGGCGGTTCACGCTGAGCGTTTCGCCGATGAGGAGCTCGACGACGCCTGGCGCCGGGTACGTGGCGTGGTGGTGCAGCCCGGGGTGGAGTTCGGCCACGCCGATGTGGTCGATTTCGACCCTGCCGGTGCCCAGGCGCTGAGTCGAGCGATCCTCGACTGGCCGGATCTGGTGTTCGAGGCGCACTCCACCGACTACCAGACGCCGGCGGCCTACCGCGCGCTGGTGGCGGGGCATTTCGCCATTCTCAAGGTCGGCCCCGCGCTGACCTTCGCCATGCGCGAGGCGCTGTTCGCGCTGGCCGCCATCGCCGCCGAGACCCCCGGTATCGAGGCGCCGGACCTGGACGCCGCGGTCGAGCGGGCGATGCTCGACGAGCCGCGCTACTGGCGCGCCTACTACCCCGACGACCCTGCCGAGCAGCGTTTCGCCCGGCGCTACAGCTTGAGCGACCGCATCCGCTACTACTGGGGCGTGCCCGCGGTCGCGGCCACGCTGGAGTCGCTGTTCGCGGCGCTGGAAGCGCATCCGCTGCCACTGCCGCTGATCAGCCAGTACCTGCCCGATGCGTATCGGGCGATCCGCGTCGGCCGGCTCGCCCCCGAGCCGCGTGCGCTGGTGCGCTGGCATATCGAGGGCGTGCTCGACGCCTACGCCCGCGCCTGCCAGGACACCGCCCGTGGAGGAGAGACGCATGTCGATCACGCCTGACGCCAATGGCTCGGCGCTGCCCATGTCGCCATCGCTCGAAGTGATGGCCGAGCGCGTGCTGGCGGCTTCCCGCGCCGAGCGTCGCACCCTGGTCGCCATCGCCGGGCCGCCGGCGGCGGGCAAGTCGACCCTCGCCGAGGCGCTGTGCGCGCGCATCGATGCGCTGCGTCCGGGCTATGTCGCGCTGGTGCCGATGGATGGCTATCACTTCGACAACGCGGTGCTGATTCCCCAGGGTCGACTCGACATCAAGGGCGCACCGGAGACCTTCGATGTCGCCGGGCTGAGCCACGACCTGGCCAGGCTGCGGCGCGACGATGGCCCGGTGGCGGTACCGCTGTTCGACCGCCCGCTGGACCTGGCCCGGGCCGGTGCACGACTGATCCAGCCCGGCCACCGGCTGGTGCTGGTCGAAGGCAACTATCTGTTGCTCGACCGCGCGCCCTGGCGGGCGCTGCGCTCGTTCTTCGACCTCACGCTGTTCATCGAGGTGCCCGACGTGGTGCTCGTCGAGCGACTGCTCCAGCGCTGGCACGACCTCGGCCAGGATGCGGCGGAGGCGGCCAGGCGTACCCATGCCAAGGACATGCTCAACGCCCAGCTGATCAAGGCCCACTCGGTGGCGCCGGACTGGCACTGGCACTTTCTGGCCGGCACGTCGGACGCGCCCGAGACCTTGGGCGCGCCGGCTATCGCTGATTCGTCCGATACCGCGGGTTCAATCGATACCGCGGGGTCAAGCAGAGTCTCGGATTCACCCGGCCCCGCTGGCTGACGCCGAAGCGTCGATTCATCCCGAGCCCGCGTCGCGCGGGCCACACCCATGCTCAAGCCCCAGCGCCGCCGGGCGCGCGGCAACACGGATACAGGCCATGGCCGGCCCAAGGAGACCCCCGATGACCGCACTCAACCAAGCCAATCTGACCCAGCTCGATGCCGCCGTGGCGACCCCGAGCTATGCGCGTGATCGGGTCACGCCGGGTATCGTCCATTTCGGCGTGGGTGGCTTTCACCGCGCCCACCAGGCGATGTATCTCGACACCTTGATGAATCGCGGTGAAGCGCTCGACTGGGGCATCGTCGGGGTCGGGGTGATGCCGGGCGACAAACGCATGCAGGCAGCGCTGGCGGCTCAGGACCACCTCTATACGCTGGTGGTCAAGCACCCCGACGGCGAGTACCAGCCGCGGGTGATCGGCTCGATCGTCGACTATCTCTATGCCCCGGACGATATCGAGGCGGTGCTCGAGACCCTGGCCGATCCGCGCATCCGCATCGTGTCGCTGACGGTCACCGAGGGCGGCTACAACTTTCACCATGTCACCGGCGAGTTCGATCTCGACAACCCCGATGTGCAGCACGACCTGGCCTCGCCGCAGACGCCGCGGACCACCTTCGGCATCGTCATCGAGGCGCTGGCGCGGCGTCGGGCGCGTGACATCGCGCCGTTCACGCTGATGTCCTGCGACAACATCCAGGGCAACGGCGAAGTCGCGCACAAGATGTTCGTCGCCTATGCCCGCGCCCGCGACCCCGAACTCGGCGCCTGGGTCGAGGCCGAGGTGCGCTTCCCCAACTCGATGGTCGATCGCATCACGCCGGTCACCACCGCCGCCGACATCGACGAGATCGCCGAGCGCTTCGGCCTCGAGGACCGCTGGCCGGTGGTGTGCGAGCCCTTCACCCAGTGGGTGCTGGAGGATCATTTCAGCCTCGGCCGGCCGGCCTTCGAGACGGTCGAGGTGCAGGTGGTCGAGGACGTCATTCCGTATGAATTGATGAAGCTGCGCCTGCTCAACGCCAGCCATCAGGCGCTGACCTACTTCGGCTATCTGGCAGGCTACCGCTACGCCCACGAGGTGTGTCAGGATCGAACCTTCGTCGATTTCCTGCTCGCCTACATGGACCACGAAGCGACGCCGACGCTCTCACCGGTGCCGGGGGTCGACCTCGACGCCTACAAGCACACCCTGATCGCGCGTTTCGCCAATCCGGAGATCAAGGACACCCTGGCGCGGCTCTGCGCGGAGAGTTCGGATCGCATCCCCAAGTGGCTGGTGCCGGTGATCCGTGAGCGGCTGGCCCAGGATGGCGAGATCCGGCTCAGCGCGGCGGTGGTCGCCAGCTGGGCGCGCTATGCCGAAGGGGTCGACGAGCAGGGCGAGCCGATCGAGGTGGTCGACCGGCTCAAGGAGTCGCTGATGGCGATCGCCCAGCGCAACCGCGACGAACCCACGGCGTTCATCGAGAACCGCCAGCTGTTCGGCGATCTGGCCGACGACCCACGCTTTCGCGCGGCCTATCTCGACGCCCTGGAACGGCTGCACCGTGACGGCGCCCGCGCCTGCGTCGAGCATCTGATCGGCGCCTGATACGCGATACCCCGGACCCGCGACAACACAGACAAGGAAACCAGCATGTACATCGGCGTGGATTGCGGCACTCAGAGCACCAAGGTGGTGCTGGTCGACGGTGCGGACGGGCGGATCGTCGGCGAGGCGTCGCGACCTCACGCGCTGGATCAGGGCGACAACGGTCGCCGTGAGCAGCGCGTCGAGAGCTGGACCGATGCCTTTCGTGGCGCCCTCGACGAAGCCCTGACCCAGGCCGGGGTCGACGGCCGCGCCGTGCGCGCGATCGGCATCTCGGGCCAGCAGCACGGTATGGTGGCGCTGGATGCCGCCGGCGTGGCGGTGCATCCGGCCAAACTCTGGAACGATACCGAGACCGCGGCCTGGAACGCGGATCTTATCGAACGGCTCGGCGGCGAGGCGGGCTGTCTCGACAAGCTGGGCCTGGTGCTGCAGACCGGTTACACCGCCTCCAAGGTCGCCTGGCTGCGCGAGACCCATCCCGAGGCCTACGCGCGCATCGCCACGCTGCTGCTGCCGCACGACTATCTCAACTTCTGGCTCACCGGCGAGCGCGTGGCCGAAGCCGGGGACGCCTCCGGCACCGGCTACTTCGACACCCGAACCCGCCAGTGGCGCCACGATGTGTTCGCGACCATTGCCCCGGAGCTCGACCCGGCGCAGGTGCTGCCGCGGCTGATCGATTCGCGCGAAGCGGCCGGTACGGTACGCCCCGAACTCGCCCGTGAGCTGGGCCTGGGCGAGGACGTGCTGGTCGCCAGCGGCGGCGGCGACAACATGATGGGCGCGATCGGCACCGGCAACATCGTGCCCGGGCGGGTGACCATCAGTCTCGGCACCTCGGGCACCATCGCCGTGCACTCGCCGGAGCCGGTGGTGCCCGACAGTGCCATGGTGGCCAACTTCTGCGCCAGCCACGCCGGCTGGTTGCCGCTGATCTGCACCATGAACGTGACCTCCGCCACCACCACCATACGGGAGCTGGTGGGGCTCGATATCGCCGGCTTCAATCGCGCGGTCGAGAGCGCCGAGCCAGGCGCCGGCGGTGTCACCCTGCTGCCGTTCTTCAGCGGCGAACGGGTACCGGCGCTGCCCCAGGCCCACGCCAGCCTGCACGGCCTCACCAGTCTCAATACGCGCCCCGCCAACCTGTGCCGGGCGGCGGTGGAGAGCGCCACCTACGGTCTGCGTTACGGGCTCGAGCTGCTGGGGCCGCTGGCCGATCAAGCGACCCAGGTGCGCCTGGTCGGCGGTGGCGCCAAGAGCGCGGTGTGGCGCCAGATCGTCGCCGACGTGCTGGATGTGGAGGTGGTCTGTCCGGTGGTGACCGAAGCCGCCGCCTTCGGCGGTGCGATTCAGGCGCGCTGGTGCGACCGGCGCGACGCTGACATCGATCTCGCCGCGCTGTGCCAGGCCTGGGTGGCGCTGGACGAGACCACGCTGACGCGGCCGCGCCCCGAGGTGGTGGCGCGCTATCACACCCTCTATCGCCACTATCGCGAGACCCTGGCGGCGCAGTATGCGATCGCCGACTGAGAGGGTGTTTACAAAATGTCTGCGCTCGGCAATACGGCGTTGAAATCGACCTCAAAATGCTCATTTACCCCCTGTAAACTCCGCTTTTTCGGCCGATTTCGCCTTGTCTTGCCTTCGCTCGCCGAATTTGTAAACACCCTCTGAGCCTGCCGGATCGAGGTGTGATGACCCGGCGAGCCCGGCGGATCAGTGTTATCCTTTAGGGATTGGGATTGCGAAGGGGTGCAATCCACACATCAAGACGATGGAGCGATTCATGACACAGCAGCTCGACTCTCTCAAACAGCTTTCCATGGTCGTGGCCGACACCGGCGATCTCGACGCCATCCGGCGCTATCAGCCGCACGATGCCACGACCAATCCGTCTTTGATTCTCAAGGCCTTCGATCTCGACGGCTATCAGGACCTGATCGACGAGACCCTGGCTGCGGTGAAGTCCGAGGTCTCCGACCCCGATGCGCGCATCGAAGAGGCGGTCGACCGGCTGTCGGTGGCGATGGGTACCGAGATCACCAAGATCGTGCCGGGGCGCGTCTCCACCGAAGTCGCGGCCAAGCTCTCCTTCGATGAAGCGGCCAGCATCGACAAGGCCCATCACCTGATCTCGCTCTACGAGAAGCAGGGGGTCTCCAAGGATCGCGTGCTGATCAAGCTCGCTTCCACCTGGGAAGGCATTCGTGCCGCCGAGAAGCTCGAGAAGGAGGGCATCAACTGCAACCTGACGCTGCTCTTCTCCGACGCCCAGGCGCGCGCCTGCTTCGAGGCCGGGGTGTTCCTGATCTCGCCCTTCGTGGGTCGCGTCACCGACTGGTACAAGAAGGCCACCGGTACCGACTCCTACGCCCCGGACGAAGACCCGGGGGTCAAGTTCGTGCGCGGTGTCTGCGACTACGCCAGCCGCTACGGCTACCAGACCGTGGTGATGGGGGCCAGCTTCCGTAACACCGACCAGATCCTGGCACTGGCGGGCTGCAATCGCCTGACCATCTCGCCGGCCCTGCTGGAAGAGCTCTCCTCCACCGAAGGTGAGGTGACGCGCAAGGTCACCGATCAGAGCGATCGTGCCGAGCACCCGGGCCGGATCAGCGAAGCCCAGTTCCGCTGGGAGCACAACGAAGACGCCATGGCGACCGAAAAGCTCGCCGAAGGCATTCGCAACTTCGCCGCCGACCAGAAGAAGCTCGAAGGGCTGCTGGCCAAGCGCCTCGGCTGATACACCTTTCGGTTGCTTGTGCTAGATCCCAACACCCGGCCATGTGCCGGGTGTTTTGCTATGTGCGTGGCTAGCGTGGCGGGTTCACTGCTCCAGTATCCGCCGGTAGCGCTCGGCATAGCGTGGCCAGGCCTCGGGGTTGAGCAGGCGTGGCGGTACCTGGCCATCCAGGGTTGCGATCAGTTGCTCCGCGGCCCAGGTGGCGATGTTGCGCCGCGCTTCGTGCGTCACCCCGGCGGTGTGGTAGGTCGCCATGACGTTGGGCAGTTGCAATAGCCGGTGGTCCCGCGGCGGTGGCTCGACGTCCCACACATCGATGCCGGCGCCGGCCAGATGCCCGCTCTCGAGGGCTGCCGCCAGCGCCGCTTGTGAATGGATGCCGCCGCGCGCCGTGGTGATGAACAGCGCCCCCGGCTTCATCGCGGCGAAGGCGTGCGCGTCGAAGAGATCGAGGGTGTCGGCCTGGCGCGGGCAGTGCAGCGAGACGATGTCCGCCTCGGCCAGCAGCACCCCCAGCGTCACCGGGCGCGCGCCGCGTTGGCGAATCGTCTCGGCGTCGAGCAGCGGGTCGTGGGCGATCACGTCCAGGCCGAAGGCGCGCGCCAGCTCGGCGACACGCCGGCCGATATGGCCGATCCCCACCAGCCCCAGGGTCTTGCCGTAGAGCTCTCGACCCATCAGATCCTCACGCGAGAACTCGCCGCCGCGGCGCAGGCGATGATCGCTCTCGGCAAGGCGCTTGTTGACGCCGAGCATCAATCCGAGGGTGTGCTCGGCGACCGACCGGGCGTTGGCGCCCGCCTGATTCATGACCAGCACGCCGGCCCGGGTGCACGCCTCGACATCCACGGTGTCGTAGCCGGAGCCGGAGGTCGAGACGCACAGCAGATTGGGCGTGTGGGCCAGGAGCGTCGCGTCGGCGAACCAGCGGGCGGGAGTTTCATCCTTGGCCGAGGAGACCTGATAGGCATGGGCCTGGCGCAGGGTGTCGGCGTGATCCTCGGGGGCGCTGGCCACGGGAAGGGTGGTCAGGGCGATATCCGGGCGGTCGGCATAGCGCTGCTGCATCGAGACGTCGTACCACACGTCGAGCCGGAACACTGACCGGTGCCCAGAGCGCTGCCCAGCCGATGGTGAGGGCGATGTGAATGGTGTGAGTGGTGTGAGTTCGGAGTGCTGGGTCAAGGCTCGTTCCTCTGTGGCTGATCATGAAGTGGGCGGTCGGTGTGGGGCTCACGAGCGCACGTTGCGGCGGGCTGTGCCAGGCCGCGCTCGCCCAGCAGCGTCAGCGCGGCCAGATGGTCCCGGCCGAGCTGATCCAACCGGGTGATACCCAGCAGCGCCATGTCACGCCGGATTTCGGCGGTCATGAGGTCGATGGCGTGGGCCACGCCCGCCTCGCCGCCCACGGCGGCGGCATAGGCGAAGGGGCGGCCGATGAAGACGCAGGCGGCCCCCAGCGCCAGGGCCTTGAGCACGTCGGTGCCGCGGCGAAAGCCGCTGTCGATCATGACCGGCAGATCACCCGCGGCGGCGAGGATTCCCGGCAGCGCGCGCAGCGGCGAGAGGGCGCCGTCCAGCTGGCGGCCGCCGTGGTTGGAGACGATCAGCGCATCCACGCCGAGCGCCCTGGCCCGGGCGGCATCGGCCGGATGCAGCACGCTCTTGAGCACCAGGCGACCCGGCCAGCGTTGGCGAATGAACGCGAGATCGTCCCAGTTCAGGTGGCCGCGGTCGGAGATATCGCGATTGACATGGGGTGAGAAGATCGGCGCGCCGCGCGTGACGTAGTTGTTCTCGAAGTGGGGCATGCCGTGTCGCATCAGCGTGCGCAGGAAGGTGTCGCACAGCCAGCCGGGATGCGAGAGGCCATCCCAGGCGAGCCCGAGCGAGGGCTTCAGCGGCGAGGAGAAGCCCGCCCGGCGGAGATTGTCCGGGTTGGTGGCGACCGGCGTATCCAGGGTGATCACTAAGGTGGTGAAGCCCGCGGCCTGGACCCGTGATATCAGCGCCTCGATGGCCTCCCGGCCGGCGGGGAGGTAGGCCTGGAACCAGGTCGACTCGCCTTGGCCGCCGAGGGTTTCCATGCGGATCAGTGACGAGCCGCTCATGATCATGGGAATGCCCGCGGCGCGTGCCGCGTCGGCCAGCACCACATCCGCTCGATAGGCCCACAAGGCGCCCAGCCCCATCGGCGCGATACCGAAGGGCGAGGCCATCGGCAGGCCCAGCAGCGTCGTCTCCTGGCTGACCCGGGAGACATCCACCAGGACGCGTGGCACCAAGCCGTAGTCGTCGAAGGCGTCACGATTGGCCTGGAAGGCGCGGCCATCCTCGGCCGAGTTGGCGATATAGGCGAAGATCGCCCGCGGCAGGTAGCGCCGCGCGGCCGCCTCGAAGTCGTGCAGATTGTGCAGGCGTGCCAGCCGCCGCTGCACCAGCGCGTGACGCACCCGCGCTGAGATCGACATGGCGCTCTCCCCGGGCCCGGCCGGCGAGCTCGGCCTCATTGCAGGCCGAGCCGCGCCAGGGTGTCGCGCAGGTCGAGCAGGTCGAGGGTGCTGGCGCCCCGCTCCAGCTCGCGCCGGAAGGCCTCCTCTTTCTCTTCACGGGCCTGGGCGGCGGTGATGACCTCATCGAGCTCCGCGGCCTCAACCACCACCACGCCATCACGATCGCCGACCACGAGGTCGCCGGGGCGAATCGAGACGCCACCGCAGACGATGGTGTGGTTGACCTTGCCCGACTGGTGCTTGTGGGTGCCCTTGATCGAGAGGCCGCGGCAGAACACCGGAAAGCGGGAGTCGATGATCGCATCGGCGTCGCGCACCATGCCGTCGATGATCAGACCACGGATGCCCGCCAGACTGGCGGCCAGGGTCAGGATGTCGCCCCAGGGGCCACCTTCGCTGAAGCCCTTGGCATCGACCACCAGCACGTCCCCCGGTTTCGCCTGGGAGATGGCGTAGTGGATCAGCAGATTGTCGCCGGGGGCGCAGTCCACGGTCAGGGCTCTGCCGGCCAGTCTCAAGGTGGGGTCGAGCGGCTTGATACCGCAGTCCATGGCACCGCGTTGGCCCTGGGCTTCGTGCAGCGTTGCGCTGCCCAGGGTCTTCAGCGTCTCCAGCGTGGCTTGCGAGGTCATATCGTCTTCCCATCGTTCTAGTGGATAGTTCTGGTGGATAGTTCTAGTGAACAGCCCTCGTGAACAGGCCTGGTGAAAGGCCCTGATGAAAAGCGTCTGGGGCCAGTCGTCGTGGCTCGATCGGCGATGGGGCGTATTCATCCCGGTTAGCACAATAAAAAAACAATATTTTGGGTCTGTCTATCCGTGATCCGTTTTTTCAATACGAGACAAAAGTCTAAAGATGGTAGATTTCAATAATAAACAATCAGTTGTCGTGTTTTCTGAGCGCCGGCGCGGCATCGACGAAATCGACGCTTGAGGCGAGGTGTCCGCTATGGTTCGATGATTTTGTTTTTATGAAAGAACAATAACGGCGGGGTGCTCGACGGCTCTCTGCCAGCGCACCGCGCCAGGCCAGGTCGCGACGAACGACCCTGGCGGTCAACCAGGAGAAGCCAATGAAGCCCGGCAAGAAGACCCGAACACTCGCCATCGCCGCCCTCGTGCTGACACCGCTGTCGGCCATGGCGGATTATCCCGAGCGTGCCGTCCAGATGATCGTGGCGTACTCCGCCGGGGGCGGCACCGATATCGCTGCCCGCACCCTGGTGCCCTACATCGAGAAAGCCCTGGGTACCGACATCACCGTGATCAACCGGCCGGGTGCCGGTGGTGAGGTGGGCTTCACGGCACTCGCCAACGCCCAGCCCGACGGTTACACCATCGGCTTCATCAACACGCCCAACGTGCTGACCATCCCCATCGAGCGCAAGACGCGCTATACGCTGGCCGACTTCCAGCCGGTGGCGAGCGTGGTCGACGATCCCGATGGCTTCAATGTGGCGCCGGACAGCCAGTTCGACTCGCTGACGGCGCTGGTCGACTATGCCAAGCAGCATCCCGGTGATATCACCTATGGCACCACAGGGGTCGGTTCTGACGATCATCTGGCGGCGCTGGCGCTGGAACGTCAGGCGGGCATCGAGATGACCCACGTGCCGTTCCCCGGCGCGGCCGATGTGCGCCAGGCGCTGATGGGCGGTCATATCGACCTGGGCATCTTCAACATCGGAGAGGCGGCGTCCGACGTGAAGGCCGGGCGGGTCAGGATGCTCGCCCAGGCCGCCGCGCAGCGCTCGAAGGAGCTGCCCGACGTGCCGACGACCGCCGAGGCGGGTTACCCGCTGATCATCGGTTCCAACCGCGGCATCGCCGTTCCCGCCGGCGTGCCCGGGCCGATCGTCGACAAACTCTCCAGCGCCATCGCGACCGCGATGCAGGACGAGGACTTCCGCAAGGCGGCCGCGCAGCAGTCTCTGCCGCTCGACTATCAGAATCCGACCACCTATCAGCAGACGCTCGATGATCTACAGGTGCGTTTCCAGACACTGTGGAACGAGTCGCCCTGGAGTGATTGACGCCCCCGGCGGGGCAACCGCTCCGCCGCCTGCCTCCCGCGCCGGGCTCGGCCCTGGGTCGGGAGTCGTCACTTTGGAGAGGAGTGCACACCATGCGTCAAGCCACGCTGGAGACGAGTGTCGCCCTGGCCGCGGCGGTGCTCAGCGGCTGCGGGCTCTGGCACGCGCTGAGTTTCACCCGTGACTCGGCCTATCTGCCCACGGCGGTCATGAGCCTGCTGACCTTGCTGCTGCTGGTGTGGGGGATTCGCTCGGCCTGGTCGCTGCGCCAGGCAGGCAGCGATACGCTGCGCTTTGCCCCGGGGCATGCGCGGCGGTTTCTCACCCTGCTGGCGACCTCCGTCGCCATGATCGCGATCGCCCCCAGGCTGGGTTTCGCCACCACCTTCTTGTTGTTCGTACCCGTCAGCGGATGGCTGCTCGGCTATCGCCAGGGCAAGTGGCTGGTGACGACCGCGATCCTCTTTTCACTGCTGATCTATCTGATCTTTCAGATCGTGCTCGACAGACCGCTGCCGCCGGAGCTGGCGCTGCGTCTGGTGACCGGGAGCTAAGCCATGTGGGATTCGATTCTTGCCGCCTTGCCGCTGCTGTTCTCACCGGCCGTACTGCTGGCGATGGCCGGCGGCACCACCATCGGTGTGCTGATCGGTGCGCTACCCGGGCTTTCCGCCACCATGGGGATCGCCGTGCTGATTCCGCTGACCTTCACCATGCAGCCGCTGGTGGCGTTGGGGATGATGGCCGGGATCTACAACGGGGCGATGTACGGCGGGGCGATTCCCGCCATTCTGCTGCGCATTCCCGGTACGCCCGCGGGGATCGCCACGGTGTTCGACGGCCACCCCATGGCGCAGAAGGGGCAGGGGCTCGAGGCGATGAAGATCGCGCTGGTGTCCTCGGCGGTCGGCGGTTCGATCAGCGCACTGGCGCTGCTCTTTCTCAGCCCACCGCTGGCTGCCATGGCGCTCAAGTTCGGCCCCGTCGAAATCTTCTGGCTGGCAATCTTCGGGCTGGCGGCGATCGCCGTGCTGCTGAGCGATGCCCCCATCAAGGGGCTGATCAGCGCCTGTATCGGTCTGGTGATCGGCATGGTGGGTATCGATTCGATGACCGGCAACGAGCGCTTCACTTTCGATGTCATGGAGCTGATGGGCGGCATCGACATCCTGGTGCTTTTGACCGGGCTCTATGCCATTCCGCCGGCGCTGACCCTGGCGCAGGAGGCGCTGCTGCTGAGTCGCAGCAGTGGCGGCAGTGGCAAACGCACGCACAGCGGCATCGGCTGGCGGCGCCTGCTGCCGACCTGGGTGCGGGCCTCGACCATCGGCGTGATCGTGGGGATCATTCCCGGCACCGGCGGCAACATCGCCGCCATGCTGTCGTGGAACGAGACCCGGCGCGTGGCCAAGGACAAGTCGCGCTTCGGCAAGGGGGCGCCGGAGGGCGTGGCGGCGGCGGAGTGCGCCAACAACGCCGATAACGCCGCCTCGCTGATCCCTGCCCTGACTCTGGGCATCCCCGGCAGCAGCGTATCGGCGGTGATTCTGGGCGGGCTGCTGGTGCACGGCATGCTGCCGGGGCCGGAGCTGTTCACCCGCTCGGCACCGGTGACCTACGGTTTCATCCTGGCCATGCTGGTGACGTCGATCATGCTGTTCGTGATCGGCAGGCTGGGTGCGCGGCTGTTCATCAATGTGATGTACATGCCGCCGCTGCTGCTGGCGCCGATCATCATCGCTTTGACCACCATCGGTGTCTATGCGATCAACAACAGCCTGTTCGATGTCTGGCTGATGCTGGCGTTCGGGGTCATGGGCTGGGGCATGGAGCGTCTGGGGATTCCGCTGGCACCGGCGGTGCTGGCGGTCATCCTGGGGCCGGTGGCGGAATCCAGCCTGCGTCGGGCGATGCTGATCGGGCACCATCAGGTAGGATTTCTGTTCTCCAGCACCATCGCCATCGTCATGGTCACGCTCATCGTGCTGACGATCCTGGTGCCGCTGGTTCGGCGCCTGCTGACGCACTACCGTGGGCGGCCGTCGACGCTGGCCATGGCGGCCGATCCGCAGCGGGCGCGTCGTCACATGGAGCCGGAACCCTGACTTGGCGGTGCCAAGATACGCCAAGACACAACCAGCGTGACGCGCCGTCGGGAGATCGACGGCGCGTCACGCCTCCTCGGCGGCGTTCCAGGGCTCTCCTTGTTGCCGGGCCATGAAGGCGCAGTAGGCCATGCGCAGGTGCACCCGCATCAGGTCCTCGGCGTAGCGCGCCTCGCGGCGCTCGATCGCATCGATGAGGTCACGGTGCTGCTGCATCGAGCGCTGCATCTCGGTCTCGGAATAGAGATAGTAAGACCCCACCGTGATCGGCGAATCGACCAGCATCCTGACCATCCGGCTGAGCTGGACCGAGCCCGCCGCGCTCAGGATGACCTGATGGAACAGCTGGTTCTCGCTCTGGATGCTGAACAGATACTTGTCGGGCTGCTCCCGGTAGAGCCCCTCGATGACGCTGGCATGGTGGCGCAAGCGCGCGATCTGCTCCGGCGTCGCGCGGCTGGCGGCCAGCCTGGCGGCGCGTGACTCCAGCAGGATGCGCAGCTCGTAGATATCGACGATATCGTCCTGCTGCCACGGCGAGACGAACGAGCCACGTCCCTTCTCGTGATAGATCAGACCGTCGTCGGCGAGGCGCTGGATCGCTGCCCGCACCGGTGTGCGGCTGACCGAGAGCATGTCGGCAAGGTGGGCCTCCTTGATCTGCATGTCCGAGGAGAGCTCTCCGGACATGATCTGTCGTCTCAGGATCGTGTAGACCCGGTCTGTGAGCTTGGTCATGGGGCCCGGCACCGTTATAGGGATATCGTATCGCCCAACCTCCCGCAGGCGGGACCTGAAGGCGACCCGACGATACTACCCAAGAGACGCCATGGGCGCGAGACGGGTCCCGGTCGAGGCTTCAGGCGCTTTTCCATACCTCGGCCAGAATCTCGTAGGAGCGCACCCGGTCGGCGTGGTCGTAGCAGTCGGTGTTGACCATGATTTCGTCGGCACCGGTGGCGTCGAGCAGCGCGTCGAGCTGACGGCGCACGCTCTCCGGGCCACCGACCACGGCGGCGCCGAGGTTCTGCGAGACTGCGGCCTCTTCCTGGGGCAGCCAGTCGAGCCGCTCGACCGGCGGCCGTGTGCGGGTGCTCTTGCCGCGGATCAGGTTGAGGAACTTCTGCTGCTGGGTGGTGGCGAGGAAGCGCGCGCGCTCGTCGCTCTCCGCGGCGATCAGCGGAATGCCGATCATGGCGTGGGGGGTGTCGAGCACGCCGGGTTGGAAACCCTCGCGATAGAGATGCAGGGCTTCGCGCATGTAGCCGGGGGCGAACTGACCGGCGAAGGCGAACGGCAGACCCAGCCGCGCGGCGAGCTGGGCGCTGTAGCCGCTGGAGCCGAGCAGCCAGATGGGCACGTGGGTGCCCTGGCCGGGGATTGCGCGCACGCGCTGGCCCGGGGTGGCGTTGCCGAGATAGCGGCGCAGCTCGTCGAGGCGCTCGGGGAAGTCGTTGACCCCGGCATAGGGGTCGCGGCGCATCGCCTGCATGGTCACACCATCCGAGCCCGGAGCGCGGCCCAGGCCCAGGTCGATGCGGCCGGGGTAGAGCGTCTCCAGCGTGCCGAACTGCTCGGCCACCACCAGCGGCGGATGGTTGGGCAGCATGATGCCGCCGCTACCCACGCGGATCGTCGAGGTGGCGCCGGCGACGTGGCCGATCAGTAGGCTGGTCGCGGCGCTGGCGATGCCGTCGATGTTGTGGTGCTCGGCCAGCCAGTAGCGGTTGTAGCCCAGGCGCTCGGTCTGCTGGGCGAGATCGACGGTATGGCGGAAGGTCTCCGCCGGGGTGCCGTCGAGGGTGATCGGTGCCAGGTCCAGCACCGAAAGCGGAATGTCGGCCAGTCGTGACATGGGACTCCTCGATCGAAAACGGCGGGCAATCCATCAGGGAAACGCTGAATAAATCGCCGAGCGAGATGAAGCGCAAGGCGCATGGAACGCAGAGCACGAGACATAACGTGGGGTTAGGCGAGTGCTCGAGTACCACGCAACGCAGCGATTGGCTCGTGCAGGCATTTAGGCAGCGTTTCCTTAGCGCCCTCATGATTACCATCATGAGGGCACCCATCACGATTGCAAGCGCGGTCTCCGCGATCGGCTCATTCAGGCAGCACTTAGAGTACCTTTCACGACCGTTAGACGACTTGGGCTTATCCGGCGGCAGGGCGCGCGAGGGCGCTGTGGACCCCTCCCTGGGCGCTACCTTTGCCATCCCTGGCAAAAGACCCTCGCTTCGCCCTGCCTCCGGCGCCCATCGTCAGAGGGTTTGGAAGTGGGCTCAGCTCTTCAATTGACTCATCAGCTTCTGAATGTCCTGTCGGCGGCCGGCATCGGCGCTTTCGCGGCCGGGGCGGGGAGCGGCGGCCAATGCTTTCTGCAGCGCCTGGCGGGCCTTTGCGTCATCGCCCTGATCATGCAGGAAGTCGGCCCAGAAGTAGTTGCTGTCGATGCCGTCGGGATTGATCGCCAGCCCTTTCTGTAAGAGCTCACGCGCCTTGTCGTCGTCGCCGAAGGCGATCGGCCAGCCGGGCACCTTGTGATAGAGCGTGCCCAGACTGGTATAGGCGGAGCCATTCAGCACCTTGGGGTCGATGGCCAGGGCCTTCTCGAACTGCTGACGCGCCTCCTTGACCTGGGAGAGCGCACTGAGGCCGCCGCCGGCGCCGGCTTCGGAGGCGCGGATGATACCGGCCCAGGTGTGCAGTTCGGCGCTCTGCGGGTGCGCGGCGACCAGGGCGGTGGCGCGCTTGTAGAGCTGGTCGAAGGCGTCCTCGCGGCGCGATTCCGGCAGTTGGTAGCTGATGTTGGCCCAGCGGCTCTGCAGTTCGTGCAGGCCGGCGGCCACCGAGGTGGCCGCGGCGGCGGGTGCCGCCTGCGCTTCGGCCATGGGGGTGGCGAGCAGGGTGGCGCTGCCGCCGAGGCCGAGCAGCAGTGCCAGGGCCAGCGGGCGCCAGCCCTGGGAGCGCGAACGAATGCCAGCGTGATCGACGATGTGGGAGAACGCAGCGGGTGTCATGATGACCTCACGAATCAGGAAGATGGCGTCGAGACGCGACGCGCGTGGCGCTGGATGATCGGCAGTCGCTTCTTGAGCGCGCGGTCGACCATCCCGGGCAGCAGACCGTTGAGACGGACCAGCAGACACTCGGGCCAGCCCAGCTGACGCTCGCGGGTTCGCTTCTCGATGCTCGAGACGATTGCCGCGGCCACCGCCTCCGGGGCGTCGACGGCGTTACCGAGCGCGGCGTTGAGCGAGTCCGCGGCGGCACTGTTCATGCCGGTGCGGGTCGCCCGCGGGGCGATGTGCAGCACCGCCACCGGCGTGTCGGCGAGCTCGCGGCGCAGCGCCTGGCTGAAGCCGCGCAGGGCGAACTTGGTGGCGCAGTAGGTGGCGTAGCCCGGGTGGCCGATGGCGCCGAAGGCCGAGCCGACGTTGACGATCCAGGCGCGATCGTGGTGCAGCAGGCGCGGCAGCAGCGCCTGGGTCAGCAGCAGGGTGGCGGTGACGTTGAGCTCGACCATGGCACTGATGGCTGCCGGGGCCTGCTCCTCGAACAGGCCGAACTGGTTGCTGCCGGCGGCGTTGATCAGCATGTCGATGCGCATCTCGCTGGCGGCATCGACCACCCGGCGACGCTCTTCTGTTTGGGCGAGATCCGCTTTGAGCACGTGGATGCGGTCCGGTGCCAGCGTCGCCAGGCGATCCAGGCTCGGCTGGTTGCGCCCGACGATCAGCAGCGTGGCACCGGCCTCGGCGAGTTCGGCCACCAGTGCACCACCGATACCGCCGCTGGCACCGGTGACCAGGATGCGGCGATCAGACCAGCGCATCGGCGAGTACCTCGCTGGTGTGGGCGTCCCCCGCGGCCTGGCCGAGGGTCCGGAACATGGCGCCGTAGAGGCGGTAGACCATGTTGGCGGTATCGATCACCGCCTGCAGGTCCTGGGCCGATTCGATGCGGTTGATCTGCTCTTCGAAGAACGCCAGGTGGCCAATGTCGAGGCTGCCGTGGGACTCCAGGTAGCGGAAGGCGTCGGCGGGCAGGCCGGCGCCGTCGCGCATCTTCTCCGCCGCCTGGGTGGCGATGGCGGTGCTGGTACCTTCGAGTACCTGAACCATGCCGAAGAAGCCGATCGGGTTGCCGTGTTCGATCACGTCGCGCACATAGCTCACCATCAGCTCGGTGGCCGGCGCCGGGCGTCCGGCGGCGACCGCGTCGGCGTCGCCGCCGAGGGCGCGAATGTCATCCAGAATCCACGCCTGGTGACCGTACTCCTCCTCGATGTACTCGACCAGCGCGCCGCGCAGCCACTCCAGGCGCTCGGGCAGGCGTGCGCCGCAGGCCATCATCAGCGGCACCGTGTACTTGACGTGGTGGTAGGCCTGGGTGAGGAAAGCCTGATAGGTGGCGCGATCGATGTCACCGGCCAGGGCGCGGCGGATTACCGGCGTGTCCAGCAGCCATTGGCGCTGTTCGGCGGTTTGCTGCTGCAGGGTCTGATACGGGGTCATGGCGTTCTCCATGGCGGCCTTGCCGGCCGCGTGATGTACAGGGGTGGTGCGAGTCGAGGCGTGGTGCGTCGATCTCGCGGATGTCGTGTCTTGAAGCGTCGGGTCTTGAAACGTCGTGTCTGCGTGCGTTGAATCTGCTGGCGTCGAATGCGGGTGAGACATGGGCGGTTCTCCTCGAGCGGGTTGCGGGCGCATCACGCGCTGACCGGCGTGTCCAGCCAGCGGCGGTAGCGCTCGGCCAGCGCCTCGCGGCGCAGCCGGCCGTTGGCCGTGGCCAGGCCGTTGTCCGGGGTGAAGGGGGCGCCACGCTGCCAGCACGCGACGCGGGCGTAGTCGGGCAGCCGCTGATTGGCGCGAGCCACGGCCTCTTCGAGCTGCTGGTCGTTGACCCATTCGCCGCGCGCTACCAGCAGTGCGCGGTTGCTCGGCTGCGCTTCGCCGCTGACCCAGGCCTGGGCGATCGCCGGTTCTGCGGTGAGCTCGGCCTCGACCCAGGCGGGATCGACGTTGCGCCCGTAAGCGGTGATGAAGACCTGTCGCCGGCGCCCCTTGAGCACCAGCGCCTCGCCTTCCCAGGCGCCGAGATCCCCGGTGGGCCAGCGCGTCGGGCGTGGCGCGTCGTCACCCAGATAGCCGAGCATCAGGCTGCCCTCGACCATCACCTCGCCATCCTCGGCAAGGGTGATTCGGGCATGCGGCAGCGGGCGGCCGACGCTACCCGAGCGCACCTCGCCGGGGCGGTTGAGCGTCACCACCGAGGCGCACTCGGAGAGCCCGTAGCCTTCGAAGACCGGCCAGCCGGCCTCGGCCGCACGCGCCAGCAGTGCTGGGGAGACCGTGGCCCCGCCCACCGCGAAGAAGCGCCCGAAGCCAAGCGGCGCCTCGCCCTGCTGCATCAGCAGCGCGCTGAGCAGCTGCGGCACCAGGATCAGGCTATCCGGGGCCTCGGCGCGGATCACACGCCACGCCTGGGTGCTGTCGAAACCGCTGGCGCCGCGCCAGCCGAGTTCGCCCAGTCCCGGCAGGGCGACGCTGCC
Organism: Gammaproteobacteria bacterium MFB021; assembly: GCA_000737985.1. GTDB lineage: Bacteria > Pseudomonadota > Gammaproteobacteria > Pseudomonadales > Halomonadaceae > Salinicola. The sequence continues at coordinate 78,350 of JNVT01000078.1, read as the reverse complement.
GCCCAGCCACAGCGGGGCATAGAGGCCGCCGATGTTTTCCAGCAGCGTGGCCAGCGGCAGCATCGCCAGATGCCGCCTCACGCCCACGCCGCGGGCCACCTCGGCCAGGCTGTCCGCCACCGTCAGTTGGGTGTCGCTATCGAGGCAGACCCCCTTGGGCGTGCCGCTGGTGCCGGAGGTAAAAGTGATCTTGTGCGTCCCCGCTGGCAGCCTCGGTGGCGCTGCCACCTGGCGCTGCCACAGCAGCGGGTCGTCGCTGGCGGCAAAGCCCAGCCCTTCGGCGACCCCGGCGGGGCCGATCAGGGTGTCGATCCCGGCCTGCTCGACCACGTGGGCCAGCTGGGCCGGCGAGAAGAACATCGGCAGCGGCACGTTGACCGCCTCGCTCTGCATCAGCGCCAGGTCCCACAGTGCCCAATCGAGGCCGTTGTCGAGCATCAGCGCCACGCGGCGCCCACCCATTGCGGCCAGCTGCTGGCAGCGCCGCGCGATCTCACCGGGCAGCTCGGCGTAGGTCAGCGTCACGCCGTTGGCGCTGAGGGCGACCTGCGCCGGCTGGCTCACGGCAAGCGCGCCGAGATGGTCGAGAAAGCGTTCACGCATGGGGGTCGACCTTGTGATGGCAGCTCTGGGCTGTCACGGTGAGTGGGGTAGGGCTATCGGGAGAGGTGAGCTCGCGGCTGGGATCGAGCCGCCGCCACGCCTTGATCAGGTCGCCGCCCATGACCCACGGGCGATGCAGGTAGTAGTTGCCCCAGCGCTCGCGCTCGTCGGCGTCGAGATACGCAGGGTCGGCGTCACCCAGGCGGCGCACGTCGAGCCCCAGCCGGCGGAAGCCGTTGCGCACCGCGGCGGTGGCGGTAAAGGTGAGCCAGCCGCAGCCCTCGGCCACCAGCGACTCGATCAAGTGGCGGATCAACGGCACCGCCAGGCCCGGGCGCAGCGTCGCCAGATTGGCGATTTCGGCCAGCGCGTGGCGCGCGACCGGCGCGTTAAGCTCGCGCGCCAGCAAGCACTCGACCGGTTCGCTCAGATAGCGCTCCAGGTACAGCGGGGCGTCGCCGGCCAGGCGCACGCCGACAGCGGCCTGCAACTGGTCGGCTTCCCACAGGCCGTAGAGACGCGGCGCGAACTGGCTCAGCTCGGCGCCGTGCTGACGCCGATAGGTCGTGGCAATGAAGGCTTCGAGCTGGGCACGCTCCGATGCCTTTTGGCATTCGCGCCAGTGCAGCGTCGCGGTGGGAAAGGTCAGCGGTAAACCGGGCATGGGGTCTTCCCTCGTGGTCGGTCTCCTGCCCCCTTCAGGGCCTGAAGGAGAGGATGTCGAGGGTAGGGTGCCGTGGAGGGGCTTAACGAAGTCTTACGTATATTAAGTTTTCTTCATGCCCGTCGCGCTGGCTGGCCGACGCAGGCCGAAAAACCGCGTCGTCTATACTGTGGCCAGCCCGGCGTGACGACGCCGGCATGATTCAAGGAAGAGAGACAACGACCGGGGAGTCCTTATGGCCAGACTTGGCAAGCAAGGTGTATTCATCGTATCCGCGGTGCTGATCGCCGCGATCGTGGCCATCGGTGCCATTTTTCCCAATCGCTTCGGCGATCTCGCCAACACCGCGCTCGGTGCGACCACGCACTACTTCGGCTGGTTCTATCTGATCTCGGTGTTTGGTTTCGTGACCTTCCTGGTGGTGCTGGCTTTCAGCAAGTACGGCAAGATCCGGCTCGGGCCCCAGGACAGCAAGCCGACCTACGGCTTCTTCTCCTGGGTGAGCATGCTGCTGGCTGCCGGCTTCGGCGTGGGGCTGGTGTTCTACGGCATGGCCGAACCCATGACCCACTATCTCAACCCGCCGTTCGGCGACGTCCAGGGGGCCACGCCCGAGGCGGCGCGCTACGCCATCCAGTACAGCTTCTTCAACTGGGGCATTCACCAGTGGGCGGCGTTCTCGGTGGTCGGGCTGATCATCGCCTACTACCAGTTCCGCAAGGGTCAGGCGGGCATGGTCTCCAACGTGCTCTCCTCGGTCACCGCCAAGCGCCCCAAGCTGCGCCGCCTGGGGCCGGTGCTCGATATCTTCGCGGTGGTCGCCACGGTGATGGGGGTGGCCACCTCGATCGGCCTGGCGGTGCTGCAGATCAACGGCGGCCTGCATTCGGTGTTCGGGGTCGAGGAGAACATGACCTGGCAGTTCATCATCATGGGGGCGATGTTCGTCTGCTATATGATCTCGGCCACCTCGGGGCTGGACAAGGGGATCAAGAATCTCTCCAACCTCAACCTGATCATCTGCTTCGCACTGATGTTCTACATCCTGTTCACCGGGCCCACGGTCAAGATTCTGGAGACCATCACCCTGGGCATCGGCGACTACCTGCAGAACTTCATCGGCATGAGCCTGCGCATGTCGCCCTACAACGGCAGCGACTGGGCCGCCGGCTGGACCATCTTCTACTGGGCCTGGGTGATCGCCTGGTCGCCGTTCGTGGGGACCTTCGTGGCGCGCATCTCGCGCGGGCGCACGATCAAGCAGTACGTGTTCGGCGTGCTGATCGTACCGCCGCTGCTGGCGTGTCTGTGGATCGGGGTGTTCGGCGGTGCGGCGATACAGATGGAGCTGCACAGCGACGCAGGGCTGGCCCAGGCCACCGCGGACAACATCACCTCGGCGCTGTTCCGCATGTTCGATCTGATGCCGTTCTCCAACGTGCTGTCGGTGGTGGCGCTGTGTCTGATCTTCATCTTCCTGGTGACCTCGGCCGACTCGGCGACCTACATCGTGTCGCAGATGACCGATAACGGCTCGCTCAACCCGCCGCTGCTCAAGCGCGTGATCTGGGGTGTGCTGATCGCCGCGATCTGTCTGACCCTGCTCTCCGCCGGCGGCGAGAGCGGCCTCAAGGGGTTGCAGTCGGCGGCGGTACTCTCGGCGCTGCCGTTCACCTTCATCCTTTACGGCATGATCTCGGTGATGATCAAGGAGCTCCGGGCCGACCGCAAGGCGATGCTCACCGCGCTCTACCGCCGCCACAGCGAGACCCCGGTGGGGGCGGATGCGTTCGAGGCCGAGGAGCTGGCAGACGAGGACCGCTACCGCCGTGCGCCGGACGTCAAGAATCGCCGCATCAACCCGCGCTGAACCGCATCGCCCGCCATTGGAGGCGGGCGGCGTACGCTATCGGGCCCCGCTTCGGCGGGGCCCTTGCGTATCCGGCGGCCGGCAGGGCGAGGCCTGTTCAGGCGGGGAAACGGCTGAGCGGGGGCGAGCGGTGAGGGAGAGTGTTGGGGGAGAGCGGTTAGGGATAGCTCTGAAAAAGAGCGGAGAGATAGCCCGGTAAGATAAGGCGGTGAAAAGAAGCGCGTTGGTACGCGGCAAGCGCGCGTGGCAGTGGAGAAAAATCCCGGCGCGGCCTAATGTAACGGGAGTCACGGCCGTTAACTTTTATCACCCACCCTTAACCGATTGCCCACCGCCCATGCCTAACCGATCCCCCCGCCGTGCCCCGCAGGGCGCCACCCGGCGAGCCGCGCCGATGGCGCTGTCGCGCTTCGACCGCTGGCTCAATCGGCTGGTCAGCGTGAGCGTGTCGGTGGCACTGGTGGTCGGGGCCGTGGCTCTGCTGTTGACCCTGCTGGTGCGCTGACAGGCGCCCTCATGTCGCTTGCCGTCAGCGGCGCATGGCCTGCAGCCGCTGCATCGATGCCACCAGATCGTTGAAACGCTCGCCCTGAATCTGCACGTGATCGCGGATCGCCTGCTCGGCGCCCGCGGCGTCGCCGGCTTCCAGCGCGGCGATGATCGCCTGATGCTCGGCGTAGCTGCTCTGCATGCGCTGGCGCACGTGCAGCTGCAGGCGCCGGTAGGGCTTGAGAATGGCGTGCAGCCGTGTCGCCTCCTGGGTCAGGAAGGCGTTGTGGCCGGCGGCGTAGATCAGATGGTGGAAAACGCCATTCTCGTAGTAGTAGCCATCGACGTCGCCGGCTTCGAGGCAGGCGTGGCACGCGCGATGTGCCTCACGCAGGCCCTCCAGCTCCTCGGCGGTGGCGCGCCGCGCCGCCAGGCGTGCGCACATGCCTTCCAGTTCCGCCATCACCTCGAAGCGCTCGACCAGTTCGGTCACCCCGAGCTGGGCTACGAAGGTGCCGCGCTTGGGCAGCACCTTGACCATGCCCGAGGCGGCCAGCTGCTGCAGCGCCTCGCGGATCGGCGTGCGCGAGCAGGCGTAGTCGCGCGCCAGCGCCTCGGGGTCGAGGCGGTCACCGGGGGCGTAGTGGCCCTCGACGATCGCGTCCTCGAGTAGATCGCGCAGTCGCTGGGCCTGGGGGACGCTGGCCATGCTCGACGTTCTCCTCTTTTCCGCTTGTGTGATCCCGCCAGAATTTACTGATTTTTCAGCCTTCTAGGGCTCGCCTGCCAGCGGGTGTATCCCGTCATCTTAGACTTTTTCCCATGTTGACAGTGAAGTCGGGAGTCGTGACTGTTGTATATAACAGAACGGTGACTTGTATGTTAACACCCGCGTCCGTGCGATCTCGTTAGGCTTTTTCTGACAGTCAGACCTGAACCGTCAGATCCGAGCAGTCGGGTCTGAAAAGTCAGCGAGCGCACCCATTCCACACCAGAGAGGGCCGGCATGAACGTCAACATGAATTTTCTGCAGGAACTCCTGTCGAGCATCGGCCGCCGTACCCGCGGTCAGGCCGCGCACGCCGACAAGCGCGACACCCCAAGCAGCCTCGCGCGCCTGACCTCGGTGTGCGAGACGCTGATGCTGCCCGGCGGGGAGGCGTCGCAGATCCTGATCGCCCAGGAGGCGCTGGAGCGCTATGCCTCTCTCGATGACGCCGGGCGCCTGGCCTTCTTCCAACTGCTCGCCGAGCACTACGCCGCCGAGCCCGCGCAAATCCACGCCGCCTATGCGGCCTATCAGGCGGCCGAGGACAATGCCAGCCTGGCGCAGCTGTTCGCAGTGTGTGAACCGCGCCGTCAGCACCTGCTGCGGCGGCTCAATCTCTGCCCCGGTGGCACCTACGAGCTGGTGAAGATGCGCGCCGATCTGCTCGGTCTGCTCAAGGCCCACCCGGAACTGGCGCCGCTGGATGCGGATTTCGCGCATCTGTTCGCTTCCTGGTTCAACCGCGGCTTCCTGATGCTTGAGAGCATCGACTGGAACACCTCGGCGGCGGTGCTCGAAAAGCTGATCCGCTACGAGGCGGTACACGCGATTCGCGACTGGGGCGATCTGCGCCGGCGGCTCGACCCCGACGACCGCCACTGCTACGCCTTCTTCCACCCGGCCACCGGCGACGAGCCGCTGATCTTCGTCGAGGTGGCGCTGTGCCGCGGCATTCCCGACAACATCCAGACCATCCTCGAGAGCGGCGACGAGGTGCCGCCGCAGGAGGCGGATACCGCCGCCTTCTACAGCATCAGCAACTGCCAGGCCGGGCTCAAGGGCATCTCCTTCGGCAATTTCCTGATCAAGCAGGTGGTGCAGGAGCTCAAGCGCGAGCTGCCCAATCTGGAAAACTTCGTCACCCTGTCGCCGGTACCGGGCTTCGCCGCCTGGCTGCAGCAGGCCCGCGACCAGGGTGAATTGGACCTCAACGACGATCTCGTCGCCGAGCTCGACGCCGGGCACTGGCGCGAGCCGGGCAAGGCGCGTGACAAGCTCGCCCCCGACGTGCGCGCGCTGGCCGCCCACTACCTGATCGACGTCAAGCGCGACGACAGCGGTATGCCGCTCGATCCAGTGGCGCGCTTCCATCTCGGCAACGGCGCTAGCCTGCATCGCCTCAACTGGCCGGGCGACCTGTCGGACAAGGGGCTCAAGCAGTCCCACGCGCTGATGGTCAACTACCTCTACGAGCTCGAACGGATCGAACAGAACCACGAAGCGTTCAGCCGCGAGGGTAGCGTGATATGCACCCAGGAAATTCGGCGCGACGCCAAGCAGGCACGCAGTCGTCTGCTCGCCGCGCCCAAGAGCGATGCCAAGGCCAAGGGCGATCCCAAGGCCAAGGCATAAGATCCGGCATGCGGACACCGGGTGCGAGTGTCATCGGGTGTGGCCCGACGAACGATGGCCCGGCGAAAGATGGCCCGAAGAAAGATAGTACCTGGCTTGCAGGCGAATCGCCGCGGCGGCCAGCAGCAACCCCGTCATGAATCGCAAGAGTGATATGAATCGCAGGATTGGTATGAATCGCAGGAGAGTGGCATGAATCAAAATCTTTACCTTCAGTTCTTCGACAACTTCTCGCGCCAGCCGGAGAAGGTGCTGATCGACACCGCCGAGGGGGCGAGCTATCGCTACCGCGACGTGCTCGATACCTCACGGCGTCTGGCGCGGGTACTGCGCGAGCGCGGCGTGACCCCCGGCGAGCGGGTGGTGGTGCAGGTCGACAAGAGCCCGCAGACGGTGATGCTCTATCTCGCCTGCCTGCAGGTCGGCGCCGTCTATCTGCCGCTCAATACCGCCTACACCGAGGCCGAGATCGAGTACTTCCTCGGCGATGCCGAACCGCGACTCTACGTGTGCCGCCCCGAGGACCGCGACAGCGCCGAGCGGCTCGCCGAGCGCTGCGGCGATGTTTATCAGACACCGACCGCGGTCGAGACCCTGGGGGCGGCGGCCGACGGCTCGCTGATGGCGCTTGCCGAGGCGGCCGAAGCGGATACGGAGATCGCCGATCTGGCGGGCGACGATCTGGCGGCGATTCTCTACACCTCCGGCACCACCGGGCGCTCCAAGGGCGCGATGCTGACCCACGCCAACCTCGCCGCCAACAGCCGGGCGCTGGCCGAAACCTGGCGCTTCAGCAGCGATGACCATCTGCTCCACGCGCTGCCGATCTTTCATACCCACGGGCTGTTCGTGGCGTGCAACATCACTCTCACCGTCGGCGCTTCGATGACCTTCCTGCCCAAGCTCGATCCGGAGCAGCTGATCACGCTGATGCCGCGGGCGACCGTGCTGATGGGGGTGCCGACCTTCTATACCCGCCTGCTTGCCAGCCCGCGTCTCGACCGTGAGGCGGTGCGCAACATGCGCCTGTTCGTCTCCGGCTCGGCGCCGCTGCTGGCCGAGACCCACCGCGACTTCTTCGAACGTACCGGCCACGCCATTCTCGAGCGCTATGGCATGACCGAGACCAACATGAACACCTCCAACCCCTACGACGGCGAGCGCCGCCCCGGCACGGTCGGCTTCGCGCTGCCTGGCAGCGAGGTGCGCATCACCGATCGCGACAGCGGCAAGGTGCTGGCGGCGGGTGAGACCGGGCTGGTGGAAGTGCGTGGCCCCAACGTGTTCAAGGGGTACTGGCGCATGCCGGAGAAGACCGCCGCCGAGTTCCGCGAGGATGGCTTCTTCATCACCGGCGATCTCGGGGTGATCGACAGCGACGGCTATCTGTCGATCGTCGGCCGCGACAAGGACCTGGTGATCTCCGGCGGCTACAACGTCTATCCCAAGGAGATCGAGCAGTGGATCGACGAGCTGCCGGAGGTGGTCGAATCGGCGGTGATCGGGGTCAATCACCCGGATCTGGGCGAAGGCGTCACCGCCGCGGTGGTGCTCAAGCCGGGTGCTGCACTCGACGAGGCGCAGGTCCTCGCCTCGCTAAGCGACAAGGTGGCGCGCTACAAGCAGCCCAAACGGGTGTTCTTCATCGACAGCCTGCCGCGCAACGTGATGGGCAAGGTGCAGAAGAACGCGCTGCGTGAGCGCTACGCCGACATCTACCAGACACCGGCCACGGGGTCGCGCTGAGGTCGACGCCAGTCAGCGCCAGTTCCTGCCATAACAAGCGCCGGTGATCAGGGGCTCGCCGGCGCCACAACAACGCCCCGGAGGTGAATGACGATGGTGATCTACGGTGTTGCGCTACTCGCCGGCTGCATGCTGGTGGGGCTGATCATCGGCGATGTGCTGGGCCAACTGCTGGGTATCAGCGCCAATCTCGGCGGCGTGGGTATCGCCATGCTGCTGCTGATCTTCGTGACCGGCTATCTCAAGGACCGCGGCAAGCTGCCGGAGGCGACCGAGAGCGGCATCAATTTCTGGAACGCGATGTACATCCCGATCGTGGTCGCCATGGCGGCGAGCCAGAACGTGGCCGCGGCCTTCAGCGGTGGCATGGTGGCGATCGTCGCCGGGGTGCTGGCGGTGGCGCTGGGGCTGGCGCTGGTGCCGGTGCTCACCGGCAAGAAAGGGGAGGATGCGCAACCGCTGGATCCGCCCGCCAGCGCCGCCATGCCGCCTTCCCGGGCGACCACTTCCGATCGTTCCGCACGTTAACAACAACAGGGGAGAGCCCGCATGAACGACTCCATCGTGTCGCTGGTCGACAAGTACCACCTGATCGCGGCCTTCGCCGTGGTCGGCTTGACCATGTACGTGGCCTATTGGCTCAGCCGCCATCTCACCGCCGGGCGTCTGCATGGCTCGGCCATCGCAATCATCATCGGCCTGGTACTGGCCTACGTGGGGGGCGTCTCCACCGGCGGCAGCAAGGGGCTGTCCGATGTCACCCTGTTCTCGGGGCTGGGCCTGATGGGCGGCGGCATGCTGCGCGATCTGGCGATCATCGCCACCGCCTACGGCGTGCGCTTCCAGGAGATCAAGAAGGCCGGACTGCGCGGGGTAATCGCCCTGTTTCTCGGCGTGCTGGTGTCGTTCGTGGCCGGCGCGGTGGTCGCGGTCGGCTTCGGCTACACCGATCCGGTGGACATCACCACCATCGCCGCCGGCGCGGTGACCTATATCGTCGGTCCGGTGACCGGTGCCACCCTCGGGGCGAGTTCGGAGGTGATCGCGCTGTCGATCGCCGCCGGCCTGGTCAAGTCGATCCTGACCATGATCGCGACCCCGGCCACGGCGCGCCTGATCGGGCTCGACAACCCACGCTCGGCGATGATCTTCGGGGGGCTGATCGGCACCACCAGCGGGGTGGCGGCAGGGCTCGCTGCCACCGATGCGCGGCTGGTGCCGTACGGTGCGATGACCGCGACCTTCTATACCGGCCTGGGCATCCTGCTGGCGCCGACGGTGCTGTTCCTGGCCGTGCGCGCGCTCTTCTGAACCCCCTGGTGCGACGCAGGACTCGCGGTGCGACTCAGGCCAGACGGTAAGACCTTAGGTCGCAACCGTCGGGCCTGCGGGCCTTCCTGACAGCGCCAGGGTTTCGCGCGTTGTTGTGTCTTCGGACATCGCCGGGTCTTCAGAGCTTGCCGGATTCGCGCAGAGCCCCAGGTTTTCGGGAAGCTCCGGGTCTTCTGGCACCGTAGAGTCTTCTGGCACTGGGGATTCTTGTGGCCCTGCCGGGTCTTGGTTCAGAGCCGTCACCTGCGGTGCGCCATCGGCCAAGGTGACACACCCGCGGCCGGCCTGCTTGGCCTGATAGAGCGCGGCGTCCACCCGTTCGAGCAGCGCTTGTGGGGTTGTCTGGCGCGGTTCGGCGATCCCCGCCGAGAACGATAGCTGCAGCTCGCAAGCGCTCAGCGGCTGCTGCGCCAAGCGCGCCAGGATGCGGTCCAGGGTGGCCTGGGCGGCGCCGCGATCGACCCCCGGCAGCAGCAGCAGGAACTCTTCACCGCCCCAGCGGATCAACGTATCGCTCTGGCGCAGCAGGGTCCCGACCAGGCTCGAGAACTCGCGCAGCACATCGTCGCCGACCGCATGGCCGTGCTCGTCATTCACCGCCTTGAAATGATCCAGGTCGAGCATGGCCACGGCCAGTGGCTCACCGTAGCGACGGCTGCGCTGCATCGCCTGCTCCAGCAGCTGCTGGCCGTAGCGCCGATTGTGCAGCCCGGTCATCTCGTCACGCGTGGCCAGGTACTCCAGGCGGCGGTTGCGCGCCTGGAGAGCGCGCGTCTGGTCGCGCTGAGCGGTCATGTCGACCAGGCAGGCGATCCGCAGCGGCTGGCCGTCGACATAGTGCACCACGCTGTCTTCGACCTGCATGGCACAGAGTGAGCCATCGCGGCGCATCAGCTCCAGGCTGCGCTGTCCGCCGCTGGTGAGCGACGTCTGATGATAGCGTTGACCCAACTCGCGCGAGGCGGGCGCGAGCAGCACCTGAAAGTGGCGCTCCAGCAGTTCGCAGGCGGCATAGCCGAAGAAGTTGCAGAGCGCTGGGTTGACCAGACACAGATAGCCTGCGGCATCGAGTACGCAGGCGCCGATCGGCAGGCTGCCGATCCACTGGCGCAGCGAGGCCGGCAGCTGCGGGGTACGCGTTCGGGGTTGTGCCGGGGGCGGAGCGATGGCGGTAATGCGGTCCAGGGCGAGCAGCACCTGGCGCTCGCCATCGGCGTCGACCCCACGACAGCGCAAGCGCAGCGCACGCAGCTCGCCGCGATGATCGCGCAGATGGTAACGCTGCCACCGCTGGGGTGCCGAGGTGTCGCACTGGCGCGCGGGGTGGGCGTCGGCGGCCAGCGGCTGGAGCTTGCCGTCGAGCCACTGCCAGGGGTCGGCGGCCGGCAGCTCGGTATCGAGCGCCAACTGGCGCCGGGCCAGCGCATTGGCCTCGGCGATCCATACCGCGTCGTCCTCGATACGGCAGACCAGTGCCGCGATGCCGAGCAGGTCAAGACCCTCCAGGGTGGACTGGAGCGTCGGCTGGAGGGGCATCTGGCGGGTGTCGCTGTCGAGCGTTATCGGCAAAGCGTTCATGAGGCATGCCACCGGCTGCGAGGACAAGAGAGGCGGCCGCTCAATGCTGGCCGCGTACCAGCGCGAACTGGGCCGGCTGGCACTGCGGCAGACCTTCGGTTTCCGGGCGTGCGTACCAGTAGCCCTGCTGGCGCACGATGCCGCGTCGGTAGAGCCAGCGTGCCTCCTCCAGGGTCTCCACGCCTTCCGCCACCAGGGCGATATCGAGCTTTTCCGCCAGGGTTACGATCTGCTCGATCAGGATCTGCTGACGCGGGGCCGTGTCGACGCCATCCACCAGACGGCGGTCGATCTTGAGCAGATCCGGGGAGATATCCACCAGCAGGTCGAGGTTGGCGTGGCCACTGCCGAAATCATCCAGGGCGACGGTCATGCCCATGTCGCGGTAGGCGCTGACGATGTTGTGCAGATGGCGCCGATCCCTGACCTTTTCGGTCTCGATGATCTCGAAGCAGAGCCTGTCCACCGGCCAGCCCAGCCGCTCGGCGGTGATCAGCGTGGCCTGGATGCAGGCCTCGGGCTCGTAGACGGCGTTGGGCAGGAAGTTGATCGACAGCAGGCCCTGGTGGCCGAGCCGATGGGCCAGCTCCAGCGCCTTGACCCGGCATGCCTGATCGAAGCGGTAGAGGTTGTCGTCGTCGACCCGGCTGAGCACGCTGGCCGCGGAGCCGCCGTCGCTACCGCGCACCAGTGCCTCGTAGCCGTAGATCTCGCCGCGTTCGAGGTCGACCAGCGGCTGGAAGGCCATGGTGAAATCGAATGGCAGCGGAGCATCGCAGCGCCGGCATACCGATTCGTGTCTCGCGCATCCCGGCATTGTGGTCCTCCCTGACGCGACAATCTCGGTGAACGAATGGATCTAATCCTTCACGCGGCGCCGACGGACCGCCGAGTCTGCCACATATCCCTAGACTAGAAGAGATCGGCGCCGAGGAGTAGTCGAGCGTGGTCGCGATGTCCTCCCCGTGGCGACAAGGTGCCTGTGCGGTGCTTTATCGAATGGGGCCTCAGCGGGCGAGCGTGAAGCCGGCCTGGGTCGCCAGCCGCTGCAAGTGGCGATGGCCCAGGCGGGCGTAGGCGAGAGGCGGGGCGACCGCCGGGTCCTGTTCTGCCTCGACCACCAGCCAGCCGTGATAGCCCGCCTGGTGCAGGTGTTCGAGCGTGGGCAGGAAAGCGACATCGCCATCCCCGGGGACGGTGAACAGTCCATCGAGGACGCCGGCCAGAAAACTGCGGTCGCGGTTGCGCAGGTCATCGAGTACCGATTGGCGCACGTCCTTGCAGTGCACGTGATGGATGCGCTTGGCGTAGCGCCGGGTGATCGTCAGCGGATCGCCGCCTGCGGCATGCAGATGGCCCAGGTCGAGCAGCAGCCCCACCGAGTCGCGTGTGGCGTCCATCAGACGCTCGATCTCTTCCTGGCTCTCGATCAGTGTGCCCAGATGATGGTGATAGACCAGCTGTATGCCGTGGCTGGCCAGGTAGTCGCCCACGCGTTCGAGTCCCTGGCACAGTCGTTGCCACTCGTCATCATCGAGCCGGGAGCGTTGCGACAGCGGGCAGGTGATATCACCATGCACGCAGCGCGTGACCTCGCAGTAGACCATCACCTTGGCACCGCCCGCCTCGAGCAGCGCCAGGTGCGACTGCAAGGCCTCGATCTCGGCCTCGGGGCCGCGTTCGAGCAGACGGCTGGAGTACCAGCCTGATACCAGAGAGAGGTTATGGGCGCCGAGCGCGGCATTGAGCGCGGGTGCCTCGCGGGGAAATTTCTGGCCCAGCTCGAAGCCGGCGAAACCCGCCTCACGGCCCTCGCGAAGGCAGGTCTCGAGCGGGGTGTCGCCGCCCAGGCTGGGCAGGTCGTCATTGGTCCAGGTCAGCGGGTTGATGCCCAGGCGTACGGCCATGGTCTCTCTCCTCTCTCGGCTTGGGCCCGGCCCCGGCGATAGGGTGCAGGGGCGGGCCGCATCGGTGCGGGTCAGCGGTTCTGCCACTGGCGCGTCTTGTGGTTTTCGTAGCGGCGGCGGGCTGCGCCCACGGCCTCGCGTTCTGAGACCTCAGCGACGGCGACATCCCACCAGGCGCCGCCGGCTTCGGTGGTCGCCAGCGGGTCGGTGTCGAGGGCGATCACGTAGCTGGTGGCCGATGCCTTGGCACGCGCCAGCGCCGCTTCCAGCTCTGCGATGCCGGTCACCGTCTCACTGCGCGCGCCGAGTGCGGCGGCGTGCGCGGCGAAGTCCACCTTGGGCGCGCCGTCACCGGCGTCGCGGCAGTCGGCGAACAGGTTGTTGAAGCCGGGCCCGCCGCAGGCCTGCTGCAGGCGGTGGATGCAGCCGAAGCCGCGGTTGTCGAGCACCACCGCGACGATCTTCAGCCCCAGTGCCACCGAGGTCGCGATCTCGGAATTGAGCATCAGATAGGCGCCATCGCCGACCATGACGAACACTTCCGAGCTCGGGCTGGCCAGCTTGACCCCGACACCGCCGGCCAGCTCGTAGCCCATGCAGGAGTAGCCGTACTCGAGGTGGTAGCCCCGTGGGTGCCGCGTGCGCCACAGTTTATGCAGCTCCCCCGGCAGGCCACCGGCGGCGCACACCACGATATCGCGCTCGCCGGCGGCGCGGTTGACTGCTCCGATCACCTCGGCGTCGCTGGGCAGCGAGCCGGCGCGGTCGCGGGTGGCGTGATCGACGCAGCGCTGCCACTCGTCGCGCAGAGTGGCGCTACGGGTCGTCCAGGCGGCCTCGGGCTGCCAGTCATCCAGCCCTGCCGCCAGCGCCTGCAGGCTCAGCCGAGCATCTCCGACCAGCGGCTGGGCGCGGTGCTTGATCGCGTCGAATGCGGCCACATTGAGCGAGAGCAGGCGCGCTTGCGACGAGAGCAGGGCGCGTGAGCCGGAGGTGAAGTCGCCGAGCCGGGTCCCCACGGCGATCACCAGATCGGCGTCCGCCGCCAAGGCATTGGTCACGGCGGCGCCGGTGACGCCGATACTGCCCATGTTGCAGGGGTGGTCCCAGGGCAGGGCGCCCTTGCCCGCCTGGGTCTCGCCCAGCGGCAGCCGATAACGCTCGACCAGCGTAGCCAGCGCCTCACGCGCCTGGGCGTAGTGCACGCCGCCGCCCGCGATCACCAGCGGACGCCGGGCCTGGCGGACGAGGTCGAGCGCGGCTTCCAGTTCCGCGGTGTCGGGGCCCTGGCGGCGTAGACGATGCACCTGCGGTGCGAACAGACGCTCGGGGAAGTCATAGGCCATGGTCTGCACGTCCTGGGGCAGTGCCAGCGTGACCGGGCCGCAGTCGGCGGGGTCGGTGAGCACGCGCAGCGCCTGTGGCAGGGCGGTGAGCAGCTGCTCGGGGCGGGTGATGCGATCGAAGAAGCGGCTGACCGGCCGGAAGCAGTCGTTGCTGGTCACGCCGAGGTCCTGAAAGTCCTCCACCTGCTGCAGCACCGGGTCCGGCAGGCGGGTGGCGAAGGTATCGCCGGGCAGAAACAGTACCGGCAGGCGATTGACGTGGGCCAGCGCGCAGGCGGTGACCATGTTGGTCGCGCCGGGGCCGGCTGAGGCGGTGCAGACCATCATCCGGCGGCGCTCCAGCGTCTTGGCATAGGCGATGGCGGCATGCGCCATCGCCTGCTCGTTATGGGCACGGTAGGTGGGTAGCCGGTCGCGGGCGTGATAGAGCGCCTCGCCCAGCCCCGCCACGTTACCGTGGCCGAAGATCGCCCAGCAGCCGGCGAACAGGGGTAGCCTCTCGCCATCGACATCGACCTGCTGGACGCTCAAGTAGCGAACCACGGCCTGGGCCATGGTCAATCTCACGCTATCGCTCATGGGATGGCCTCCGCGGGTGTGAGTGGGGGGCGTAGCGTGCGCCACGCCTGGATCAGCTCGGCATAGTTGGTCGCCACCTGGGCGATTAGCTCGGCATCATCGATATGCCCGGCGAGCCAGGCCCGGCTGGCGCGGGCGAACAGCGTGCGCCCCACGGTGAAGCCCTTGCACCAGCGGTGGCTGGCCGCCACCGCGAAGCCGGCCTTCATGGTCTCCATGGGGGCATCGAGGCCGAGCAGCACCACGCCCCGGCAGTGCGGGTCCTGGGTCTCGATGACCGCGCCCACGGCTTGCCAGGCGGCCTCCGACATCGGCGGCAGTTTCCACCAGTCGGGCCGAATGCCCAGGTGATAGAGCCGCGTCAGGCTGCGCGCCAGGGTGGCGTCGTCGGCGGCAAGCACGTCGGGCGGGATGATCTCGATCAGCAGCTCGAGGTCGACATCACAGGCCGCCTGATAGAGCTGCTGCAGCCGCGCCTCCTGATCGAGACGCAGCGCGAGGGGGTCGTCTGGGTGGTAGAACACCAGACACTTGATGATATGTTCGCGGGGCCAGTGGCGCAGGCAGCGGCCCAAGTCGTCGCCGTGCTGGAAGCGCAGCGGGCGCGACCCGGGTAGCTCCACCGGGCGCCCGATCCACCACTGCCGGCCACTCGCGTCGTTGAGCGCATCCTGGCCCAGCACGTCGTCGACCAGAATCGCCGGTGTGTCGAGTCCGGCGCGCTCGGCACCGCTGGCGGCGGCGGCCACCAGCAGGCGCTTGAGCTGCGGCAGACGGGTGGGGTCGGCCTGGGTCTCGCGCGTCATTTCGCTGAGCTGGCGGCGATGATCGAAGGCCAGCCCGCACACCTGTGGCCAGGCGCGCGGCGTGCGCGTGGTGACGCGATGCAGATGGTTGAGCCGAGGATCGAGATCGGGGCGCTTGACGGTTTCGCGCCGCTCCAGGTAATCGAACAACTCCTCCGCCGTCGGCATCGCCGGGGCACAGCCGTGGCGCGAGACCACCAGGGCGCCGCAGGCATTGGCGTAGGTGGCGCTGGTCTGCCAGTCCTCGCCCCATAGCCAGCCGCGCAGCAGCCCACTCATGAAGGCGTCGCCGGCGCCAAGCACATTGAGCACCTCGACCTTGACGCCTTCGACGAGGATGCCGTCCTCGATGCACGCGGGAATCTCACCCTCGAAAATCACGCAGCCAAGGGCGCCGAGCTTGCATACCAGGGTGGCGTCACTCACCCCGCGTACCGTGCGCAGAGCGGTGAGGGTGTCGGTGCTCCCCCCGGCGATATGGAACTCCTCCTCGGTACCGACGATCAGGTCGAAGTCGCCAAGCCAGACCTGGAGATCCTGTGTCACGCTCTCGTCAGCGATAAAGCGGGTCTCGCCGTCACCGGGTTGGGTGAGTCCCCACAGCACCGGACGGTAGTCGATGTCGAGCACCCGCTTGACGCCATGCTCGGCAGCCGCATCCAGCGCCTTGCGGCAGGCGCGCTGCGTGGCGGCGGTAGAGAGATGGGTACCGGTGATCGCCAGCGCTCGGGCGCTGGCGATGTAGGCGGGATCGATGGCGTTGGCATCGATGGCCATGTCGGCGCAGTCACGGCGGTAGAACAGCAACGGAAAGCTGTCGCGATCTTTGAGCGCCAGCAGCACCAGGCCGGTATGGCGCTCGGGGTCGGTCTGCAGGGCGCTGACGTCGACCCCGGCCCGGCTCAGCTCTTCGCGCACGAACCGCCCCATCTGCTCGTCGCCGACGCGTGACAGCATCGCCGAGCGCAGGCCGAGGCGGGCGCTGCCGTAGGCGACGTTGCCGGAGCTGCCACCGAGATAGCGGGCGAAGCGCGACACGTCCTCGAGTCGGCTGCCGAGCTGTTCCGAGTAGAGATCCACCGCGACCCGGCCGAGGCAGATGAGATCGAGCGGGCGTTCAGGGTTGAAGGCATCAGGCATGGCGTGTCTCCACGTCGTGGTTCGTCGGTTGGCATCGAGGTGGCGAGGGGGCCGGGCGATCAAGCATCGAGATCGACCCAGCCACGCGTCTGGTGCGAGCGTTCGATGGCGTCGATCAGATGATTGATGCGCGAGGCATGGCCGAAGTCGGGATAGAGCACGCGCTGACCACTCAGGCCCTCGACCAGGTCGCGTACCTCGATGATCTTCTGGTCGTTGTAGCCCAGGCCATGGCCGGGAGCGGGGCTGAAGGCGGCGTAGTCGGGATGCTCGGGCCCCATCAGCAGGGTGGTGAAGCCGCGTCTGCCGGCGGGGCCCGCCTGGCGATAGAGCTGGAGTTCATTCATGCGTTCCTGATCGAAGACGATGGCGCCGCGGCTGCCGGTCAGGGTGTAGGAGAGCCCCAGCTTGCGCCCGCTGGCGATGCGGGAGGTCTCCAGGTTGCCGATCAAACCGTGGGAGAAGCGCAGGAGCACCTGTGCCTGGTCGTCGTTCTCCACCGTGCCCAGGCCGCTGCCCTGCGCCAGGGGCCGCTGACGGATCAGCGTCTGCAGGTCGCCGCAGAGGGCGGTGATCGTCTGGCCGCAGAGGTATTCGGCCAGGTTGAGAATGTGCGAGCCGAGATCGCCGAGTGCGCCACTGCCCGCCATATCGCGGCGGGTGCGCCAGCTATGCGGTGTGGCGGGGTCGGCCAGATAGTCCTCGTTGTGGCGGCCGCGGAAGTGCACCAGCTCGCCGATCTCGCCACTGACGACGATCTCGCGCGCCAGTTGGGTGGCCGGATTGCGCAGGTAGTTGAAGCCGACCAGCGTCTTCACCCCGGCGCGCGCGGCGGCCTCGTGCAGGCGTTCGGCGCTGGCCGCGTTCAGCGCCAGCGGCTTCTCCACGTAAACGTGCTTGCCGTGGGCGATGGCGGCCAGCGCCATGGGCTCGTGCAGAGCGTTGGGCGCACAGATATCGACCACGTCGATGGCCGGATCGGCGACCAGCGCCTGCCACTCATTGGTGGCACGTGCGAAACCCAGCGCCGCGGCCTGGTGTGTCGCGAGCGTGGCATCGGCCTCCGCCAGCAGCGCGCAGACCGGCCGCGCCGGCAGCGCGAACACGCGCGGCGCGGCGTGGTAGGCAATGGCGTGGGCCTTGCCCATGTAGCCGCTGCCGATCAGACCGACATTGAGGGTGGCTGTCATCTGCGTATCTCCGGGATGAGCCAGCGCAGCGAGCGCCGGCGCCGTTCAGGCAGCGGGCGAAGCGGCGCTGTGCTGAAACTCGGCCAGTTCCGCATCCAGGCTTTCCAGCTCGGCGCCGCCGGCCATCATGTCGAGCACTTCTTCGCGGCTGATCTCCGACTTGCGGAAGTAACCCAGGCTGCTGCCGCGCTTGAGCAGAGTGAAGGCATCCGCCACCGGATAGGCGTGATGGACGTTATGGGTGATGAAGATCACCGCCAGACCGTCCTGGCGCGCCTTGGCGATATAGCGCAGCACCACCGATGCCTGCTTCACGCCCAGCGCCGAGGTGGGCTCGTCGAGGATCAGCACCTTGGCCCCGAAGTAGACCGCCCGCGCGATCGCCACGCACTGACGCTCGCCGCCGGAGAGCGTGCCCACCGGCTGACTCGGATCGCGCACGTCGATGCCGATCTTGGCCATCTCGGCCATGGCGATACGATCGGCGCGCTTCCAGTCGACCCGCTTGAATGGCCCCGCACCCGTGGTCGGCTCACGCCCCATGAAAAAGTTACGCGTGATCGACATCAGCGGGATCATCGCCAGATCCTGAAACACCGTGGCGATGCCGCTGTCGAGGGCGTAGGCGGGGGATTTGAAGCGAACCGGCTGGCCGGCGACGCGGATCTCGCCGCGGGTCGGGCGGTGTACGCCGGAGAGGGTCTTGATCAGGGTCGACTTGCCGGCGCCGTTGTCGCCCAGCAGGCACATCACCTCACCGGCATGCACGTGCAGCGAGACCTCCTTCAGAGCGATCACGTTGCCGAAGTGCTTGCTGACCTGACGCATCTCGATCATCGGGGTCGAATGGCTCATCAGCGGGCCTCCATCATCTTCTTGCGCACGAAGTTGTTGAACAGCACCGCGATCAGCAGCATCGCGCCGAGGAAGACCTTGAACCAGTCGGTGTTGACGCCGGTATAGAAGATGCCCATCTGCACCATGCCGAAGATCAGTGCGCCGAGCGCGGCGCCCACCGCCGAGCCGTAGCCGCCGGTGAGCAGCGCGCCGCCGATGACGACCGCGATGATCGCCTCCAGCTCCTTGAGCATGCCGCGGATGGTATCGGCGGAGCCGGTGTCCATCACCTGCAGGCTGGCGAAGACCGTGGCCGAGAGCGCGGTGAACATGAACAGTGAGATCTTCACCCGGCGTACCGGGACGCCCGAGTTGCGCGCCGCATTGGCATCGCCGCCGGCGGCGAAGATCCAGTTGCCGTAAGGGGTGAACAGCAGTACCCAGGTGGCGAGCGCGGTCAGGCCCAGCCACCACACGATCGATACCGGGATGCCGGTCACCACCGGGTTGCCGGCGAAATTGGTGGCGATCCAGCCGTGCGCGGCCATCCACGCGAACACTCCTGTCGCCACCTCGCCGGAGAACAGTGGGGCCAGCCAGTCGTGGGCGATGTGCGGTTGCAGGCCACCGATCTGCGTGCGCCCGGTGAGCAGGCGACAACCGCCGATTGCGAGCCCGCGCAGAATGAACAGAAAGGCCAGGGTGACGATGAAGGAGGGCAGGCCGGTGCGGTTGACCAGATAGCCGTTGCACCAGCCCACCAGCATGGCGCAGGCGAAGGCCAGCAGCAGCGCCGACCACAGCGGCCAGCCGTACTCCACCACTGGCACCGCGATGATGATACCGGCCAGTCCGATCATCGAGCCGATCGACAGATCGAACTCGCCGCCGATCATCAGCAGGGCCGCGGCGGTAGCGAGGATACCGAGCTGCGCCGAGACCTCCATAAAGTTCATGATGCCGGCGGGCGAGAACATGCCGGTACCGCTGGCGGCGACGAGGAAGAACGCCAGTACCAGTAGCGCGCCGGCCATGGCGCCGAGCTCCGGGCGGCGCATGATTCTCTTCCAGGTCGCCTGCTTGGCCAGGCGTTCGTCTTCACTCTCGGTGGGGGCTGCAGTGGTCGCTGTCATGACGATGATCTCCTGAGAGTCGGGGGCGGAAGCCGGGGCCTGGCGTCAGCGGATGCCGCGCCGGCTCAACTCCATCACCCGGGCGGCGTTCTCCTTGGTGACGAAGCCGGGGCCGGTCGCCACGTCATCCGCCGGCAGCAGGCCGTGCTCGACGTACTGGTCGAGGAAGACCACGGGCAGATAGCCCTGCAGGTACTGCTGCTGGTCGATGGCGAAATCCAGCGCGCCCTGCTGCAGTGCGAGCAGAATGGCGGGGGAGAGATCGAAGGTGGCCAGGGTCAGCTTGCCGGTGGCGCCCTCGTCGCGCATGGCCTGGATCAGCGGCCCGGCGGTGATCGCGCCCAGTGTCAGCACGCCCTGGATATCTCGGTGCTGGTTGAGATAGGCGACGATGGCGTTACGGATTTCGGTCGGGTCGTAGGAGGTGGCGAGCTGCTCGGCGTTGCCGTCGAAGCCGTCGATGAAGCCGTCGCAGCGCTGATCGAGGCCCTGATTGCCCTGCTCGTGATTGACGCACAGCCCTTTCTTGACCCCCATCTTGCGCATGCGCTCGGCGGCGGCCTTGCCCGCGGCGTACTCGCTCTGGCCGACGTGGAGCAGAGCGCCGTACTTGGCCGCGGCGTCACCGCCGGAGTTGATGGTGATCACCGGAATACCGCGATCGGTGGCGTTCTGCACCACCTTGCCCAGGGCGCTTTCGTCGGTGAACGAGAGGATCAGACCATCCGGGTCGGAGGCTATGGCCGCCTCGGCCAGTTGCTGCATCTTGGCCATGTCGAAGGTAGAGGGGGCGCGGTACTCCAGGGTATCGCCCAGCGTTTGGGCAGCGGCGTCGGCGCCGTTCTTGACCACGGTCCAGAACGGGTCGGAAGGTACGCCATGGGTGACCATGACGAAGCGGTGGCCCTCGGCATGTGCCAGCCCGCCGACGAGCAGGCCCAGGGCGGTGACGAGTGCGGCGGCAAGGCGCTTGCCGCCAGCCGGTGGGAAATCGAAGCGGTTACGGCGTCGCATGATGAATCCTCTTGGCGTATGTCACGTTGTCATTGTCTGACGCCGAGTCGCGATAGAGGCTGGCGTCGAGTCGCGGTCGAGAGGTACGGCTGCTGTTCTGGTCGAACCGTGATATGGAATATAAATTCCATTTTTTGGAAATTTCAAACTTATCGTTCTATACTTTGGTATGTGTGGAATTTTCATTCCATCTCTCTTAGGCTCGTCGCATCGACAGTCGGTCACGTGGATCGCCGCGTCGGCTGCCCATTCAGTAAAGGTCCGTTGCATGCCCATCGAGGATTTCGCGGCGCTGGAGCGCCAGATCACCGAGGTCTACGCCTCCCTCAGTCGCCGCCTACAGCAGACGGCGCGCTTTTTACTCGATAACCCTCGCGAGGTGGCCTTCGCCACTG
Organism: Gammaproteobacteria bacterium MFB021; assembly: GCA_000737985.1. GTDB lineage: Bacteria > Pseudomonadota > Gammaproteobacteria > Pseudomonadales > Halomonadaceae > Salinicola. The sequence goes on along the minus strand of JNVT01000078.1, from coordinate 57,320 downwards.
TGGCCAAGCTGGCCGAACAGGCCGGCGTCACCCCTTCGACGCTGATTCGCTTCGCCAACAGTTTCGGTTTCACGGGATTCTCGGAGATGCAGGAGCTGTTTCGCGCCCGCCTGGTCAACGAGTTGCCCAATTACGCCGAGCGTATCCGTGCGGTGCGCGTGGCCACCGGTGAAACGCCGGATAGCACGCAACTGCTGTGGGAGTTTGCCGAGGCCAATCGGCAGGTGCTGGAGGCACTGCCAGGGCGTATCGATCCGGCCGATCTGGAGCGCGCGCTGGATCTGCTCGAAGGCGCCGAGATCGTGCATGCGCTGGGGGCCCGGCGCAGTTTCGTGGTGGCCAGCTATCTCACCTATGCGCTGCACCACATCGACAAGCGCGCGGCGCTGATCGATGGCCTGGGCGGCATGCATGGCGAGCAGATCAAGTCGATCGGGGCGCGGGATGCGCTACTGGTGGTGAGCTTTTCACCCTATGCCGAAGAGAGCCGGCGCGCCGCCGATGACGCCAGCGAGCGCGGCATCCCGCTGGTGGTGATCACCGATTCCAGCCTCAGCCCGTTGGCGCGGGTCGCCGACGTGGCGCTGGTGGTGCAGGAGGCCGAGGTCAAGAGCTTTCGCGGTCTGAGCGCCTCGCTGTGCCTGGCCCAGACCCTGGCCATTGCGCTGGGCATGCGTCAGGCCCGTGAACGCGACCCCGCCGATCCGGCGCTTCCGCCGTCAGACTCGGGGCGGCCGACGGCTGAGCGCTGACGCACGTCCCCCGGCGAGCGGGTCGAGTTGATCCCGATACGAGTCGCCCGTTCGACGACAGCATTCGAGGGGCTCGTTCGAAGGACTCGTTCGAGAAACGCATTCGATGAACGCATTCGAGGAGCGATGCATGAGACTGGCACTGATCGGCGCGGGAAGGATCGGCAGGGTGCACGCCACTGCCATTGCCGCGCACCCCGAGGTCACCTTGGCGGCGGTGAGCGACGCCCACGCGCCGGCGGCCCAAGCACTCGCCGAGCGTTACGGCTGCAGCGTATTGCCAACCGAGGCGCTGTTCGATGATCCGGCGATCGACGCGGTACTGATCGCGTCGAGTACACCGACCCACGCTGACTATCTCGAGCGCGCCGCGCGTGCCGGCAAGGCGATCCTGTGCGAAAAGCCGATCGCCCTGGATCTGCCGCGGACACGTGCCGCACTGGCGGTATTGGCGCGGCATCCGGTGACCTGCGCGCTGGGCTTCAACCGGCGTCACGACCCGCAGTTCGCCGCGCTCAGGCGGCAGATCCTCGCTGGGCGTATCGGTACGCTGGAGACCCTGAGCGTGATCAGCCGCGACCCGTCGCCACCACCGCCCGCCTACGTGGCAGCCTCGGGTGGGCTGTTTCGCGACATGACCATTCATGACTTCGATATGGCGCGCTGGCTGCTCGACGAGCCCATTCGCGACGTCTACGCCGAAGGTGGTTGCCTGATCGATCCGGCACTGGGGGCGGCGGGGGATATCGATACCGCGATGATCACCCTGGTCAGCGCCAGCGGCCGGCTATGCCATATCAGCAACTCGCGCCGAGCCAGCTACGGCTATGACCAGCGCATCGAGGCCTTCGGCAGCCTGGGCATGCTCGAAGCGCGCAACGAAACCGAGACCCGACTGCGGTTCACCGGAGAGGCCGGCCAGATCGGGGAGCTGCCCCACGCTTTCTTTCTCGAACGCTACGCCCTGGCCTATCGCCATGAGCTCGATGATTTCGTCACCAGTTGGCGCGACGGACGGCAGCCGCTGGCCGGCGCCGAAGACGGGCTGGAAGCGCTGCGTCTGGCCGAGGCGGCGCTGCTGTCGTTACGCGAGGGGCGTCGCGTGGCCCTCGACGAGATCGATCAACCCCAGGCTACGAGCGCAGGAGAGACACCATGAGTTCACTGCTAGTTCGCCCCCAGCAATCCGATGCGCAGGGCAAGGTGCTCGACGTCACCCCGGCATCCGCCGGCTGGGAGCATGTCGGTTTTCGCGTTCATAAGCTGGCCGAAGGGCAGCGTATCGCGGGCAGTACGGGCAGTCGTGAACACTGTCTGGTGCTGCTTGCCGGGCGCGCCAACGTGACCAGTGGCGACGAGCGCTGGGAGGCGATCGGCGAGCGGATGGATGTGTTCGAGTCGGTGCCGCCCTACGCGGTCTACCTGCCGCCGGGCGCGGATTACCAGGTCGAGGCGCTCACCCCGCTCGAACTCGCGGTGTGCAGCGCGCCGGGCCAGGGGAACCACGCCGCGCGCCTGATCGCCCCGGCGCAGATCCAGCGCAGCACTCGGGGGCGCGGCAGCAATACCCGGCATATCCACGACGTGCTGCCGGAGAGCGAGCCAGCCGATGGCCTACTGGTGGTCGAGGTCTACACCCCTGCCGGCAACTGGTCGAGCTACCCGCCGCACAAGCACGACACTGACGATCTACCCCATGAGTCGATGCTCGAAGAGACCTATTACCACCGCCTGAACCCTGCACAGGGCTTTGCCTTCCAGCGTGTCTATAACGATGATCGCTCGCTGGATGAGACCCTGACGGTGGAGGATGGCTGCGTGGTGATGGTGCCGCGTGGTTACCATCCGGTCGCGGCCGCCCACGGTTACGACCTCTATTATCTCAATGTCATGGCCGGGCCGCGGCGGGTCTGGACATTCCGTAACGACCCGGACCATGCCTGGATGGTCGAGGGCTGATGTACGCAGTCATCTCTGACACCGCCTAATCTAGAACATGGATTCAGCGGCACGGGTCAGGGAGGCGCATGCGCGCAACGACGCTGGGATGGCTGGCGCTGATCGCCTTGGGCGTGGCGCTCGACAAGCATGCCATCGAGGTGCCACGGGCGTGGAATCCGTTCGCGCCGCTGGCGGTGGATGATCCGGTGACGCCGGTCACCCGACTCAAGCTCGCGCGTGTCGAACGCGACCCCGAGGCGTGCCGCGCAGCGCTGCGCACGGCCCCGGAGGTACGCTTCACGCCGCTGGCGGACTACACCCCGGTGAAGGGCTGCCCGCTGACCGATGTGGTGCGCTTACAGAGTACTGGGGTGCGCTTCAGTTCGAGCTTCGTCGCCACCTGCCCGCTGGTCCTGGCGTGGACGATGTTCGAGCGTCACGAACTCCAGCCGCTGGCCGAGCGCACCTTCGGTAGCCGCGTCACCGGCGTGCGCCACTTCGGCTCCTTCGCCTGTCGCAATATCTATCATCGTGAGAACGCGCGGCGCAGCGAGCACGCCACGGCCTCGGCGCTGGATGTGGCAAGCTTCACCCTGGCCAGCGGCGAGCGCATCGATCTACTCGAGGATTGGGACAGCGAGGGCAAGCGGGCGGCGTTCCTTCGCGAGGTGCAGGCGGGGGCGTGCGGCTATTTCGGGACCGTGATCGGCCCCGACTATAACGCCGCGCATGCCAATCACTTCCATCTGGGGATGCGCGGCGTTGCCTTCTGCCGTTGAGGGCTGCTCGCGTTGGCGATGCGTTCAGTTACCGAGATTGATATCGCTGGAGTCGGTCGCCGCCCCGGTGGCTGCGCCCACGCCGCCGCCGATCACGGCACCGTCGGAGACATCGCCACCGGTGGCTGCGGCGGCACCGGCACCCACCGCTGCACCCACGCCGGCACCGCTGAGCGCGCGCTCACCGGTGCCGGTGCCGCAAGCGCTGAGCAGCAGGGCGGCTGCCAGTATGAAGGGAGTCGTACGTAGCATGGTCAATCTCCTGAGTCGACGCCGGGTTACGGTGCGTAAGCGGCTGTGACTACAGCATAGACCGGGTGGCCAGAGCCGCCACCGCTGGCCGGGCTTGCGGTACGCAAGGCCAGCGGGTGCACGGCACTCAGGGCCGGGGTTGCTGCTGGGTGATGCAGTGGATGTTGCCGCCGCCGAGCAGGATCTCGCGTGCCGGCACGCCGATCACCCGGCGCCCCGGGAAGAGCCCTTCCAGTATCTCGCGCACGCTGGCGTCGTGGGCGGGGTCGAGCAGCGGCATCGCCACCACGCTGGTGCCGATATAGAAGTTGACGTAGGAGGCTGCCATGCGATCTCCCGGGCGCCGCGGGCGCGAACTCGACAGGCGGTCGACGCCGCTGGCTTCCTCTTCGCCCAGATAGAGCGGGCCCGGCTGCGGTAGCTTGTGGACCACGAAGCGGCGGCCGCGAGCATCGGTGGCATGCTCCAGAATCTCCAGCGCCTGCTGCGAGATGGCATGCTGCGGGTCGCTCTCGTCGTCGGTCCAGGTCAGTGCCACCACCCCGGGGGCGATGAAGCAGCAGAGATTGTCGACGTGGCCGTCGGTCTCGTCCTGGTAGCAGCCTGCCGGCAGCCAGATCACCTTGTCGATACCCAGGTAGTCGGCCAGTAGCTGGGTCTGCGCCTCGCGGCTGAGTTCCGGATTGCGATTGGGATTGAGCAGGCACTCTTCGGTGGTGATCAGCGTGCCCTCGCCATCCACATGGATGGCGCCGCCCTCGAGCACCAGCGGCGCGGTGAAGCAGGGAATTCCCAGCATCTCGGCGATCTTGCGCCGAATGCGGCGATCCTTGTCCCAGGGGAAGTAGAGCCCGCCCTTGAGCCCGCCCCAGGCGTTGAAGTCCCAGTCGACGACGGCGATACGACCGTCCGGGTGGGTGACGAAGGTCGGGCCGACGTCGCGCATCCAGGCATCGTTGCTGGAGAGCTCGACCACCCGAACGTGTGCCGGCAATTGGTGGCGGGCATTCTCGTACTGCTCGTCGTTGACCCCGACGATCACGGTCTCGCTCTCGGCGATGGCGCAGGCGACGTCGACGAAGGCGCGCTGCGCCGGCTTGGCTCCCAGGCGCCAGTTGTCCGGACGCTGTGGCCACAGCATCCAGCAGGCGTCGTGGGGGGCGAATTCCGCCGGCATGCGAAAGCCCAACTGGGCGGGCGTCTGGGAGGGGGAAGCGAGATCGGTCATGACAAACGCCTGCGGGAACCCTAAGGTTGTCGGTGAACGGGAGTGGGTGCTTGGTGAGTACAGAGTAGGTGCGTTGTGACGTCGACTGTAGCACTCCGCGTCGCGCTTGCGCAGTGGGTCGTGGATGCCCTCGCAGCACTCCAGGCCAGCGGCAGAACCCAAGAGAGACAGGAGAGCGTCATGCGCTTCAGCGACAACCGCGGCGAGCCCATCGAAGGGCTGGCACGGCGAACAGAAGGGCGCGATGTTGCGCTCGCTTATCAGCCTGTCCAATGACCTGGGCTTGCGGACCGTGGCTGGGGGCTTGGAGACCGGGGAAGAAGTCGTGGCGCAGAAGACCCTGCGTTACTACTCGCGTGCGTTCCATCGCCACGCCGCCACAGCCAGGTCCGAAAACGGCGAGTAGCGAGGTGGTCCATCGTCGATCATCCATGTTCCTTCGAGACAATGGAGACATGGATGCAACGCTTACAAGGCAAGATCGCGCTAATCACTGGCGCCAGTTCCGGGATTGGTCAGGCCGCGGCGCAGCTGTTCGCGAGCGAGGGCGCCTGCGTGGTGCTGGCGGCACGGCGCGGTGCAGCGTTGCAGGCCGTCGCCGCACAGATTGTCGATGCCGGCGGCCAGGCTGCTTGGTTGGCCGGCGACGTGCGCGAGGAACCCTATGCGCAGGCGCTGGTGGCGCTGGCGATCGAGCGTTTCGGGGGGCTGGATATCGCGTTCAACAACGCCGGCACGCTCGGGACGTTGATGCCAACCCCTCAATTGGATGCACAGGCGTGGCGCGAGACGCTCGACACCAACCTCAGTGCGGCCTTCCTCGGTGCCAAGCATCAGATTCCGGCGATTCTGGCACGCGGTGGTGGTTCGCTGATTTTTACGTCCACCTTCGTTGGCTACACTGTCGGCTTCCCCGGCACCGCCGCCTACGCCGCCAGCAAGTCCGGCCTGATCGGTCTGACCCAGGCGCTGGCGGCGGAGTTCGGTCCGCACGCCATTCGCGTCAATGCGCTATTGCCTGGCGGCACGCAGACGCCGATGGCGGAGGCGATGAACGATACGCCGGAGGCGCTGGCGCAAGTCGCGCAGATGCACGCGCTCAAGCGTCTGGCGCAACCGGAAGAACTCGCGCGCGCGGCGCTGTTCCTGGCTTCGGGGGATGCCGCGTTCATGACCGGCAGCGCGATGCTGGTCGATGGCGGCATGTCGATCAACCGCAGTTGAATCTTGTCCGCGCAGCGATGCGCGGACACCTGCTGGCCGAGGCCTGCGTGACCCACACCGATACCCTCGATCCTGCGCTGAGCGCCGTGGCAAACCCGATGAAGTCGCATGGGGGGCGAGCCGGTGGCTGATGCGCAACGCACTACCCGGCGTCTCGGCCTCGGCATGATGCTGCTGTGCTGGGTGGTGATGCTGGCGTTGGCGGTGTGGTGGTTTAGCGGCGTCGAAAGCCGCCGCGCCAATCCCAATCTCGAGCTCTCCCGCCACGCCGCACCCGGCGCGCCGGTCACCCTGGCGCGCAACGCCGCTGGCCACTTCGTCGCCCCGGGCGAGATCGATGGCCAGCCGGTCACCTTTCTGCTCGATACCGGCGCCACCTATGTTTCGCTGTCGCGTGGGCTGGCCGAGCGCCTGGGTCTGCAACCTGGCCCTGCGGCTACTTTCACCACCGCCAATGGGCGTGTTCAGGGCCACCTCGCCACGCTCGACAGCGTGCGTCTGGGCGGTCTGTCGGCGCGTCGGGTGGCAGGGTCGATCCATGCCGGTATCGGCGATGACATGGTGCTGCTCGGGATGAGCTTTCTCGGCCGCTTCGATATCCAGATTCGTGCCGACCACCTGACCCTGAGCCCGCGCGAGCCGTGAAGCGTCTCTTTCTCCCAGGCTGCCGCCCAGCGTCTCTATCGGATTGTCGTCCGGTGTCTCGATCAGACTGTCGCCCAGCGGCGACAACGCTTGCGTAATCTCTGCGCGATTGACGTTTACAATCAAACTCGCAAGTTACCCAAGATGACACTGTCGGACAGATCGACAGTGCGGCGTGACGTAAGATAAGCGTCTATCGTGGTTTATCCGGATGAGGAACGTCCGGTCACCAACGCGCGCGTTGCATTCAAGGAGTCGAAGATGGCGCTGACACAGTGGCGGCCCTGGCTGTTACCCCTTTTGATCATGCTGGGGTTGACGGGGTGCGAGAGCCTTTCCACCGGCAGCTTCGAGATGCCCGATATTTTCGGCAGTCAGTCTCGCGACGAGAATGTGGTCAAGCGTCAGATCGCGTTTCCGGCCGAGGAGTACGCCAAGCTCGAGAAACACGGCACCGCTGCCGTGCAGGGGCGGCTCAGTTACACCCCGCCGGGCGGTCAGACGATCGTCGGTGCCAACGAGACGATCTCGGTGGCGCCAGCGACGCGCTACGCCGCCGAGGCCGCGGATGTCGCGCTCTCCGGCCGTCGGATCGAGCCGGCCGACCCGCGAGCACGTGATTACACTCACTACGCCAAGACCGACGCCGACGGCTATTTCGTGGTACGCGGCATTCCCGCCGGGGTGTTCTACGTGGCCGGTAGCGTGCTGCTGCCCGGCGGCGAGTCGCGTAGTCCGATCATCATCAAGCAGGTAACGCTGAGCGCTGGCAAGACCCGTGAGGTCGAGCTGAGTCGTTGATCGCGGCGCAATGGCGTGGCCGAGCAAGAGCATGAGAGCGTGATTGAGAGAGGCTTTTCCTAAGTCTAATGAATGAAAGGGTTGCCTGTTATCTCAATCGATCGGTCTGAAGTCTTGCTCGGGAAAGTGCGCGAGATAGTGACTAACGTTGAATTATCTAACCGAGTTAGTGGGTTACAGAGGGGGCTTATGAGGTATCATGAATACTCGGATACCACCCGTGCCGAGTGAGCTTGGCGCCTCGCAGCATGTCTCAAGATTTCGTTGCGTTATAGGCCACCTTGGTTCACCGTTCACTATCAATCGGTCGATGCCTTAGCGCGTCACACAATAAACGAATCAGTGGTATGCAGGGCCGGGTTTCGAGGCCAACTCATAGGGATGGAAGACAGCTTGGACAGCACTGCACATCAAGATCGCGTTCTGATCATCGAAGATGACGAACGGCTGGCGCATCTGACGCGCGAATATCTGGAAGCCAACGGTTTCCAGGTTGGACTGGAGCACGATGGCACCCATGGCGTGGAGCGCATCATCGAGGAGCAGCCGGACATGGTCATCCTCGACCTGATGCTGCCCGGCGAAGATGGGCTCTCCATCTGCCGGCGGGCGCGGCCGCACTACGCCGGTCCCATTCTGATGCTGACCGCACGCACCGACGACATGGATCAGGTGCTGGGACTGGAAATGGGTGCTGATGACTATGTGCCCAAACCGGTGCAGCCGCGGGTGCTGTTGGCCCGCATGCGTGCGCTGATGCGTCGCGCCGACAGCCTGGTGTCGTCGAGCGGTGCCACGCGCCTGACCTTCGACAACCTGGTGATCGACAGCGCCACCCGCGAAGCCTGGCTCGAAGAGCAGCGCATCGATCTCACCAGTGCCGAGTTCGATCTGCTCTGGCTGCTGGCCGACAACGCCGGGCGCGTACTCACCCGCGAGGAGATATTCTCGCAGCTGCGCGGAATCAAGTACGACGGTCAGGATCGTTCGATCGACGTGCGCGTATCGCGCATTCGACCCAAGATTGGCGACGATCCCAATCACCCCCACCGCATCAAGACGGTGCGCAGCAAAGGCTACCTGTTCGTCAGGGATAGCTGAGTCGCGACGGTGGCCGCGCTGGCGGCCACCGTCGTTTGCCGACACACCCCCTCATTCCCCGCGAGAGCAGCGATGCGGCGTTCGCTTACCGACAGCACGTTTCTGCGCTTCTACCTGGCGCTGTTGGCCGCACTGGTGATCACCTTCGGGCTGGCGCTGTTCGGCTTTCTGATGGTCGACAAGGTGCGTCAGGAGCACTATCGCGAAAGCCTGGTCAGCGGCCCGCTGGCGCTGCTCGCCGATCTGGTCTCGCGCCAGCCGCTGGAGAGGCGCGACGACTGGCTCGCTTCGATGGCCTCGACCCTGGGCATGCCCCTGGGGCTGTTTCGGCTCGAGGATCTTTCGCTCGACTATTTCGAGCGCGCCCGGCTGGAAGAGAAGCGCCCGGTGATCGAGGCCGCCGACGACGGCTGGCGCTCGCTCTACAAGGTGCCGCAGTCTGACTGGGTGCTGGCGGCGCGCATCAACTCGCTCAATGAAATGCAGCTGCGCGGCATCACCGAGGTCCTGCGCAGCTGGCTCAGCGGTGAGTCGGACAAGGTGCAGGCCAAGCGCCTGCATCGGGTGCAGCAACAGTTCCAGGTACCGGTTGGGCTCTACGCCGACCCACCATCCAACGTCGATCCGATCCAGGCGACCCGGCTCGATGCCGGCGAAGTCGTGGTGCGTCTCGACTCCAGCCTGAGCGCGCTCTACATCCATGCCCGGGTCGGCCCCGATCGCTGGCTGCGCATCGGCCCGCTGCCCAGCTTCGAGGCGATGCCGCTGTCACTGGCGCTGTCGCTGTTGATCATCGTGTTGATCACCCTGGCGGGGGCGATCTATCTGATCGTGTGGAGCGTCGAGGGTCGGGTCGGCCGGCTCGAGCGTGCGGCAACGCGGATCGCCGCCGGCCATCTCAACGCCCGCGTAAGGGTCGACGGCAACGATTTCCTCGGCCGCCTGGGCATGGCGCTCAACGGCATGGCGGCGCAGGTGCAGTCGCTGTTGCGCAGCCAGCAGGAGATGATTCGCGCGGTCTCCCACGAGCTGCGCACGCCGGTGGCGCGGATCCGCTTCGCGGTACAGATGCTCGAGGACCTCTACGGTGAGGGGCATGCGCGCAAGCAGTTGGAGGGCATCGACGAGGACATCTCCGAGCTCGACCGTCTGATCGATGAGATCCTCACCTATGCCAAGCTCGATAGCGAGAACGCCCAGGGCGTGACGCTCAAGACCGAAAGCCTGGAGTGCCGCGCGCTGGCGTGGCGGGTGCTGGAAATTCTCAGCCCGCTGCATCCGCATCTGACGCTGACGGTGGCCGACGGCGAGGAGCTGGAGGTGGAGGCGGAGCCGCGCTATCTGCAGCGCGCGGTGCAGAATCTGGTCGCCAACGCCTGCCGCCACGCCGAGACCCAGGTCTGTGTCACCATCCACCGCGAGCCGCGGGCAATTCGTATCGATGTCGAAGACGACGGCCCCGGCGTGCCAGAGAAGGATCGTATCGCCATCTTCAAGCCCTTTGCGCGGCTCGATGACAGCCGCACGCGGCGCTCCGGCGGCTACGGCCTGGGGCTGTCGATCGTGCAGAAGATCATGGCCTGGCACGGCGGCAACGTGGTGGTGGATCGCAGCGAGCGCCTGGGTGGGGCGCGCTTCAGTCTGCTGCTGCCGCTGCACGCGCGCGAATCGATCAGTCCGCTCAATTTCGACGACGGCGCTCAGTGAGTGCCGCTGATGCCGCTCAGGCCGGCTTGATGCCGCTCAGCACCGCGAAAGAGGTATCCCGCGCGGTGCGAATGAAATCCTCCATCCACGGCAGCGCCCGGTCGTTGTCGCGAACCGCCGCGTAGAGCGTGCTCCACACTCCCTCCTTGCCCAGCGGCAGCGCCTTGACGTAGTCGCGCTCCAGATACTCGGTCAGCGCCCAGTTGGGCAGGGCGCAGACGCCGCGCCCGCTGGCCACCAGCTGCATCATCATCACCGTCAGCTCGGCGCTGCGGATCTCGCGCGGGCGAATCGCCGCCGGCTCCAGGAACTGGGTGAAGATATCCAGTCGCGAGTGGTCGATGGGGTAGACGATCAGCGTCTCAGCGGCCAGATCCGGCGGCTCGACCCAGCTCTGTCCTGCCAGGGCATGCTGCTTGGCCACCGCCAGCAGCCCCTCGTAGCGGAATAGCGGGGCGTAGTGGATGCCGGGCAGCGGCTCGGGGTTGTCGGTGATCACCAGGTCGAGGGCCTCGCGCGTCAGCGCCGGCAGCAGGTCGAAATTCTGACCGCTGGGGATGTCCACCTCCACTTCGGGCCAGTGGTCGCGGAAGTGGTCGACCGTGGGCATCAACCACTGAAAGCAGCTATGACACTCGATCGCCATGTGCAGGCGGCCCTGCTCGTGCCCGGCGAGGCGGGCGAGATCGCGCTCGGCCAGGCGCAGCTGCGGGAGCACCTGCTCGGCTAGGGTCAGCAGCCGCTCGCCGGCGCGGGTGAAGGCGACCGGGCGCGTCTTGCGCGCGAACAGCGGCATGCCCAGGCGCGACTCCAGATCCTTGATCTGATGCGACAGCGCCGACTGGGTAAGATGAACACGCTCCGCCGCCTCGACCAGCGAGCCGGTATCTCGCAGGGCGATCAGCGTACGGAGGTGGCGAAGTTCGAGCATGCTATGAATATTGTTCACGTCAGGGATTGAGAAAGCGCGTTTGATCCAGGGAGAGGGTGTGGCGAGACTGCGTGTCTGGCCGTCGGCCCCCGATGTTACCCGCTAATGCACAGAGACCCTACCCATCACGAGCCAGGTTCACCCGCTCGGCTATCCGCGGATCGGCGCCCACCGCGAGCTGAAGAAGGCCGTCGAGGCCTATTGGCACGGCGAACCCGACCGCGACGCGCTGGAACAGTAGGGCAAGCGCCTGCGCTCGGCGCACTGGCAGGACCAGCGCCGGCCGTGCATGGTAGTCTGCGTCACGCGCTGTGAGTTCGCTTGCGGTGCTTTTTTTATCGTCCAACGGCGCGCTGTTGTCAGCCAATCATTCTCAGCCAATCACTCTTAGACAACCATATTCGGGAACTCGCTCATGTCTTCTGCGCCTCTCGTCGCTTTTCGTCGCGCTCTTCATCGCGCCCTGACGTCGCCCCACGCGCCCGGGCTCGCTGCCACGCTTCTGCTCGCTTCGCTGGTCGCCGGCTGTGCCGGGGGCACCCAGCCGACGTCGGGTGCAGCCGGCGCAGATGTGGCCAAGGACAACCCGGCCTCCGCCAGCGCGCCGCAGTCACCGCTGCTGCCGAGTGCCTTCTTCGCCGATGGTAGCGAGCGCTTCAGTGCCTGGCGCTGTACGCCGTCGCAGAACCTGGTGACCACTACGCCGGATGCCAAGCGCCTGCGCCTGTGGACCGCCCTCGGCAGCACCGAACTGCAGCGTGCGGTGGCAGCCGACGGTGACCGCTATGTACTCGGTGGAGTCGCCTTCGAGCGCCACGGTCGCGATGCCCGAGTCGAGAGCGACCATGGTCAACTGGTCTGCGCGCTGGCCAGCGAGCGCGCGACCACCACGCGCCAGGCACATCCGCAGAGCATCTTCTACGCCAGCGGCAACGAGCCGGGCTGGAACGTATCGCTGGATCGTCAGACCACCACCCTGACGCTGGTGTCCGATTACGGCCAGGCGACCGATACCTTCCACTACCGCGTGGCCTCGGTGAAGAACGGCAGCGATGCCCGAATGGTGCTGGTCAGCGACAGCGGGCGTCAGCCGCTGGAGATGGATCTGCGCGCCGGCGCCTGCTTCGATGACATGAGCGGGCAGCCGTGGCCGGTCAAGGTGACCCTGCGCTACGGGCGCCACGAGTGGCAGGGCTGCGGGCAGGGTGTCGAAGCCAAACGCTGATATTTTTCGATTTAATCGAATGGTTTGTGCCAATATTCGCGGTTTTTATTTCAAAAACCACAATGAATAATGGCGATCAGCGTTCACCCGCCGTCCTCGGCGGCGGGCGTCACCTCTACGCCCCACTCACTCTGTTAGGGAAGCTTCGTCCATGACACAACGCATCCTGCTGATCACCAGCTCGCTGTTCGGCGAGAATGGCCAGTCCCGCGGCCTCGCCGCGGCTTTCAAGTCCGCACTCGAAGGGCGCGATGTCGCGCTGGTCGAGCGTGACGTGGTCGCAAGCGAACTGCCGCACCTGAGCGGTGAAGAGATGGGTAGCTGGATGACCGAACCCAGCGCGCGCACCCCGGAGCAGGTCGCCCTGGCGCGCCACTCCGACGTGCTGCTGGCCGAGGTCGAGGCCGCCGACCTGATCGTGCTCGCGGTACCACTCTACAACCTCGGTATCCCCAGCCAGCTCAAGGCCTGGTTCGATCGTATCCTGCGCGCGGGCAAGACCTTCAAGTACACCGAAAACGGCCCGGTGGGCCTGCTCGAGGGCAAGTCGGGGCTGATCCTGGCGGCGCGCGGCGGCATGTATGCCGGCACCGAGATGGATTCCCAGACGCCGCACCTGCGTCACATGCTCAAGCTGATCGGTATCCAGGATGTCCACGCCATCTATGCCGAAGGCCTCAACATGGGTGACGGCCAGAAACAGGCGGCCCTGACCGAAGCCAAGCAGGCGATTGCCGAGTACGTCAGCACTCATTGCTGAGCACGCTATCGCCTTGGGTCAAGCGCCCGCTACCTGACGGTGGCGGGCGCTTTTTGTTGGTGTGAAGAATGCTATCCAGGCCCATCCGCCACGTCGCGAGGAGGGAGAACCGGTTCGACGCTGGGGTCGACCATCCGCGCCAGCAGGCGTTCGAGCAGCGCGCGGTCGGGGCGCCCCTGGCTTTCGCGCACGCTGGGCACGGGTTGCCAGTCGCCGGCGGCATCGCGGGCGGCGAGGGTGAAGACGAACGGATGCAGGCCGGGAATGCCCAGGCGCAGATCGGTGGCGGTCAGGCGCGGTTGGGCGTCTGCTGGCGTGACCACGGCGTAGCGCAGGAATGGCCCGCTGAACCAGGCCAGGCGCTGGCCATCCGTGGTGGCCAGCGCGGCCCGTCTCCAGGTGTCGCCCAGCGGCCAGGGGTTCAACGTGACGGGGGCGTCTCCGTCCAGCAGCCCCACCCAGCCCTCCAGAGCCTGATCCTGATCGATCACCGTCACTCGCCACAGCAGGGTGGTCAACGGTGCCGGCTGCACCAGCATGGGCGCCTGTGCCAGGCCGCGGGCGGCCAGGGCACCTTTGACCCGCGACTCGACGAACGCCTGAGCGCCCAGGCTGAAGCCGATGTAGGCGCAGGAGAGCCCCAGCGCGATACCCAGCGGGCGCCGCCGCGGGCGGATCGCGAACACGATCACTCCGATCAGCAGCGGCAGCGTGTAGGCGGGGTCGATGATGAACAGGCTGTGCCAGCTCACCGGCGGCAGCGGCAGCGGCCACAGTAGCTGGGTGCCGTAGGTGGTGAAAGCATCGAGCAGCGGGTGGGTCAGCAGGCAGAGCGCGAACAGCCACCACCAGTGGGCGAAGGAGGCGATCTCGCGGCTACGCCGCCAGCGGCTGGTCAGCCCCGCCAGCAGCGTGGCCAGCGCGGTGAGCACCAGCAGCGAGTGGCTGAAGCCACGGTGGCGGGTGTAATCGGCTACTGCGTCGCCGTAGTCGATCGCCACGTCCAGGTCGGGCAGGGTGCCCAGTGCCGCGCCCAGCAGCAGCGCACGGCGCCCCAGACGCGGCATCACCGCGCCGGCGACCGCGGCGCCCAGGCAGGCTTGTGTCAGCGAATCCATGCTTACTCCTCGATAGGGATGGCTGAATTGTGTGCGAGCCACGCGGGGGCGTCGAGTGCACGATCAGCGGCGCCGGGGAGGAAGCCGCAAGAAGCGGGCGCGGCATTCACCGCTGCGCGTTCCTGGTCTACCATGAAACGGTTCAACTCACTGACGAATCAGGAAGATTCCCATGGAATACCTGCACACGATGGTGCGCGTGTCGGATCTCGATGCCTCGCTGCATTTCTATTGTGACCTGCTCGGTCTCGAAGAGGTGTCACGCAAGGAGAGCGAAAAGGGCCGTTTCACGCTGGTCTTTCTCGCCACCCCCAACGATCGCCCGCGTGCCGAGGCCGAAAAGTCTCCAATGGTCGAGCTGACCTACAACTGGGACCCGGAGACCTACACCGGCGGACGCAACTTCGGCCACCTGGCCTATCGCGTCGACGACATTTATGCGCTGTGCGACAAGCTCCAGGCCAACGGCGTGACCATCAATCGCCCGCCGCGGGATGGCCATATGGCCTTCGTGCGTTCGCCTGACGGTATCTCCATCGAATTGCTGCAGAAGGGCGAGCCGAAGCCGGCCCAGGAGCCCTGGGCGTCGATGGAAAATACCGGCTCCTGGTAAGGCGTATGAATCGCTCGCTGGCGATCTTTCTCGGCTGGCTGCTGCTGGTGGCGCTCGCCGCCAGCAGCGGCATCCTGGCGCCGCCCGGACCCTGGTACGAAGCGCTCACCAAACCGCCGCTGACGCCCCCGGACTGGCTCTTTCCGGTGGCCTGGACGCTGCTCTATCTGTTGATGGCGGTGGCCGCCTGGCGGGTCACGCTGGTGGCTCCGCCGGGGCAGCGGCGCCAGGCCCTGACCCCGTTCGTCGCCCAGCTCGTCGTCAATGCGCTGTGGTCGTGGCTGTTCTTCGGCGCCCACTGGATGCTGGTGGGGCTGCTCGATCTGCTGCTGATGTGGGGGCTGATCGTGTGGACGCTGGTGACTTTCTCGCGCTATTCGCGACTGGCTGTGATGCTACTGCTGCCCTACCTGATATGGGTCAGCTTCGCCGGCTATCTCAATGCCGGGTTGCTGGTGCTCAATTTTCCTACCGGTTGAATCGTCGCGGCGCTGGCATGCCGATGACGCTGAACAGGGAGCGTGAATGAAGGAGAGCGCATGAAGGAGAGCGCACGCCCGAGGCGGCTGCCGGCGACCATCGAGGCGGCCCTGCGCCGGGAGGCCGCCGAGCTCGAGCGCCTGGATCGCGACACCTATGCGCGCTTTGGGCGTGACCCTTGCGAGCCGATCGTGGGGCTCGGTCCTTACGCTGCGCCGCTGGCGATCTTCGGCCGTGACCCGGGCACCCGTGAGGTCGAGACCGGAGAGCCGTTCGTCGGTGCCGGGGGGCAGAAGGTGCGGGGTGAACTCTACCGGCACCGCCACCATGAGCCGCTGCCGAATGCCGATGCGTCTCTGGCGATCGGCCGCGAACTGTTCTGGATCAATACCGTGCCCTACAAGCCGCAGGGCAACAAGGCGTGGTCGATGGCGGTCAAGCGCCGCTTTCAACCGCTGGTGGCGCATCTGCTCGATACCTGCTGGCAGGGCGAGCGGATCATCACTCTGGGCCGGGAAGCCTTCTTGTGGTTCGGCATCGAGCAGCCGCGCGAGGTGCGCGCGGCGCTCGACGCTTTCTGGGCACGGGAGGATCGCTTCACGGCACTGCACCAGATCGAACTGCGCCTGCCGGACGGCCACCAACGTGCCTTTACGCTGGCGCCATTGCCGCATCCGTCACCGCTCAATCAGCGCTGGTTCAAGCGTTTTCCCGAGCTGATGGCGAGGCGGCTGGCACAGCTGGGCTGGGCGTAATATGTGTCCAGTTCTTAATATTAGTTTTTTATAAAATAAAAAATGACCGCCTGCAGGTCACTACCAGTGCAGGAAAAAGTAGTGCAGGAAAAAGCGGCAAACCTCAGTCCGGCTTGAAGGCCATCCGCCCGCTGCCCAGGAACATCACTGCCAGCGCGGCGCCGAGGAACATCCCCTGCAGCTCCAGTGTCCAGCCCCCCTGGCCATTGAGGCTGTAGAGCTGCGATAGATGGACCAGGACGATGGCTACCAGCATGTTGATCGCCATCAGCATCCCGCCCAGGCGCGCCTGCCAGCCAACGATCACCATCAGGGGGGCGATGATTTCGCCCACCAGGACGCCATAGGCGACAAAAGAGGGCACGCCCATCTGCGCCAACTGATGGGCGATACCGTTGAGACTGGCGGGGTCCATGAGCTTGTGCAGACCGTGAAGCAGGATCAGAATCCCCACACAGAGTCGTAGCAGCAGTTTGCCCAGATCGTCGTTGTGCATGAAGCGCATGGGTGAACGAGTCCTTTGTCCGAGAAGGGAGAGGTGGCTGCGAGGGCGATGGCCGGCCCCGCGGTCGTCAAGATTATCAGAATTTGTTAATGGAAAGTTAATATCGTCAATGTCGTCATTGGCTTACAAATTAAATCGGCAAATTCGAATGTTATTTGAAGTTAAAAAAAGCGATACTCTTGTGCTCTCACGTTCCCGCGCTTCAAACTCGGCCGGCACCGCTTTTTTCCGGGCGCGCGCCGTGTCCGCGCCGAGCGAATAACAATATTGCGAGCCTATCACCATGCCTAGCCGCTATCTCTTTCATCTTTGGCGGCGCGTCACGCGTCCCCCCGATACTCTGCCGGTAGAGCGCCGCCGCAGTTTCGAGATCATGGCCGAAATCTACTTGCTGGCGCTGTGCCTGCAGGCTCTCGTCGCGCCTTGGCTCTACCTGCTCGGCTATGAGGTCCTGGGGCATCTGAATCTCGTCTGCGTGCTTGCCTATACGCTGGCGCTGCGCCTGCATCGGCGCCTGTGGGTGGCCCTGGCCCTGGGCGTGAAATTGACCGCGTTTCTCTCGCTGCTGATCTATGGCGCCTCGGTGGTGGGTAGTGGCAGCAGTATCGTCTACTGCCTGCTGTTCGCCGAGGTGGAGCTGATGCTCTCCGATCTGCGCCGACGGACCAAGTTGCTGTTGACTGCCGGGCTGGCGTTGCTGGCGCTGGGCGTCGAGGACCTGCCCGGGCTCAATTCGCTGCCGCTGGGCCCGCGCGATCATCTACTGGCGAACATCGTGCTGGTGGCGGTTTTTGCCATGCTCTGCATGGTGATCCTGCGCATGCTCACGATCACCGATCGCCACGAGTACCGCTATCGCCGCGACGCCATGCACGATTCGCTGACCCTGGTGCTCAATCGTCGCGCTATCTTCGAGAAGGCCTCGACCTACTGGCGCCAGCAGACGCCGTTCGCGATGATCCTGGTGGACGCCGATCACTTCAAGGAGATCAACGACAACTTCGGCCATACCGCGGGCGATGCGGTACTGCATCATCTGGCCGGTGTGCTCAGTGACGCGCTGCGCGGTGAGGACGACGTTGGGCGCGTCGGCGGCGAGGAGTTCCTGCTGCTGCTGCCCGAGACCGGGATTGCCGAGGCAGTGGCGGTCGCCGAGCGTATCCGCGTGCGGCTGGCGCGACGCCCGTGCCAGTTCAGCGGCCAGTTGATGCCGGTGACGCTGTCGATGGGGATCGCCTCTGCCGCCGAAGGCGGGCATTTGCAAAGTATCATCGAACTGGCCGACCGGAGGCTGTACGCCGCCAAGTCGGCCGGGCGCAATCAGGTGGTCGCCGAAGGGCATGTCGAGAGCGCCAACTCGCGCAACGCCGTGCGGCTGTCGCGCGGGGTGCAAGATGCGCTGGAGTCGGAGGGGCTATAGTCTCAGCCCCTCAGTCCCTCAGCCCAGGTGCACACGCTGCGGCAGCCAGCGCGCCAGCGCGCGCTGAACCCGGCCGGCGGCAGCGGCCGCCAGCGGCGTGCACAGGACCCACGGCAGGGCGATCAGGGCGATGCTCAGCGCGCCCATGTAGACGTCGCTGAACCAGTGCGCGCCGACCATGATGCGCGGCGCGCTGAGCAGCACCACGAAGGCCACGCTGAGCAGGGCGATGCGGCGCGCGGCGAAGCGCAGCATGAAGCCGGCGAACACCATCAGCATCAGTCCGTGGTCACCGGGGAAGCTGTTCGATGCCGAATCCTTGGTCGGAATCGAGACCACGTCGGTCAGGCGCATGGCGTTGGCGAAGAAGCGGGTCGGGCTGGGGTGGCCATAGCTGATGCCCTTGGTGGTGAACAGCGCCAGTACGCCGGCGGTGAGCACCATGGTCACGCCGATACCGATCCAGCGCGTCAGGCGCTGAGGATGCGGATCGCGGCGCATGGCCCACAGGAACAGCAGGCCCATGATCGCCAGCGAGATCATGTCGAAGGCGCGATGGTTGAGAATCGCCAGGGTGTCGTCCCACCAGTTGGGCTCGGGGGTGATCAGGGCGTTGAAGAACCAGAAGATGCGATCGTCGAGATCGTTCCACAGCACGCCGTGGGGCCAGGCCCAGCTCAACAGCAGCAGCAGGCCGGTGACGTTGAAAGCGACGATACGCTTGAGATCGAGACGAGAACGGGTCATGAACGAGCCTTGCCGGATGGCGTTGCAAGAAGCGGTAAGGCGGCCATTTTAAGTTAAGCTCAGCATAAGAAACAATGTTTCTTAACCCCGCAGACTTTTCCCTGACATCTTTCGATGGCAGACGTCGCGGCCAGGCAGTCCCGAAACCGCTACAGAGCCGCACTCAGGGCCACCCTAAACCTCTATATGACATGGGCTTATCCGGCAGCAGGGCGCCGCGAACCCCTCCCTGGGCGCTACCTTTGCCATCCCTGGCAAAGGACCCTCGCTTTGCCCTGCCCCCGGCGCCCTTCGTCAGATGGGCTCTAAAGCCAGCGGCCCCGCCAGATGGCGGGGCCGCTTGGGTCACTGCGGGCCGTCGGTCAGCGCGAGGCGATCAGCCGTCGAGTTCGGCGATCTTGTTGCGCTGCTCGACCAGGTGCTGGCGCGCTGCCAGATACTCATTGAGCTTGCCGCGCTCCTTCTCGACCACCGCCTCCGGCGCCTTGGCCACGAAGCTGTCGTTGGAGAGCTTCTTCTCGATGCCGACGATCAGCTTGTCCTGCTTGTCGATCTCCTTGGCCAGCCGTGCCAGTTCGGCTTCCTTGTCGATCAGGTCGGCCATCGGTACCAGCACTTCCATGTCGCCCACCAGCTGGGTCGCGGCCAGCGGTGCCTGGGCCGGGTCGTCGAGCCAGTCGGCGCTTTCCAGCTTGGCCAGCTTGGCCAGGAACAGCCGGTTGGCCTCGAGGCGCTCGCGGTCGCCGGCGTCGCCCTTGGTCAGCAGCACTTCCAGCGGCTTGCCGGGGGCGATGTTCATCTCGGCGCGAATGTTGCGCACCGCAACGATCACACCCTTGAGCCACTCGATGTCACGGATCGACTGTTCGTCGATAAGCGAAGCGTCGGCCTCCGGCCACGGCTGGGTCATCAGGCTGGCATTCTCGCCAGCGGCCGTGCCGGCCAGCGGTGCCACGCGCTGCCAGATCTCTTCGCTGATGAACGGCATCATCGGATGCGCCAGACGCAGCACCGTCTCCAGTACGCGCACCAGGGTACGCCGGGTGCCGCGCTTGGCTTCCGGCGCCGCGGCGTCGTCCCACAGCACCGGCTTGGAGAGCTCCAGGTACCAGTCGCAGTACTCGTTCCAGACGAAATCATAGAGCGCCTGGGAGGCGTGGTCGAAGCGGTACTCCTCGAGCGCCCTGGTGACCTGGGCCGCGGTCTGCTGCAGGCGCGAGACGATCCAGCGGTCGGCCAGCGACAGCGCCACCGGAGCGTCGTCGAGGCCGACGTCTGCGCCCTCGGCGTTCATCAGCACATAGCGTGAGGCGTTCCACAGCTTGTTGCAGAAGTTGCGATAGCCGTCGAGGCGGCCCATGTCGAACTTGATGTCGCGGCCGGTGGTGGCCAGCGAGAGGAAGGTGTAGCGCAGGGCGTCGGTGCCATGGGCCTCGATACCCTCCGGGAACTCGGCACGGGTGGCCTTCTCGATGGCGCGCGCCTTCTGCGGCTGCATCATGTTGCCGGTCCGCTTGGTCACTAGGGTCTCGAGGTCGATACCGTCGATCAGATCGATCGGGTCGAGCACGTTACCCTTGGACTTCGACATCTTCTGGCCCTGGCTATCGCGCACCAGGCCGTGGACATAGACGGTCTTGAACGGCACCTCGTCGGTGAACTTCAGCGTCATCATGATCATCCGGGCGACCCAGAAGAAGATGATGTCGAAACCGGTCACCAGCACGCTGGTGGGGTGGAAGGTCGCCAGTTCCGGGGTCTTCTCCGGCCAGCCCAGGGTGCCGAAGGTCCACAGGCCCGAGCTGAACCAGGTATCCAGCACGTCCTCGTCCTGGGTGAGCGCGACCTCGGCGCCGAGGCCGTGCTTGGTGCGCGCCTCCTCCTCGCTGCGCGCCACATAGACGTTGCCCTCGGCGTCGTACCAGGCCGGAATGCGGTGGCCCCACCACAGCTGACGCGAGATGCACCAGTCCTGCAGGTCGCGCATCCAGGCGAAGTACATGTTCTCGTAGTTCTTGGGCACGAACTGGATATCGCCGTTCTCCACCGCGGCGATGGCCGGTTTGGCCAGTTGTTCCACGGCGACGAACCACTGATCGGTGAGCAGCGGCTCGATGACATCACCGGAGCGGTCGCCGTAGGGCAGGGTGTTGCTGATCGTCTCGATCCGTTCGAGCAGCCCGGCGGCCTCCATGTCGGCGACGATGCGCTCGCGCGCCTCGAAGCGGCCGAGCCCGGCGTAGGCGGCGGGCAGGCTGAGGTCGATGTCGCCCCGCGGCTGACCCTGGAGATCGAACGCCTCGGCGCGTTCGAGGATGGTGGCATCCTTGGAGAAGACGTTGATCAGTGCATGGTCGTGGCGCTTGCCGACTTCATAGTCGTTGAAGTCGTGGGCCGGGGTGATCTTGACGCAGCCCGAGCCCTTCTCCATGTCGGCGTGCTCGTCGGCGATCACCGGGATGCGGCGGCCGACCAGCGGCAGCTCGATGAACTTGCCGACCAGCGAGGCGTAGCGCGCATCTTCCGGGTTGACCGCCACACCGGTGTCACCCAGCAGGGTTTCCGGACGGGTGGTGGCGACCACCACGTAGTCCTTGCCATCGGCGGTGGTGACGCCGTCGGCGAGCGGATAGCGGAAGTGCCAGAACTGGCCCTGCTGTTCGCGGTTCTCCACCTCCAGGTCGGAGATCGCGGTATGCAGGGTCGGGTCCCAGTTGACCAGGCGCTTGCCGCGGTAGATCAGCTTCTCTTCATGCAGACGCACGAAGACTTCCTGCACCGCCCGGTAGAAGCCGTCATCCATGGTGAAGCGTTCGCGGCTCCAGTCGACGCTGGCGCCCATGCGTCGCAACTGACGCGTGATATGGCCGCCGGACTCCGCCTTCCATTCCCAGATCTTGTCGGTGAACGCCTCGCGCCCGAGATCGTGGCGGCTCTTGCCTTCCTCGGCGGCGACC
This sequence comes from Gammaproteobacteria bacterium MFB021, assembly GCA_000737985.1. Classification (GTDB taxonomy): domain Bacteria; phylum Pseudomonadota; class Gammaproteobacteria; order Pseudomonadales; family Halomonadaceae; genus Salinicola. The sequence goes on along the minus strand of JNVT01000078.1, from coordinate 35,379 downwards.
TTGCGCTCCACCAGCATCTGAGTGGCGATGCCGGCGTGGTCGGTGCCCACCTGCCACAGGGTGTTGTTGCCGCGCATCCGCCGCCAGCGGGTCAGCGTGTCCATGATGGTGTCCTGGAAGGCGTGACCCATGTGCAGGCTGCCGGTGACGTTGGGCGGCGGGATCATGATCGAGAACGGCTCGCCCTCATCGCTGGGGGCGAAGTGGCCATCCGCTTCCCAGCGTTGATACCAGCGGGTTTCGATCTGATCGGGTTGGTACGTCTTGTCCATGGCGGCTTCTTGACTCGGCAAACGGTGGCGGGCACGCGGCGCTCGCGGAGGCGGGCGGCGTGACGAAAATGGCGAGGATTATACCTGCTGAGGGGCGAGCGCGTCAGGTTCGCATCGGCGCGGGGAGCGGTCCGCGGTACACGCGGCCGTAGGGGGCGCGACGCTTACAGCTTGTGCGCTTCGACCCGGTAGCCGCGATCCTTGTAGGTCTTCCAGCAGGCGCGCTTGGTGCGCAGCACGTCCTGGTGCTGGTTGATGATCTCGGCGACGCGCTCGACCCGGGAGAACCATTCGGGAATGTCGTCGTGCAAGTTGAGCAGCGCTTGCACGCCGGGTTCCGGGGCGGCCTGCCAGCCGATGCTCACTGGCGGCACCGGCCCGATGTCGTCGCCCACCACCGCATGCGGCACATAGCTCTCGTCACGGAATTTCCACAGGTGCTCATCGAACTGGCGCGCCATCGCTTCGTCCTGAGTATGCACGTGCAGGCGATAGCCCTTGCGGTAGATCGTCTCCGCCAGGCGACAGGCGAAATCGAAGCGCGCCTCCAGCGTGGTGTCCTGAAGGATGTAGAAGTCGACTTTGGTCATAAATGCCCTTCGGGGAGCTGTAAGCGGCGAGATGGGTGGCCTCACACGACCCTGCGCGATTGCGCGAGCGAGTTTCAGCCAAGGCGAATCCAGCTAAGCGAGCGCAGTCGAGGGGGCTTCAATGCGCATCGCGAAGCTGGATTCAACGCCGCATGAGCGACGCGCAGCCAATCGATAGAGGACTAGACGCCGCCGTCGACGTCGACCAGTGCGCCGGTGGTGAATCCGGCTTCGGCCAGCCACAGCACCGCGTTGGCGATCTCTTCCGGTTCGCCGATCCGGCCCATCGGGATTACCTCGCCGGCGACATCGGGCTTGTCCGGATTGCCGCCGCTGGCGTGAATGGTGGTGCGGATCACCCCGGGGCGCACGGTGTTGACGCGGATACCCTCGCCGGCGACCTCCTTGGCCAGGCCTTCGGTCATGGTGTCGATGGCGCCCTTGGAGGCGGCGTAGTCGACGTATTCGCCGGCACCGCCGAGGTGCGAGGCGGCCGAGCCGACGTTGATGATCGCACCGCCGTTGCCGCCGTGGCGGGTGGACATGCGCTTGACCGCTTCGCGGGCGCAGACGAAGGGGCCGACCACGTTGATCTTCATCATGCGATCGACGCGCTCGAAGCTCATCTCGTCGACGCGGCTGATCTGGTCGACCACCCCGGCGTTGTTGACCAGTACATCGACCCGCCCCAACTCGCGGTCGACGGTCTCGAACATGGCGACGATGGCGGCTTCGTCGACCACATCGGCCTGGACGGCGATGGCGCGGCCACCGGCGGCTTCGATCTCAGCGACCACCTTGTCCGCGGAGGCCTTGTCGCTGCGATAGTTGACGGCCACGGCGTAACCCTTCTGGGCGGCCATGAGGGCGGTGGCGGCGCCGATGCCGCGGCCGGCACCGGTCACGATCATGACAGGTTTCATGCACTCCTCCGATAACAGGGTGAGAGAGTCGACGCCGCGCTCGAGCGCGACGCCGACAGGCAGCCTATCAGGCTGCGGGTTCTAGCGGATACATGGCGCAGAGCTTGTGGCCATCGGGGTCACGCATATAGGCGAGGAAGAGTTCGCCCATCGGCGTCTGGCGCACGCCCGGTTCGTCCTCGATCGAGGTGGCGCCCAGCGCGACCGCGGTGTCGTGGAAGCGCTGGGCCTGCTCCTGAGAGCTGCAGGTAAAGCCCAGGGTATCGCCGTTACCCACGGTAGCGGGCTCGCCGTTGATCGGCTCGGTGACGACGAAGACGTTGCCGTCATGGCGATAGGACAGACGTTGCAGGCCGTCGTACTCGAAGCGCTTGCCGGCTTGCGCACCGAGTACGCCGAGCACTTCGTCGTAGAAGCGCTGGGCGCGATCGATATCGTTACTGCCGATCATGATGTGGCTGAACATAGGGCTCTCCTCGAAGGCCTTGGCGATAGTGAATAGGGGTTCCCCGGTGAATGGGGATACCCGGGCCGCTTCGCGCCAGGGCGCGATCAGGCCAGACGCACCAGCCAGCCGCGGGTGTCTTCGCTGCGGCCGTACTGGATGTCGAGCAGGCGCTTGCGCAGTTGGGCGCTGACCGCTTCACCCTCCACCGGCGGAGTGGCGATGCGCTCATCCTCGCTCACCAGCTCGCCGATCTGGGTGATCACCGCCGCGGTGCCGCAGGCGAACACTTCGGTGATCTCGCCGCTGGCGACGCCGTCGCGCCACTCGTCGATGCTGATCTGGCGCTCTTCCGGGGTGAGGCCGGCATCGCGTGCCAGTTCGAGGATCGAGTCGCGGGTCACGCCTTCGAGGATGGTGCCGCTCAGCGCCGGGGTGACCAGGCGGCCGTCACGGTAGACGAAGAACAGGTTCATGCCGCCCAGCTCTTCGATCCACTTGTTCTCGGCCGCATCGAGGAAGGCGACCTGGGCGCAGCCGTGCTGCTCGGCTTCGGCCTGGGCCAGCAGCGAGGCGGCATAGTTGCCACCGCACTTGGCGAAGCCGGTGCCGCCGGGAGCGGCGCGCTTGTAGTGGGAGGAGAGCCAGATCGAGACCGGCTTGCCGCCGCCCTTGAAGTAGGAAGCCGCCGGCGAGGCGATCAGATAGTAGTCGACCTCGGCGGCCGGCTTCACGCCCAGCGACTTGCCGTTGCCGATCATGAACGGGCGCAGGTAGAGGCTGCACTCTTCGCTGTCGTTCTGCGGCGTCGGCACCCAGGCGGCGTCCTGGGAGACCAGCGCTTCGAGGGAGCCGAGGAAGGTCTCGTCGTCGAGTTCCGGCAGCGCCAGGCGACGCGCCGAGGCGCGGAAGCGCGCGGCGTTCTTCTGCGGGCGGAAGGTCCACACCGAGCCGTCGGCATGGCGGTAGGCCTTGATGCCCTCGAAGATCTCCTGGCCATAGTGCAGTACCGGCGAGGCGGGGTCGATCAGCAGCGGCCCATAGGGGCGAAGTTCGCCACGCTGCCAGCCGTCCTGCTTGGTCCAGCGTACGTGCACCATGTGATCGGTGAAGAAGCGGCCGAAGCCCGGATTGGCGAGAATCTCGTTGCGCAGGTTGGCATCGAGCGGGTTGGACGAGAGGCGAACTTCGAATCCTTGAGTGGACACTGCGACTTCTCCTGGCGGCCCCGGATGATGGCGGCGCGGTGGTATTCGCGCGCCGCCCGGCGGGCATACGATCGGTGACGGTGGGTCCGCATCACGCACTCGGGCGAAGACGCGCCGAGGCGGCGGCGTCAACGCGGGGCGGCGCTGGCGGAAGGGTCAAATTAGCATGCAAAGCGTATTCTGCGAAGAGGGGCCGTGGCCGCGCCGGCGCTGCGGCCACGGTGCCGCCGGCTCAGCCCTTGAGCGCTTCGAAGCCGGGGGCGGTCAGGGTGATGGCACACTCGACGATGTCGTAGTCGGCGAGGTCGTGGACCTTGAACGGGTCCACGGCCAGGCACGCTTCGAGCGCGGGGCGCTCGGCGTGGGAGAGCAGTACGCCGCCGGTGCGTGGCACCTTGCGCCCGGAGGCAGTCAGCAGCCCCTGGGCGTAGGCGTCATGGAGCCATGCCATGTGGCCTTCGACGTTCGGCTCGATACGCTCGAGCGCCACCTTGTAGGTGAGTGAAACGATGAACATGCCACGGTGCTCCTGATTCACTTGTCATCGGTGTCAAAGAACCCGCCGCGAGGCCTCCGAAGGGAGGCGTCACGGCGGGTCCCGGTCTGCAGCGCTGGGTCATCACCGGTCCGGCGTCATCGGTCGATCACGACCGGTGAGCGGCGGCGGGGCGCCCCTGGGGCTCAAAGACGCGCCGCTCAGGTCTCGTCGGTGACCACGTGCTCGCTCTCGCGGTCGAGCAGGTAGCGCGTGAGCAGGCCCACCGGACGCCCGCTGGCGCCTTTCTGCTTGCCGCTGTGCCAGGCGGTACCGGCGATGTCCAGGTGCGCCCAGGGGTAGCTGTCGGCGAAGCGCGAGAGGAAACAGGCGGCGGTGATGCTGCCCGCCGGGCGTCCGCCGATATTGGCCAGATCGGCGAAGTTGGACTCCAGCTGGGCCTGGTAGTCGTCCCACAGCGGCATGTGCCAGGCGCGGTCCCAGGCGGTCTCGCCGGCTTCGAGCAGGTCGAGGGCGAGATCGTCGTCGTTGGAGAAGAGCCCGCTGGCGTGGTCGCCCAGGGCGATCACGCAGGCGCCGGTGAGGGTGGCGATATCGACCACGCTGGCCGGCTGGAAGCGCTCGGCGTAGGCCAGGGCGTCGCACAGTACCAGGCGCCCCTCGGCGTCGGTGTTGAGGATCTCGACGGTGAGACCCTTGAGCGTCTTGACGATATCGCCGGGCTTGATCGCGCGGCCGTCCGGCATGTTCTCGGCGCTGGCGACGATGGCAATCACGTTGAGCTTGGGCTTGAGCGCGATCACGCTCTTCATGGTGCCGAACACGCTCGCCGCGCCGCACATGTCGAACTTCATCTCGTCCATGCCAGCGCCCGGCTTGAGCGAGATGCCGCCGGTATCGAAGGTGATGCCCTTGCCCACCAGCACGTGGGGCGCCTCTTCGGGGTCCGCCGCGCCCAGGTACTTCATCACGATCAGCTTGGAGGGTTCGGCGCTGCCGCGGCCCACGGCGAGCAGGGAGTGCGCGCCGAGCGCTTCGAGTTGGTCCTCGTCGAGCACGTCGACCTCGAGGCTGCCGCCGGCTTCACCGGCCAGCGTCTCGGCCTGCCCGGCGAGGTAGCTGGGAGTGCAGATATTGCCCGGCAGGTTGCCCAGGGTGCGCGCCAGGTTGACCCCGTCGCCGAGGGCGGCGCCAATGCGTGCGCCACGCTCGGCCGCTTCGCTCTGGCCGCTGTCGGCGATCAGCAGTTCGACCCGGTTGAGCGCCGGCAGCGGGCTCGGGGTGGATTTGCACTCGTTGAAGCGGTAGACCGCCTGGGTCGCCGCATCCAGCGTCATCTGGGTGTTCCAGGCGATATCACGGTCGGCGATCACGGCATCGCTGAAGCCCACCGCGACGCTGTCCACCGGCAGCTTGGCGACGGCGGCGAAGGCCGCATCGAGCGCCTTGCGCAGGCCGCCCTCGTTGAACTTGGCGCGCTCGCCCAGGCCCACCAGCAGCAGACGCTCGGCGGAGAGCCCCGGGGCGAACGGCACCAGCTGTACGTCGCCCAGGTTGGGGGTGAAGTCACCGCGCTCCAGCAGCTGCGCGATCAACCGCTCGCTGGCGTCGTCCAGCTTGGCCGCGGTGGGCAGCAGCTCGCCATCCTGGAACAGCGGCACCACCAGACAGGCGGTCTCGACCTTGGCCGGGTTGACGCTGAGTACGGAAAATTCCATGTCGTCTCCAATGAACGATTGCGCTGGCTTCGCGTCACAGGTCTCGGCAACGAGACAAGTGCGCGGGTAATCGGGATAATGGCCTGGGCCGCGCCGGTGTGTGCCGCTCGTCGCGGCCCAGCGCCGCGCCAGGGGTTGCAGGCGCAGCCCGCAAGACGCCTCAGTTTACGCAAAGCGGGGGGGCGATGCACAAGCCCGCCCGCCGCCGGAACGCACGCCGTGCGGTGGCAGGAAGCCAGATCAGGAGTCGATGTTGATTGTATTCCGCTATTTGACCCGCGAGATCCTGCTGACGATGTCGGCGGTCGCTGGCGTGCTGCTGCTGGTGATCATGGGCAGCCGCTTCATCCGCTACTTCACCGACGCCGCCCAGGGCGAGCTGCCGCTCAGCGCGCTGGGGTCGCTGATGCTGTTCCACATGCCCAGCTTCATGGAGCTGGTGCTGCCACTGGCGTTCTTCATCGCCATCCTGCTCGCCTACGGCCAGCTCTATCTCAATAGCGAGATCACCGTGCTGGTGGCCTGCGGCATGAGCCCCAGCCGCCTGCTCCAGGTCACGCTGCTGCCGGCGCTGCTGATCGCCGCGGTGGTCGGCGCCTGCAGCCTGTGGCTGACCCCTTACGGTGCGCTGCACAACGAGCGTCTGATCGAGCAGCAGAAGAGCCAGCTCGACTTCTCTTTGCTCACCCCGGGGCGCTTCCAGGACTTCGGCAGTGGCCGTACCGCCTACACCCAGGCGCTCAACGATGACCGCTCGCGCATGGAAGACGTCTTCATCAGCGAGCAGGGCAAGGGCAGCGACGGCGGCCAGCAGGTGGTGACCCGCGCCGAGAGCGGCTATCAGACCGTTGACCCCAAGACCGGCAGCCGCTTCCTGGTGCTCTCCAACGGCACCCGCTACAGCGTCGACCCGGGTAGCCCGGTGGCCGAGCGGCTCGCCTTCGGCAGCTATGCGGTGCGTCTCTCCACCGACGGCGAGACCGATATCGGCGACGACACCGAATTGATGAGTACCCGCAAGCTGGTCGAGCAGGGCGACAGCGAGGCCCTGGCGCAGCTGCAGTGGCGCCTGTCGATGCCGCTGATGGTACCGATCCTGACCCTGCTGGCGCTGCCGCTGTCGCGGGTCAATCCGCGCCAGGGGCGCTTCGCCAAGCTGCTGCCGGCGCTGTTTCTGCATGTCAGCTATCTGAGCCTGCTGCTGGCGGCCCAGGATGCGATCGCCCGCGGCAGCCTGCCGGCGAGCGTCGGCATGTGGCCGATCCATGGCGTCTACCTGCTGCTCGGCCTGATTCTGCTGCGCCGCGACCAGCGCCAAGGAGGCCGCTGATGCTGCTCGACCGTCTCGACCGTTACATCGCGCGCAACGTCCTCGGTGCCATGCTGGTGGTGCAGGTGATGGTGCTGGGCCTCGACCTGGTGATCTCCTATATCAATGACCTGGGTGACGTCTCCGGTAACTACTCCGCCTTCGACGTGCTGCTCTATCTGTTGATGCGACTGCCCTGGCGCTTCTACGAGTACGCCCCGGTAGCGGTGCTGATCGGTGCGCTGGTGGGTCTGGGCTCGATGGCTTCGAGCAACGAGCTCACCGTGATGCGCGCCGCCGGGCGCTCGCTCGGGCGTATCCTGGTCGGCGTGCTCAAGCCGCTGCTGCTGGTGATCCTGATCACCATGGGCATCGGCGAGTTCGTCAGCCCCGCCACCGAGCAGCACGCCGCGGCCTGGCGTCTGGAGCAGTCCGAGGGCGCCGACGCGGTGCTCGAGCGCGGCGGCGGCTGGCAGCGAGAGGGCGACAACTTCTACCGCTTCGGCACCATCCGCGCCGACGACACCGTGATCAACGTGCGCCGCTACGAGTACGACGGCCAGCGCCTGGTGGAAGCCTCCGAAGCCCAGCGCGCGGTATGGAACGGCAAGGCATGGACGCTGGAGAACGTCAAGACCACCTATTTCGACGCCGACGGCACCCGGGTCGAGTCGAAGCCCACCGCGACCTGGCATACCGATTTGACGCCGGCCCAGCTCAACCGCCTGCTGCGCCCGCTCAACAGCCAGCGCATGAGCAGCCTGTGGCAGTACGCCAGCTATCTGCGCTCCCAGGGGCAGGAGGCGACCCAGCCGCTGCTCTACTTCTGGCAGAAGAGCCTGTTGCCGGTCACCCTGGCCGGGCTGGTGCTGCTGGCGGCTTCGTTCGTGTTCGGCCCGCTGCGCAGCGTCGCTGCCGGCACGCGGATTTTCTACGGCGTGATCGTGGGGCTGTCGTTCAAGTACCTGCAGGATCTGCTGGCCCCCGCCTCGGTGCTGTTCGGCTTCTCCCCGGCGCTGGCGGTGGTGGTGCCGACCGCGGTGTGCTATCTGCTCGGCATCTGGCTGCTGCGCCGCACCGGCTGATCCTGCCAGAGCGCTTCGCTTCCCCGCTCATTGCACAAGACGACGCCGCACTCCTGGAGTGCGGCGTCTTGCGTTGGGGCGTTTCACACAGGGGCGTTTCACATTGAGGCGTTTCACATAGGGGCGTTTCACATTGGCGCGTTTAGCGTGGGTTCGGGGCCGTCGAATGGCGTCTGAGTTCTGGGATGCGGTGGTCGGTCCGAGCGAGAGAGAGCGGAAGAGGGCGGAAGAGGGCGGAAGAGGGCGGAAGAGGGCGGAAGAGGGCGGCTGATGATGCCTTTGCTAAGTCTGCGCTAAGAAAGCGTGGCTAACGTGAGCGAGATGATTGTGATTCGGACTTGAAAGTGCCTATGCGAATCATTTACATTCACCATCACGTTGAGCGCGAGGATCTGCCGTGTACGTCTGTCTCTGCCTGGGTGTCACCGACCGCGATATCGAAAGCGCCGTGAGCGATGGCGCCCGCAGCTGGCGCGAAGTGCGCGAAGTCACCGGCTGCGCCGGACAGTGCGGCAAGTGCGCCTGCACCGGCAAGCGCGTGATGCGTGACGCGATCAGCGAACAGTTGAGCTTCGACCCGGATCTCGCCTACGCGGTGTGACTCACCGGGCATTATCCCCACACCGCATGCCTCGCCCGTTGTCTGTCTGCGCTTTTTTCGTCTCCACGACAGGTCGTATCGACAGCTTTGCCCGCCTTCGCGCTCTTGCCTTTCCGTGTCATTGGTAGCCTGTATTCCTGTCTTTCTGCATGACGCCAGCACTTCCTGCTGGTGAGCTTCCCTTGAGTAGTCCAAGTTTGCCGCTGCCGGTAAGGGCTGGCGGGCCGGTGTGTCAGCGATGGGCTCCTGGTGCAGCGCGACTCGTTATCAGCCGCGTTTTCACCTGCCAATCGCTGGCAGATGCGATGATTTCGTAAGTCACTGTAATAGTTGTAATTTCTCGATGCCTTGTGGATACTGCCAGGATCGGAACGGCGCCACCTTGTGGTAGCGTACTCCGTCAGGGAGCGCCCGCTGCTTCCCCACGCCAGTTACCCATGAGGAGAATACGACAATGAAAGGCGACCCGAAGGTCATCAGCTATCTGAACACCGTCCTCGGCAACGAGCTGGTGGCGATCAACCAGTACTTCCTGCACAGCAAGATGTACAAGGACTGGGGTTTCAACGTGCTCGCCAAGTGGGAGTACGAGGAGTCGATCGAGGAGATGCAGCACGCCGACAAGCTGATCGAGCGCATCCTGTTCCTCGAAGGCATCCCCAACCTGCAGGACCTGGGCAAGCTCAACATCGGCGAGAACGCCAAGGAAATGCTGGAGAGCGATCTCAAGATCGAGCACAAGGCGCGTGCCGACCTGCAGGAAGCGATCCCCTACTGCGAATCTGTGCGTGACTACGTCAGCCGCGATCTGTTCATCAAGATCCTCGACGACGAAGAAGAGCATATCGACAAGCTCGAAGCGGAGCTGGGCCTGATCGACAAGGTCGGTATCCAGAACTACCTGCAGAAGCACATGTTCGGCGACGAGAAGGAGTGAGCGCAGGCTCAATGCGCTCCGTGGGCCGAGTCTGAGCGGACCCGGCCCGCGCCAGCAAGAGGCTGGAACCTGAAAGGCCTCGCTGTCATCGACAGCGGGGCCTTTTTCATTCTGCCTGCTTGCGTCTTGGCTGCGGGCAAGGGCGCGATAGCTGACGTGGGTGCAGCGCGCGCCAGCTACCCCAGGAGCGGTGCCTAGCCCAGATCGTTGACCAACAGTGCCTCCACCGCGGCAACCCGCTCGGCCAGCGTCTCGTCGTCGGCGGCGAGCACGGTGATATGGCCGATCTTGCGGCCCGGTCTGGGCGCCTTGCCGTAGTCGTGCCAGCGCGTGCCGGGCACGGCGAGCACCGCGTCGCGCTCGGGGAAGGCGCCGATCACGTTGAGCATGGCGCAGGGCGCCAGGCGGGCGGTCTCGCCCAGCGGCAGCCCGGCCACCGCGCGCACGTGGTTCTCGAACTGGCTGGTGACCGCGCCTTCGATGCTCCAGTGGCCGGAGTTGTGCACCCGCGGGGCGATCTCGTTGGCCAGCAGGCCGGCGTCGGTGACAAAAAACTCGAACGCCATCACCCCGACATAGTCGAGCTCGCGCATCACCCGGCTGGCGTAATCCTCGGCCTGGGCCTGCAGCGGGTGCGCCACCTGCGGTACCGAGCAGTGCAGAATGCCCTGGCGATGCGCGTTGCGCACTACCGGCCAGTGGCGTATCTCGCCGTCCCGCGCGCGCACTGCGATCACCGAGATTTCGTGATCGAAGTCGATGAAGCCCTCGAGGATCAGCGGCACGCCGCCGAGCTCGGCGAAGGTGCCACTGACGTCGGCGGGCTCGCGCATCACCTTCTGGCCCTTGCCGTCGTAACCCAGGGTGCGGGTCTTGACCACCGCGGGCAGGCCGATCTCGGCCACCGCGGCGTCGAGATCGGCCTGGCTGTCGATGCGTGCGATCGGCGGTACGGCGATATCCAGCTCGCGGAACAGCGACTTCTCCAGCCAACGATCGCGGGCGGTGGAGAGCGCCTGGGCCGGGGGGAAGGCCGGGCGCTGCTCGGCGAGACGGGCGACCGCCTCTGCCGGCACGTTCTCGAACTCGAAGGTGATCGCATCGCAGTTCGCGGTCAGCGCCGCGAGCGCCGCCGGGTCCTGCCAGTCGGCCTGCAGATGCTCACCATGCGCCGCCGCGCAGGGCTCGCTGCCCGGGTCGAGAAAGGTGAAGCGCAGGTCGAGCGGGGCGCCGGCCTGGGCGAGCATGCGGCCAAGCTGGCCGCCACCGACGATTCCGATTCGCATGATCAGCTCTCGCTCTGGTCGTGGTCGGGGGCGCTGGGGCGCGGGTCGGGGGACTCGAGCACCTTGCGTGTCTGTTCGGCGCGGTAGGCCTCCAGCGCGGTGCGGATGCGTTCGTCGTGATTGGCCAGCATGGCGGCGGCGAGCAGGGCGGCATTGATCGCCCCGGCGCGGCCGATCGCCAGCGTGGCGGTGGGGATGCCCGCCGGCATCTGCACGATCGAGAGCAGCGAGTCGACCCCGGAAAGCGTGCTCGACTTGACCGGCACGCCCAGCACCGGCAGGCGGGTCTTGGCCGCGCACATGCCGGGCAGATGCGCGGCGCCGCCGGCGCCGGCGATGATCACTTCGAGCCCCCGGTCGGCCGCGGTCTCGGCGTACTCGAACAGCAGGTCCGGGGTGCGGTGGGCGGAGACCACCTGGGTTTCGTGCTCGATGCCGAGCTGCTCCAGGGTCTCGACGGTATGGCAGAGGGTCGACCAGTCCGACTTCGACCCCATGATGACGCCGACGCGTACGCTCATGCTTCCTCCCGGGGGGAAAGGCTCGACCGCCGCGGCTTGTGGGTTGTCAGGCGGCGTCGAGATACGGTTTGGAAAGCGGCGCATTATACCCGTCATGAGGCCGCGCAGACAGCCACTCTCGGGCGGAGAAATACGGCCAGGGCTTGACCGATCGGTCAGCGGAACGCCTTCTCCAGGGCGAAGCGCGGCACCGGTTCGCCGCTCACGTCGACCTGCTCGCAGAACATCTCCAGAGGCCGAGCCCAGAGACCGTAGTCGCCGTAGAGCGCGCGGTAGATCACCAGACGCTCTTCGCTCTCGCTGTGCTGAGCGACATCCAGCACCTCGTAGAGCTGGCCCTTGTAGTGGCGGTAGATGCCCGGAACCGGGCGGCTCGAATCACTCATGCGATGCGGACTCCTGCGTGGGGGTAGCGGCGGGCGAGGTATTCTCTGGCGCGTCGCCCGGCGTGTCGGCCGCAGCGCTCTCGGCGTCAGTCGGGGTGCCAACCTCGGGCGCCGCCTGGGCGCGCCGCGCCAGCCGGCTGAGCACCCGCGCGGCGGCGGTGAAACCGAAGCTGCCGGTAACCACGCTCACCGCACCGAAACCGGCGGCGCAGTCCAGCCGGGTGGCCTGACCCGGTGCCGGCTTGTGCTGGCACACCTCGCCATCGCTGCCAGGGTAGACCAGTTGCTCGTCGGAGTAGACGCATTCGATGCCGAAACGGCGCTTGGGATTGCGCGAGAAGCCGTAGTCCCGGCGCAGCTTCGAGCGCACCTTGGCCAGCAGCGGGTCGTGCTCGGTGCGGGTGAGGTCGGCAATCTGGATTCGGCTGGGGTCGCTCTGGCCGCCGGCGCCGCCGGTCACCGTGATCGCCAGCTTGCGCCGCTGGCAGTAGTGGATCAGCGCCGCCTTGGCGCCGACGTGGTCGATGGCGTCGATCACATGATCGGCGTCGGCGGGGATGCGCTCGGCCAGATTGGTCGGGGTGATGAAGGCTTCGTCGGCGACCACCTCGATACCCGGCCAGATCGCGCGGCAGCGCTCGGCCAGCACCGCCACCTTGGGCTTGCCGATCTCGCCGTCGAGGGCGTGGAGCTGGCGATTGACGTTGGAGACGCAGACATCGTCGAGATCGATCAGGGTCAGTTTGCCGATCCCCGAGCGCGCCAGCGCTTCGGCGCTCCAGCTCCCCACGCCGCCGACCCCGACCACCACCACGTGGGCGCGGCGGAAGGCGTTGGCGGCGCGGGTGCCGTAGAGGCGGCGGATACCGCCGAAGCGGAAGTCGTAGTCGTCGGTCATGGGCTCTCGGGGTTGGGTTCTGCCAGCGTCGTGGTGGCGGCCTGGGTGACGCTGGGCGGGTCGAAGCGGGCGCTGTCGCTGCCGGCGTGGGCCTGCCAGCCGAAGCGCGCCAGCAGCGCGGTGAAGGCGGCATCCGGCGCCGCGGTCAGCGTCAGCCAGTGCTCGGCATAAGGGTGCCACAGGCGCAGCTCGGCGGCGTGCAGCAGCAGGTGCGGGCAGTCCAGATGGTCGCGGAAGTAGCGGTTATGGATACCCTTGCCGTGCTTGGCATCGTTGATGATCGGGTGCCCGCAGCGCGCCAGATGGCGGCGAATCTGATGGCGCCGGCCGGTCTCCGGGCGCGCTTCCATCAGCGCATAGCGCGACTGCGGATAGCGCTCGATCGCCACCGGAATCTCGACGCAGGCGAGCCGGCGCAGGTGGGTCAGCGCCGGCTGGGCCGGCATTTCCGCCTTGGGCCGGATGCCGTCCTCCTCGCGCAGCGGCGCATCGACGCTCAGCGCCTCCGGGCCCCAGCCGCGCACCACCGCCAGATAGCGCTTGGTCACCAGTTTGTCGGTGAACGCCTGGGTCAGTGCAGCGGCGGCCTCGCTATCGAGGGCGAACACCAGCACGCCGCCGGTGGGGCGGTCGAGCCGGTGCACAGGAAAGACGTGCTGGCCGATCTGATCGCGCAGGGTCTGCATCACGAAACGCGTCTCGCCGCGGGCCAGGGCAGTGCGATGCACCAGCATCCCCGGCGGCTTGGCCACCGCGATCAGCTGGGCGTCGCGATAGATCACTCGAAGGGGCGGCGTGGCGGCGGTCATCGAAACTGTCGGGGTCGTGGCGTGGGGCGCTATTGTCGGGTCTGGGCAGGGTGATCTCAAGTGCCGCCCCTGCGGTGCCGTGCTAGGGTGCGCTAGGGTCTATACGAAAACTGCCTTCGCTCGCCGACTTTTCGTACAGACCTAGTCAAGCGATGCGCCATTCCAGGGATCTTCCATGACCGAGACTCGCATGCCCCACCTCGTCGTGCTCACCGGCGCCGGTATCAGCGCCGAAAGCGGGCTCAAGACCTTTCGTGACGGCGACGGCCTGTGGGAGAACCATCGGGTCGAGGATGTCGCCACGCCCGAGGCCTGGGCGCGTGACCCGGCCAGCGTGCTGCGTTTTTACGACGAGCGCCGCGAGCAGACCCGGCGCGCCCGGCCCAACCCTGCCCATCGCGCGCTGGCCGAGCTGGAAACGGCCGGCTTCCGGGTCGATGTGATCACCCAGAACATCGACGACCTGCACGAGCGCGCGGGCTCCACCCAGGTGCTGCATCTGCACGGCGAGATTCTGCTGGCGCGCTCCTCGGTGGATGACAAGCTGCGCTATCCGCTTACTCGCGGCGGCATCGCGCTGGGCGACCTGTGCGACAAGGGTAGCCAGCTACGCCCGGACGTGGTCTGGTTCGGCGAGGCGGTGCCGCGCTACGCCGAGGCCTGCGATATCGTCGCCGAGGCCGACGCGCTGCTGGTGGTCGGCACCTCGCTGGCGGTGATGCCGGCGGCGCTGCTGCTCGAACAGGCGCCGCTGGATGCCCCCTGCTGGCTGATCGACCCCCAGGCCCGCGACCTCGCCCCGCCGGGCGTGGCACCCATCGCCGAGCCCGCCAGCCAGGGCGTGCCGACCCTGGTGGCGCGCTGGAAGGCCCAGGGCGGGTTCGACTAGCGGGGACGAGTAGAGGGAGCGTCGACTTGCGATAGGTGGCTTTCGCGCCCCCCAGCCTTGCGGCATGATAGCCGGCTAAGGAATTAAGCAGTCAAGAAGCCAAGCAGTTGAGAAGCCAAGCAGCTAAACAACAGAACAATAGAAATAGACCCAAAGACGACGCCAAGAGCCGCGCGCAGCGGCCATCACGATCATTCAACGCCAGGACACATCGTCATGTTCGAACGCATCAACCGGCTGTTTCCGGTCTGGGCCATCCTGCTGGCCACCCTCGCTGCCTTCCAGCCGCAGCTCTTCGTCGGCTTCAAAGCCGATATCAAGATGCTGCTGGTGGTGATCATGTTCGCCATGGGCCTGACCCTGACCCGCGAGGACTTCGCCCGCGTGGTCACGGCGCCCAAGCCGGTCGCCGTCGGGGTCGTCCTGCAGTTTCTGATCATGCCGCTCGCCGCGCTGCTGGTCTCGCGGGTGCTCGGCCTGGGGCCGGAACTCACCACCGGCATGGTGCTGGTCGGCGCCACCGCCGGCGGCACCTCGTCCAACGTCATGACCTGGCTCGCCGGCGGGCACGTGGCGCTCTCGGTGACCATGACCATGGTCTCCACGGTGATCTCGGTGGTGGCCACGCCCTTCATCACCTGGCTGCTGGTCGGCCAGAGCATCGATGTGCCGGTGCTCGGCATGCTGCTGAGCATCGCCCAGCTGGTCATCGCTCCGATCGCCCTCGGCGTACTGTTCCACCATCTGCTGGGGGCGCGCATCCGCAAGATCGAATCGGCCCTGGCGACGCTGGCGATGGCGGCGATCGTGTTGATCATCGCCATCGTGGTCGCGCTCAACGCCGGCAATCTGGCCACCCTGGGGCCGATCGTGGCGCTGGCGGTGATCGCCCATAACGCTATCGGGCTGTCCGGCGGCTACTGGCTGAGCCGCGCGCTGGGCTTCGATATCCGCACCGCGCGCACCATCGCCTTCGAGGTCGGGCTGCAGAACTCCGGGCTCGCGGTGGCTCTGGCCAACCAGTTCTTCACCGCCGGCGCGGCACTCCCCGGGGCGCTGTTCTCGGTCTGGCACAACGTCTCCGGCTCGCTGCTCGCCGGCTACTGGAAGCAGCGCGGGGTGCCTGCGGCGAAGCAGCCAGAGGCCGAGCGTGCCCGGGGCTGAACGGCTGATACGGTTTCGTCCCCACGCGGTTTCGTATCCATAACCAAAGCCCCGGGCTCTCCGGCTCGGGGCGCGGGCTCACCCAAGGAGATACTCGAGATGGCGGATCTGAAACTCTTCTACGCCCCTGGCGCCTGTTCGCTCGCCTCGCACATCGCGCTGGAAGAAGCGGGCGCCGAGTTCGAGGCGGTGCGCATCGATACCGCCTCGGGCGAGCAGCGCTCGGCGGCCTATCTGCGCATCAACCCCAAGGGGCGGGTGCCCGCGCTGGCGGTGGGGGAGACGGTAATCACCGAGAATCCGGCGATCCTGCGCTATGTCTCCCAGCGCTTCCCCGAGTCGGTGCTGTGGCCGAGCACGCTGCTGGAGGATGCCCGCTGCGCCGAGTGGCTCGCCTTTCTCTGCTCCGGCGTGCACCCCATCTACGCCCACGTGCGCCGCCCCGAGCGCTACGCCACGGGTGACGCGGCCAAGGCCGATGTGGTAGAGACCGCCCGCCGCAGTACCCGCGAGCTGTTCGAGATGATCGAGGCGCGCCTGGCCGAGCGCCCGGACGCCTGGGCACTCGGAGAGCGCTACAGCGTCGCCGACCCCTATCTCTTCGTCTTCTGGCAGTGGGGCGCTGGTGCCGTGCTCGGCTACGACATGGCCAGCGACTTCCCCGTCTGGAGCGATCACGCCCGGCGCATGCTCGCCCGGCCAGCCGTTGGCCGCGTGCTGGCGCGCGAAGGGCTCGACATCCCGGCACCCTGAGCCATTCCGCTGCACCCAGGATGGGGTGATGGCATCGCCTGCGGTCGCATAACTTTCCTTGATTGCTGCGTTTGGCCCGCCGCGCAAAGTGATAGACTGCGCGGCCTTTGAGACTGGCTGGAGAGCGGCACCCGATGCGAGACGATGCCGACACCATGATGGCGCGCCCGGCGCGCGACCCCGAAGCGACCCACGACGCGCAGGATCCGGCGACCGGCCATCCGCGCCCGCCGCGGCGCGAGTTCAAGGCCCGCGGCAGCTTCGTCGAGCGCTGCGACGGCTGCCGCCTGCCGGTGCTCAACTGTCTCTGCCCCTACCGGGTGAGCACCACCAGCGACGCCCAGGTGTGGCTGCTCACGCACCCGCTGGAGCACAACAAGCCGACCAACACCGGGCGGCTGATCGCCGATGTGCTGCCGGAGACCCGGGTCTTCGATTGGCACCGCACGGCGCCGGATGAGGGGCTGCTCGCACTGCTCGCCGACCGCCGCTACGTGCCCTTCGTGATCTTTCCCGACGACCAGCCGGACTACCAGCATCGGGTGGTCGACGAGCGCGCCGTGGCCGGGGTCAAGCAGGATGGCTTCATTCCCGTATTCATTCTGCTCGACGGCACCTGGCGCCAGGCGCGGCGGATCTTCCGCAAGAGCCCCTACCTGGACGGCTTGCCGGTACTGCCGCTGCACACCGAGCGCCTGACCCGCTACCGCCTGCGCAAGCCCGCCTCTGCCTCGCACCTGTGCACCGCCGAGGTCGCCGCCGAGCTGCTGCGCAAGACCGGCGACGCGGTGGCCGCCGAGGTGCTCGACGACTACTTCGACGCCTTCAACCAGAGCTACGCCGCGAGCCGCTTCTACCACAAGATCGACAAGCCCAGTGCCCCCATGCAGCGCCTGCTCGACCGTCGCATGGCCGCCAGCGCCAAGGGGTTCCTGCCGCGCGACTGAGCCGGCCAGCGGTGCCCGCAGCGAGCGAACGGCTCGCCGGCGGGGCGCCTTGAGTGTTATTGTCTCCGCCGTGCGCCCGAATAGCTCAATTGGATAGAGTACCGGCCTTCGAAGCCGTGGGTTGCAGGTTCGAGTCCTGCTTCGGGCGCCATTCCTTCCGCGTTACCTGCCTCGCCTCCTTGATCCGTGCACTCGAGGCGTACTCACGCCACCTTCTCGAGCGGTAGCTCGACCCCCAGGCGTGCCAGCATGCGTTGAAAATCCGCCAGGCTGTAGCGCTCATCCTCGGTTACCAGGGCGCGGATGCGGCCGCTGCCCGGCGTGCCTTCGCCCAGACCGGCGACGATGGCATAGCTGCCGATACCTGCATCGAAGACGGCGATAGGGCGGTTCAGGGCGCTCTCTGGCATGGAAAAATCCCCATCACGATGAATTCAGCGGTGTGACACGGCCAGGGCACCCCCGGCGGCAACGAACAGGCTGCCGGTGGTGCGGTTGAACAGCCGCACGCGACGCGGCGTGGCGAACCAGCGGCTCACGCTGGAGCCGACCGAGGCGTAGGTGGTCATGGTGGCTAGATCGACCACGAGCCAGGTCAGCGCCAGGATCACGAACTGCGACCACTGCGGCTGGCCGAGGTCGATGAAGTTGGGAAACAGCGCGCCGAAGAACAAGAGGTCCTTGGGGTTGCTGATCCCCACGGTAAAGCCTTTGGTGAAGAGCTGCCGCCGGCTCCGCCCGAGTGTGGATGGTGCGCCTTCCCCGGCAGACACCGCAGGCGCTGCCGCCGGGGCGCGCCACGCCTGCACGCCGAGATAGACCAGGTAGGCCGCACCGATCACCTTGAGCACCACGAAGGCGGTTTCCGAGGTGGCCAGAATGGCCCCGAGGCCCAGCGACGACAGCGCCATCAGGGCGAGCGATGCCAGCGCGCCACCCACCACCGTGACCAGCGCGCGGCGGCGCCCGTGGCGCAGCCCGTGATGCATGCAGAGCAGGGCAAAGGGCCCGGGAAACAGAATCAGCGCGGTGATGACGCCGAGATAGGTGATCCAGAGGGCGAGGTCCATCGTCTCTCTTCCTTGAATGGGCAGCTGGGCATCGAGTGATGCGAGCCGTGTGGCGGGGCTTGGTTCGAGCTTACCGTAGTGCCAGCGGGGCTGTCGCATCGGGCTGGTGGTTTATCGTCGCGAGAAAGCTGACATCAACGTGGGCGTTGCGGCGTTGTCGGGCAGTATGGAATTCGCTTCAAAAGCGATAGCCTGGGCCAAATCAGCCGCTATCACGACTTGTCCCAGTAGGCCGCTTCGGCACCCAGCGGCTCGACCCTATATCCGTAGGGCAACTTCCCATGAACCTCCACCAACTCTGGCTCTTTCTCCCGGCCTGCTTCGCGCTGAATATGGCCTTTGGTCCCAACAATCTGCTGGCAGCGACCAATGCCGCATAGGCTCGGCCTTTCAGGGCGGTGGTGATGGCTTCGTTCTTCGCGAGCGAAGCTCGCTCCTACAGGGGGAGTGACAACTGCCGCGGCGCTCTTATCGGTAGATTGGCAAACGGCATGGCGGTAAGGCAATACGATGAGACTTTGGATATGACACCGCAGCAGCAGGCGTTCGTTGAGCGTTTTCTGGCCACGCTGGATAAACCAGAGCGGCGCCGGGCATCGGCGATTCAGGTCGATTTTTTCTGTGACAACCAGACCGATACCGATGAATGTGCGCGTCTGGTCGATCAGGGCATCAAGCGTGCGAGCTGCGATTTGATGGCGGCGTACGAGATCGAGGGGCGCGATAAACCGGCGCCCGGTGCCTTCACGCTGGTGGTCGATTGGGCCCAGAACCCGGTGTGCGTGATCGTGACGACGCAGGTGGAGGTTGCACCTTTCGATCAGGTCTCCGCCGAGTTCGCTTATCGCGAAGGCGAGGGTGACCGCTCGCTAGCGCAGTGGCGGGAGACCCATCGCCGCTATTTCGAGCGCGCGGCGAGCCAGCTCGGTATCTCCTTCAGCCCGCAGGATCTGCTGCTGTTGGAGCAGTTCGAGAAAGTCTATCCGCGCTGATATTCCGGCCGGCACGCCCGCTGTGGGTTGCTACGCTCAATAGGCAATCGAGCTGTATCACCGACGCAAGGGAGTGTGTCCATGAGCGCGACCCGCCGCCGCTGGATCGGCGTTTTCACCGTGGCGCTGGCGCTGCTGTTTCTGGCCATCGTGGCCGGCCCCTGGGCGCTGACGAAGTGGGCGGAGAGCCACTTTTCCCGCTCGCTGGGGGAGCCGGTCGCGCTGGAACGCCTCTATTTCAATCCCTTCACCGCCACGGCGTCGTTCTCGTCACTGGAAATTGGCGACGGCAAGACGCCGATGCTCACCGCGGCGTCGGGCCGGGTGGCATTCGCCTGGGATAGCCTATGGCAGCCGGGTATCCATATCGATTCGGTCACCCTGAGCTCGCCGCATCTAAATCTGGTCTCGCCGCCTTCCGGGCCGCTCAACGTGACCACACTCGGGCAGGGCTCGTCCGCGTCGAGCGATGCGGGTCAGCCGATGCCGCTGACCATCGACCGGATCCGCGCCGAGCACGGGCGTATCGCCTGGGTCGATCAGGCGGCTGCCGGGCAGCCCAGCATTCAGGCGGACGAGGTCGATCTGACGCTCGAGGGTTTTCAGCGCCCGGATGGCGGCCCGATGCAGGGGCAGGCCACGGCGACCCTGGGCGGCGGCCAGCTCGATCTGCAGGGGCAATTCGGGCTGCTGCCGCTGAGTGGCGATCTCACGCTGGAGGCGCAGCAGGTCAACGCCGCGGCGCTCGACCCCTGGTTGACCCGGGCACTGCCGGCGCGGGTGGTGGGCGGGCAGTTCTCGCTCGATGGCAGGCTGCGCTTCGGGCAGGCGAGCCGTGCCGCCGTGGCCTATCAGGGTGGGGTGACGCTGAATGGCGTCGAGACCCAGGGCGCCCAGGGCCAGCCGCTGTTCTCGGTGCAGCGGGGCGTGGCCGAGCAGATCGATTTCGCCAGCGGCGCCCATCTCGTCGTCGGTTCGCTTTCGCTCACCGCGCCCAAGTTGAACGCGCTGGTGGATGATCAAGGTCGCTTCAATCTCCTCGCGCAGTTCGGCGGTAGCCAGCATGCCCAGACGGGGCGGGCCCAGAGTGAGACCAGTGAGGCTGAGAGTAGCCAGGGCCAGACCGGCCAGGACCCAAGCGATGGGCGCCAGAACAGCCAGGCGCAGGGTGGCCAGGACTCAAGCCATGAGCATCAGAGCCAAGGCAGCGGAGATGACAGCCAATCCGGCGGTATGGCCCTGGCGCTGGATAAGCTGCGTGTCGAGCAGGGCGAGATGACGTTCGAGGATCGCCGCATGTCGCCGGTGGTGTCGCTGGATATCGGTCAGTTGCAGGGGCAGTTGACGCGCTTCGATACGCGTACCGCCAAGCCCGCCAAGTACCATGTCGAGGGCCGGGTGAGTGACGGCACGCCGGTGATGATCGAAGGCGAGGTGAGCTTCGGCGATAGCCTGGGTGCGCGCATGCACCTGACCACCCAGCGGCTGGCGCTATCCCAGTTCGCGCCCTATATCCGGCGTTTCGCGGGCTATCGTATCGAGCACGGCAGCGCCGATCTCGATCTCCACTATCGCTTGGAGGATGGCGCGCTGACAGCGCGCAACCACATTATCCTCAAGCAGCTCGACCTGGGTCGCGAGGTCGACCCGGACGCCAGCTCGCTGCCGCTGAAGAATCTGGTGGCGCTGCTGCAGGCGGAGAGCGGGGTGATCAATCTGAACATCCCCATCGATACCACCGTCAGCGGCAGCAACGTGGATATGAGCGTGGTGATCTGGCAGGCGATTTCGGAGTCGTTGGAGAATCTCCTCACCTCGCCGATCGACTCGCTCCAGTCGCTGATCGGCTCGCCCAAGGAGGGCACATGACGCTTAGGCATCGCCAGGGAGGCGCGCGGTGGAACGCCTGACGCTGCGCTGCGACTGCGGCAATCTCGAGGTCACTGCGCCGTTGCCCGAGCAGGTGACCGCCTGCAACTGTGGCATCTGTCGGCGCTACGCTGCGCTCTGGGCCTACTATGCGCCCGGTGAGGTCACCCTTCGGGTCGGCGAGGCCGGGGTGGCCCTGTGGCAGCGCGGTGACCGCGAGATCGAGTTCGTGCGCTGCGCCAGGTGCGGCTGTGTGAGCCATTACCGCACGCTATCCGGTGATCCAGAACCGCTGATCGCGCTCAATACGCGGCTGGCGGAGCCGGCGCTGGCTGGCGTTCCGGTACGCCAGGCGGACAACGCCTGGCGCTGAGTGGAGAAATCCGCCATGCAGGCTGTGGGTGTCCGGCAGGTATCGAAAAAAGCCCGGCGCACTGGCCGGGCCGGGAATCACTTGCGGCGCGCGGCGGCGATGCCGCCGAAGCGGCGCTGGAACTGGGCGGCGCGACCTTCGCTGCCGACCTCACGCTGCTTGCCGGTGTAGAAGGGATGCGAGGCGGAGGAGATATCCAGGCGTACCACCGGGTAGGTGTTGCCGTCTTCCCACTCGATGGTCTCGTCTGAGCTCATGGTCGAGCCGATCTTGAAGTACTTGTCGACGCTGGTGTCGTGGAAGATCACCGTGCGGTATTGGGGATGGATGCCGTCTTTCATACTGTCTCTCCTGGCGGATGCTGGCTGAATCGATGGTACGATATTGTTATGTTATCACGTATCTATATGGGTTGGGCAATGTCGCCGATGGCATCCCGCCAGGGGCGCGATGCCGAGCCTTGAGCGCAAGACCCCGCTGTCTGCCCTGCGACTCATCGCTAGCTGGTTGAGTCATCCGTCTACGTTCAGCGGCGCCGATCCGGTATCATCGGCGCACTTTCCGGCGGACTTCTCTTTCTCTGACAGGCAGCGGACATGCATAACGTCTACGTACCCGTGGTGGCGATCCTCCTCGTCTTTGGTGCCATCTTCGGCTATCAGGCCTTCAGCGATAGCCAGGTCGATGACGACGTGGCGCAGCTGATCGCCGCCCAGCGCGGGGTGGAAAAGGTCGAGATGAAGGATCTTCAATCGGTGCAGAAGGGCTACGGCCTGTGCGGCGAGTATCGGGTGGCGGGGGAGACTGCCTATGCGCCTTTCTACTATAGCCAGGTCAATGAGCAGGTGACGCTCGATACCCAGGCCAAGATCTTCCAGAAGTACTGCGGCCGTTGAGCGCATGGGCGACACGCCCCATCTTGTGGGAGTAGACGGCGCAACCAACGGGGCTGTCGGCTTGTTTATCGAGAAGCAGGTATCGCGAGAGACGGGAACCGAGAAACGGAGGTCACCATGATCAGACGTTTTGCACTAGGCGCACTTGGCGGGGCGACTTTAGCACTGCTCTGCGGCTGTGCCCCGGCACCAGCGGCGCCGAAGCCAGATGCGCCGGCCGCCCATTCGGCGGGCAGCTCTGCGGCCGCATCCAACGCGCCGGCGACAGCGACGCCGAAAGGCGCCTGCGACAAGCCGGCGGCGCACCCCATTCCTGCTCAGCGCTTCGACGAGACCGCGCAGCAGTTGGCCCATGCCACCGGCTGTTTCATCGAGACCGACCTCTCGCGAACCGCTGCTGTGCCGGTCAACGCGATCACCGGGGCGATGAGCATTCGCCAGGCGCTGGAGACTGCACTCGCGGGCACGCCGCTCGAGATCGTGGCGCAGACGCCGGATCGCATCACGGTGCGCTGAGACAACCCCGACGCGCAGAAAACCCGGCCGCCTCGATGAGCGGCCGGAGATGATCGCTGGTGGCGCGAATCAAATCTGCTGAAAGCGCTCTATACGATCGCGGATCGCGACTTCGGGGCCGACCAGCTCGTTGAGATCGCTCTCGGTCAGTCCGATATCGCTATGGCCCCGGGCGATGGAGACATAGGTTTCGCCTTCGCGGATCGCCTCCTCGACCATCAGCGATAGCTCCTTGCGGTCATTCAACGACGCGGGGTCGAAGGGTTGCCGGGCACGCTGGTGCTGCAGGCTCTGCTCCTTGCGGCAGCGGGTCAGCAGGCTTTCGGTGATGAACGGTGTACTCTTCACGGGATCGATCCCCCTCGGTCAGGTCCATCTTGAGCCTAGAACCGAGAGATAACTCCTCTCCATTAGCTTTTGGGCGAATAGAGATGGCCGCCCGCTCCGGTCTGCTGCCTGGTCTACGCTGTGAATCCAGGAGGGTGTGAATCTGTAAGTCTGTGAATCTGTGAGTCCGTGAATCTGTGGATTGACAGAGCGCCTGATCGCCGGAGTGGGAGCCAGCCATGCCTTATCGCCTCGATCTATCCCAACCGCTGGAAGACGAAACCCGCCGAATCGCCCTCGAGCAGATTGCGCGGGCGCGGCGTGCCCTGTTGGAGGCGCCGCCGGTGGAGGCGATCCACGAGCTGCGCAAATGCTGCAAGAAGATTCGCGCGCTGCTGCGTCTGGTACGCCCGGCGCTGGGCAAGCGCTATGCCCGTGAGAACCGGCGTTTTCGCGATCTGGCACGCCAGGTCTCGGGCCGGCGCGACGAGCAGGTGCTGCTGGAAACCTTCGATGCGCTGCTGGCGCACTATCGTGACGAGATCGACCGTCGCCACTACACGGCGATCCGCGCGCGACTGAAGGCGCGCCGTGAGCGCACCCTGGCCGATGAAAGCGGGGTCAACGGCGAGAGCGCGGTAGATACCCCCGCACTCGAGGCGGCGCTCGATGAGGCGCGCCAGGCGGTACTCGGCTGGCGGCTGAAAGATGCGCAACGCGATGCTTGGCAGGCGGGGCTCGCCATGACCTACCGCCGCTTGGATGATGCCGGCGAGACGGCCGCGGAGGAGGGCAGCGTGGTGGCGCTGCACGAGTGGCGCAAGCGGGTGAAATATCACCGCTACCACTGTGAGCTTTTGCGTTCGCTATGGAAGGCGCCGCTGACGGTACGCGCCGAAGAGGCGCACCGGCTGTCGGATCTGCTCGGTGACGATCATGACCTGGCGATGCTGGCGGCGGCACTGGATGATGCGGACATGCAGCGCATCTCCGCCGAGCGGCGCCAGGCGCTCGGCTCGCTGGTGGCGCGCCGTCGCCTGAGTCTGCAGCGTAGCGCCATGCCGCTCGGCACGCGGCTGGCGGCGGAGTCGCCCAAGGCCCTGAGTAAGCGCTTCAAGCGCTACCGCCGGGCGCTGCCAAGCTGAGCGCTCGCCTCGAAAACCGGCGCGCGCAACCCGGCTGGCGGTAGACGCCGATACGCTCGGCGCTTGCCGTCTGCGGCGCGGGCCGGTAGGGTGGCGCGCTTCATGCCTAACGAACGCTCCCCTCATATGACTTCCGATCCCAACGCGCCATCGTCTACAGGTGGCCGTTTTGGCGACCCCGTCGTACTCATACTCACCGTGGGTTTCATCGTGCTGTTCGTCGCCGCTTCGGCGATCGCACCCGACACCGTGGCCCATCTCATCGACGTCGGTTTCACTCAGTCCGCGCGGCTGTTCGGCAGTACCTTCCAGCTCTTGATGCTGTTGACCTTCTTCATCGCCATCGGCGTGGCGCTGTCTCCGGCCGGCCGCGCGCGCATCGGCGGGCTCGACAAGCCGGACATGAGCACCTTCCGCTGGGTCTCGATCATCCTGTGCACGCTGCTGGCGGGAGGCGGGGTCTTCTTCGCCGCCGGCGAGCCGATCTACCATTTCGTGGTCACCCCGCCGGCGTTCGATACCCAGGCGGGTACGCCTGCGGCGGTGCCCAATGCCCTGGCTCAGGCCTTTTTCCACTGGGGCTTCACCGGCTGGGCCATTCTCGGCACGCTGCCGGTGTGCATCCTCTCGCATCAGCATTACCAGCGCGGCCTGCCGCTGCAGCCGCGTACGCTGCTGGCGCCGGTGATCGGTGACAAGCGAATGAAAGGCGTCCTCGGTGGCGTCATCGATGCCATCTGCGCCATCGCGGTGACCGCCGGTACGGTGGGGCCGCTCGGCTTCCTGGCGACCCAGGTCAGCTTCGGGCTCCACGATCTGTTCGGCTTTCCCCGTGGCTACGAGGTGCAGTTGATGATCCTCGTCGGCCTGGGCGCGATCTACGTCACCTCGGCGGTGACTGGGATCGACCGCGGCATCCAGTTTCTCAGCCGCTTCAACGTGATCTGGGCGATGATCCTGGGTGGCGTGATCCTGGTGCTGGGGCCGACCCTGTTCCTGGTCAATAGCTGGTTCCAGGGCTTCGGTAGCTACCTGAGCCACTTCTTCGAGCTGTCGACCCTGACCACGGTGACCGCGCCGCTGGGCTGGCTGAAGTGGTGGACGGTGTTCTTCTTCGCCTGGTTCGTCGGCTTTGCGCCGCCGATGGCGATCTTCGTCACGCGGATCTCCCGCGGGCGCACCATCCGCGAGATGATCATCGCTACCGCGGTGCTGGCGCCGATCGTGACCACGGTGTGGTTCACCCTGCTCGGCGGCTCCGGCATCTTCTACCAGCTCCAGGGCGTGATCGATCTGGCCGAGCCGCTCAAGAACTTTCAGTTCGACGTGGCCACGCTGACGGTGGCGCAGGCGCTGCCCGGCGGTACTTGGATGGCGCTGGCGGTACTGGTGCTGACCACCATCTTCGTCGCCACCACCGGTGACTCGATGAGCTACGCGGTCTCCGTGGTGTGTGCCGGCCACGATGACCCGGGTGTGGCGCTGCGCGCCTTCTGGGGCGTCACCTTCGCGCTGATGGCGGCGATCCTGCTCTACATGGGCTCGGGTCAGGTCAGCGTGCTGCAGCAGTTCCTGGTGATCCCGGCGGTGCCGGTGGCCTTCCTGCTGATTCCCACCCTGTGGCACGGGCCGCGGGCGGCATATGCCATGGCCAGGGAGCAGGGTGTGCTCTGAGGTCCAACGTCAGAGGGTGCTTACAAAGTCGACGCCCAGACGAAAGAAGGCCCGGCGGGTTACCCCGCCGGGCCTTCTGCTATCCGTCGTGCAGGCAGCGTGGGCTGCATGGCCGGCGGATCTTGGCGGCCGTCGCGGCCGTCATCGCGCCCGGTTCACGCTCAGGCGTGGGCGGTCTCTACCGTTTCGCCCTGGGTCACGTCGCCCTGAGTCGCGTCGCTCTGGCTGGCGTTGCTCAGGCGCTGTTGCTTGCCATTGATCGGGATCTGGCGCGGGCGCTGCTCTTCGGGCACCACGCGCAGCAGATCGACGATCAGCAGGCCGTTTTCCAGCCGTGCGCCCTGCACCTCGATGTTCTCGTCGAGGCGGAACGAGAGCTTGAACGCGCGCTGGGCGATGCCCTGGTGCAGGTACTGCACGCGTTCCTGATCGTCGCGCCCGTTCTTGCCGGCGCTGATGGTCAGCACGCGCTTCTCGACGTTGACATCGAGCTCGCCCTCGCCGAAGCCGGCGACCGCGACGGCGATGCGGTAATCGTTCTCGCCATACTTCTCGACGTTGTAGGGCGGATAGCTGGGTACGTCGTTCTGCATCGCGGTCTCGAACAGATCGTTGAGCCGGTCGAAACCGATGGAACGGCGGAACAGCGGAGAAAGAGACATCGTATTCATGGTGCAACCTCCTGAATGACAGCGAAGTCTTGGGGTGCCCGAGCCCATCTCGGGCCACCGGTCGCGGACCCGCTGGGCGGCGTCCGCTGTCGAGGGGATGACGCATGCAGGATGCCGTCGGCTGACTGCTCCTCTCTCGACGTTATGTTAAATAGGGTCGCCTGAACGGCTTTCAAGAGGGGAGGGCATCACGCGGCGATATTTTTTCTTCCCCAGTCCTCGGCCCCGCTATCAGCGGCCTCGGCGGTACCCGGAGCAGACAATGGTGGCAGCTGGAGGGCTTTCAAGAGGGGGAGATGGAAGAGCAGGCGAATGCGCGGCAGTCGTTATGGACGCACGCCCCGGGGCAGCCGCACGGCTCCCCCTATCAGGTGCGAGCTCGCTAGCGCAGGCAATTATGCAGCACTTCCCTAACGTCGTGGCGGTCCCGACCAAGGTGGCCAAACCCAACGATTCGCGAGCAGAGCTCACGCCTACAGCAGACAGATTCCAGCGTTCAGAGAGATGAAAGCCAGGCGAGTGTCTACACCACCGCAGCCAACGCTACCTCGGCTGGATGGTTTCCCCTGTAGGAGCGAGCTTGCTCGCGAAGGACGCAGTCGCCGAGCTAGCCAAATAGCTGCCCGGCGATACGCAGGCCGGCGACCCAGGTGGCGATCGCCGAGCCGAGGCTAGAGAGCAGGAATACCAGCAGGGTGCGTGCGACCCGGTTGCACCACCAGCCGCGCCAGTGGCTGACGTCGCTGCGCAGGCGCGAGAAGTCGCCCACCGTGGGGCGGCGGAAGTAGAGCTCGACCCCGGCGGTGACGAAGCCGACCCCAATGGTGGGGTTGAGCGAGGTGAGCGGGGCGCCTAAAAAGGCCGCGGCGATCGTCAGCGGATGGCCCAGGGCGATCAGCGCCCCCAGCGCCGAGAAGCTGCCGTTGATCAGCACCCACTCGGCGACCAGCGACCAGCCGAAGGCGGTGTCGCGGCTGAAGCCGATGGCGAAGCCGGTGAGCACCAGCGCGACGATGACCCAGGGCAGCGCCTTCCACCAGCGCGCACGGGGTGCGGTGGACTCCAGCGCCGCGCGCTCCTCGCGCACTGCCAGCGCGGCCGGCGGCTGGGCATCCAGCGCCCGCAGGTGCTCGCTCATGCCCTTGAGATGCCCCGCGCCGATCACCACCAGCACTCGACGGGCCTGCCCATCGGGCAGCGACTCCACCAGCTTGAGCGCCATGAAGCGGTCGCGCTCGGCGATCAGCGGCGCATAGAGCGATTCCGACTGCTCGGCGAACTCGGCGAAGGTGGATTCGAGCACATCACCCTCCTTGAGCTTCTCGATCTCCTCGCTGGAGACCGTCTGCCGCGACAGCACGCTGCCGAGCAGCCCCGAGATCAGCCCGAAGCGCTTGTACCAGGGCACGTTCTGATAGATGCGCTTTAGGGTGACGCCGATCTCGCGATCGATCAGGTAGAGCGGCAGGCCGGCGCGCTGAGCGCCCTTGACCGCGGCGCGCATCTCCGCCCCCGGCTCGATGCCGGAGTGGGCCGCCACCCGCTGCTGGAAGGCGCCGAGCGCCAGGCTCGCCGCGACCATGCCCGCCTTGCCCTGCTTGAGGACCTGGAACAGGTCGAGCTTGGCCATGGCGTCGGGCTGGGTCAGGCTCTGGTGGCGCGAGGTGCAGAGCTCGATCGCCACGGCGTCGAACTCGCCGGAGTCGATCAGCTCGCGTACTTCGTCGGCGCTGGCCTGGGAAACATGGGCGGTGCCGAGCAGGGTCAGCTCGTGCTCGGCGAGCGCGACGACCTCGCGGGGGCCGGCTGTGGAGTCAGACATCGAGGAGAAATTCCAAAGGCTGGAGAAAAGTCATCGCCCCATATTGCACGTCACGGCGGCGATGCCAAGCCGGCCGGTGAAAAACCGGCCGACTTGGCCCGGGCTGGTCTCAGATCGCCTCTTCCACTGCGCCACTGGTCTCCTGCGCTGCGCGTGCCTTGGGCGAACGGCAGGCCGCGGCGGTGAACAGCACGTCGGTGGAGGAGTTGAGCGCGGTCTCGGTGGAGTCCTGCAGCACGCTGATGACGAAGCCGATCGCCACCACCTGCATGGCGACGTCGGCGGAGATGCCGAACAGGCTCGCCGCCATCGGGATCAGCAGCAGCGAGCCGCCGGCGACCCCGGAGACGCCGCAGGCGGCGAGGGCGGAGACGATACACAGCAGCAGCGCGGTGGAGAAGTCGACGCTCAGGCCCAGGGTGTGGGCGGCTGCCAGGGTCATCACGGTGATGGTCACCGCGGCGCCGGACATATTGATCGTCGCGCCCAGCGGGATCGACACCGAGTAGGTGTCGGCGTGCAGGTCGAGGCGCTTGCACAGCTCCATGTTGACCGGGATGTTGGCAGCGCTGCTGCGGGTGAAGAAGGCGGTGATGGCACTACCGCGCAGGCAGGTGAAGACCAGCGGATAGGGGTTCTGACGGGTGTACAGGAACACGATCAGCGGATTGGTCACCAGCGCCACGAACAGCATGCAGCCGATGATCAGCCCGAGCAGATGGGCGTAGTCCGCCAGCGCGCTCATGCCGGTGGTGGCGAAGGTGTTGGCGACCAGCCCGAAGATGCCCAGTGGGGCCAGCCGGATCACCCAGCGCACCAGTCCCGAGACGGCATCGGAGAGATCGGCGAGGCCGCGCCGGGTGGTGTCGTTGGCGCGCCGCAGCAGCAGGCCCAGACCTAACGCCCAGGCCAGGATGCCGATGAAGTTGGCGTTGGTGAGCGCTGCCACGGGGTTGTCCACCGCGCTCAACAGCAGATTGCGCAGGATCTCGGCGATCCCCGAGGGCGGGGTGCCGTCGGCCTGGGGCGCGTCGATGATCAGCGTGGTCGGGAACAGGAAGCTTGCGCTCACCGCCACCAGCGCCGCCACCAGGGTGCCGATCAGATAGAGCGCCAGCACGCCGCGAATCTGGGTCGGCTGGCCGCGCTCGTGGCTGGCGATGGCGGCCATTACCAGCACGAACACTAGAATCGGCGCGATCGCCTTGAGCGCGCTGATGAACACTTGGCCCAAAATCTCGAACGACTGCGCCAGTGCCGGCGCCAGTTGGGCGACCAGCAGGCCGAGGAGGATACCGATGACGATCTGGGGAATCAGACCCAGCCGCAGGAACGACGGGGCGGAAGAGCGGCGTTGCGAATTGACGGACATGACTCTCTCGTGATGCGAAAGGTAGGGGACGGCACTACCGCTGCCTCGTGAGCCTGTTGGCGGCGCCGGAAAGCCGCGCATTTTATCATTGGCGACCCCCGGGCTTCCCCCCTGGCGATAGCGCGCTCGTTATCCTTTAGTGGAAGGCGGCTGCGGATCGTGGTGGGAGGCAGGCGTGGATAGTGAAAGGCAGCCGTGGACAGTGGGAGGCCGCCGTGGATAGTGGAAGGCCGCGCTCAGCGGCGCCAGAACGCCGGCGTGAACAGCACCAGCACGGTGAAGATCTCCAGGCGCCCGAGCATCATCGCCAGCACCAGAATCCACTTGGCCAGATCGGGGATATCGCCGTAGTCGGTGGAGACCGCACCCAGCCCCGGGCCCAGGTTGTTGAGCGCCGAGCCCACCGCCGACCACGCGGTGACCTGGTCGAGCCCGGTGGCCGAGAGCGCCAGTAGCATCAGCACGAACAGCATCAGATAGACCGAGAAGAAGCCCCACACCGCTTCGGCCACGCCCTCGGAGATGCGCATCTTGCCCACCTTGACCGCGAACACCGCATTGGGGTGGATCAGCCGGTGCACCTCGCGGATGCCCTGCTTGAGGATCAGCAGGATACGGATCACCTTCATCCCGCCGCCGGCGGAGCCGGAGCAGGCGCCGACGAAGGCCGCCATGAACAGCATGATCGGCAGTACCCCGGGCCACAGGGTGAAGTCGGCGACGCTGAAGCCGGAGGTGGTGGCCACCGAGACCGCCTCGAACAGCCCGTGGCGCAGGCCGGTGGCATCGTGGTAGGTGCCGGTGGCGAACAGGGTGACCACGGTGATCAGCACCAGCAGGCCGAGGAAGGAGACGAAAAAGCAGAATTCCGGGTCGCGGATGTACTGCAGCAGGCGCTTTTCGCGCCATACCGCAAAATGCAGCCCGAAGCTGATCGAGGAGACGATCATGAACAGCACGCAGATCAGCTCGATGGTAGCGCTGTCGAAGTAGGCCATGCTGGCGTCGTGGGTGGAGAAGCCACCCACCGCGATGGTCGAGAAGCTGTGGCCGATGGCGTCGAACCAGTCCATGCCGGCGAGCCAGTAGGCCAGCGCGCAGACCACCGTAAGGATCACGTAGATGTACCACAGCGCCTTGGCGGTCTCAGTGATCCGCGGGGTCAGCTTGGAGTCCTTCAGCGGCCCGGGGATCTCGGTGCGGTAGAGCTGCATGCCACCGATGCCCAGGGTGGGCAGGATCGCTACAGCCAACACCACGATCCCCATGCCGCCGAGCCACTGCAGCTGCTGGCGGTAGAAGCGGATCGACGCGGGTAGCTGGTCGATGCCGTGGAGCACCGTGGCGCCGGTGGTGGTGAGCCCGGAGAAGGATTCGAACACCGCGTCGGTGAAGCTCATCGCCGGCGCCTCGGAGACCATGAACGGCACGGTACCGAACAGTCCCAGCACGCCCCAGAACAGCACCGTGATGATGAACCCATCGCGGGTACGTAGCTCGCGCCGGGCGCGCCGGTTGGGCCAGTAGAGCAGGGCGCCGGTGACGACAGAGATCGCCATGCCGATGCCGAAGGCGTGCCAGTTGCCGTCGTGGAAGATCCGCGCAATCACCATCGGCGGCACCATGGTCAGGCTGAACAGCATCAGCAGCAGCCCGACGATGCGCAGGGTCACGAACAGATTCATGCGCACACGCTCGCGAACGGCATTGAGATAAACGACATCGGGACGAACAGCATCAGAAGAATGTGAGCCCGACCTGGAACAGCCGTTCGACGTCGCGGATGCGGCGCTTGTCGATCACGAACAGGATCAGGTGATCGCCGCTCTCGATCAGCACGTCATCGTGGGCGATCAGTACCTCCTTGCCGCGCACGATGGCACCGATGCTGGTGCCGCTGGGCAGATCGACCTCGCCGATGGTGCGCCCGACCACCCGGGAGGAGCGCTTGTCGCCATGGGCGATCGCCTCGATCGCCTCGGCGGCACCGCGACGCAGCGAGTGCACGTTGACGATGTCGCCGCGGCGCACGTGGGTCAGCAGGCTGCCGATGGTGGTCTGCTGCGGCGAGATGGCGATATCGATCTCGCCGCCCTGGACCAGATCCACATAGGCGGCGTTGTTGATCAGCGTCAGCACCTTCTTGGCGCCCAGGCGCTTGGCCAGCATCGACGACATGATGTTGACCTCGTCGTCGTTGGTCAGCGCGCAGTAGATATCGCAGTCCTCGATGTTCTCCTCGAGCATCAGACGCTTGCTGGTGGCGCTGCCGTGCAGCACCACGGTGCGGTCGAGCTTCTCGGAGAGCGTGCCGCAGCGGCTCAGGTCGTGCTCGATGATCTTGACCTGGTGCTTGTGCTCGAGGGTCTCGGCCAGACGCTCACCGATGTTGCCGCCGCCGGCGATCACCACGCGGCGGAAGTCGCGGTCGACCTTGCGCAGCTCGCCCATCACGGTGCGGATATCCTTGCGCGCGGCGATGAAGAAGACCTCGTCATCGGCCTCGATCACGGTGTCACCGGAGGGAATGATCGGACGGTCACGGCGGTAGATCGCGGCCACGCGGGTATCGATATCCGGCATGTGGCGGCGCAGAAAGCCCAGCTCCTGGCCTACCAGCGGCCCGCCGTAATAGGCCTTGACCGCTACCAGCTGGGCTAGGCCTCCGGCGAAGTCGAGCACCTGCAGCGCTCCGGGGTACTCGATCAGGCGGCGGATATGGTCGGTGACCACCTGCTCCGGGCTGATCAGGACGTCGACCGGAATGGCGTCGTTGGAGAACAGGCTCTTGCGCGTGAGATAAGCGGTCGAACGCACCCGGCCGATCTTGGTCGGCGTGCGGAACAGCGAGTGCGCGACCTGGCACGCGATCATGTTGATCTCGTCGGAGCTGGTCACCGCGATCAGCATGTCGGCATCTTCGCCGCCGGCCTGACGCAGGATGTTGGGGTAGGACGCGGTGCCCACGACCGTGCGGATATCCAGGCGGTTCTGCAGCTCGCGCAGACGCACTTCACTGATATCCACGACGGTAATGTCGTTCTCTTCGTTGGCCAGATGTTCGGCCAGCGTGCCGCCCACCTGGCCGGCCCCTAGAATGATGATTTTCATGCCAAACCGTCAGGGAAGCACTGAGTAAAAAAGCGCGGGAGAGAAATGCCCGTTCACCGCCTGGGGTCGGGCGCGCCTCGATCAGCGCGTAGCATAACGACCCTGGACGGCGAATGACACCACCCCGCATGCGGGCGGTGCGTGATGCAGGTGAGCGCGAGGTGGAGAGAAACCCTAGCGCGGGCCGTGATGCTCGTGCGGCCCGCGCCGGTCGGGTGACGATCAGTCGAGGGAGATACCCACCTTGACCGTTACCTGCCAGTGGGCGATGCGCTCGTTCTCGATGTGCCCGCGGGTTTCGGTGACCTCGAACCAGCGCATGCCGTGCAGCGACTCGCTGGCCTTGGCGATGGCGTTCTGCACCGCGGCTTCGATGCCGTCGGGGGAAGAACCGGTGATCTCGACCTGCTTGTAGACGTGGTTACTCATAGGGCTACTCCTTCTGGGTGATGACGCTTTCTGGGCAATGACAGCCGTCAGGCCTCGATCACCGCGATCTCCAGCGCCGCCAGCCGTGCAAGCACGTCGGCGTCGGTGTCGAAGGTGACGGGGCGGGTCAGCGGCCATAGAAAATGGGTACGGAAACCGGCGGCCACCGCGTCCTCGGCGGTCCACAGCACGCATACGTCGCGGGCCAGGCCGCAGACGTAGACATCGCTCACGCCGCGATCGCGTAGCCAGCCGGCCAGCCCGGTGGCGGGGCGATGGCCGTCGGGGCCGATGTTGTTGCGAAAGGCGCTGTAGGAGTCGATGCGCGGGTCGGTGCCCTTGCGGATGATCACGTCGCACGGCGACCAGTCGATGGCCGGGTGCAGCGCCGCGCCCTCGCTGCGCTGTACACAGTGGTCCGGCCATAGGGTCTGGCTGTGGCCGTAGAGTTCGATCGCCTCGAACGGCTGGTGCGGTGGATGGCATGACGCGAAGGAGACGTGTCGCGCGGGGTGCCAATCCTGGGTCGCCACCACGTGGCCGAAGGCGTGCTGCGCCAGCAGCCAGGCAATACCCGGGAGAATCGCATCGCCCTCGGCGCAGGCCAGGGCACCGCCCGGCATGAAGTCGGGCTGCACGTCGACGATCACCAGCGCGCTGTTCTCGGCGATACCATCTAGGGACGCCAAGGCCGGCTGGGTCTGGACGTGCGGCGTGAACGCGGTCTCGCTCTGGGGTTCGGGTTCGCTGGCGGCCACCGCACAGGTCGTGTCGGTGGTAGTGGCTGACACGCGGGAATCTGACACGCTCTTGGCGGGCACGGGCGGCCTCCCTGATCCGGTATCCACCCTCAGTATCGAAGCGCACCCGCCAGGGCGCAAGTCGGCGGGGAGATCAGGCTCCCCGCCGCTACGGTCCACCCGTTACGGCGTCGCCTTCTCCAGCCGCGCGTAGAAGAAGCCGTCGTGGCCGTTCTGCGCGGTCAGGAGCTGGCGGCCGTGGCCGGCGGGCTGGCCCCAGGTGAGGTCGTCGGGAGTGGTGGCGCGGGCATCCGGGGTGCGCGCCAGGAAGGCGGCGATCTGCTCGGCGTTCTCGGCCGGCAGCACCGAGCAGGTGGCGTAGAGCAGGGTGCCGCCGGGGGCGAGCTGGCGCCACAGGTTGTCGAGCAGGCGCGCCTGCAGCGCGGCGAGGTCGCCGATGTCGCTGGCGCGGCGGGTCAGCTTGATGTCCGGGTGGCGGCGGATCACCCCGGTTCCCGAGCAGGGGGCGTCGAGCAGGATGGCATCGAAGCCCGCGCTCGGTGCCGCAGCGTCGGCGCTGTCCGAGGTCTGGCCCAGCGTCTCGGCGAGCGTGGCGCTGCTGGCATCGAGGGCGCTCAGGCGGGCGTCGAGACCCAGCCGCTCCAGCGTGGCACCGACCCGCGCCAGCCGGCCGGGGTCGATATCGCTGGCGGTGAGGTCGAGGGTGAAGCGTTCCAGCAGGTGCGCGCTCTTGCCGCCGGGGGCGGCGCAGGCGTCGAACACCCGGGCGCTATCGCGGCCGTCGAGCGCCGGCGCCAGCAGGTCGGCGCAGAGTTGGGCCGATTCGTCCTGCACGCTGACGTCGCCCTCGGCGAACCCCGGCAGCTGGTGCACGTCCACCGCCGCGGCGAGCTGGATGCCATCAGCGGCGAACTGGCAGGCGCCGGCCTCGATGCCGGCGGCAGTGAGGCGTTCGAGGTAGGCGTCGCGCGTGCTTCGGCGGCGATTGACGCGCAGGGTCATGGGCCCGGCCTCGTTGTTGGCCGCGCACAGGGCTTGCCAGGTGTCGGGCCAGGCCTGGCGCAGCGCCTTGAGCAGCCAGGCGGGGTGCCATAGCGCCACCGGCGGGTCGCGG
>JNVT01000077.1 GCA_000737985.1 Gammaproteobacteria bacterium MFB021 | reverse complement strand
GGATGTCATTGGCGGCCTCCCTGTGATTGTGGTGATGGGGTGGGCGTGAAGGGGCGGTTGTGACGTACAGGGTCATGGCTCAGTCGTCGTAACGAATTTGCGGGTCGAGCGCGGAATAGAGCAGATCGACGATCAGGTTCATCAGCACGATCAGCACGCCGTAGAAGACCACGGTGCCCATCACCAGGGTGTAGTCGCGGTTGAGCGCCCCCTGCACGAAGTAACGGCCGATGCCGGGGATGCCGAAGATCTGCTCGATCACCACCGAGCCGGTGATGATCCCGGCGATCGCCGGGCCGAGGTAGGAGACCACCGGCAGCATCGCCGGGCGGATGGCGTGGCGCCAGATCACCTCGCGTTCGGAGAGCCCCTTGGCGCGGGCGGTGCGGATGAAGTGGCTGCCCAGAGTCTCGATCATGCTGGCGCGCATCATGCGCGCGATGTAGGCGATCTGCTGGATCGACAGCGCTACCACCGGTAGCACCAGGTTGGGCCAGGCGCCGCCGTTCCAGCCGCCGGCCGGCAGCCACGCCAGCAGCACGCCGAAGACCAGGGCGAAGATCGGCGCGATGACGAAATTGGGCACCGCAATGCCGGTCAGCGCCGTGCCCATGACCAGATAGTCGACGGTGGAGTTGCGCCTGATCGCGGCGGCGATCCCCAACGGCAGGCCGATCATCAAGGCCAGCAGGATCGCCAGCCCGCCGATCTCCAGGCTCACCGGGAAGCCCTGCATGATCAGCTCGGTGACGCTGAAGTCCTTGTACTTGAACGAGGGGCCGAAATCGCCCTGGAGCAGATTGCCCATATAGCGCAGATACTGCATCGGCAGCGGCTCGTCGAGATGGTAGGCCGCCTTGAGGTTGGCCTCGATCTCCGGCGGCAGCTGGCGCTCGCCGTCGAACGGCCCGCCCGGGGCCACCCGCATCAAAAAGAACGAGATGGTGATCACGATCAGCAGCGTGGGGATCGCCATCAGCAGCCGCTTGAGGGTGTAACTCAACATGTCGGCGCACCTCGCGGCGCGCGCGGCGGGGTCTGGGCATCGATCATCAGTCGCGCTCCTCCAGATAACGCAGCGGGTGGACGTCCATCGGGTTGCTCTGCCAGCCGTCGAGCTTGGGTGAGACCAGGTGCACGGAAACGTAGTCGTAGAGCGGCAGCAGGGCGTAGTCGTCGAGCAGCCGCTGTTGCGCCTGGGTCAGGGTGCGCTGGCGCGTCGCCGGGTCGAGCTCGCCGGTGCTTCTGGCCACCAGGGCGTCATACTCGGCGTCGTGATAGCCGCTGGCGCGGCTGGCCGAGCCGTCGTCGGCGTAGGAGCCGAGGAAATCGAACGGGTCGTTGATCGTCGCCACCATGCCGTAGCGGGCGACTTCGAACTTGCCCTGGCGGATGGTGGCGTAGTGCACCGCCGCCTCCGAGTTGACCAGCGCGACCTCGACCCCCAGCGGCTTCCACATCGCCGCCACTGCCACTGCGATCTTCTTGTGATCCTCGAGGGTGTTGTAGTTGAGCGTCAGCCGCAGCGGATGCTCGGGGCCGTAGCCGGCCGCTTTCATCAACTGCCGGGCGCGGGTCAGGCGGTCTTCCATCGACATGTCGGCGAAGGCCATCTGGCCGCCGGGCGCGTTGGCGGTGCCGCGCGGCACGAACCAGGTCGAGGGCGTCTGCCCCTGGCCCAGGATCTGGCCGGTGATCACTTCGCGGCGTACCGCCAGGTTGAGCGCTTCGCGCACGCGACGGTCGGCCAGCGGCTGGCCGTCGCGCAGGTTGAACATGTAGAAGTACTCCGCCGTCAGCGGGCCCACGCGCAGCGCGTCCGAGAGATTCTGCTTGGCCCAGGCGAAGCGCGACGACGGCACGCTGGAGTAGGCGATATCCATCTCGCCGGTGCGGAAACGATTGAGCGCCGAGCCGGCGTCGTCGATCGGGTAGAAGGTGGCCTGATCCAGGGCGACGTTCTGGGCGGCGTGGAAGTGCGGGTTCTTGGCGATCACGATGCGCGCCTGGGGCTGCCATTCGCTCAGGGTGAAGGCGCCGCTGGAGACCGTCTTGCCGGGCTCGACCCAGTGCTCGCCGGCGGCCTCGATGGCGTGTGCCGGTAGCGGCGCGGCTTCGGTCATCGCCAGCGCCTGCAGGAACCAGGCGGTAGGTTGGGTCAGGTGAATCTTCAGGGTGTGGGCGTCCGGCGTCTCCACGCCCAGGCTTGCCGGGTCAGCCTCGCCGGCGTTGATCGCGCGCGCGCCAACGATGGGGTAGTAGAGATTGGCATTGTGGTTGGCGATGGCCGGCTCGAGCACCCGACGCAGGGCGAACGCGGCGTCTTCGGCGGTGATCGGTTCACCATCGGACCACTCGGCATCGCGCAGGTGAAAGGTGTAGGTCTTGCCGTCGGCGCTGATCTCCCAGCGCTCGGCCAGCCCCGGCACCAGGCTGCCGTCGGCGGCATAGGTGACCAGCCCCTCGAACAGCGCGCGGGTGATGCGCGTCTCCCAGGTGCCGCTGGTCTTCTGCGGGTCGAGGGTGCCGGGTTCGGCACCGTTGGCGATATTGACGCTGAAGGCCTGGGCCGAGGTGGCCAGGGCGCCGAGCGCGAGTCCGCCGAGGGCGGCCATGAGCTGTCGTGAAAGCATCTTTTTGGCGTTCTTGTCGGGCCGCCGCGCGGATCATCGCTCTCCGGCGGCGGGGTGAATGTCAATCGTCGCGGGAGAGCCAGCGCGACAGATGGCGGTTGAGCGCGTTGTCCTGCCAGCCCGACAGGTCGGGGGCGACCAGGTTGCGCGAGACGTCGACGTAGATCGGCGCCATGGCGTAGTCGCCCAGGGCCTGGCGCTCGGCCTGTTCGAGCAGCTGCTGACGGGCGTCGGCGTCGGGCTCCTGGCTTGCCGCGCGCATCAGCGCGTCGAACGCCGGGCTGCGATAGCCGCCGTAGTTCTTGGGCGCATCGCTCTGCAGGATGCCGAGGAAGTTGCTGGCGTCGTCGAAGTCGGCGACCCAGCTGGCGCGGCCGACGTCGAAATTGCCGTTGGCCAGCTCGGCATAGTGGACCGCGCCCTCGGCGTTGATCAGCTGTGTCTTCACCCCCAGCGGCTGCCACATCGCCGCCAGTGCTACGGCGATGCGCTTGTTGGCCTCGGTGGTGGAGTAGCGCAGGGTCAGTTCGAGCGGGTGGTCGGGACCGTAGCCGGCATCTTCGAGCAGGCGCTTGGCCTGGGCAATCCGCTCATCCATCGGCCGATCCAGGCCGGGCATGCGCTGGGCGTCGTAGTGGGCGACGCCGCCGGGCACGAAGCCGCTGGCCGGCGCGACCACGCCACCCATGATCTGCTTGGCGATCACCTCGCGGCGGATGGCCAGATTGAGCGCCTCGCGCACGCGCTTGTCGGCCGTCGGATGGCCGTCGCGCTGGTTGAGCGCGAAGTAGTAATTGGCGAGCTGCGGCGCCAGGTGGACGGCGTCGGGCAGGTTGTCTTGCAGCCACTGATAGCGATCCGGCGAGAAGTCGCGGACGATATCCAGGCCCCCGGCGCGGAAGCGCTGCAGCGCGGCGCTGCGATCCTCCACCGGGTAGTAGTCGACGCCGTCGAGGGTGACCTCGGCGGCGGCGTGGAACTCGGGATTCTTGCGTGCCGCGATATGGTCGTGGGAGACCCACGAGGTGGGCGTGAAGGCGCCGTTGGTGACGATATGGTCCATCTGGGTCCAGGCATCGCCGTAGCGCTCGACCACGTGGGCTGGCACCGGTGAGGCGGCGATGTGTGCCAGCAGCGTGGTGAAGTAGGGCGTGGGACGCTCGAGGGTGATCTGAAGCGTCTTGGCGTCCAGCGCGACGACGCCCAGCGGCGGGGCATCGGCTACGCCCTTGGTGTGCGCCTCGGCGCCGCGGATGGGGTAGAACAGATTGGCGTAGACGGCGCCGTTGGCCGGGTCGAACAGGCGCTGGAAGGCGAGCACGAAGTCTGCCGCCACCATCGGCTGGCCGTCCGACCAGTCGGCATCGTCGCGCAGGTGAAAGGTGTAGGTCTTGCCGTCGTCGCTGATGTCCCAACTGCGGGCGACGCCGGGGACATAGTGGCCGGCGGGATCGAGGGTGACCAGCCCCTCGAACAGGTCGCCCAGCACGTCGTTCTCCCAGGTGGTGCCACCGATGCGTGCGCTATCCAGCGAGGCGGGCTCACCCTGGATGCCGATAGCCAGTGTCGCCGCCGCGGCCGGGGCGGAGAGCGACAGCGCCCCCAGCAGCAGGGGGAGGCAGCGGGCCGTGAGACGGCGTGTGCGTGAATCGAACATGATCGAGTCCTTGTGTTGTTATGCGAGGCGCAGCGTTCGGGGCTGCACCGCCCGGGGGCGTTGCATGGACGCCTTACCCGTCTCGATCCTATGTCATCCCGGGGAGGCCGGCACTCGATAGCGCTGAGGCTCTCTATAAAAGCGCTGAGGGCTCTCTGTAACAGCGCTGAGGGCTCTCCATACATACAGCGCTGAGGGCTCTCCATACATACAGCGCTGAGGGCTCTCCATACATACAGCGCTGAGGGCTCTCTACAGCGCTAACGGCTCTCTATCGATACAGCGCTGAGGGCTCTCTATCGATACCGCGCTGACGGCTCTCCGGGGCCTGTGCTGACGATGACTTACTCAGTCGAGGTGGCGGCGTACCGCACACAACTGCTCGGCGTAGTGGCTGCCGCTGAGCCGGCGGCGCTCGACGCGGGCGTTGTTGGTCGGCGCGTGGAGCAGGGTGTCGTCACCCAGATAGAGTCCCACGTGGTCGACCACCAGGCGTCCGCTGGCATCCGGCTTCTCGAAGTAGAGCAGATCGCCGGCGCGGCGCGCGTCCAGAGCCACCGGCGTGCCGCTGGCGAGCTGATCGCCGGCGTCCCGCGGCAGCTTGATCCCGACCGCCGCGAACAGGCTGTGTACCAGCCCCGAGCAGTCATAGCCGAAGCTCGAATTGCCCGCCCACAGATAGCGCAGCCCCTCGAAGCGTCGGCCCAGCCGGGCCAGGGTGGCGGCATCCGCGGGCAGCAGGGTTTCCGCCAGCCGTACGCTGTCGCGGGGCAGCCAGCCACGGCCCAGCGGCGAGATCACCTCGACCCGTGTCGGCGTCACGGCCAGCCGACGCAGCCGGGTCATAAAGCTCAGCGCCAGCCGGTCGGCCACGGGCTGGCCGCGTTGCGGGGCTGTCATAACCAGTTCGGTGCACGGCGCCGTGACCACCACCTCGCCCTCGATTTCACCCTCGGCCTCGTCGACGACCTCGGCGAGCTGCGCTGCCGGCAGCCAGCCGGGGTAGCCGCGCGGATCGAGGGCGCTCGACTGGCTCGGCACCACCACCCGGCACCACTCGCGGCCGGCGGCGTCGGTGGCGCGTTCGAGCACATCCACCGGGGTATCGAACAGCACCTGGCTGACCAGCAGCTTGTCGCGGCACAGCGCCAGACGGGTGTCGTCATCGAGTGCCGCCAGCCAGCGCTCGA
Organism: Gammaproteobacteria bacterium MFB021; assembly: GCA_000737985.1. Lineage (GTDB taxonomy): Bacteria > Pseudomonadota > Gammaproteobacteria > Pseudomonadales > Halomonadaceae > Salinicola. The sequence continues at coordinate 17,061 of JNVT01000077.1, read as the reverse complement.
GCTGGACCGGCGCCGCCAGCGCCGGGGCGTCGATGGGGCGGGCGGCCTGCGGCGAGCGCCACAGGCCGGCGACGGAGACGGTGATACGCGGCATGCGCGGTTCCTCCGGTTCGGCGCGCGTGTGCTCAGTCCTTGAAGCTCACCCAGCGTGACGGATGATCGTCCTCGACGTTGTCCTCCCAGCCCTGGAGGTCAGGGTTGACCAGGTTGCGGGTGACGTAGGTGAGCAGCGGTACCAGTGCGTAATCGTTCAGCGCCAGATCCTCGGCCTGTTCGAGCAGTTTCTCGCGCGCATCCAGGTCCAGGGTCTGTGCCGCCTGATCCATCAGCTTGTCGTAGGCGGGATTGGAGTAGGCGCCGTAGTTGTTGCCCACCCCGGTATGCAGCAGGGCGAGGAAGTTCTCGGCGTCGTTGTAGTCGGCGATCCAGCCGGCCCGGGCGACATCGAAATCTCCTTGGGCAATCGTTTGGTAGTGGACGGTGGCTTCGGAGTTGACCATCTGCACGTCGACGCCGAGCGGTTTCCACATCGCCGCCACGGCAATGGCGATCTTCTTGTGCTCGTCGCTGGTGTTGTAGCGCAGGCGCAGCGTCAGCGGATGGTCCGGGCCGTAGCCGGCCTGTTCGAGCAGCGCCTTGGCCTTGGCCATGCGCGCGTTCATGTCGTCGCTGCCCAGGTCCATATGCTGGGCCTGATAGTGACTGGTGCCGGGCGGCACCAATCCGGTTGAGGCCTTGAACGAGCCGGCCATGATCTGCTGCGAGATGACATTACGGCGGATCGCCAGATTGAGCGCTTCACGAACCCGCTTGTCGGTGGTCGGATGCCCGTCGCGGAAGTTGAGTACGTAGTAGTAAGAGCCCAGCATCGGACTCATGTGCGTGGCGTCGGGCAGGTTCTCCTTGAGCCACTGGTAGCGGCTGGAAGGGTAGTCCGCCAGCACGTCCAGCTCGCCGGCGCGGAAACGTGAGATACCGGCGTTGCGATCCTCGGTGGTGTAGTAGTTGACCCCATCCAGCGCGACCTCGTCGGCGTCGTAGTAGGTCGGGCTCTTCTCGACGCTGATGCGCGACTGCGAGACCCACTGTACCGGGTGAAAGGCGCCATTGGTGGCGATGTGGTCAAGTTTGACCCAGTCGCGGCCGTATTTTTCGACCAGATGCTTGGGCACCGGATAGGCGGTGTAGTGGGTCAACAGCTGCAGAAAATAGGGCGTCGGATGATTGAGCGTCACCTCGAGGGTCTTGCCATCATCCAGCGATCTGGCGCCCAGGCTCGCGGCCGGCTGCTTGCCGGTGTTGATCGCCTCGGCGTTGGCGATCGGATAGAGCATGTAGGCGTACTTGGAGGCGTTCTTGGGCGCCAGCAGATGCTGCCAGCCGAATACGAAGTCCTCGGCGGTGACCGGCTCGCCGTCCGACCATTTGGCGTTGTCGCGCAGATGGAAAGTATAGGTCCTGCCGTCGTCGGAGACCTCCCAACGCGTCGCCATACCCGGCAGCAGCTCGCCTGTCGGTGATTGCACGACCAGGCCTTCGAAGACGTCCATCAGTACCTGGGATTCCCACACCCCGCCTGACACTTGGGAGGTGTCGAAGGAGGCGAGTTCGCCCTGAACGCCGATATTGAGCGTGTCGGCCTGGGCCGGGGCGGCGAGGCTGCCGATGGCGAGCGCAAGGGCACTGACGGCGTAGAGGCCGCGGGGAAGAGCGGGGAAAGGCATCGTCGATGTCTCCGGATGTGTTTGTTGTTGTGGCGCGCACGCGGGGCTTGAACAGTGCCCGGCGAGCGGCCGATGCGACACCATCGCGCGATCGACCTGATGCGTCTAATTCAAATGCTCGATGACGTATTTCATCTCATGCATAGCAGGCCGGATGGCAAGCGGCGAGGAGTGCGGCGGGTGCTATGGCGAAGGCGCGTGTGGAGAGGCGCTTCCCAGCGTGCGCGAATCAAGATGTGGATCGAATCAGCGTGTCGCTGTCGCTCTGCTCGGCGGCGTCGGTGCAGATACGATCGCGCCCCTGGCGCTTGGCGCGGTAGAGAGCGCGGTCGGCGCTGACGATGGCCGCGCTGAGCGTTTCGCCCTCCGATGTCGCCTCGGCGATGCCGATCGAGAGCGTCGCCGGGATATCGTGATCGGCAGCGTTGATCGGCGTGCGTATCACCGCGTCGCGCAGGCGCTCGGCGATCACCTGTGCCGCTGTGGCGTCCGTGGCGGGCAGCAGTACCAGAAACTCTTCTCCGCCCCAGCGCACCGCGACGTCGCCGTCGCGCACGGCCCCGCGCAGGCGCGCGGCGACCGCGACGATCACGCTGTCGCCGACCTCGTGGCCATAGGTGTCGTTGATGCGCTTGAAGTGGTCGATATCCGCGAGCAGCACGCCTGTCCGGGGATTCCCGGCGCCCGCCCTGCGCGCTGCTTCCAGCCGGTTCAGTGCGCGCTGGGCGCCATGGCGATTGGCCAGCCCGGTGAGCTGGTCGGTCTCGGCCTGCTGGCGCAGGGCGCGATTGGCGCGTTCGCCGGCCATGGCGATATAGCCAAAGTAGACCAGGATACTGGCGACCCGGTCGACGGCGAACGAGGGGTAGTTGACCGCTTCCAGGGTGGGCAACGTGAGGTCCAGCGCCAGTGCCACGCCGGTACCGGCCAGGGCCACGGCGTAGGCGGTGAATGCCAGTGCCACGACGATGGGCGAGAACAGCCGCTCCGAGGCGGGTCTGACGATCTCGAATACCGTCAGGCAGGCCGGTAGCGTACAGACCAGGGCGATGACCAGGCGACGATAGTTCAGCGCCACCTGACACAGGTCGAGCACGGCGAACAGCAACAGCGGAAGGGTCAGCATGGCACCCAGCAGGCGTGGGTCTATGCGGCGCCGGTAGAACAGCCGGATGCCACTCCAGGAGCAGACCAGGCTGAGAATGAAGAGAAAATAGGTGATCAGGCTGAGGGCCAGGCCGGGTTCGCCGCTGTCGGGGAACTGAGTCATCAGCGCCGCCCCCAGCGAGGAGCCGATCAGTGCCGCCAGCCAATGCCACAGGAAGCGCTCGCGAGGCTGGCTCAGTACGACGGTCAAGAACACCAGCAGGAAGGCGACGCGGCTCAGCGTCGCCGTGAGCAGGGCATCATCGGTCATATGCATGGTGTTGCCTTCCTTCCTGGGTGTGCCGATCCGGCCGTGTCAGAAGCGATAGCCGAGTCCGGCGCCGAGCGTCCAGATATTGGCCTGCAGCTCGCTGCTGAAGCCGTCGCCTTCGAAACGATAGGTGGGCACCTTCAGGTAGTGCAGGCTGGCACTGACGAACCAGTCACCACTCACATGATAGTCGGCGCCGACTACCAGCAGGGGGCCGGTGACCGGCTCGACCGAGAAATCGGGAATGCCGGTTGCGGGTTCGACGCGTCGCTCGCGGGCATGGTACAGGCCGGCGCCGAGGTAGGGCGTCAGTGCACCCCAGGGGGAAAAGTGGTACTGCAGTGAGAGTGTTGCGCTGTAGCTGTCGACGCGGCCGACGTCGAAGTCGCCGATCAGTGAATCGCGTACCCGATAGTGCGTGCGCGAGATACCGCCGGTGAACTGGAGCGCCCAGCGCTCGCTCAGGAAGTAGCTGAGGTCGGCGCCCGGCTGGACGTGAGAGGCAATCTCCACCTCGCCGCCGATGGTCGAAATCGTCGACTGAACCTGGGTGGCATGACTGCCGAGTACCAGACCGCGCAGCAGCCAATCGCCCTGGCCCAGGGCGCCGGCCTGGGCCGACCCCATGGGTATCAGCGCGACGAGCGCCAGCAGGAGTCGTCGGAGGCAGGTGGTGCAAACGTGACTGATAGGGGCACGAGTCGTGCGATGCGGCTGGATGACGGCTGGCGCAAGGTGCCGCATGACGCTCTCCCGGGGCGGTTAGAAGGTCGGTGCCGGTCACGCCGGCACCGCCGCGTCCTGCCGCCACTCGCCTCTTTTATCGGCGACGGCACGGCACGCTTGAGCGCCGTGGCCGCCGGGGGCGAGCATCAATCCGGCTTGTGCACCCAGCGCGAGGCGTGCATGTCGAGGGCGTTGTCGTCCCAGCCGGTGAGTGTCGGTGCGACCAGATTGCGCGAGCTGTAGGTGTAGATCGGCGTCAGCGGATAGTCAGCAAGCCCCAGCGCTTCGGCCTGTTGCATCAGCTTGGCCCGCTTGGCCGGGTCCTGCTCGCCATCCGATTCGCTCAGCAACTGGTCGTAGCGCGCGTCGTGGTAGGCACCGTAGTTGTTGGTCTCGGCAGAGAGCAGCTGGAGGAAGTTCTGGGCGTCGTCGTAGCTCGAGATCCAGGCCGCGCGGGCGACCTGGAAATCCCCCTGCATCAGGTCGGCATAGTGGATGTTGGCCTCGGTGTTGCGCAGTTCGACATCGACCCCCAGCGGTTTCCACATGGCGGCCACGGCGACCGCGATCTGGCGATGCTCGTCGCCGCTGTTGAAGCGCAGGGTCAGCTTCAGCGGTTTGTCCGGGCCGTAACCGGCCTCTTGCATCAGCGCCTTGGCCTTGGCCAGGCGGGTATCGATGGGGTCGTCGAGCCCTGGCTGCGACTGCGCCTGATAGTCGCTGGTCCCCGGCGGCACCAGCGAGGTGGCCGCGGTGACCGCGCCCTTGAGCAGCTGCTCGGCGATCACGTCGCGGCGGATCGCCAGGCTCAGCGCTTCGCGCACCCGCTTGTCGGCCACCGGCGAGCCGTCGCGCAGGTTGTAGACGTAGTAGTAGGTGCCCAGCGACGGAAAGCGGTGGGTGGCATCGGCGAGCGTCTTCGAGAGACGCGGATACTGCGCCGCGGGGTAGTCGCGCAGGATATCCAGCTCGCCGGCGCGGAAGCGCTGGATGCCGGCCACCTTGTCCTCCAGCGGGTAGTAGTCGACGCCATCCAGACTGACGTTGTCGGCATCATGGAAGTGTGTGTTCTTGACCGTTTCCAGCTCGGTGTTGGAGACCCATTTGACCGGCTTGAAGGCGCCGTTGACCGCGATATGCGACGGGTCGCTCCAGTCGTCGCCGTACTTGGCGTAGAGATGCTGGGGGATCGGATAGGCGAACGGCAGTACCAGGGTCTTGAGGAAATAGACCGTGGGCTCGTTGAGGGTGATCCGAAGCGTCTTGCCATCGTCGAGAGAAGCGACGCCGAGCGTCTCGAGCGGCTTCTTGCCGGCGTTGATCGCCTGGGCGTTGACCACCGGGTAGAGGCGGTGGGCGTAGTTGGAGGCGGTCTTGGGGTCGACCTGATGACGATAGGCGAAGACGAAGTCGTCGGCGGTCAACGGCTGGCCATCGGACCACTCGAGCCCGTCGCGCAGATGAAAGGTATAGGTCTTGCCGTCGTCGGAGATCTCCCAGCTCTCTGCCGCGCCGGGGATGATATGGCCCTCGGCGTCGATCGCGATCGGCCCCTCGAACAGGTCGCGCAGCACATCCTCTTCCCACACGCCGCCGGTGATCTTGGCCGGGCTGAGCGAGGCGGGATCGCCCGAGATCCCCATGTGCAAGGTGGCGGCGGGCAGCGAGAGCGAGGTCAGGCCGGCGGCCAGACCGATGGCGAGGGCGAGCGGATGAGAGCGCATCGGCAGCGGTTCCTTGTAGCTGTTGTTGGTCATGACGATGTGTCGTTGGTCATGGCGATAGGGTGACGACTATCCGGTAGCGGCATCCGGGTATGCACGAGTGGCGCTGATGGCCGTCGACGGTAGCAGGGCCTTTGCGGCCGGGGTAAATGAATAATAGTGAAACCGTTATAACTATCTACCGCGTGCGCTCCTGCGCCTCGCCCCTGGCGCACTGTCACCATGCCGGTCGGCGAAGCCGGGATGACGCTCTGCCGGCGTTTGGCTACAATAGTCGACCTTTTGGCGCAGCCCGGCGCCGGGTGCCGCCCCCGCGGTTGGCGCGGCCTGGCGGGCGCCCACGCTCATGATGGCAGGAGTCCCATGCAAGAGATCAATCCGATCAACAACCTCATCAAGGACCTGTCCGAACGGACAGACGTCCTGAGGGGGTATCTTTGACTATGCCGAGAAGAAAGATCGGCTAGAAGAAGTCTCGCGCGAGCTGGAGAACCCCGAGGTCTGGAACGACCCTGACTACGCCCAGAAACTGGGCAAGGAGCGGGCGTCGCTGGAAGCCGTGGTCGAGACCATCGATACCCTGGATAGCGGCCTGGCCGACAACCGCGAGCTGCTCGAGCTGGCGGTGATGGAAGAGGACGATGCCACCGTCGATGAGGTGCGCCAGGAGCTCGCCTATCTCGAGGGTCAGCTGGACAAGCTGGAGTTCCGGCGCATGTTCGCCGGGGAGATGGACGAGAACAACGCCTATCTCGACATCCAGGCCGGCTCCGGTGGCACCGAGGCCCAGGACTGGGCCAACATGCTGCTGCGCATGTATCTGCGCTGGGCCGAGCACCATGGCTTCAAGGCGGAGCTGACCGAAGTCTCCGCCGGTGAGGTCGCGGGCATCAAGTCGGCCACCGTGCATGTGCAGGGCGATTACGCCTTCGGCTGGCTGCGTACCGAGACCGGCGTGCACCGGCTGGTGCGCAAGAGTCCGTTCGACTCCGGCGGGCGCCGGCACACCTCGTTCGCCTCGGTGTTTCTCTCTCCCGAGGTCGATGACAACTTCGAGGTGGAGATCAACCCGTCCGACCTGCGCGTCGACACCTACCGCTCCTCCGGGGCCGGCGGTCAGCACGTCAACACCACCGACTCGGCGGTGCGTATCACCCACGAGCCCACCGGTATCGTGGTCGCGTGCCAGAGCCAGCGCAGCCAGCACGCCAACCGCGACTTCGCCATGAAACAGCTAAAGGCGAAGCTGTGGGAGCACGAGATGCAGAAGCGCAACGCCGCCAAGCAGCAGGCCGAGGACAGCAAGGCCGACATCGGCTGGGGCAGCCAGATCCGCTCCTACGTGCTCGATGACCAGCGGATCAAGGATCTGCGCACCGGGGTGCAGACGAGCAACTGCGAGAAGGTGCTCGATGGGGAGTTGGATCAGTTTATCGAGGCGAGCCTGAAACAGGGGCTTTAAGGCGCGTGTCTGCGCTCGACGAGGCGGTGTTGCGCCGGCGCTCATCCTGCTCATGGACAACCGCGTCCACTGCGCGGATTCGCGCCGGCGCGCCTAGCCTCGTCGTCGCTCGAACCCCGCGCTGCGAGCGTTGGCCGGTTGATTCCCTGAGCGATCATTGCCAGATCCTCTAGCGCTGGGCCAGGGCAAGGCGCGCGGCAGCAGGCCGACGGCTTCACAGATTCGACGACGTTATCGATTCGACGACTTCATAGATACGATTTTCCACAGGCGACGACATGGCGAACCAGGACAACCCGCAATCTCCCTCCGCTGCACCGACCGACGTGCAGGAAGAAAACCGGCTGATCGCGGAGCGTCGCGGCAAGCTGGCGGAACGCCGCGAGCGCGCGGCGGAGCAGGGCGGCAGCGCCTTCCCCAACGCCTTCCGCCGCAACAGCCTGGCCGCCGAGCTGCAGGCCGAGCTGGGCGAACACGACAAGGCGGCGCTGGAGGCGCTGGACCGTCAGGCTGCGGTCGCCGGGCGGATCATGCGCAAGCGCGGCCCGTTCATCGTGATTCAGGACGTCTCCGGGCAGATCCAGCTCTACGTCGACAAGAAGGGCTTGCCCGCCGAGCTGCTGGCGGACATCCAGAGCTGGGACATCGGCGATATCGTCGCCGGCAGCGGCCCGGTGCACAAGTCCGGCAAGGGCGATCTCTACGTCATGCTGCGCCAGGCGGAGCTGCTGACCAAGAGTCTGCGCCCGCTGCCCGACAAGTTCCACGGTCTCACCGATCTCGAGGCGCGCTACCGTCAGCGCTATGTCGATCTGATCATGAATCCGCAGTCGCGGCGCGTGTTCGAGGTGCGCTCCGGGGTGATCGCGGCGATCCGGCGCTTCATGGTCGAGCGCGGCTTCATGGAGGTGGAAACGCCGATGCTGCAGCCGATCCCCGGCGGCGCCACCGCACGGCCCTTCGTCACCCACCACAATGCGCTGGATATCGACATGTATCTGCGCATCGCCCCGGAGCTCTATCTCAAGCGGCTGGTGGTGGGCGGCTTCGAGCGGGTGTTCGAGATCAACCGCAACTTCCGCAACGAGGGGCTGTCGACGCGTCACAACCCCGAGTTCACCATGCTCGAGTTCTACTGGGCCTACGCCGACTACCAGGACCTGCTCGACTTCACCGAGGCGATGATCCGTGACGTCGCCGAGCGCGTGCTGGGTTCCAGTGTGGTGTCCTATCAGGGCACCGAATACGACCTGGGCCAGCCGTTCCGGCGTCTGACCCTGCGCCAGTCGATCCTCGAACATGGCGATGGCATCGGCGAGGCGGACATCGACACGCTCGACGGCGCCACCGCCACCTGCCGCCGCCTGGGCATCGAGGTCAAGGCGAGCTGGGGCCTGGGCAAGCTGCAGACCGAGATTTTCGAGGCGGTGGCCGAGCATCGCCTCGATCAGCCCACCTTCATCACCGAGTATCCGGCCGAGGTCAGCCCGCTGGCGCGGCGCAACGACGCCAACCCGCACGTCACCGACCGCTTCGAGTTCTTCGTCGGCGGGCGTGAGATCGCCAACGGCTTCTCCGAGCTCAACGATGCCGAAGACCAGGCCGAGCGCTTCGCCGCCCAGGCCGCGGAGAAGGATGCCGGCGATCTCGAGGCGATGTACTACGACGCCGACTACGTGCGCGCGTTGGAGTACGGCATGCCGCCCACCGCGGGCGAGGGTATCGGCATCGACCGCCTGGTGATGCTGCTCACCGACAGCCCCTCGATCCGCGACGTGCTGCTGTTCCCGGCGATGCGCCCGGAGTGATCGCCTCGCTGGCCCGCGTGTGATGTGGTTCGCCGGCGGCGAGACCGGCGGCGTTCAGCCCAGCGGGGCGACGCCGAGTCCCTCGACCAGGGTTTCCAGCGCGCGCAGGCCGGTGACCGAGTTGCCGTAGCTGTCGAGCCGCGGCGACCACACGCACAGGCTCATCTGGCCCGGCACGATCGCCACGATGCCGCCGCCCACGCCGCTCTTGCCGGGCAGGCCCACGCGCCAGGCGAAGTCGCCGGCGGCGTCGTAGAGACCGCAGGTGAGCAGCAGGGCGTTGAGCTGGCGATTCTGCTGCGGGGTGACGATGACGCTGCCGTCTCCCGGATGCACGCCGCGATTGGCCAGGAAAGCGAACGCTCGTGCCACGTCGACGCAGCTCATCGACAGCGCGCAGCCGTGGAAGTAGACGTCGAGTACCTCGTCGACCTCGCCGTGAAGATTGCCGTAGGCCTTCATCAGATAGGCGAGCGCGGCGTTGCGCGCCTTGTGCGCCATCTCCGAGCTGGCGACCCGGGTATCGAAGCCGAGACCCGGGTTGCCCGCCAGGCGCCGCGCCAGCTCGCGCATGACCCAGTGGATCGACATGATCCGCGACACCAGCAGATCGGTGACCAGCAGCGCGCCGGCGTTGATGAAGGGGTTGCGCGGAATGCCGCGCTCCACTTCCAGCTGCACGATCGAGTTGAACGCCTGCCCCGAGGGCTCGCGGCCGACCCGCTGCCAGATATCGGCCTCGTCCAGATGCTGGATCGCGATGATCAGATTGAGCAGCTTGGAGATCGACTGGATCGAGAACGGCGTATCCGCCGCCCCGGCCCGGTAGACGCGCCCGGCGACGTCGCACACGGCGATGCCGAACTGATCCGGCACCACTTCCGCCAGTGCCGGGATGTAGCTGGCCACCTGGCCCTCACCGAAGTGGCGCGGCGCGTCGTGGGCGATACGCGCGAGCAGGTCATCGAGGGCGCTGGGGTCGAACGAAGTGGACATGGCGATGGTGGCAGTCGGCTGACAAGGGGCGCCAGTGTAGGGCGCCGCCGCGCCGATTGCATCTGCCGCTCCGCCGCCGTCGCGCGCTGCGGCGGGCACCGCAATCCAGGGTTGGTCATGGGCGCGACGAACGCTCATACTGTCGGCGCTGCGCGCAGCGCCGCACCATTGCGGCGTCGAACTCACCGGCCTGAGGGCTGGCAGGCTCGACGCCGTCGGTTTCGATGCAAAGGGGTGACACCATGAAGCTGCTCAACCGTTCCGCACTCAGCGTGAAGCCCACTCAGGCCTTCGTCGACTGGGTCAATTCGCTCGAACCCACAATGGGCGAGGACGATCTCACCCTCGACGACATCGCGGCTGAGACCACCGTCTATCTGATCCCCGAGATGGATACGCCGGAAGCGCTGGCGGCCTACGTCGAAGAGCGCTGCGTGGATATCCTCGAAAGCGAGCTGCGCGCCTGGGAAGAGGATTCTCGGCAGTGGCCGGAGGTGGTCGATCTGGCGCTGTTCGAACAGTTCCTGACCGTCGAGCACAGCTATCTGGCGATCGATCTGGATGACGAGGTCGAGCTGGAGACTGCCGAGGTCGATGACGAGCTGCTGATGGAGACCGACGAGGAGTGAGCGAGACCCTGGGCCTGACTGGCCGCTGCGCACTGCCGGAGGTGGGCGTGGTGGCATGCTGAAACGGCTGTTCGAGGTACGTGACGGCGACGACGGACTGCCCGGGCGCGAGCGCAAGCTGGCGTTGCTGGCGCTGGTCACCGGCACGCAGATGGCGGTGCTCGACAGCGGCATCGTCAATATCGCGCTGCCGACCCTGGCCGGCGAGCTCGGCATCAGCGGCGCGGCGTCGATCTGGATCGCCAACGTCTATCAGTTGGTCACCGCGGCGCTGCTGCTCACCTTTGCCGCGCTGAGCCGGGTCATTGGCCGGCATCGGCTCTATATCGGCGGTCTGGCGGTGTTCACCCTGGCCTCGCTGGCCTGCGCGCTGTCGCGCTCGTTCGAGCTTTTGCTGGTGTCGCGCATGCTGCAGGGGATCGGCGCGGCGGCGATGCTGAGCATCGGCCCGTCGCTCTACCGTGTCATCTTTCCCACCCGCCTGCTGGGCTCGGCGATCGGTCTCAGTGCGCTCACCGTGGCCTTCGGGATCGCCGCCGGGCCGTCGATCGGCGGGCTGATACTGCATCTGGCGAGCTGGCCGTGGCTGTTCGCGATCAATGTCCCGGTGGGGGGGCTTGCGCTGTTTCTGGCGATCCGTTCGCTGCCGCGTGAGCCGGCCCGGCGAGCGCACTTCGATGTCTGGGGGGCGCTACTGTCGATCGTGATGTTGAGCGGCAGCGTCTTCGCTCTGGATCAGTTCGGCCATGGCGACGGCGGGGCGATGGCGCTGGTCACCCTGGCCCTGGCACTGACCTGCCTGGTGGGCTTCGTCTATCGTCAGCGCCATGTCGCCAGCCCGCTGGTGCCGCTGGCGCTGTTCCAGGAGCCGCGCTTTTCGTTCGCCGCGGTCACCTCGATGTTCGCCTTCCTGGCCCAGGGCATCGCCTTCGTCGGGCTGCCGTTTCTCTACCAGACGGTGATGGGCGTCTCGCCGATCGCCTCGGCGCTGCTGTTCACCCCCTGGCCGCTGGTGATCATGGTGATCGGGCCGGTGGCCGGGCGGCTCGCCGACAAGGGCAATCCGGCGCTGATCAGCTCGCTGGGACTCGGGCTGTTCCTGCTCGGCATGCTGGCGCTGACCGGGCTCGATGCCGACTCCGGCTATGTCGATGTGATCTGGCGCACGGCGCTGTGCGGCGTCGGCTACGGCCTGTTCCAGGCGCCCAACAACCGCGAGATGATCGGTAGCGTGCCGCTGGCGCTGAGCGCCAACGCCTCCGGCGTGCTCGCCTCGGTGCGCACTTTCGGCCAGTCACTGGGCACCGCCCTGGTGGGTCTGATTCTGGGGCTGTCGTTCGGCTCGCTGACGCTGTCGCTGTGGCTGGGCTGCGTCTCGGTGGTGGTGGCGCTGGCGCTGAGCCTCTATCGGGTGCCGCTGGCGGCCCGCGACCGCCGCGGCTGAGATGGCGTCCGGTGGCGTCGCCGCGACGGCCGCCAGACGTTACAATGACCCGACTGGCACAGGAGGTGTTGCATGAGTGTTCAAACCCGCATCGAAGAAAAGCTGGCCACGCTCGAGCCGCAGTATCTGACGGTCGAGAACGAGAGCCATATGCACCATGTGCCGCCCGATTCGGAAACCCACTTCAAGGTGACGCTGGTCTCCGAGCGCTTCGCCGGGCTGATGCCGGTCAAGCGCCACCAGTTGATCTATTCGGTGCTGGCCGATGAGCTGGCCGGCCCGGTGCACGCCCTGGCGCTACACCTCTATACGCCGCAGCAGTGGGCAGCGCGTGGCGGCAGCCGTCCCGACTCGCCCAACTGCCGTGGCGGAGGCGGGCGGTGATCGCCGACCCCCAACGGCTGCAGTACCTGGAGGCGATGGGCATCCCGGCCTGGGTGTCACGCTACCGCCTGATCAATGCCCGGCCCACCGCACTGTCCGAGTGGGAGGTGCCGGCGGCAGCGGAAAAACCCGCCCCGGGCCAGCGTCTCCACGCGCTGCTGGAAACGCCCGCTGCCCAGTCCGCGGAGCGCACGCCCGCGGCGATGCCCAGCGATTCCGCCGCCGAGCCCGCAGCACAGGGCGCGAGCCGTGCCCCTGTGGCGCGCGCCCGGGCCCTGCTGGGGGAAGATCCGGCGCCGACAGAGGCGTCGGCCTCGGTCTTCGATAAACCCGTCGACACCCCCACCGATACGCCGGCCGAGACTCCCGCACCCGAGGCGGCGACCCGTGAACGGGCGGCACCGCTGCGCTTCTCGCTGACGCTGGCGGTGCTCGACCAGCGCTGGTGGCTGCTGTTGCCCGGTGGGCGCGAGGGACTGCCGGCACCCGCCCAGGCGCTGCTCAAGCAGATGCTCGTGGCCGCCGGGCTGCCCGGCGACTGGCGAGCGCTTGCGAGCCTCGACTGGCCGCTGATGGAGACACCGGTGGACGACCCGTTGGGTGAGGCCCGCGACGGCCTGGCGGTGTTCTGCGGCGGTCAGGCCATGCGCAACGCCCTGAGCATCGAAGGCGCCATCGTGATTCCCGGCGCTGACGCCGCGGCGCTGTTTGCCGACGACACTCCGTTCGAGTTCGACTGCCACCGCTGGCCGCATCCGGCCAGCCTGCTCGGTGACCCGGCGGCCAAGCGTGCCTGCTGGCCGCAGCTGCATGCCACCGGCGAGGCCTGGCGGCGGGCGTCTGCCGGCGCTGCCTGAGCCGAGCCCAGCGCATGACTGCCACTCCCTCTCTGCCGGCATCGCCGCGTCTACTTGGCGCGGGCGATCTGGCTTCCTGGGCTCGCTTCGAGGTGCTCGCCAATGACGATGCCTGGTCCACTACGCTGCTCGGCAGCGCGCTGAGTGACGATACCCTGGAAGTGTGGGGCGTGTTCGAGGCCGCCGAACTGCGCGCGGTGGCGGTGGTAGCCTATCTGCCGTTCGATGCCGAGTTGCAGTCGATCAGCGTGCACCCGGACGCGCGCCGGCGCGGTCTCGCCGCGGCGCTGCTGGCGTGGCTGCTGGCGCGAACGGCGCGCCGTGGGGCCGAGCGCATGTTGCTGGAGGTGCGGGCGTCGAACCAGGCCGCGCAGCGGCTCTACCACAAGCTGGGCTTTGCCGAGGATGGCCGGCGGCGGGGCTACTACCGCTGTGACGACGGCGGCAGCGAAGAGGCGGTGTTGATGTCACGGGCGTTGCCGGCGGACGTGCCCGCCGAGTAGGCGGCGACACCGACGGCCGGGACGGTCGTCGGTGCCGTGAGACAGGCTGAACGCGGCTTCAGGCGCCGGCGTCGCTTTGCGTCTCGTCGAGGGCGCGCAGCTTGTCGAGCAGACCGCCCAGGCGGCGTTCCCACTCGTCGCGCTCCTGGCGCAGCTGGGCGTTCTCGGCCTTCAGTTCTTCGTTTTCCATCTTCAGCATCTCGATGCTGTCGACCGCGTTCTGAATCTTCTGCTCGAGCTGGGCGAAGATCTCTCCGTTCATGACGCTCTCCTTGGGGTTGACGACGGTTGCAGGCGCCGCCGGCGTAACTAGCCAGCGTGCGGGTAAGGTGACGAATGACGCCCGCCACTGCCGATGATTCGGCTGGTCGCCAGCCTACGTGGCGTGGCCGGTGGCGACAAGCGTCTCGAGGTGGAGACGGCGGCGCCGGCGGCGTCAGGCCGCTGGCGGGGTGCGCCGGAACAGCCGGGCGTGGCTGTCGCCGGCGCGCAGTTCGCGGTGTAGCTGCCACCCGGGCGGCGGCTGCCAGGCCAGCTCCTGCTCGGTCTCGACGTAGATCCAGGCGTGCGGCGTGAGCCAGCCGCCCTGCTCCAGCCGCTCGCAGGTGGCCGCCGCCAGCCCCTGACGGAACGGCGGGTCGAGAAATACCAGCCCGCAGGGAGTGGTAGGGCCGGCCAGATAGGCGGCGACGTCACCGCGATGGACCGTGGCCTGCGCCCCCAGGGTATCCAGATTGCGTGTCAGCGCGGCGGCCACCGGAGCCGCCGCTTCGACGAAGTGCACCTCGCCGGCGCCGCGGGAGAGCGCTTCCAGCCCCAGCGCGCCGGTACCGGCGAACAGATCCAGCACTCGCGTGCCCGCGAGTTCGAAGGCGAGCCAGTTGAACAGCGTCTCGCGCACCCGGTCCGGTGTCGGGCGCAGCCCGGGGCTGTCGAGGATCGGCAGCCGGCGGCGACGAAATTCGCCGCCGATCAGGCGCAGTTCGCCGCGGCCGCCGTGGGAGGCACGCTGGCCACGACGGCCGCCGTCGGCGGCAGAGGAGGGGGCACGCCCGCCGGGCGCGCCACGCTGGGATCGACGTCGATTCATGGCGCGCAATTGTACCCCCGCCACCCTCGCGGTGATAGGATTGACGCTCGATATCGACCTTTTCCGAGAGCGTGTCGACGCCCGCCGACCCGGCGGCGTCGCCACGGCCATCAGCAGCGAAGTCATCCATGTTCGGACTATTCAAGAGCCGCAAGAAACAGCAGCAGGAGCAGGAAGCCGCCCGCCGGGAAGCGGAGGCGGCCGAAGCGCGTGCCGCCGAAGAAGCCCGCGCCGCCGACGCGCCGGTAGAAGACGCTGCGGTGCAGTCGGTGCCCCCCGAGCCTGAGGCGCCTGCCGCGGAAGAGGCCGTGCAGGCCGCTGACCCCGAGCGTGGCGCCGCGGTCGACTACGCCCCCGAGCCGGTCGAGACGAGCGCCGCCCGCGCGGCGCTGGATGCCCCGCTGGCCGCTGACGCCGCGGTTTCCGCCCTCGACGAGACCCCGGCCGCGCCGAGCCGCGAGACGGCTCTGGCCCATGACGCCACGGCGCCGGCCGAGGACGAAGCTGCGTCGGCCGCTGCCCCGGCGGCCGAGACGACGCCCGCCGAGGTCGTTACCGCTGAGCCTGTAACGTCTGAGCCGGTCAGTGCCGAGCTCAGCACCGACGCCAGTACCGAAGAAACAGACACGCCCGATAGCCTGCCGGCTCAGGCGCCCCCGGCCCCGCGCGAAAAGCCCAAGGGTGGCTGGCTGGCGCGGGTGCGGGCCGGTCTCGGGCGTACCCGCGCCAATCTGACCGACGGCATCGCCGATCTACTGCTGGGCAAGAAGCAGATCGACGATGACCTGATGGAGGATCTCGAGACCCAGCTGCTGCTGGCGGATGTGGGCATCGAGGCGACCAGCGAGATCATCGCGCGGCTGACCGAGCGCGTCTCGCGCAAGGAGCTGGCCGACGCCGATGCGCTCTACCGCGCCCTGCAGGAGGAGCTGGCGGCGCTGCTCGAGCCGGTGACCCAGCCGCTGGCGCTGCCGCCCAAGGGCGAAGGACCCTTCGTGATCCTGATGGTCGGCGTCAATGGGGTAGGCAAGACCACCACCATCGGCAAGCTGACCCAGCGCTTCCAGAACGAGGGGCGCAGCGTGATGCTGGCGGCCGGCGATACCTTCCGCGCCGCGGCGGTGGAGCAGCTCAAGGTGTGGGGCGAGCGTAACCGGGTGGCGGTGATCGCCCAGCACACCGGCGCCGACAGCGCCTCGGTGATCTACGATGCGGTGGCGGCGGCGCGTGCGCGTAAGGTCGACGTGTTGATCGCCGACACCGCCGGACGGCTGCACAACAAGAGCCATCTGATGGAGGAGCTCAAGAAGGTGCAGCGCGTCATGGCCAAGCTCGACGCCTCGGCGCCCCACGAGGTGATGCTGGTGCTCGACGCCGGTACCGGCCAGAACGCCATCTCCCAGGCCACCACCTTCGACGAGGCGATTCCGGTCACCGGGATCACCCTGACCAAGCTCGACGGCACCGCCAAGGGCGGCATCATCTTCGCCCTGGCCAAGAAGATGGGCACGCCGATCCGCTTCATCGGGGTCGGCGAGACGCTCGACGATCTGCGTCCGTTCGACGCCGACACCTTCGTCAAGGCGCTGTTCGACCGGGACGGTGACGCCGCTTCATGATTGCCTTCGAGCATGTCGGCAAGCGCTACGGCGGGCGCTTCGAGGCGCTCGCCGATATCAACTTCCGGGTCGAGCGCGGCGAGATGCTGTTTCTCACCGGCCACTCCGGCGCCGGCAAGAGCTCACTGCTGCGGCTGATCATGCGCCTCGAGCGCCCCTCCCGCGGGCGCGTGCTGGTCGCTGGGCACGACCTCGACCGCCTGCACCTCAGCCAGGTGCCCTATTACCGGCGCCAGATCGGGGTGGTGTTCCAGGATCACCAACTGCTGTTCGACCGCGATATCTTCGCCAACGTGGCGCTGCCACTGACGATCCAGGGGATCGAGCCCCACGAGGCGGCGCGCCGGGTGCGCGCGGCGCTCGACAAGGTCGGCCTGCTGCATCGCGAACGCGCGCTGCCGATCGAGCTCTCCACCGGTGAGCAGCAGCGGGTCGGCATCGCCCGTGCGGTGGTCAACAAGCCGGCACTGCTGCTCGCCGACGAGCCCACCGGCAACCTCGACCCACAGCTCTCGGCCGACATCATGCGGCTGTTCGAGGACTTCAACCGCATCGGCACCACGGTGCTGATCGCCAGCCACGACCTGGCCCTGATCGCGCGTCTGCGCCACCGCGTGCTCAAGCTGCGCGAGGGGCGCCTGGTCATCACCGGGGAGGCGGCATGAGCGCGGTGCGGCC
>JNVT01000076.1 GCA_000737985.1 Gammaproteobacteria bacterium MFB021 | reverse complement strand
TCAGATCGAACGGCGGACGCCGGGCGAGCAGACGATCGACCAGCGGCGCCTGCCACCAGCGCCACTTGAGCGGGGTGCGTCCGAGCATCAGCGTGGTGACATTGTGCCGCGTGGCGTATTCGAGCAGCTCGGCCAGCGGATCGTCACCGCGCAGGGTTTCCCAGCGGCCGCCGAGCTGTTCGCTCTGCTGGCGCAGCGTGCCCACCTCGCCGGCCGCCGCGGCGTCGAGCTCGCGCAGCGGCGTCACCAGCACCACCACCCACGGCGCCTGATGGCGCTGCGCCCAGCGGCTGGCGGC
>JNVT01000075.1 GCA_000737985.1 Gammaproteobacteria bacterium MFB021 | reverse complement strand
AGGGCGGCCCGTCAGGGCAAGTTGCCGAAGGCAACGCGTCACGCGAGACATAACATGGGGTTAGGCGAGCAGGCATTTATGCAGCGTTTCCTTAGTTCTGGAGGGGAAAAAGCTGGTGCAGCGGCAGGTACTGTTTGACGAAGGGGGACTTCATGACCACGAAGCTGAAGTACTTGTCGATACCGACATCGCTGTCGCTCAGCTCCTCCATGATCGATTGATAAGCGCTGACGTCGCTACACACGAACTTCAGCAGATAATCGTAGCCGCCCGACATGAGGTGGCATTCGATGCAGGATTCCACCTCCGTCAGATGGCGCTGAAAGCGGTCGAAGTCGTTCTGGCGGTGACTCTTTAGCGTGATCTCGGTGAAGACGGTGATCGTCGGGCCCAGCTTGGCGACGTCGATGGTGGCGGAATAACCGGTGATGTAGCCGGCTTC
>JNVT01000074.1 GCA_000737985.1 Gammaproteobacteria bacterium MFB021 | reverse complement strand
GGCGCGATGGCGGGGATCGAAGGCTACCACAAGATCCGCATGGCGAGCCTGGGCCTGTCGACAGAAGGCGCGGTGATCGGTGGGATTAAATGGGCCTTTGTCAGTGACGTGCTCGGCGCGGCGGGTGGCATGATCTCGATCTGGGATGGCCTGAAGAAGTTGACGGAAGCCAACGAGGCCAACAAGACAGGCCAGAGTCTTAACGGCCACTATGGCATGATCGTCGGCGGTGTTGGGGTTCTCGCCGGTATTGCTTCGATCGTCGTGATCAGTGCGAGCACGGGTGTCGGGCTCGTGGTGGGCGTGTTTTTCGGGATTCTGACGCTACTGCTGGGTTATGCATTCGTGGCCATGGTATCCCCGGCGGTACAGATGTGGGTGAACCGCAGCATTCTCGGTAAGCCATCGGAACGAGAAGATATGCAGGTCCTGCCGTTCGACGATATGGCGTCGGAGCAGAGTTCCCTGGAGATGGTGTTTCAGGGGGTGTTGGTGCAGCTCTCTTGGAGAGAGGTGGGTCATCCTGGGCCAGGGCCTAGTGTAGAAAGAGAAGTAGAGTTGACGTTAAGTTTTCCTCGGTTGAGTAGGTTCGAGGTTGCGTTTTCTCTTTTTTGCGCTGATGGTAATAGAGAGTTGTATAGTCATAAGGTCGTTAAGCTTGCCGATTCTAGAGCCCCGGTGGTAGATAGAGAGGCCGCTGATATTGATTTCGAAGAGGGGGGTGATGGGCGTCCTGTTATTACATCTAGTGAAAAGGGGTACTCCGTGGAGGTGAATAGAGTTTTTGCTAGAGAGCTTCTTGCTGATGAGGTTGTTCTGGACGTGAGGTTTAATTCCTCTCGTACTGTTGGGGCGAATGTTCACGATGTTTTTAAAATGGAGTTTGATGGTGTTTAAAAAACATTTCTTCTTTCTTGTGTTTTTGTTGTTTATTCCGCTGACTGCTGTCGGTGAGGTTCTGTTTCCCGATCCAACTGGCGATGGCTTGAATGCTGCTTATTCAAAAACCAGTAGGGTCGAGCTTGAAAGACAAGTTGAGGAGGGGTTGCCATCGGCTGAATATATGATGGGGATGATATACCTGAGTGGCGATGCGGCTTGGGGAGTTCAGCCTGATTATAAAAAAGCTTTTTCTCTGTTACATCGTGCCTGGTGCGATGATGTTTTTGATGCTGGCTACGCACTTTCAACGATGTATTATAAAGGGTTGGGTGTAGATAAAGATCTTTCCAAGGTTCGAAGTTTTGTCTTGAAGTCCGGGGAAAATGGCTACATAAAGTCGCAAAGAACCCTTGGGCTTGCTTACAAAGGTGATGTGTTGCAGAGTGTGTTCGATAAAGATATCGAGAAATCTATTTTTTGGTTTGAAAAGGCTGCGATAAATGGTGATCAACTTTCAGCTGCCAATCTCTCTGTGATTTATGGTGGTGATGGTGTGCTGCACGATGAAAAAAAATCTTTTGAATGGAAGAAGAGGGCTGCTTCAGCTAAATATGGTAACTCTCGGTTTGTGCAGTTTTTAAAGTTGGCGGAATTCTATGAAAAAGGTGTTGGTACTGATAAAGACCTAGTGCAAGCATATAAGTATTACGATCTTAGCGGGTCTGCCGGTGCGAAAGGAAAACAACGCATTGCCAAGGAAATGACTCAGGAGCAGATTGACGAAGCCATTCGTAAATCTCAAGAATGGCAGAAAGAGCACAACGTTCAGGTTGGCGGTGGTTTTATCCGTCGAGCCAACTGACGCTTTGGTTTCGGTGCTGGTGTGTGGTGGTGAGTCATAAATTGACAGCCAGGCTGTCTGACGCTGAGGGATGATTTTTATGCCAGACCAAGATAGTCCGGATCAAGCTTTTTACGCCAAGAACTCCTCGCTTATCGCGCTTTGCGGCGGAGGAGGGTTATTGCTCGCGTCGCTGTTGGCGATTCCCGGCTCGCCGATTTTTCCAGGTGCGCCCATCCTCATCGCTTGCGCCCTGATCGTGGCTGGGCTCTGGTTCCAGTTCAATCCGGTGGTTCGTCTCACGGATGATCATGTTTCGGTCAAGCTGGCGATCATCCGTCCGCATACGACCCTTGCGCTTGACCAGTTGGCGCGCGTCGAAGCGACCCCGCGCGAGTGTGTGCTTTACTACCGCAAAGCCCGTTCCGGTGAAGGCAAGCTCAAGATTCCGCTCAAGAGCCTGGCCAAAGAGGATCGCGAGCGGTGCACGTTGGCCTTGCGGCAGCGGGTGCACACCGAGGCGGCCTAGGCCGATGGCATCACCAATACACAAACGCCCATGGCCTTGGCCATGGGCGTTTGCATTGGGGCAGGGCTGGTTTGTCAGGTAGTGCCGACTCAGGCCTCGTCCAGCTTCTGCTTGAGCAGGCCGTTGACCTGCTGCGGGTTGGCGGTGCCACGGGAGGCTTTCATCACCTGGCCGACGAAGTAGCCGATCATCTTGCCGCGCTTCTCCGGGTCGGCGTCGCGGTACTGGGCGACCTGCACAGGGCTGTCCGCGATGACCTGGTCGATCATCGCTTCGATGGCGCCGGTGTCGGTGACCTGCTTGAGCCCGCGTGCCTCGATGATCTCGTCGGCACTCTGGCCTTCGTTATTCCACAGCGCCGCGAAGACCTGCTTGGCCGCTTTGCCGTTGATGGTGTCATCGAGCACGCGGCTGACCAGGCCGCCGAGCTGCTCCGGGGTGACCGGGCTGTTGCTGATGTCGATGTTCTCGCGGTTGAGATGGCCGGAGAGCTCGCCTTGCACCCAGTTGGCCGCCTGCTTGGCGTCGCCGCACACCGCGAGCACCGCTTCGAAGTACTCGGCAGTGGGGCGGGTGGCGGAGAGCACGCCGGCGTCGTAGGTCGATAGCCCCAGGCTGTTCTCGAAACGGTGGCGCTTTTCGGTGGGCAGTTCCGGCAGGGTGGCGCGCTGGTGCTCGATATAGGCGCTGTCGAGCATCACCGGCAGCAGGTCGGGGCAGGGGAAGTAGCGGTAGTCGTTGGCTTCCTCCTTGGTGCGCATGCTGCGGGTCTCGTCCTGGTCCGGATCGTAGAGCCGGGTCTCCTGCACGACCTTGCCGCCATCCTCGATCAGCTCGATCTGGCGTTCGACCTCGAACTCGATCGCGCGCTCGACGAAGCGGAAGGAGTTGACGTTCTTGATCTCGGCGCGGGTGCCGAAGGCTTCCTGGCCCTTGGGGCGTACCGAGACGTTGACGTCGCAGCGCATCGAGCCCTCGGCCATGTTGCCGTCGGAGATGCCCAGGTAGGTGACGATGGCGTGGATCGCGCGAATGTAGGCGACCGCTTCCTTGGCCGAGCGCATGTCGGGCTCGGAGACGATCTCCAGCAGCGGCGTGCCGGCCCGGTTGAGATCGATGCCGCTCATGCCGTGGAAGTCTTCGTGCAGCGACTTGCCGGCGTCCTCTTCCAGGTGGGCGTGGTGGATGCGGATCCGCTTGCGCACGTCGTCATCCAGCACGATCTCGACTTCCCCCTTGCCGACGATGGGCTGGGCCATCTGGCTGGTCTGATAGCCCTTGGGCAGGTCGGGGTAGAAGTAGTTCTTGCGCTCGAACAGCGAGGTGTCGGGAATGTGCGCGTCGATGGCGAGGCCGAACTGGACCGCCATCGCCACCGCGCCTTCGTTGAGCACCGGCAGCACCCCGGGCAGCCCCAGGTCGATGGCGCAGGCCTGGGTATTGGGCTCGGCACCGAAGGCGGTGGAGGCGCCGGAAAAGATCTTGGATTGGGTCGCCAGCTGCACGTGCACTTCCAACCCGATGACGGTTTCCCACTGCATTAGATCGTCTCCTGGTCGAGGCTCGGGTGGCGGCGATGCCAATCGGTCGCCTGCTGGAATTGATGCGCCACGTTGAGCAGCTGCGCTTCGGCGAAGTGCTGGCCCAGAATCTGCAGGCCGATCGGCCGCTGGCCCTGGCCGGAGAAGCCGGCGGGCACGCTGATGCCCGGGATGCCGGCCAGGTTGATGGCGATGGTGTAGATGTCCTGCAGATACATCGACACCGGGTCTTTCTTGGCGCCGAGATCGAACGCCGGGGTCGGTGCGGCCGGGCCCATCAGCACGTCGACCTCGTCGAAGGCGTCGAGGAAGTCCTGGCGGATCAGCCGACGAACCTGCTGCGCCTTGCGATAGTAGGCGTCGAAGAAGCCCTCGGAGAGGGTGTGGGTGCCGATCAGGATGCGCCGCTTGACCTCGTCACCGAAGCCTTCGGCGCGGGAGCGCTTGTAGAGATCCTCGAGATCCGCCGGGGCGTTGCAGCGGTGGCCGAAGCGCACGCCGTCGTAGCGCGAGAGGTTCGAGGAGGCTTCCGCCGGGGCGATGACGTAGTAGGCCGGGATCGCCAGGTGGGTGTGCGGCAGGCTCACTTCGCACACCTTGGCGCCGAGCGACTCGTAGACGCCGATCGCTTCGCGCACCGCGCGCTCCACTTCCGGGTCGAGGCCGTCGCCGAAATACTCCTTGGGTAGACCGATCTTGAGCCCGGCCAGCGGCGTGTCGAGCTCAGCCAGGTAGTCGGGCACCACCCGGGCGACGCTGGTGGAGTCGCGCAGGTCGTGACCGGCGATGGCGCCGAGCAGATGCGCGCAGTCTTCCGCGCTGCGCGCCATCGGCCCGCCCTGATCGAGACTCGAGGCGTAGGCGATCATGCCGTAGCGCGAAACGCGGCCGTAGGTCGGCTTGAGCCCGGTCACGCCGCAGAAGGCGGCGGGCTGACGGATCGAACCGCCGGTATCGGTGCCCAGCGCCGCCGGAGTGAAGCCGGCGGCGACCGCGGCGGCGCTGCCGCCGGAGGAGCCACCGGGCACGGCGCTCTTGTCCCACGGGTTCTTGACCGCGCCGTAGAAGCTGTTTTCGTTGGAGGAGCCCATCGCGAACTCGTCCATGTTGGTCTTGCCCAGGCTGACCATACCGGCCGCCTCGAGTTTTTCGACCACGGTGGCGTCATAGGGTGAGACGAAGTTGTCGAGCATCTTCGAGCCGCAGCTGGTGCGCACGCCGCGGGTACAGAAGATGTCCTTGAGTGCCAGCGGCAGCCCGGCCAGCGGGCGCTCGTCGCCGCGCGCCCGGGCCTGGTCGGCGGCATCGGCCGCAGCCAGCGCCTGGTCGCGGGTCACGGTGATGAAGGTGTTGAGTTCGCCATCCAGGCGCTCGATGCGGTCGAGCAGGCTGGTCGTGAGCTCGCGGCTGGAAAAGTCGCCGGCCTTGAGGCCCTTGGCGAGTTCCGTGAGCGTCATCTCGTGCATGGAGAGAGTTCCTGTCTAGATACGGGTCTGGCTATGGAACCGTGGGCGACGCGCGGCGCCGGCCCGGAAGAAGTGTGCTGCGCGGGCGCTTTATTCGACCACCCGGGGGACCAGATAGAGGCCCTCGGCAGTGGCCGGCGCGCAGGCCTGGAAGCGTTCGCGCTGGTTCTCCTCGGTCACCTCGTCGGCGCGCAGGCGCTGGGTGGTGTCGAGCGGGTGCGACAGCGGTTCGATGCCCTGGGTATCGACGGCCTGGAGGCGGTCGACCATCTCCAGAATGCGCGACAGATCGTCGACGTAGCCGGCCGCCTCGGCATCGCTGTTGATGCCCAGACGTGCCAGGTGCGCGGCTCTCAATACGTCCGCATGTTCGATTGCCATGAGTGTCGTTCCTCGTCTCGAAAAGGAGTGGAAAACGGGGCCCAAAAAACGTGCCGTTGAGATAGGCCGAGAAATGGGCCGAACCTTAGCATATTCGGCCTCGAACTGGCAGGCGCGCGCTTGCTGCTTCCCCCCCACGATGATACCGTTTGCGTCCGCACAGGGTTCCGGTCTGGACTAGGTAAAAGTTTCCATGTTTAAACGTTTACGGGGGCTGTTCTCGAGCGATCTGTCGATCGACCTGGGAACTGCCAACACGCTGATTTATGTCCGCGGTCGCGGTATCGTCCTGGACGAACCCTCCGTCGTGGCGATTCGCCAATCCGGTAACATGCGTAGCGTCGCCGCCGTCGGTCTCGACGCCAAGCGGATGCTGGGGCGCACGCCCGGTAACATCACTGCCATCCGTCCGATGAAGGATGGTGTCATCGCTGATTTCACCGTTACCGAGCAGATGCTGCAGCACTTCATTCGCAAAGTGCATCAGAGCACCTTTCTCACGCCCAGCCCGCGCGTACTGGTGTGCGTTCCCTGCATGTCGACGCAGGTCGAGCGCCGCGCGATCAAGGAGTCGGCCGAGGGCGCAGGCGCCCGCGATGTCTATCTGATCGAAGAGCCGATGGCTGCGGCCATCGGTGCCGGCCTGCCGGTCGAGGAGGCGCAGGGCTCGATGGTCGTGGATATCGGTGGCGGTACCACCGAGATCGCGATCATCTCGCTCAACGGGGTGGTCTACTCCGAGTCCGTACGTATCGGCGGCGACCGCTTCGACGAGGCGATCACCTCCTACGTGCGCCGCCACTACGGCAGCCTGATCGGCGAGGCCACCGCCGAGCGGATCAAGGAGGAGGTGGGCTGTGCCTACCCCGGCGGCGAACTGCGCGAGATCGACGTGCGCGGGCGCAACCTGGCCGAAGGCATTCCGCGCAGCTTCACGCTCAACTCCCACGAGATTCTGGACGCGCTGCAGGAGCCGCTGGCGGCGATCGTCGCTGCGGTCAAGAGCGCGCTGGAGCAGTCGCCGCCGGAGCTGGCCTCGGATATCGCCGAGCGCGGCCTGGTGCTCACCGGCGGTGGGGCGCTGCTGCGCGACATCGACAAGCTGATCGCCGAGGAGACCGGCCTGCCGGTGATCATCGCCGAAGATCCGCTCACCTGCGTGGCGCGTGGCGGCGGCAAGGCGCTGGAGATGATCGACCAGCACACCTTCGAACTGCTCTCCAGCGATTGAGGCCATCCGCGACCGGCGCCGCGCCTGCGGCCCGGTCACCGGTAGGCGGGGGTGAGGCCTATCAAACCGCTGTTCTCCTACGGCCCGGTGCCGACGTACCGCATGCTGCTGTGTGCGGTGCTCGCATTCGGGCTGATGTTTGCCGAACACCGCTTCAGCGCGGTGGAGTCGGCCCGTTCCCATATGACCTCCATTGTCGCGCCCATTCAGTGGCTGGTGAGCCTGCCCAGTGAGGGCGTGCGCTGGGGCGCCATGGCGTTCTCCGACAAGCAGAGCCTGATCGACGAGAACGGCCGCCTGCGCGAGCAGCTGCTGACGCTCTCCAATCGGGTCCAGCGCATGGCCAGCCTGACCGCCGAGAACGTGCACCTGCGCGAACTCCTCAACGCGCCCAACCCCGATGACGTGCCCTACATCACCGCGGAGCTACTGTCGCTGGACTCCGACCCTTTCACCCAGCAGATGGTGATCAACCGCGGGCGGCGTGACGGTGTCTATATCGGCCAGCCGGTGATGGACGCCTCGGGGCTGATCGGCCAGGTGGTCTCGGTCTCCGCCTACACCAGCCGCGTGCTGATGGTAGCCGATGCCAACCACGCGGTGCCGGTGGAGATCAACCGCAACGGCCTGCGCTTCATCGCCCAGGGTACCGGCCAGCTGGACACGCTGAATATCCCCAGCGTGCCGGCCACCGCCGATATCCGCGAGGGCGACCTGCTGGTCACCTCCGGGCTGGGCGGGCGCTTTCCGCAGGGTTATCCGGTAGCGCGGGTGACCCAGGTCAAGCGTGAGTCGAGCCAGGCGTTCATGGAGGTCTCCGCCGAGCCGATCGCGCAGCCGGAGCGTTCGCGCTACTTCCTGCTGCTGTTCCCGCCTGCGCCGCCGGATGCCAGCGGGCTGGGCGACCCCGAGAGCATGGCGCGTCAGATCATGTGGCCGGGGGATCCGGCGCATCCGGACGCCCATCGGATCAGTGAAGAGGCGCTGAAAGCGGCGCTGCGTCTGCAAGCGGAGGGGGCGCCGTGAGTATGGGGCTCTTCGGTTATCTGTTCGTCTGGTTCACCCTGCTGCTGGCGCTGTGCCTGCAGGTGATGCCGCTGCCCGATGCCTGGTTGGTATGGCGCCCGGACTGGCTCGGCGTGCTGCTGGCCTATTGGTGTGTAGCGACGCCGCAGCGCGTGGGGGTGATCCATGGCTTCGTGCTCGGCCTGCTGCTGGACCTGATCGAGGGCGCGCCGCTGGGGCAGAATGCGCTGACGCTATCGCTGCTGGCCTACCTCTTCCTGCTGCTCTACCAGCGCTTCCGGGTCTATTCGATCTGGCAGCAGGCGGTACTGGTGTTCGTGCTGCTAGGCATCGGGCAGCTGGTGGAGCAGTGGCTGCGCACCATCTTCGGCCCGATCTCGGTCAGCCTGGAGTTCCTGATTCCGGCGCTGATCGGCGCGCTGCTGTGGCCGTGGCTGTTCACCATGATGCAGGCCGTGAGGCGGCGCCTGGGTATCGGCTGAGCCGGCGCGGTCAGGAGTCCATGTCAATGTCGTCTCACTCTTCTTCCTCCCAAGCCATCACGCCGGTGCTGCGGCTGGCGTCGGCCTCGCCGCGCCGGCGCGAACTCCTCGCCAGCATCGGCATCGCGGTCGAGGTCGCGCCGGCGGATATCGACGAGTCGCGCGATCGCGACGAGACCCCCGAGATCTTCGTCAGTCGTCTCGCGCGGGAGAAGGCGCTGG
Source organism: Gammaproteobacteria bacterium MFB021 (assembly GCA_000737985.1). Lineage (GTDB taxonomy): Bacteria > Pseudomonadota > Gammaproteobacteria > Pseudomonadales > Halomonadaceae > Salinicola. The sequence goes on along the minus strand of JNVT01000074.1, from coordinate 109,284 downwards.
CGGGTCACGCCGGTAGCGCACTGCCGACCCTGGGCGCGGATACCGTGGTGGTGTGCGATGACGAGGTATTCGGCAAACCGCGCGATCTGGCGCACGCCTGCACCATGTGGCGTGCGCTCTCCGGGCGCGAGCACCGGGTGCTCTCGGCGGTGGCGCTGATCGGCCCCCGCGGGCTGCTCGAGTGTCGGGTGGTGACCCGGGTGTGGCTGCGCACGCTCAGTGAGGCGGAGATGGCCGCCTACTGGGCCACCGGTGAGCCGGCGGACAAGGCCGGCGGCTACGCGGTGCAGGGGCGCGCGGCGATTTTCGTCGAGCGTCTCGAGGGCAGCTACTCTGCGGTGGTCGGCCTGCCGCTTCACGAGACCGCGGAACTCCTGGACGCGCAGGGCATTCGGGTGCTGTAGCGCACTTGTCAGCGTACGCCGCTACTTGCGTGGGGGCGCCCGAGTGGCCCTGTCTTGTGGGAGGGTGCCGGGCCTGTGTCATAATCCTGGCAGCGAGACAGACATCGCCAGCAGCAGGACCGGCAGCAGACGAGGGATTCCACCCGCGCCCGACAACCCGTGACAAGGATGCCCGCATGAGCGGTGAGGTTTTGATCAATCTGACGCCGATGGAGACCCGCGTGGCGGTGGTCGAGAACGGCGTGTTGCAGGAAGCCTTCATCGAGCGCAGTCGGCGCCGGGGTATCGTCGGCAATATCTACAAAGGCAAGGTGGTGCGGGTGCTGCCTGGGATGCAGGCGGCGTTCGTCGATATCGGGCTGGAACGCGCCGCGTTTATCCATGTCAATGAGGTGGTGGCGCCGGATTCGCCCCAGGTCGAGCCCGCCTCGATCAGCCATCTCTTGCATGCCGGGCAGTCGCTGGTGGTACAGGTCACCAAGGATCCGATCGGCTCCAAGGGCGCCCGCCTAACCACCCATCTCTCGATTCCGTCGCGCTATCTGGTCTACATGCCGGACTCGCCGCATATCGGCGTCTCCCAGCGCATCGAGGATGACGCCGAGCGCGAGCGCCTCAAGGCGTTGGTCGCAGGCGGCCAGTCCGAGCTGGAGGACGCGCAGCAGGGCGGCTTCATCATCCGCACCGCGGCGGAAGGGGTGGGCCGCGATGAGCTGCTCGCGGACATCGTGTTCTTGCAGCGGCTGTGGCTGAAAGTCGCCGAACGCCGGATCAGCGCGCCCACGCCGAGCCCGATCTACGATGACCTGCCGCTGTTCGTGCGCACGCTGCGCGATGTGATGCGCGACCAGATCGAGAAGATCCGCATCGACTCGCGCGAGAACTACTTCAAGCTCAAGGAGTTCGCCCGCGAGTTCATGCCCACGGTGGAATCGTGCATCGAGTACTACCCCGGCGAGCGTCCGATCTTCGACCTCTACAGCGTCGAGGACGAGATCCAGAAGGCGCTGGGGCGCAAGGTGCAGCTCAAGTCCGGCGGCTATCTGGTGATCGACCAGACCGAGGCGATGACCACCATCGACGTCAACACCGGTGGCTATGTCGGTCATCGCAATCTCGAAGAGACGATCTTCAAGACCAACCTCGAGGCCGCCACGGCGATCGCCCGGCAGCTGCGGCTGCGCAATCTCGGCGGCATCATCATCATCGACTTCATCGACATGGAAGAGCTCGAGCATCAGCGCCAGGTACTGCGCGTGCTGGAGAAAGCGCTCGAGCGCGACCACGCCAAGAACAAGCTGACCGGTGTCACCGAGCTTGGTCTGGTGCAGCTGACCCGCAAGCGCACCCGCGAAAGTCTGGAACAGACGCTGTGCGAACCCTGTCCTACCTGTCATGGGCGCGGCACGCTGAAGACACCGGAAACCATATGCTACGAAATCTTTCGCGAGATCCTGCGCGAGGAACGGGCCTACTCGCCCGAGACCTACATGGTGCTGGCCTCGCAGTCCGTGGTCGACCGCCTGCTCGACGAGGAGTCGGCGGCGGTGGCGGATCTCGAATCCTTCATCGGCAAGACGATCCGGTTCCAGGTCGAGGCGCACTACTCCCAGGAACAGTACGACATCGTGTTGATGTGACCCGATGAGCCCGCTGCGCATCACCCTCCGCTGGCTGCTCACGCTGGTCGCCGTGCTCGCCCTGATGCTGGCGCTGGCGGTCAGCGGGGTGCGCCTGCTGGCCTGGCAGAGCGAGCGTCTGGCGCCGCCGCTGATGGACTGGCTCGATTCGCGCCTGGAGACCCAGGGCAGCCTCGGGGGGCTGTCGCTCTCGCTGGCTCGCCTCGACCCGACCCTGGGCATCGACGATCTCGACCTGAAGAGCCAGGGCGGCCAACCGCTGCTGCAGGTGGCGCATGCCCAGGCGCGGCTCGACAGCGTTGCCAGCTGGCACCGGCGTGCGCCGGTCTTCGCGCCGGCGGCGCTCGAGGGCCTCACGCTGCATCTCTACCGCGGTGCCGATGGCGGCTGGGGATGGCCCGACGGTGCCGGCAGTCGCTGGTTCGGCGGGGGCGACAATGCCGCCGGCAGCACGCCCGATCTCGACCGCTGGCTCACCTGGCTGGCCCAGCAGCAGGCGACGCTCGACGACCTGACCCTGGTGTTGCATGCCAATGGCGAGACCCGCGCGCTGACACTCTCGCAGCTCGATCTGGCCAGCCGCGGCGGCAAGGCATCGCTGGTCGCTCGCCTGGCCGGTGCCGAGGGAGATCACCCGGACGGGGCTGCGGGAGCGGGCGCGGTGGCGGACGAGGCGAATCCGACAGAGGCCCAGGCCGCGGGGCGGCTGCATCTCACTATCGAGACCGATGTGGCGGGCGCCAGTGGTGGGAGCCCGAGGCCAGTGGCGCGCTTCGAGGGCCGGCTCGATCTGGGGGCGCTGACGCCGCTGCTGAACCTGCTGACCCAGCCCTATCCGCGCACGCTGACGACGCTAGACGGTGAGCTTTCGGCCGGCGGCGAGTGGCGCGACGGTGGCCTGCGCCAGGCACGCCTGGCTCTCGACGTGCCCACGCTACAGGTCGTCGACAGCAGCGATGGCAAGACCCATGGCTTGCACGATATCGGCGTCAAGGGCGGGCTGACCCGGGATACCGATGGCCAGTGGCAGGCCTGGGCCGACGACCTGCGTCTGGCCCAGGCAGATGGCGCGCAGGCGGCGGCGAGCACTGGCGGTGGCGCCAGCGGCGCGGACCTTGCCACGGACACCACGCCGCTGCCGAGCTGGCCGCAGCGTCTGCAGGCGCACTCGACGCCCCAGGGCTGGTGGTTGCGCACCACGCCCTTCGCCCTCGACGGCATGGCGGCGTCGCTGCGCCAGTTGCCACTGCCCGAAGCGCTGCTCAAGGCGTTGCGCAAGCTCGAACCGCAGGGCCGGGTGGACGGTCTGGAAGTGGGGCGCGATGCCGGCGAGTGGTATGCCCAGGCGGCACTCACCCGGGTCGCGGTCTCGGCCTGGGACGACGCCCCGGGCGGTGGGCCCTTCGACGCCTGGGCGACCTTCCGCGGGCGCGGTGGCCGGGTGACGTTCTCCGGCAGTGCGGATACTCGCTTCGTGATCCCCTCGGTGTATGCCGAACCGCTCGACCTTTCCGCCGCCAGCGGGGTGATCGACTGGCACTTGACCCATGATGGCGTCGTGGTCAGCGGCGAGCACCTGCGTGCCGGGTGGCGTGGGGCCAGTGCCCGCGGGCGCTTCGGGCTGACTCTCTACCATGCCGAGCACAAGCCCGGCGCCTTCATGCTCGATCTCAGCTTCGCCGATGCCGATGCGCGGCGCACGCGGCTGTTGCCGTGGCTGCCGACACGCGCCCTCGACGACCCTGAGCTGATGCAGTGGCTGGGGGGCGACCTCGGCGGGGTGGTCACGCAGGGCCGCTTGGGGCTGTCGCTCACCCTGAGCGATAAGGAGGCGCCCGAGGGGCAGATGTTCTCCAACCCCGACGATCGCTTCACGCTGGCGCTGGATATCGCCGATGGCCGGCTGCAGTACGCCCCCGACTGGCCGGCGCTGGAGCAGGTCTATGGCCATCTGCAGATGCACAACATGAACCTGCAGGCGCAGATCGACCATGCCACCAGCCACGGCCTGACCACCCGCGATGCCGAGGTCACGCTGGCCGACCGGCAGCTGGCGATCAACGGTGACGTCAGCGGCAGCAGTGCGGGCCTTCTCGACTTTCTGTCCCAGGCGCCACTCGAGGACCTCAGCCGCACCTTCGGTCTGTGGCGCAGCCAGGGCAAGGTCGAGGCGGCGCTGAGTATCGCGCTGCCGATGACGCCGGACAGCGATGCCGAGAAAGATCTGAGTGTCGATGTCCAGGGGCACGCCGATATCGAGTCGCTGACCTTCCCGGAGCTGCAGTTGACCCTCGGCGGGATCAACGGCCCGCTGCACTACCGGCATCAGCAGGGGGAGGATTATCTCCAGGGCCAGCTCGGTGCCCGCGCCTTCGACGGCCCGCTGCTGGCGACCTTCGATATCGGCGGCGCCCAGGGGCCGGGTATCACCTTCGAGGGCCGTGCCCTGGCCCGCGGGCTGCTCGGCTGGGCGGGGCTTGCGCGGGTCGGCGGGCTGGCCAGCGGCTTCTTTCCGTATCGGGCAGAGGTCTCCTTCGATGCCCAGAACAATGCCAGCCTCGCCGTGCGCAGCGATCTCGAAGGGTTGGCCATTCAGCTGCCCGCACCTTTCGGCAAGGCGGCCGGGCACCGCGAGCCGCTGGCCATCGATGCCGATATCGCCGCCGGCTCGGGTACGGTTACCCTGGCCGACTGGGGGCGTACGCGCTGGCGGACGCTGGGCGAGCAGGTGCAGGGGCAGGTGTGGCTCGAGGGTTGGCCCGGGGCCGAGGCGGCGTGGCCCAGCGAGCCCGGCTGGTACGTGCTGTGGCGGCCCAACCGGCTCGATACCCGGCGCTGGGCCAGCGCGCTGACGTCACTGCAGGCGGCGCCTGAAGATGCCGCGCAGAAGCGTGAGGTACCCACTGCGATCACCGACGATCTGGACAAGCCCGAGTCGGTGCCGGTCAACGATGGTGGCGGTTTGAAACGGGTGGCGCTGGCGACGCCGTGTATCCTGGTCGACGGGCGCTGCCTCGGCGGTATGCAGGCCGATGCCTCGCCCCTCTCCGGCGGCGGCTGGCAGCTATCGCTGGATGGCGAGATCGCCGCGGGCCGCGCGCGCTGGCAGCCGCGCGCCGAGGTGCCCATCGACGTGTCGCTGGCGCGTCTCAACCTCGATGCGCTGACGCCCAAGCCGGCGAAGGGCGATAACGCGGGGGAGATGGGGCAGACACTGCTGAACCAGATCGAGACCGCGCCGCGGCCGATCGCCCTGCCTGACGGGCTGGCCCGGGTGCCGGCGGGGCAGGTGAAGATCGCGCGCTTCGAGCGTCAGGGTCAGCAGTTCGGGCCGTTGGAGACGCGCTGGCGTGCCGATGAGCGCGGCCTGACGCTCGACCCGCTGAAGCTGACGCTGGGGGATATGGGCATCTCCGGCAACCTGCGCTGGGAAGCCGCGGGGAGTGCCAGCCTTACCCGCGCCAGTCTGCAGGCCGAAGGCAAAAATCTGGGTAGCGCCTTCGCTGCGCTGGACCAGCAGGTGCCGATCACCAGCGAACGCGCCCAGGGGCGGCTGCAACTGGCCTGGCCCGGGGCGCCGTGGCAGTTCGCGCTGCCGCTGACGAGCGGCCGGCTGGCGCTGGATCTAGGCAATGGCCGTCTGCGCCAGGTCCACTCCTCCTCGGCCAAGCTGGTGGGGCTTTTCAACCTCGACAACATCCTGCGTCGGCTCAAGCTCGACTTCTCCGACGTCACCAGCAGTGGCACCGCCTTCAACACGCTCAAGGGTAGCGCCACGCTCTACAACGGCGTGATCCAGAGCGACGGGCCGCTGGTGGTCGACGGCACCTCGACGCGCTTCACGCTATCGGGTAGCGTCGATCTCAACCGCCAGACGCTGGATCAGCGCCTGGGTATCACGGTGCCGGTGAGCCAGAACCTGCCGCTGGTTGCGATCATGGCCGGGGCGCCGCAGGTGGGCCTGGGGCTGTTCGTGTTCCATCAGCTGTTCGGTCAGTGGATCGACAACGTGACCCAGGTCCACTATCGCATTCAGGGGCCCTGGTCCGCGCCGGAGATCAGCGTGGAAAGCGCCCAATAATCCGGCGGCCGACGCGTGCTCGGCGCGCGGCGCGGCTGCCACAATCGGAAAACGCCCAATGACAGATATGAGCGAAAGCGCCTTGAAGCAGGCTTCGAGCCTGCTGCTGGCCCCGGGTGGCCTCGACCAGGCGTCGCTGGACGCTGGGCTGGGACACGCCATGGGGGCCGGTATCGACTACGCGGACCTCTTCTTCCAGCGCACCTGGCACGAGATGTGGGTGCTCGAGGATGGCGAGGTCAAGGACGCCAGCTACAGCATCGACGGCGGGGTCGGCGTGCGCGCGCTCTCCGGCGAGAAGACCGGGTTCGCCTACTCGAGCCAGATCAGCGCCGATGCGCTCGCCGAGACCGGCCGCACCGCCTCGGGTATCGCGCGCAGCGGCAGTCGTCAGGCGCCGCAGGCGGTGCAGGCGGTGGCCGCCAGCGCGCGCTACGCCGGGATCGACCCGCTCAGCGGGCTCTCCGCCGAAGACAAGATCGCCATGCTCAAACAGGCGGACCGCGTGGCACGCGCCGCCGACCCTGCGGTCTCCCAGGTCAGCGCCTCGCTGACCGGGGTGCATGAAGTGGTCCTGGTGTGCGCCAGCGACGGTACCCTGGCGGCGGATATCCGCCCGCTGGTGCGTCTCAACGTCAATGTGATCGTGGCCCGCGATGGGCGCCGCGAGCGAGGCAGTGCCGGCGGCGGCGGGCGCTATGCGATGAGCCGGCTGCGCGATGCCGGTGTCGCCACCAGCTACGCCCGCGAGGCGGTGCGCCAGGCGCTGGTGAATCTCGATGCGGTGGCGGCGCCGGCGGGCCAGATGCCGGTGGTGCTGGGCAGCGGCTGGCCCGGCATTCTGCTCCACGAGGCGGTGGGCCACGGTCTCGAGGGCGACTTCAATCGCAAGGGCAGTTCGGCCTTCGCCGGCCGCCTGGGCGAGCAGGTCGCGTCGCGCGGTGTCACCGTGGTCGACGATGCCACCCTGGCCGACTGTCGCGGCTCGCTGACGATCGACGACGAGGGTACGCCGGGTCAGTACACCCCGCTGATCGAGGATGGCATCCTTACCGGCTACATGCAGGACAAGCTCAATGCGCGGCTGATGGGCATGCAGCCGACCGGCAACGCGCGGCGCGAATCCTACGCCCACGTGACCATGCCGCGGATGACCAACACCTGCATGCTGGCGGGCAACGATGACCCCGAGGAGATCGTCAAGAGCGTCAAGCGCGGGCTCTATGCGGTCAGCTTCGGCGGCGGCCAGGTCGATATCACCTCGGGCCGCTTCGTGTTCTCGGCGTCCGAGGCCTATCTGATCGAAGATGGGCGTATCACCGCGCCGGTCAAGGGCGCGACCCTGATCGGCAACGGTCCCGAGGCGATGTCGCGGGTCTCCATGATCGGCAACGACATGGCCCTGGACACGGGGATCGGGGTGTGCGGCAAGGAGGGGCAGGGCGTACCCGTGGGGGTGGGCCAGCCGACGCTGAAACTCGACGAGCTGACCGTCGGTGGCACGGCGTCGTGAGTCACGGGCCGCGGTCGCCGGGCGGCCGCGGCGAGCGGCTCACAGCCCGACGGTGTCGCGGATCAGCTGGAACAGCTTGCGCGCGCTGGCCGGCGGCTTGCCGCGCTGGCGCTCGGCGCGGGCGTTGCGGATCAGCTGGCGCAGGGTCTGGCGGTCGACGTTGGGGTGCGCTTCGATGAACGGCTCCAGCGCGCTGTCGTCATCGATCAGGCGGTCGCGCCACTGCTCCAGGCGGTGGAAGGCGGCATTGCGCTGGACCTGCTCCTGGTCGATCGCCTCGAAGGCGGCGCGGATCGCCTCGCGATCCTCCTTGCGCATCACCTTGCCGACGTACTGCATGTGGCGCCGGCGCCCTTCGTGGGAGCGGATGCGCCCGGTCTCTTCCACCGCGGCAATCATCTCGTCGGAGAGCGGCAGGCGCGCGCGCACTGCGGGGTCGAGGGCAATGATGCGTTCGCCCAGCGCCTGCAGTTCCTGCATCTCTTTCTTGAGCTGTGTCTTGCTCGGGGGCGCAGCGTCCTCGAAAGTCATGTCATTACCATTTGCAGCGGGTCGGTGGCGCAGTATACCAGCCACCGCCCGCTCGCCCAGGCCCGTTGATGCGGTCAGGGCACCATCGATCAGGAGTTTGCCATGAGTCAGGCCTTCGATGCCGCCGAACAGCAGTCACGCCTCGAGGAGCGGGCGTCCCAGGCGCTGGCGCTCGCCGCCGAGCTGGGCGCCGACGCCTGCGAGGTGGGCGCCAGTGTCGATCAGGGGATCGGTGTGGGAGTGCGCCTGGGCGAGACCGAGAGCGTCGAGCTCTCGCGCGACCAGGGCATTGCGGTCACCGTCTATGTCGGCCAGCGCAAGGGTAACGCCTCGTCCTCGGATGCCAGCGATGCCTCGCTGCGGGCGGTGGTCGAGAAGGCGATCGCCATTGCCCGTCATACCGGCGAGGATCCCGCCGCGGGGCTCGCCGATGCCGCGCTGATGGCCACCGAGCTGCCCGATCTCGATCTGCATCACCCCTGGGCACTGGATACCGATGCGGCGATCGAGCTGGCGCTGCGCTGCGAGCAGGCCGGCCGCGAGCGTGCGGGCATCACCAATTCGGAGGGCGCCAGCCTGTCATCGACCGAGGCGGTGACGGTCTACGCCAACAGCCACGGTTTTCTGGGCAGCCGCCGCGGTACGCGCCACTCGCTGTCGTGCCTGCTGATCGCCGGCAGCGGCGAGCGTATGCAGCGTGACCACGACTTCACCACGGCGCGTCGAGCGAGCGATCTGGCCAGCCCCGAGCAGGTCGGGATCAGCGCCGCCGAGCGTACCCTGCGCCGGCTCGATGCCCGGCGCCCGCGCACCGGCCGCTTCCCGGTGCTGTTCGCCCCAGAGATGGCGCGCGGGCTGGTGGGCAACCTGCTCAACAGCATCGCCGGCGGGGCGCTCTATCGCGAGTCCTCGTTCCTCTGCGATCAGCTCGGGGCGACGCTGTTTCCCGAGTGGTTCTCCCTCGGCGAGCACCCGCGCGAGCGTGGCGGCCTGGCGAGTGCCGCCTTCGATGGCGACGGCGTGGCCACCCGCGACAATGTCTTCATCGACCAGGGGCGTCTGGCCAGCTATATGCTGTCTGCCTACAGCGCTCGCCGCCTCGGCCTGCACACCACCGGCAACGCCGGCGGCGCGCGCAACGTGCGCATCCAGGCACCGACCACCGAGCTTGCAGCGCTGATGCGTCAGATGGGCACCGGGGTGATGGTCACCGAGATGATGGGCCAGGGGCTCAACCCGGTCACCGGCGACTATTCGCGCGGGGCGGCGGGATTCTGGATCGAGAACGGCGAGATCTCGCATCCGGTGGAGGAGTTCACGGTCGCCGGTAATCTGCGCGAGATGTTCGCCGCCCTGCAGGGCGTGGGTGACGACATCGACCGCCGCGGCAGCGTGCACACCGGCAGCTGGCTGGTGGATGGGATGACGCTCGCCGGCCAGTAAGCGGGGGCGCGATCCGGGGAACACGGCATCAAGGACGAAATGGGTGAGGCTATGAATCAGTCCCGGCAAGTGGGTGAGTCGCGTCAGTTCCTGGGCCATCCCTGGCCGCTGTCGACGCTCTTCGGCATGGAGGTGTGGGAGCGCTTCTCGTTCTACGGCATGCAGGCGATCCTGCTGATCTATCTCTACTACGAGAGCGCGCGGGGTGGGCTGGGCATCGCCGAGAGCGCGGCGTTCGGTATCGTCGGCGCCTACGGCAGCAGCGTCTATCTGGCGACCATCCTCGGCGGCTGGTTCGCCGACCGCGTACTCGGCCCCGAGCGCACGCTGTTCTACTCGGGGGCGATCGTGATGGCGGGGCATGTCGCCCTGGCGCTGGTGCCCGGGGTTCCCGGGGTGACGCTGGGTCTGTGCCTGGTGGCGCTGGGCAGCGGCGGGGTCAAGGCGACCTGCGCCGCCCTGGTCGGATCGCTCTACGCCCCGGGCAGCCCAAAGCGCGACGCCGGGTTCTCGATCTTCTATCTGGGGATCAATCTCGGCGGCTTCGCCGGGCCGCTGCTGACCGGCTATCTGCAGAGCAGCGCCGGCTTTCACTACGGTTTCGGCATCGCTGCCATCGGCATGGCGCTGGGGCTGATCCAGTACGCCTTCGGCCGGCGCCATCTCGCCGAGGCGCAGCGCCATCCGCCGATGCCGCTGGTGGCGGGGGAGGCCAAGCGCTATGTATTCGGTGCACTCGGCGCTCTGGTGCTGCTCGCGGCGGCGCTGGTGCTCGGCTGGCTGCGGGCGGACACGCTCACGGATGTGATCCTCGGGGTGATCGTGGTCACCACGCTGGCCTATTTCGTGGTCATCCTGCGCTCGTCCAGAGTATCGGCGCTGGAGCGCCGCCGGGTCCTCGCCTTCGTGCCGCTGTTCATCGCCAGCGCGGTCTATTGGGCGCTCTACGTGCAGTCCTACACCGTGATCGTGGCGTTCTTCGACCAGCGGGTGGATCGCCAGCTGGGTGGCTGGACGATTCCGGTGGGCTGGCTGACTTCGGTACAGGCGCTCACCATTATCCTGCTCTCCGGGGTCTTTGCCTGGCTGTGGTCGCGCCTGGGCCAGCGCCAGCCCTCCTCGGCGGCCAAGTTCGTGATCGCCATGCTGGTGATCGGCGCGTCTTTCTTCGGCTATCTACCCTGGCTGGGCGCCGACGCCGCGGGCATGCCGCTGTGGGTGCTGGTGGCGCTGCTGCTCGGCTTCACGGTGTCCGAGCTATGCCTGTCACCGATCGGGCTATCGGTTACCACGCGCCTGGCTCCGCGCGCCATGCAGACCCAGATGATCGCACTCTTCTACCTGTCGCTGTCGCTCGGCTTCGCCGCCGGCGGGCGTGCCGGTGAGTGGTATACCCAGCGCACCGAGGTGGCCTATTTCATGACACTGGGCACGGTGAGTCTGATCGCTGGCGTGCTGCTCGCGCTCTGCCTGCCGGCGATTCGCCGCGCCAGTGCCGGCACCGAGTGAGGACGCCTTGCTCAGAGGCGTGTGACGGTGTGGGAAGAGGTTTGCGCGACGCCAGGGGGCGGATAGCCAAAGCGCTGAGGCCCGTGAGCGCGGGCCTGTTGAGCCCGGAGATATTGAGCGCGCGGCTACTCGTCCTCGTGGAAGCGGGCGTCGAACAGCGCGGTGATCGCTTCCATCGCCGGTTCTGCGTCGTCACCCTCGGTGACGATCACCAGCGGGGTGCCGCAGGGTGCGGCCAGCATCAGCAGTGACATGATATTGGCGGCATCGGCGATACGTTCGCCGTGGTGCACCGCAACCCGGGCGGTGAATGGCTGACAGCACTGCACCAGCTTGGTCGCGGCGCGGGCGTGCAGGCCGCGGCGGTTGGTCAGCCGCAGTTCACGCGTCGGCATCGCCACCCCGCTCGGCCGGAAGGTCGTCGGAGAGGGCGGTATGCACCCCGAGCTCGCGATGGCGCAGGCGGATGTCGACGTCGTCGTGACGGAAATGGTGCGCCAGGCGCTCGATCAGATAGACCGAGCGATGATGGCCCCCGGTGCAGCCCACCGCGACGGTGAGATAGCTGCGGTGGCTGGCCAGATAGGCCGGCAGCCAGCGGATCAGCCAGGCGTGAATGTCGCCGGCCATGGCGTGCACGTCGGGGTACTGCTCGAGAAAGGTGACGATCTCGTCGTCACGGCCGTCGAAAGCGCGCAGGTTCGGGTCCCAGAAGGGATTGGGCAGGCAGCGCACGTCGAACACCATGTCGGCATCCAGCGGTACGCCGCGCTTGAAGCCGAACGACTCGAAGGTCAGCGTGAGGCGGCCGCCGCTGTGGCGCGCCACCTGTTCGCTGATGCGCGCGCGCAGGTCGTGGACCGAGAGGCCGCGGGTATCGATCACCAGATCGGCGACCCGTCGGATCGGTGCCAGATAGACCTGTTCGTTGTCGATCGCCTCGGCCAGCGTCATATCATTGCCGCGGGTCAGCGGGTGGCGGCGGCGGGTGGCCGAGTAGCGCTCGAGCAGCACCTTGGCATCGGCAGTGAGATAGACCACCTGGGTATCGATGCCACGCTCGCGCACGCCCTCGAGCAGGACCGGAAAGCGCTCCAGCGCCTCTGGCAGGTTGCGCGCATCGATACTCACCGCCACGTTGGGCCGCGAGGGGGGCGCGGACCTGAGCTCGTCGATCAGCGGCGCCAGCAGATTGGCCGGCAGGTTGTCGATGGCGTAGTAGCCGAGATCCTCGAGCGCCTGCAGCGCAATGGACTTTCCCGACCCCGAGCGGCCGCTGATGATGACGAGTCGCATGCAGTCCCTATCCGTCTTCGCTGTCCTGGTGATGGCGGATGGCGTCGACCAGCGTGTCGTGGAGCGCGCGCTGCGAGCCGGCCTGACGCAGCTTCTGGCGCACGCTGCCCTGATTCATGATGCCGGCGACTTCCGCCAGCAGCGAGAGGTGGGCGTCGTCGGCCTCTTCCGGTACCAGCAGTACGAACACCAGATCTACCGGCTCGCCGTCGATGGCATCGAAGTCGATGGCATCCTCGAGACGCATGAAGCCGGCCAGCGGGGTCTTGCAGTGCGGGCTGCGCGCGTGCGGGATGGCGACCCCGTTGCCGATGCCGGTACTGCCCAGGCGCTCGCGCCCGATCAGGCGGCTGAACACCTCCTGACTGTCCAGGCTGGGCGTATTCTGGGCGATGAAGGTGCTGAAGAATTCCAGCAGACGCTTTTTGCTGCCCCCCGTTACACCGTAGAGGGTGCGCTCGGGGGGCAGGATGGTTTCCAGAGTGATCATCGGGGAATTAACGGGCGCCTGCGCCTTGCGCGCGGGCCTGTGCCTTCTCTTTGTGTTTGACCAGCTGGCGATCCAGCTTGTCGGTGAGGGCGTCGATCGCGGCATACATGTCGATGTCGCTGGCTTCGGCATGAATGTCGCCGCCCGCTGCGTGTAGCGTGCAAGCCGCTTGCTGACGCTCTTTCTCGATGCTCAACGTCACCTGAACGTTGGTGATGTTGTCGTAATGGCGCTCCAGACGTGCGAGTTTCTCGTCGACGTAGTCCCGCAGGGCGTCGGTCAGTTCGACGTGATGGCCGGTGACGTTCACTTGCATGGCGCGCTCCTGTTGCGGCTTATGTGGCACCTCTGATTGTAACCCTTTTCTCCGCGCTGCAAAGGGATCGCGGGCGATTGATCGCCGCGGGCTGGCGCGAATTCTAAAAGTCCATTCAAGACAGTCGCTTGCGCTCACTGGAAGCCGGGATGCCCATGGCCTCTCGATACTTGGCCACGGTGCGCCGGGCGACACTGATGTCGGCCTGCGCCAGCAGCTCCACCAGCTTGCTGTCGGAGAGCGGCTTGCGCGGCGACTCCTCGCCGATCAGTTTCTTCAGGCGGGCCCGAATCGCGGTGCTGGAGACGCTGTCACTCTCGCCGCGCTGGCCTACCTGACTGGAGAAGAAGTACTTGAGCTCGAACACCCCTCGCGGCGTATGGATGAACTTCTGCGTGGTCACCCGCGAAATGGTGGATTCGTGCATGTCGACGCTGGTGGCGATGTCGGCCAGGATCAGCGGTTTCATCGCCTCTTCGCCGCGCTCGAGGAAATCGACCTGGCGCGCCATGATCTCGCGCCCCACCCGTAGCAGGGTGTCGTTGCGGCTGGACAGGCTCTTCATCAGCCAGCGCGCTTCCTGCAGGTGCTGGCGCAGGAAGGTGTTGTCGTCGCTCTTGTCGGCGCGCCGGATCAGCGCGGCGTAGTCGGGCTGGATACGCAGTCGCGGCAGCGCCTCGGCGTTGAGCTCGATGCGCCAGCCGTCCTGAGTCAGGCGAGCCACCAGGTCGGGAATCACATAGTCCTGCTGGCGGTGGTCGAAGGCCTGGCCCGGGCGCGGGTCGAGGGTGCGAATGGTGGCGATGACGCGCTCGAGTTCGGCGTCGTCGAGGCGCAGACGGCGCTTGAGCTGGCGTCGGTCGTCGCCGGCCAGCGCCTCCAGGAACTGGCGCACCAGCCGCTTGGCCTGTGGCAGCAGCGGGGTATCAGCGGGCAGGGCGCCGAGCTGCAGCAGCAGGCATTCGCGCAGGTCACGGGCGCCCACGCCGGTGGGGTCGAACTGCTGCAGCCGCAGCAGCATGCGTTCGACATCGGCGCTGGTGACTGCCCCCGGGTATTGCCCGCGCAGCCCCGCGGTGAGCTCGTCGAGCGTGCCGTCGAGGTAGCCGTCGGCATTGATGGCATCGATCAGGCACTCGCCGATGAGGCGTTCCTGGGCGTCGAATTCGCCCATGGCGAGCTGCCAGGCGAGATGGTCGTGGAGCGTGGTGTCGGCGGCGTTGCGCTCCAGGTCCGGCCATTCGTCGGCGCTGGCCGGGGCGGCGCTGGGGGCGATGTCCTGGTAGGTATCGCTCCACTCGCTGTCGAGGGCGAGCTCCTCGGGGATGTCGCTGGCCCACTCCGCCTCGGGCGCCTCGCTGACTGCCTGCTCGGTGTACTCTTCGTCCAGCTCGAGCATGGGGTTGGTCTCGAGCGCCTGCTGGATCTCCTGGCGCAGATCGAGCGTCGACAGCTGCAGCAGCTGGATCGCCTGCTGCAGCTGTGGCGTCATCGTCAGCTGGGCGCCGACGCGCAGTTGCAGTGAAGGTTTCATGGACATGGCATGGACACGTCAAGGGGGCGGCGGTGGCCGCCGGTCGATAGGATGCCCTTACGTTACTGACTGCCTGCGGGGGATGCAACGCTTTGAGCGCTAACTTTATGCAAGAATTATGCCACGGTGCGTTCGGATGGGGCGTTCGGCGGCTTCGAGAGGGACCAGCCCGCCGCGGTGGCGCAGCGGGCTGGGAAGTGGGGGAGCGACCTTAGGTTCTGTACGAAAAGTCAGCGAGCGAAGGCAAGACAAGGCGAAAAACGGCGAAAACGCGGAGTTTACGGGGTGTAAATGAGCATTTTTGACCGGGCTGGCGCTCCAGCCGATTTTTAACGCCGTCTTGCCGAGCGCAGGTAGTTTTCTTACAAAGCCTAGAGGCGGAACTCGTGCCCCAGATAGACATCCCGTACCCGCTGGTTGTCGAGAATCGCTTCCGGGCGACCCTCGGCGATGATCTGACCGTCGCCGACGATGTAGGCGTTGTCGCAGATATCCAGCGTCTCACGCACGTTGTGATCGGTGATCAGTACGCCGATCTCGCGATCGCGCAGTTGGCGGATGATATTCTTGATATCGCCCACCGAGATCGGGTCGACCCCGGCGAAAGGCTCGTCGAGCAGCACGAAGGCGGGCTCGGTGGCCAGTGCCCGGGCGATCTCCACCCGGCGCCGCTCGCCACCGGAGAGCGACATGCCCAGGTTGTCGCGGATATGGTCGACGTGAAAGTCGCCCAGCAACTGCTCCAGGCGCTCGCGGCGCCCGGCACGATCGAGATCCTTGCGCGTCTCCAGGATGGCCATGATGTTGTCGGCGACACTGAGCTTGCGGAAGATCGAGGCCTCCTGCGGCAGATAGCCGATGCCGGCGCGGGCACGCTCGTGCATCGGCGCACGGCTCAGGTCGCGATCATCGATATGCACGCTGCCGGCGTCGGATTTGACCAGCCCCACGATCATGTAGAAAGAGGTGGTCTTGCCCGCGCCGTTGGGGCCGAGCAGGCCGACGATGCTGCCCTGGCGCAGCGTCAGGCTGAAGTCATGGACGACTCGACGCCCCTTGTAGCTCTTGGCCAGGTTGGCGGCCGTTAGCGTTTTCATCGCTTTGTTCCTTGCCTCGCGAAAGGGGGCGTCACTGCGTCTGCTGACGTGGCGTGAGCGTCATGCGCACGCGACCGTCACCGCTGCCGTCGCCGCTGTTGCTGGCGCGGGCGTTGACCCGGCGCGAGTTGAGATAGTACTCGACGTAGGCGCCGTCGAAGGTGTCGCGTGCCTGATGCAGCTCGGCGTTGCCGATCAGCTCCACCCGGCGCTCGGCGGCGTGATAGACGATCTTGTCGCCCCAGCCCTTGACCAGAGCCTCGTCGGGGGCGGGCTTCTGCTCCAGGTAGGCGCGCTCGCCACCGTTGCCGGTAGCGGTCACCAGGCTCACTTCGCCATTCTTGCCGCGCTTGATCTCGACCCGGGCGGCCTTGAGCTGCATGCTGCCCTGCTGCATGTCGACCTTGCCGGTGTAGACCGCGGTCCCCTGGCGATCGTCGAGTTCGAGCTGGTCGGCGGCGATCTCGATCGGCGCCGAGGTGTCGCTCTCCAGCGCCAGGGCGGGCAGGCTGGAGAGTCCCAGTGCGGTCAAGACCAGCAGTTGGCCGAGTTCTCGCCTCATGATCCTTGATCCTTAGGTTGCTGTGGCAGGCGGCCCTGCACGTTGTCGGTCAGGCGCATGCGATTTTCGTTGATCCAGGCGTCGAAACGATCGCCGCGCATGGTCTGGTTATGCTGACGCAAGACGGAGGAGGTGTCACTCCAGGCGTGCGCGCTGCGGTTGTCGTAGTGGAGCGTCTGGGTCTCCAGGCTCCAGGCGTTGGTCGGTTGCACCAGGCGTGCGTTGCCTTCAAGGGTGAGCAGGTTGCCGTCCTCGGCCAACTGGCCGCGGTCGCCGGTGATCTGCCACTCACGCTGATCGTCGTCGATCAGGTAGCCGTGGGGCTTCTCGGCCCGGATCACGTCGTCGGCCGGGGTGTGCACCATGCGCGGCGTGTCGAGCCGCTGATAGGCGCGGCCCTGCTCGTCGAAGCGCGTCATCTGCGCGTCTTCGAGGAAGTAGTCGGGTTCACCGGCGGGGTCGCTGGGCGCCGGCGCCGGGGCGCGCTCGTTGCGCTGGTCGAGATAGGCGAGCCCGCCGCCGAGGGCCAGCAGCAGAGCCAGCAGGCCGAGGCGGCGCCACCAGGGGGAGCGAGTTCGGGGCGTGGCAGTCACGCGGTCTCCTTTGTCGTCATCGAGTTCGACACGGGCATCGCCACGGGTGCGAGCAGCGGCCATTTCAGATCACGCCGCTGCGCAGCAGGTCGTGCATGTGCAGGGCGCCGATCGGGCGGCCCGCCTCGACCACCGCGAGGGCGGTGATCATGTTGTCCTCCATGATGCGCACCGCTTCGGCGGCGAGCATGTCCGGCGTCGTCGTCTTGCCGCCGCGGGTCATCACGTCGTCGACCTTGAGCAGATCGAAATCGCCGCGCTGGTCCAGCGTGCGGCGCAGGTCGCCGTCGGTGTAGACACCGACCAGGCGCTGATGTTCATCCACCACGCAGGTGAAGCCCATGCCCTTGCGGGTCATCTCCAGCAGCGCCACACGCAGGGGGCTGCCGGCGGGCACGCAGGGCAGCCGCTCGCCGCCGTGCATCAGATCGCTGACGCGCAGCAGTAGCCGCTTGCCCAGGGTGCCGCCGGGGTGTGACAGGGCGAAATCCTCGGGGCTGAAGCCGCGCGCCTCCAGCAGCGCCAGGGCGAGGGCGTCGCCCATCGCCAGGGCGGCGGTGGTCGATGAGGTGGGCGCGAGGTCGTGCGGGCACGCCTCGCGCGAGACGCCGACATCGATGTGCACGTCGCTGTAGCGGGCCAGGGTCGAGTGGGAGCGGCCGGTGAGACTGATCAGTGGGGCGCCCAGACGCTTGAACAGGGCAATCAAGCCGGTGATCTCCTGGGTCTCGCCGGAGTTGGAAAGTGCGATCACCACGTCACCTTCCGTGACCATGCCCAGATCGCCGTGACTGGCCTCGCCGGGGTGCAGGTAGAAGGCCGGCGAGCCGGTGCTGGCGAAGGTGGCCGCCATCTTGCGCGCGATATGCCCGGACTTGCCCATGCCGGTGACGATGATCCGGCCACTGCACTCGAGCAGCGTGCGGCAGGCGTGATCGAAGCTTGAATCGAGCTTGTCGATCAGCTCGTTCAGGGCCTGCTGTTCGAGAGTGAGCGTGCGCCGGGCGCTGGCGCGGAAGTCGAAGGTGGCGTCTGGGGTCATGGTCCTGCTCTGTCGTCCTGCTTTATCGTTCTGCGATGTCACGCTGCGTGGCCGTAACCGGTGAAGGGGCGTCATCGGTAAAGAGCCGTAACCGGTGAAGCATCGGCTGGCATACCCCTATCGGCTGTCTTGTCCCTCTGGACTGTCTTGCCCCTTATCGGGTGGCGCTCGGGCGCGGACACGCTAGGGTTTGAGCAGTATAACGTCGATCGTGCGCTCTTGTTATCGCGCAGGGCGGATAGGCCTCGCTGGCGGCGAGTCAGGATCGTGCCCGACGACGTGCATGGCTGGCCGCTTTCCGCCAGGTTAGGATACAATGTTCGATAATCTTTCGAACCAGAGTGGTGGAGGGTGCATGAATGACCCGATGATGGTCGAGGTCAAGGACCTGCATTTCGCCCGCGGTAGCACCGAGGTGTTTCGCGGTGTCGATCTGCAGATTCCGCTCGGCAAGATAACCGCCATCATGGGGCCGAGCGGCACCGGCAAGACGACCTTGCTCAAGCTGATCGGCGGGCAGTTGACGCCGGACCGCGGCCAGGTGCTGATCGGTGGTCAGGACGTTCACAAGCTGCCGCGGCGCGCGCTGTTCAAACTGCGTCGACGCATGGGCATGCTGTTTCAGAGTGGTGCGCTGTTCTCCGATCTGGACGTGTTCGAGAACGTGGCCTTCCCGCTGCGCGTGCACACCGAACTGCCCAACGCCATGATCCGTGACATCGTGCTGATGAAGCTGCAGGCGGTGGGGCTGCGCGGCGCGCGCCACCTGATGCCGTCGGAGCTCTCCGGCGGCATGGCGCGACGGGTGGCGCTGGCGCGGGCGGTGGCGCTGGATCCGGACCTGGTGCTCTACGACGAGCCCTTCGTGGGTCAGGATCCGATCTCGATGGGGGTGCTGGTGCAGCTGATCAAGAAGGTCAATCAGGCGCTGGGGCTGACCGCGATCGTGGTCTCCCACGATATCAAGGAGACGCTCTCCATCGCCGACTATGTCTATATCATCGCCGACGGCAAGGTGATGTCCCACGGTACGCCGCGGACGCTGGACGTCGACGAGGACGCCCACACGCGCCAGTTCGTCCACGGCGAGCCCGACGGGCCGGTACCGTTTCACTATCCGGCGCCGGATTTCTACGACGATATCCTGGCGCCCGCGGGGCAGTTTTCATGATCGATCGTATCGCCGCACTGGGCCGGGGCACGCTCGACGTGCTCATGGCGATCGGGCGCGCCGGACTCTTTCTGGTGCAGTCCGTGTTCTGCCTGCCCTCGCGCGAGGGGTTCTACCTGTGGGTGCGCCAGATGCACTTCGTAGGTGTCATGTCGGTGGCCATCGTGCTGGTTTCTGGCCTGTTCATCGGTATGGTGCTGGCGCTGCAGGGTTACACCATCCTGGTCGGGTTCGGTGCCGACGAAGCGCTGGGCCAGATGGTGGCGCTGTCGCTGGTGCGTGAGCTGGCACCGGTGGTCGCGGCGCTGCTGTTCGCCGGTCGCGCCGGCTCGGCGCTGACCGCCGAGATCGGCCTGATGAAGGCCACCGAGCAGCTCACCAGCATGGAGATGATCGGGGTCGACCCGCTGCGCCGGATCGTCGCGCCGCGACTGTGGGCCGGTTTCGTGTCGCTGCCGATCCTCACCGTGATCTTCGCGGTGGTCGGTATCTGGGGCGGTCATCTGGTCGGGGTCGACTGGCTCGGCGTCTATAACGGTTCCTACTGGAGCAACATGCAGGACAGCGTCGACTTCGTCGGCGACGTGCTCAACGGCATGGTCAAGAGCCTGGTGTTCGGCCTGGTGGTGACCTGGATCGCGGTGTTCCAGGGCTACGACCTGGTGCCCACCTCGGAAGGCATTTCCCGCGCGACCACCCGTACGGTGGTCTACGCTTCGCTCGCGGTACTGGGCCTCGACTTCGTGCTCACCGCGTTGATGTTTGGAGATTTCGGATGAAGCGCAATAGCGTCCTCGAACTGGGTGTCGGTCTGTTCATGCTGGCCGGCATTCTCGGGCTGGTGTTCCTCGGGCTGCGGGTAAGTGGCCTGGGCGTCGGCGTACCCCAGAATACCTTCACGCTGACGGCCAACTTCGCCAACATCGGCGGGCTGCGCCCGCAAGCGAAAGTGACCATGTCGGGCGTGCGTATCGGCAAGGTGACCGATATCGAGCTCGACCCCAAGTGGTTCGACGCCAAGGTCACCATGCAGATCGATTCGCAGTTCGACGGCAAGCTCTCCGACGACACCACGGCGGCGATCCTCACCGCCGGGCTGCTCGGTGAGCAGTATGTTGGCCTGACCGTAGGTGGGTCGCCCAAGATGTTGCACGATGGAGACGTCATTCACGACACCCAGCAGGCGCTGGTGCTGGAGCAGTTGATCCAGCAGTTCGTGTCGAACATGGCCAAGTGATCGCAGACAAGGAGTCGATGATGAATGCAATTCGCTTTTACCGCCGCTACGCCGGCGTCGTGGCCGCTCTGATGCTGGCGCTGTGCGCCGTGGTCCCGACCGCGCAGGCGCAGACCCAGACACCCACCGAGGTGATCCGTCAGAGTGTCGATTCGCTGATGTCGGAGCTCGAGGGCAAGAAGGATTACTACGCTCAGCACGAGGACGAGCTGGCTAAGCTGGTCGATAGCAACATGGCGGATGTCGCTGACTTCCGTTACATCGGTGCCAGCGTGATGGGTCGCTACTTCCGGGCGGCGACGCCGGAGCAGCGCTCGCGCTTCGTCAAGGTGTTCCGCAAGACGCTGATCGATACCTACGCCAAGGGCCTGGTCACCTTCGACTACAAGACCCTGCGGGTGAAGGACGCCGAGGACGCCGGCCGTTACGACGACCAGGCCTCGGTGCCGGTCGAGGTGGTGTCGACCAGCGGCAAGACCTATCCGGTCAACTTCACCCTGCGCCAGAGCGATGGCCAGTGGAAAGTGATCAATGTGATCGTCAACGGCATCAACCTGGGGCTGACCTTCCGCAACCAGTTCGATCAGTCGATGCGTGACAATGATCGTGACTTCGACAAGGTGATCGACAACTGGGCGCCGAAGGTCGACACCGATCAGCTCGAGAAGGGTGGCGATTCGTGAGTCTGCTGCTCGAGCGTGAGGACGCCACGCTGGAGGTGGTCGAAGGCAACGTGCTGACCATCCGCGGCGAGGCGGACTTCGACAGTGCCGGCCCGCTGGCCCAGGCGGGCCGGCACTGGCTGGCAGACCAGCCGGCCGAGACGCAGGTCTCTTTCGATCTGACCGCGGTAGAAGTCGCCAGCAGCGCCGTGCTCAGCGTGCTGCTGGTGTGGGTGCGCAGCGTGCAGAAGCACTCGCTGCACCTGGAGCGGGTGGCGCTCTCACGTCCGCTGCGCCGGCTGATGGATATCACCGAGCTGGGACCGCTGCTGCCTGCCCGCGAAACCACCTGCCGCGAAGACGAGGCGCCTGCCTCTTCCTGAGGCCGCCTCGCGTGATAGCTCGGGAGGTCGATGGAGACGCGGTGCCCGACGGCTCGCGTCTCTGGTTCTTTCTTCCCGGCCTGCCTGATGCCGTCCCCGCTTTTCCGGCTTGTTCCGCGTTTGTGGCTTGCATCGTTTTTGCCTGTCTAGAGCGTCGCCAGGACAGGGCGTTTTCCGCTACCATATGCCGCTTTCCCTGCGCATCCGGCGCAGCAGTCATACGGGAGCCGAGTCTATGCAACCCAGCGACGTCAAACGTCTGCTCGAAGATCGAATCGACGGCTGTGAATTCCATATCCAGGGCGAAGGCTGCAACTTCCAGGTCGTCGCCGTGGGCGAGGTCTTCGCCGGCCTCAACAAGGTCAAGAGCCAGCAGCTGATCTACGCCGCCCTCTCCGACGAGATCGCCTCGGGCGCGCTGCACGCCATCACCATCAAGACCTTCACCCCGGCGCAGTGGGCCGAGGCGCCGGAAAACGCGGGGTTCTGAGCGTATCCGCCGCCGCGGCGGCGGACGCGGTTTCGTCACGGTCGGTCATCTGGCCACTTCTTTTCGATCTATAGCGAACCTCCATGGACAAGCTGATCATTACCGGTAACGGCCCGCTCGACGGCGAGGTCTGGGCCAGCGGGGCCAAGAACTCGGCGCTGCCGATCCTGGCGGCGACGCTGCTCGCCGACGAGCCCGTCACCATCGGCAATCTGCCGCATCTGCAGGACATCACCACCACCCTCGAACTGCTCGGCCGCATGGGCATCGAGCCGGTGATGGGCGAGAAGATGAGCATCCAGATCGATGGCTCCCAGGTGCGTGACAGCCACGCACCCTACGAGCTGGTCAAGAAGATGCGCGCCTCGATCCTGGTGCTGGGTCCGCTGCTGGCGCACTTCGGTACCGCCGACGTGTCGCTGCCAGGCGGTTGCGCGATCGGCTCGCGCCCGGTCGACCTGCACATTCGCGGACTCGAGGCGATGGGTGCCGACATCCGCGTCGAGGGCGGCTACATCCGCGCCCGCGTCGATGGCCGGCTCAAGGGGGCCACCATCTTCTTCGACACGGTGACCGTGACCGGGACCGAGAACCTGCTGATGGCAGCGACGCTGGCCGACGGTATCACCACGCTGGAGAACGCCGCGCGGGAACCGGAAGTGGTCGACCTGGCGGAGTGCCTGATCGCGATGGGCGCCAAGATTCGCGGTCACGGCAGTGACACCATCGTGATCGAGGGCGTCGAGCGCCTGCACGGCTGCCACTACGATGTCATGCCCGACCGGATCGAGACGGGTACCTTCCTGGTGGCGGCAGCGGCCACCGGCGGGCGCGTGCGCGTGCGCAATACCCGCGCCGATATCATGGAGGCCGTGCTCAGCAAGCTCGAAGAGGCGGGCGGCAAAGTCACCTCCGGCGAGGGCTGGATCGAGCTCGACATGCAGGGGCGGCGGCCGCGGGCGGTGAACATCCGTACCGCGCCCTATCCGGCTTTCCCGACCGACATGCAGGCGCAGTTCGTGGCGCTCAATGCGGTCGCCGAGGGCACTGGCACCGTGGTCGAGACGATCTTCGAGAACCGCTTCATGCACGTGCAGGAGCTCAACCGCATGGGCGCGCATATTGCCCTGGAGGGCAATACCGCCGTGGTCACCGGGGTCGAGCGCCTCTCCGGGGCACCGGTGATGGCGACCGATCTGCGCGCGTCGGCAAGCCTGGTGGTGGCGGCGATGGTGGCCCAGGGCGAGACCCTGGTCGATCGGATCTACCATATCGATCGCGGCTATGAGTGCATCGAGGAAAAACTGCAGCTGCTGGGTGCGCGGATTCGCCGCGTGCCAGGCTAGCCGGGTGGAGAGATACCATGAGCGATCAACTGATTCTCGCGCTCTCCAAGGGGCGTATTCTCGAAGAGACGCTGCCGCTGCTGGCGGATGCCGGGGTGGTGCCGGCGGATGATTTCGGCAAGAGCCGCAAGCTGCTGTTCGATACCAATCTGCCCGACGTCAAGCTGGTGGTTATCCGCGCGGTGGACGTGCCCACCTATGTGCAGCTGGGCGCGGCCGATCTCGGCGTGGCGGGCAAGGACGTGCTGCTCGAGCATGGCGCCGAGGGGCTCTACGAACCGCTCGACCTGGAGATCTCGCGCTGCCGGCTGATGACCGCCGGGATCGTCGGGGCCGAGCCGGCGCGCGCACGACGCCGGGTGGCGACGAAGTTCGTCGAGGTGGCGCGGCGCTACTACGCCGAGCAGGGCATCCAGGCCGAGGTGATCAAGCTCTATGGCGCGATGGAGCTGGCCCCGCTGATGAATCTGGCCGACGAGATCGTGGATATCGTCGATACCGGCAACACCCTGCGGGCCAATGGCATGGAGCCGCGCGAGCTGATCGAGGAGATCAGTACCCGGCTGGTGGTCAACAAGGCCTCGATGACCATGAAGCACGCGCGCCTGAAGCCGCTGATCGAACGCCTGCGTGGCGCCGTCAGCGCCCGCCGCGAGAGCACCGGATCCTGAGTGATGTGCCGTGCGCCCGTGCCGGACGCCGGCAATGACCGAGAGAGTGAATCGATGAGCCAAACTCCGACCATCGCCCGCCTGAACACGCGGGATGCCGATTTCGATGCGCGCCTCGACGCGCTGCTGGCCTGGGAGGGTGTGTCCGATCAGGCGGTGGCGGCACGGGTCGACGAGATCCTCAAGGCGGTGCGTCAGCAGGGCGACGCGGCGCTGATCGAGTACACCCAGCGCTTCGACCGGCTGACCCTCGCCAGCGTTGCCGATCTCGAAATCGCTGGCGAGCGCCTGGCCGCGGCTTACGCCGGGCTGCCGGATGCGCAGCGCGATGCGCTCAGCCACGCCGCCGAGCGTATCCGCAGCTACCACGAGCAGCAGAAGCCCGGCTCCTGGCAATACGAGGAGGCCGACGGCACGCTGCTGGGGCAGAAGGTCACGCCGCTCGACCGGGTGGGGATCTATGTGCCCGGGGGCAAGGCGGCCTATCCCTCCTCGGTGCTGATGAACGCGATTCCGGCCCAGGTCGCCGGGGTGGCTGAGATCGTGATGGTGGTGCCGACACCCGATGGGGTGGTCAACGATCTGGTGCTGGCGGCGGCGCACCTGGCCGGCGTGCACCGGGTCTTCTGTGTCGGTGGCGCCCAGGCGGTCGCGGCGCTCGCCTATGGCACCGAGAGCGTGCCGCGGGTGGACAAGATCGTCGGCCCCGGCAACATTTATGTGGCCACGGCCAAGCGCGCGGTGTTCGGTCAGGTGGGGATCGACATGATCGCCGGGCCGTCGGAGATTCTGATCGTCTCCGACGGTGGTACCGATCCCGAATGGCTGGCGCTGGATCTATTCTCCCAGGCCGAGCACGACGAAGATGCCCAGGCCATTCTGGTGACCTGGGACGCCGATCACCTGGAAGCGGTACACGCCGCCATCGAACGGCTGCTGCCGACCCTGGAGCGCGCCGAGATCATTCGCCAGTCGCTGTCGCGGCGCGGCGCCCTGGTGCTGTGCGACGGGCCCGAGCAGGCGGTGGCCCTGGTCGACCGCATCGCTCCCGAGCACCTGGAGCTGTCGGTGGCCGCGCCGCGTGAGATGGCCGAGCAGGTGCGCCACGCCGGTGCCATCTTCATGGGCCGCTACACCGCCGAGGCGCTGGGTGACTACTGCGCCGGTCCCAACCACGTGCTGCCGACCTCGGGCACGGCGCGTTTCTCCTCGCCGCTGGGCGTGTACGATTTCCAGAAACGCTCATCGCTGATCGAGTGCTCGGCTGCGGGTGCCGACCGCCTCGGGCGTACCGCCTCAGTGCTGGCTCGGGGCGAGTCGCTCACCGCCCACGCGCGCTCGGCGGAGAGCCGCTGGCAGCGCTGAGCCGTTTTATTGCGCTATAGGTTTGCGTCAAGGCCAATGATCGCCGCCCTCAGGGCGGCGATCTGGTTTGTGGGGGTAGGGTGTCAGTATAGGAGCGCGGTATCAGCCGGCCTCGGGTGTCGAGGCGCTGTCCTTGGGGGCGTCTGAGCGCTTCGAGGGGGAGTCTTGCGCGCCGCCGTCCGGGGTGGATGCGCTGTCGGTATCGCGCTTGGCGTCGTCGGCGCTGGGTTCAGGGCGCTCGCCTACGGTGAGCGTCACTTCGCGCTTCTCGCCGTTGCGCAGGATGGTGATCGGCAGCTGGGTGCCGGGAGATATCTCGGCGATATCGACCATGGTCTCGCGCGGGTCGAGAATCGGCTTGCCGCGAACCGCCAGCAGGATATCGCCGGGTTCGAGCCCGGCCTTGGCCCCCGGGCCGCCGGCCACCACGTTGGCGATGATCACCCCGCTCAAGGTCTTGAGTCCGAAGGAGGCGGCCAGGTCGGGGGTCATCTGCTGGGCGTCGATGCCCAGCCAGCCGCGGATCACCCGGCCCTGGGTGACGATGTCGTCGAGGATGCTGCGGGCCAGGTTGGTGGGGATGGCGAAACCGATGCCCTGCGAGCCGCCGGAGCGCGAGAAGATGGCGGTATTGATGCCGACCAGCGAGCCGTTGGCATCGACCAGGGCGCCGCCGGAGTTACCGGGGTTGATCGCGGCGTCGGTCTGGATGAAGTCCTCGTAGGCGTTGAGCCCGATATGGTCGCGCCCGGTGGCGCTGATGATCCCCATGGTCACCGTCTGGCCGACCCCGAAAGGGTTGCCGATCGCCAGTGCCACGTCGCCGATGGCGACGTTTTCGGAGTTGCTGAGCTTGATCACCGGCAGGTCTTTGAGATCGATCCTGAGCACCGCGAGATCGCTTTCCGGATCGGTGCCGATCACCTTGGCGATCGCCTCGCGTCCGTCACGCAGCGCGACCTGGATCTCGTCGGCGTCGTTGATCACGTGATTGTTGGTGAGGATATAGCCATCCTTGCTGACGATGACGCCGGAGCCGAGGCTCGACAGCATGCGCTGGCGCTGCGGCAGGTTCTTGCCGTAGAACTGGCGGAAGAAGGGGTCGGACATCAGCGGGTGCTGGCTGGTGTCGATGATCTTCGAGGAGTAGACGTTGACCACGGCCGGGGCCGCCTGGTTGACCGCCTCGGCGTAGCTCACCGTGCCTCTCTCGCGCACCAGCGGCGGTGCCTCCTCGACGCTGGGCGCCGCGCGTCCACTGCCGGCGGGGAGGTGGGCGGTAGTCGTGTGGGTCGCTTTGGAAGCTGGGTCGGAGGTGGTGCGATCAGCGCCGTCGCCGAGCAGCGATGGAAAGGCGTAGAGCAGTACGATGGCGAGCAGAATGCCGCAGACGGTGGGCCAGAATAGCGCGGCAAAGTGACGGCGCATGCGCGGGGTCCTTGGGCTGACAGCGGCCATGGGAAGCCACTGCCGGGGTGTCTGTTCGGGGTGTCTGTCCGGGACGTAGCCAGTCGCGAGCTGTGGCCTGGTGCCGGATGCTCTGCTGGCTCTTGTGCTGGCCCTGGGATGCCGCGGGCACGCACTGGGGTCGATGGCATCGCCCTCGGGTGCGAGTGTAACATTCATCGATGACTTTGCGCGGGAGAGAGCATGATTTCACGATTGACCCTGCAGGCGGCGATCGACGCCGAGCTGCGTCCTGACGCGTTCAAGGACTACACCGTCAACGGCCTGCAGGTCGAGGGGCGCGAGCGCATCACTCGGGTGATGACCGGGGTGACGGCGTGCCAGGCGCTGCTGGATGCGGCGGTGGCCTGGGAGGCCGATGCGGTACTCGTGCACCATGGCTATTTCTGGAAGAACGAGCCGGTGGCGGTGACCGGCATGAAGCGCCGCCGCTTCGCTACCCTGCTGGGCCACGACATCAATCTGCTGGCCTACCATCTGCCGCTGGATGCCCACCCTGAACTCGGCAACAACGCCTGTCTCGGCCGGCGGCTGGGCCTGGTGGCCGAGCGCTGCCTGGATGGTGACATGGGGCAGGGGCTACTGTGGTTCGGCGCGCCCGATCCTGAATTTGGCGGTGCCGTTCTGAACGGTAATGGGCTGAACGGTACCGAGCTGGACAGTCGCGCCCTCGCCAAGCGGATCGAGGCGGCGCTGGGGCGACGACCACTGCTGATCGAGGGGCACTCGGGGCCGCTCGAGCGCATCGCCTGGTGCACCGGTGGCGCTCAGGACATGTTGCCGCTGGCCGCCGAGGCCGGGGCGCAGGCGTTCATCTCCGGGGAGATTTCCGAGCGCACCACCCATCTGGCGCGGGAGCTGGGGGTCACCTACCTGGCGGCAGGGCATCATGCCACCGAGCGCGACGGCATCGAGGCGCTGGGCGAGTGGCTGGCGGCGCGGTTCGATATCGAGCACCGTTTCGTGGACATCGACAATCCCGCCTGAGGGCGATCATCGCCGATCAGGCGTGAGTGCGGGTGTAGCGGGAGGGGCAGTTGCTGCGGTATGCCGCCGGGCGCAGCCCCGGCGGCAGATGCGGTTGCGAATTCAGAGGGTGTTTACAAATTCGGCGAGCGAAGACAAGACAAGGCAAAATCGGCCGAAAAAGCGGAGTTTACACGGGTAAATGAGCATTTTAAGGCCGATTTTAACG
Source organism: Gammaproteobacteria bacterium MFB021 (assembly GCA_000737985.1). Classification (GTDB taxonomy): domain Bacteria; phylum Pseudomonadota; class Gammaproteobacteria; order Pseudomonadales; family Halomonadaceae; genus Salinicola. The sequence goes on along the minus strand of JNVT01000074.1, from coordinate 81,246 downwards.
CCGTATTGTCGAGCGCAGACATTTTGTAAACACACTCTCAGTAGCGCGGCGGCTGGCTGACTTTCTCTTCCTCTTCGTCACGCTTCTTGCGTACGCCGTAGTCCTCGGAGAGGGTGCCGCGGTTGCCGTCGGCGTAGTCCCGTGGGACCTGAGGCACGTCGATATTGGCGTCCTCTTCCTCGTTCTGGCCATGCAACCGGCGCTTGAGCTGCAGGTCGTCCACCAGGCGATCGGCGCCGTGTACCAAGTAGCTTTCGAGCTCCTGGCTCTGGCGCTGAATGCTCGAGGCGAGATCGGCGACCTTGGCGAAATGGTCGTTGAGAGAGTCGCGCACCTGATTGAGCTCGAGCTCGGTTTCGGCCAGACGTTGGCGCACCTTCTGATTGCGCGCCACGTTGGCGTTGAGCAGATGGTAGCAAAGGGCGCCGATACCGATGCCCGCGAGGAAGCAGGCGATGGCCAGGATCCAATCGATATTGCTTTCGTTCACTATGCGCTCCTTTGGCGTCGTGCCCGGTCTCGGCATGACCGGCACGACCATGCTTGAGATCGTTGCGGGTCCATTATATCGACCGGTTCGGTGATGGGGTCAAACCTCGCGTGCGGGGATGACGCTGTCAAGACTTTCGTCGAGCGCTATAATCCCCGGCCACCCGTTCCTGCATGAGGCCACCGATCCGCCATGACTGCATCTCGCTCCGCGACGTCCGCTGCCAATGCCCAGACGCCGATCGCGCGTTACCGCGCCGATCTCGAGCGCGACGACTTCAGCTATGACGCGGCGCAGGAGAATGCCGTCAAGCATCTGCAGCGCCTGTACGACGATCTGCTGCGGGCGCCGGCGCCCAAGCCGTCCGTCACCGGCGGTGGCGATTCGGCGTTGTCCAAGGTCGCGGGACTGTTCGGCAAGCGCAAGGCGGCCGCCCCCGAGGCCCCGGCCAAGCCGGCCGTGATGGGGCTCTACTTCTGGGGCGGCGTGGGGCGCGGCAAGACCTATCTGGTCGATGTGTTCTTCGAGGCGCTGCCGTTCGAGCGCAAGATGCGCACCCACTTCAACCGCTTCATGCAGCGTGTCCACCGCGAGCTAGAGGCTCACAAGGGTGAGAAGAACCCGCTGACCCAGATCGCCGCGCAGTTCGCGCGCGAGGCGCGGGTGATCTGCTTCGACGAGTTCTACGTCAAGGACATCACCGACGCCATGATCCTGGGCAACCTGATGGAGGCGCTGTTCGCCCAGGGCGTGGTGCTGGTGGCCACCTCCAATATCGTGCCCGACGACCTGTACAAGGATGGCCTGCAGCGTTCGCGCTTCCTGCCGGCTATCGATCTGCTCAAGCGCAATTGCGAGGTGGTCAACGTCGACTCTGGGGTCGACTACCGCCTGCGCGCGCTGGAGCAGGTGGAGATCTTCCACTCGCCGCTGGACGCCGAGGCGGAGCGCTCGCTGGCCAGGAGCTTTCGCTCGGTCGCCGGCAGCGAAGGGCGCGAGAATGCCAAGCTCACCATCAACCATCGCGAGCTGAGCGCGCGCCGGCTGTGCGAAGGGGTGGTGTGGTTCGACTTCAAGATGATCTGCGACGGGCCGCGCAGCCAGAACGACTACATCGAGCTGTCGCGGGAGTATCACACGGTGCTGGTCTCCAACGTGCCGCGTATGGGCGCGGGCAGCGACGATCAGGCGCGGCGCTTCATCAGCATGGTCGACGAGTTCTACGATCGCGCGGTGAAGCTGCTGCTCTCGGCCGAGACCGAGGTCGAATCGCTCTATACCGGCGGCAATCTCAGCTTCGAGTTCGAACGTACCCTGTCGCGGCTGCAGGAGATGCAGTCGCGGGAGTATCTGGCGCTGGCGCACAAACCCTGAGAGGGATGTTTACAAAGTGCCTGCGCTCGACGATACGGCGTTGAAATCGGCCTCAAAATACTCATTTAGCCCTTGTAAACTCCGCTTTTTCGGCCGATTTCGCCTTGTCTCGTCTTCGCTCGTCGAATTTGTAAACACCCTCTGACGAGCAGGGAATGACGGGGTGGCTGGAGACAGGCTCGTCTACCTCTTTCGCCGCCCGGAGGGCTCGTGTACAATGCGCGCTCTTCGATCCGTTGCCGCTTCCCCGGAAGCGGCAACCCAAGAAAAATAGGGATGGTCGAGAAGCCTGGCTTCGAGACCCAAATACGCTTATTTGGTGAAACACTCATGAAGACGTTCAGTGCCAAGCCGCAAACCGTGCAGCGCGACTGGTATGTCGTCGATGCATCGGGCAAGACGCTCGGTCGTCTGGCGACGGAGATCGCCCGCCGCCTGCGTGGCAAACACAAGCCGGAATACACCCCGCACGTCGACACCGGCGATTACATCGTCGTAGTCAACGCCGAGAAGGTGCACGTCACCGGCAACAAGGCGCAAGCCAAGAATTACTACCGTCATACCGGTTACCCGGGCGGCCTGCGCTCCATGTCGTTCGAGAAGCTGATCGACCACGCTCCCGAGCGTGTGATCGAAAGCGCCGTCAAGGGCATGCTGCCCAAGGGCCCGCTGGGTCGTGCCATGTACGCCAAGCTCAAGGTGTACGCCGGTACCGAACATCCGCACGCCGCGCAGCAGCCGCAAGAACTGAACATCTGAGGGTAGACCGCAATGGCACAACAGTACTACGGCACCGGGCGTCGCAAGACCTCCACCGCTCGCGTGTTCCTCAAGCCGGGCACCGGCAAGATCACCGTCAACAGCCGTGAGCTGGGCGAATACTTCGGCCGCGTCACCGCGCAGATGGTCGTGCGTCAGCCGCTCGAGCTGACCGAGACCACCGGCCAGTTCGACGTCTACATCACCGTCCAGGGTGGCGGCGGTTCGGCTCAGGCCGGCGCCATTCGCCACGGCATCACCCGTGCGCTGATGGACTACAACGAAGAGCTGCGCAAGCCGCTGCGTGCTGCCGGCTACGTGACCCGCGACGCGCGCGAAGTCGAGCGTAAGAAAGTCGGTCTGCGTAAAGCCCGCCGTCGTCCGCAGTTCTCCAAGCGCTGATCCGTTCCGGATCCCACGCGCGCTCGACGCCCGACTCACCATGGTCGGGCGTTTTGCTGTTGGTACCTTCGCTGGCGATGCCGGTGCGCTGGCCGTGCGGTCAGCGAGCCCCAGGCGGGTTGCCCGCCGTGTTATCATTGACAGCTGAATCAATGCGAGGAATGTTTCATGGGTGTAGTGGCCAAGCGATCGTCGATGACTTTCTACTCCGGCAGCGATGATCACTTCAGTCATCGCGTGAGAATCGTGCTGGCCGAAAAGGGGGTTGCCGTCGATATCCTGGATGTCTCGGCCGACGAGCACAACGCCGAGCTCGCCGACCTCAACCCCTACAACAGCGTGCCCACGCTGCTCGATCGTGACCTGGTGCTCTACGAGTCCAAGGTGATGATGGAGTATCTCGACGAGCGTTTCCCGCATCCGCCGCTGCTGCCGGTCTATCCGGTTGCGCGCGCGCAGAGCCGCCTGTGGATGCACCGCATCGAACGCGAGTGGTGCCCGCTAGTCGAACAGATCCAGCAGGGGTCGAAGAAAGACGCCGAGAAAGCGCGCAAGGAGCTGCGTGAGAGCCTGGCGGGCATCTCGCCGATCTTCGAAGACATGCCCTACTTCATGAGCGAAGAGTTCACCCTGGTCGACTGCTGCATCGCCCCGATCCTGTGGCGTCTGCCGGCGCTGGGTGTGGAGCTGCCGGAGAAGCAGGTCAAGCCGCTGATGAGCTACATGGAGCGCGTGTTCGCGCGCGATGCCTTCAAGGCGTCGCTGTCCGAGTCCGAACGTGAGATGCGCAGCTGAGACCGCCTGCCGGTCAAGCCGCTCGAGAAGGAGGTGACATGCTGACCAGTCGTCCCTATCTGGCGCGAGCCCTGTATGAATGGCTGCTCGACAACGATCAGACGCCCTACATCGTGGTCGATGCCGGCAAGGCGGGGGTCCGCGTGCCGCAGCAGTTCGTGCAGAACGGCCAGATCGTGCTCAATATCGCCCCGGCTGCGGTGCGCGATCTGCAGATCGATAATGCCGCGCTGACCTTCGGTGCCCGCTTCAGCGGCCAGCCGATGCAGGTGGTGGTGCCGACCGACGCCCTGATCGCCATCTATGCGCGTGAGAACGGTGTCGGCATGGTGTTCGGGCAGGAGCCGGTGATGCCTGAGTTCTCCACTGACGAAGAGACGGAGCAGGAAGACGACGGTCGCCCGGTGCTCGAAAGCGTCGAGGATACCTCGGCCGATGCCGAGGCGTCCGATGTCGGCGAGGGGCCTCGCCCCGAGAAGGGCAAGCCGTCGCTGCGTATCGTCAAGTAGTCGGCCGATGTCGGCTCCGCCGACGGCCTGAAAGATAGCCGCCTTCCATGGTGGCCATAAAAAACCGCCGCCGAGTTCGACTCGGCGGCGGTTTTTTCATGCTTGCGTGGGTGCAGTCAGCTTCGCGCTGGTCTGAATCGACGCTAGCGGCTTCAGTTGAGGTATTCGAAGACCTTGACGATGCGCTGCACGCCGCCGACGCCCGAGGCGGCGTTGACCACTTCACCGGCCTGCTTCTGGGTCACCAGACCCATCAGATAGACCGTGCCGTTCTCGGTGATCACGCGGATCAGGTTGGCATCGATATCTTCGTTGGCGACCAGGTTGGCCTTGATGCGTCCGGTGATCCAGGTGTCGGTCATGCGCTGGCTGACCGGGGTGTTGGCCGAGACCATCAGCTCATTGTGGACCTGGCGCACGCTGCGCACCTGCTGGGCGATCTCGCCGGCCTTCTGCTTGAGCTCCTGGCTGGGTACCTGGCCGGTCAGCAGCACGTTGCTGTTGTAGCTGTCGACGTTGACGTGGGCGTCGCCGAAGCGCGCGTCGGCCGCCTGCAGGTCACTGAAGATCTTGCTCTGGATGGTGCTGTCCTCGACCTTCGCCCCGGGCGTGCGCTCGGCGTAGTTCTCCTGGGTATTCTGGCTGGCACAGCCGCCCAGGGTGAGCAGGGCGATCACGCATGCGGAGAGAATCAGTGTCTTCTTCATGGGTTTCACTCGTTGCTGCCGAAAAGTTGTTGATCGATCAGGTCGCACAGACAGTGGATGACCAGTAGATGGACTTCCTGGATGCGCGCGGTGGAGGTCGCCGGCACGCGGATCTCGCAGTCCTCCTGGCCCAGCAGTGAGGCCATGTCGCCGCCGTCGCGGCCGGTCAGGGCGACCACGCTCATCTCGCGATCGTGGGCGGCCTGGATCGCCTGCACCACGTTGGCCGAATTGCCGCTGGTGGAGATGGCGAGCAGGATGTCGCCCGGCTGACCCAGGGCGCGGATCTGCTTGGAGAAGACGTCGTTGTAGCTGTAGTCGTTGGCGATCGAGGTCAGCGTCGAGGTGTCCGTGGTCAGGGCCAGGGCCGGCAGGCTGGGGCGCTCGCGTTCGAAGCGGTTGAGCAGCTCCGAGGAGAAGTGCTGGCTGTCGCCGGCGCTGCCGCCGTTGCCGCAGGCCAGAATCTTGCCTTCGCTGACCAGGCACTGGACCATCATCTGGCTGGCGACCTCGATGAAGGGCGGAAGCACTTCGCTGGCGTAGGTCTTGGTGTCGATGCTGGCATTGAAGTGATCGAGTATGCGTGCTTGAAAGTCCATGGATCGCCTATTGGACGGTTAATATGCGTCGAATGCGGCACGAATCCAGTCGAATTCGAGATCGGGCTGGCTGCCGGTGACGCCGACGACGTCGAAGCGGCACGGACATGATAGCCGCTGTGCCTGGAGATAAAAACGCGCCGCGCGAACGAGGCGGCGCTGCTTGGCCGCGGTGATCGTCTCCAGCGGATGGCCGTAGTCGGACCGCCGGCGGTGGCGCACCTCAACGAACACCAGGGTGTCGCCGTCGCGCATCACCAGGTCGATCTCGCCGCCCTTGGCATGCTGGTTGCTGGCCACCAGCGTCAGGCCTTGGGCGCTCAGCCAGCGGGCGGCGGCTTGTTCCACCGCCTGCCCGCGGGCGCGCGCGTCAGTCTGCCGCGGCATCGCTTGCGTTGTCCGCGGCCGGGCCGAGCGGGTCGCCGGGTACATCACTGCCGGCGTTGGTGCCATTCGGGGTGGCGGCACTCGAGGTGCTGCCGCTGCTCGGCGTGGGCTGGCTTTCGCTGGCGCCCAGGGTTGCACCAGGGGAGGCGAGCAGCGGCTGGGGTACGCCGGCCTGGAACACCGCCCAGGGCAGGGTGCGCTGGATGCGCCCGTCGTCACGCGCCTGCAGGTTGCCGGTGGCGCCGTACACCTGAGTGCTGGGCAGGGCCTGCAGTAGCGGCAGGCGGCGCGCCAGTTCAAACGCATCCACGCCCATGGCGTTGAGCTTGAGCAGGCCGGGGTCGTCCTGGGTCGCCAGTTGACGATAGGTGGTGGCGTAGGGCAGGGCGTCGACCCCGCCGGCGGCGGCGTCGGGGATCATCCACGGCAGATCGACGAACTGGACGTCGTTGAGGTCGTGATCGGCCCGCGGCTGCGGTGTGCCCTCGTAGACTTGCGAAGTGGCGTAGACCGGCAGCTTGCTGGCGTAGTAGAAGTCGAGCGTCGGTGGCACCTGGCGAGCGTAGCTGGGCAGCGCGAGCAGGAACAGCATATCCGGCTTCGACGGGCCGTTCTTGAGCATCTGGCTGACGGCCTGGGTGACCGAGCCCGAGGGGTCGTAGCTGACCACCGAGGCAATCTCGCCGCCGTCGCGCTGCCAACGGTCGCGGAACGCCGCCAGTACCCGTGAGCCCCACTCGTTGTCGGGGACCAGGATACCGGCGCGGCGGCGGCCGTCGAGGTAGGCGCGCTGGGCCACCTGGCGCGCTTCGTCCTCGGCGGAGAGGCCGTACTGGAACAGTCCCGAGGCTTGGTTGCGCGCGTGCTCGCCGTAGTTCAGGGCCAGGGTCGGCAGCGGCACGCTGGCGCGTGTCTCCAGCTGATTGACCTTGTCCTTGCTCAGCGGCCCGATCACCGCCTGGGCGCCACCGAGGGTGGCCTGGGCGTAAAGCGCATCGATATCCTGCTGACTCGAGTCGATAAAAGTGAGCGCGGGTACCTTCTCGCCCTGGGCGCGGGCGTCGTCGAGGCGCGCCTGCATGCCCTGGCGGATCGCCTTGGCGACATTGGCCAGCGGGCCGCTCTCGGGCAGCATTACGGCGACGCGGTCGATCTCGCGACCCTCGACCTGATGCAGGGCGCTGAGCTCCTGCGGCAGGCGGCGATTGGCCGGATGGTCGGGATAGCGGCTGCGCCACTGGTCGAGGCGGTCGAACAGGCCCGCGACATCGCCGCTGGCGCTACGGTAGAGGCGCGCCAGGGCCACCCAGCCCTGGGTGAGCGTGTCGTTGCTGCTGGAGGCGAGTTTGTCGAGACCGGCAGGGCTCAGGCGTGACAGCGGTTTCCAGATCTCGTCGTTGAGCTCATACGGCGCGTTATCGCGCTGCAGGCCAATGAGCAGGTCGGCGGCGGCCTCGGGCTCGCCGATCATGTCCAGCGCGATGCCGCGGCGATAGCGCAGCGTCTGGGCGTCGGCGCTGGGGATGGCGATGCCGCTGTCGAGGATGTCGGTCGCGCGGACCACGCTCCAGCCATCCTTCTCGGCAAGGCCGGCGTCCGACATCACCAGGGCCCAGCGCACGCGCAGGGCGGGGTCGAGTTGGCTGCCGTCGACCTGGCTCACGATCTCGAGCGCCTGCCGGGTGTCCCCCTGGCGTGCTAGAATCTCCGCCGCCTGCACGCGCGAGGCCGCGGCCTGCTGGCCGCTCTGGCTGCGGGCCTGGTCGAGCAGCGTCTGCGCGTCGGGGCCGCTGCTGCCCGGCATCATGCCGGGTCCGGCGCAGCCGGCCAGGATCAAGGCTGCCATCGCCGGCAGGAGAAGTCGCCGCAGGGCGTAACGCATAGTGTCTGTCCCTTTTCCGTATTTGAGAGGCCGTGCGCTGTCGCGCCCCAGTGGCGGTGACGGCGGCCGGTCTCGGTTCCCTCGTCCCGCTGGCGACTGCCGGCCAGCGGCGGCGGCCGTCGGAACGACTCCCTGAACTCTCGCTGCCGAGCCCTCGCGATGAAGGCGGGGCGCTCGCGGCGTCGGATTTTCCCATGCACCGCAACCCGGATGTTACCGAATGAGCGAGACAAATGAAGGCGTATTGTACGTGGTCGCCACGCCGATTGGGAATCTCGAGGACCTGAGCGCCCGCGCCGCGCGGGTGCTGGGCGAAGTCGATCGGATCGCTGCCGAGGATACCCGGCATACCCAGCGCCTGTTGCGCCACCTGGGGATCGAGCGCCCGCTGGTCTCGCTGCACGAGCACAACGAGGCCGCTCGCGCCGAGTGGCTGCGCGAGCGGCTGGCAGCGGGTGAGCGGCTGGCACTGGTCAGCGATGCCGGCACGCCGCTGATCTCCGATCCCGGATTCGTGCTGGTGCGCGAGCTGCGGCGCAGCGGTTTCCGGGTGGTGCCGGTGCCCGGCGCCTGCGCGCTGGTGGCCGCGCTCAGCGTGGCAGGGTTGCCCACCGACCGCTTCCTGTTCGAGGGCTTTCTGCCGGCCAAGTCGGCGGCGCGCCGGCGTCAGCTGGAAGCGGATGCCGAGCGCACCGAGACGCGCGTCTTCTATGAGTCACCGCACCGGATTCGCGATCTGCTCGCCGATCTGGAAGCGACACTGGGCGCGCGTCGGGTGGTGCTGGCGCGGGAGCTGACCAAGACCTTCGAGACGCTGCTGGAGGGCACGCCCGACGAGCTGCTGGCGCGCATGGCGGCGGACCCGGACCAGACCCGCGGCGAATTCGTGGTCATGGTGGCCGGAGCCGAGCCCGCCGAGCGCGCTGCGGACACCGCCGAGGGCGAGGCGCTGATCGCCGCGATGCTGGCCGAAGGGGTCGGCGTCAAGAGTGCCGCGGCGGTGGTGACCAAGGTGCTAGGTGGGCGGCGTAAGCAGTGGTATCAGCTGGCCCTGGCGCAGCAGTCCGACGCACCCTGAGAGGGCGTTTACAAAATGCCTGCGCTCGGCAATACGGCGTTAAAATCGGCCTCAAAATGCTCATTTACCCCGTGTAAACTGGAGCGCCAGCCCGGTCCTTTTTTCGACCGATTTTGCCTTAGCTGCGCGCCCCGGTCTGGCCTTCGCTCGCCGAGTTTGTAAACACCCTCTGAGAGACGCTTGTTGCGTCGGCATTCGGCGACAGGTTTTGCGCTGCGGATCGATGGTTCAAGCCCACTGTTGAGAGGGGCAGGGGGTGCTGCTATTCTTGCGCGCTTGGGAGTTGGCCAGACAGTCGCCGCCGGTTGATCCGGGGGAGGAAAGTCCGGGCTCCATAGGGCGAGGTGCCAGGTAACGCCTGGGCGGCGCAAGCCGACGGCCAGTGCAGCAGAGAGTAGACCGCCTAAGCCGCTTCGGCGGCCGGTAAGGGTGAAAGGGTGCGGTAAGAGCGCACCGCGCGCCTGGTAACAGTGCGTGGCACGGTAAACCCCACCTGGAGCAAGACCAAATAGGGATCCTTCGGCGCGGCCCGCGCTGGATCCGGGTAGGTTGCTCGAGAGGCATGGCGACGTGCCTCCTAGATGAATGACTGTCCTCGACAGAACCCGGCTTATCGGCCGACTCCCACCTCTTTTCTTCGCCGTTCGAATACCGAGATCCGCATGCTGCACCGCGACAAGGCTCCACAGGCACCCGACGATGGCGCGGCCGGCTCGCCGGACTACCGCCACACCAGTGTGCTGCTCGATGGCGCCGTCGAGGCGTTGGTGCGCTCGCCGCACGGTTGCTACCTGGATGGTACCTTCGGGCGCGGCGGCCACTCACGCGCGATTCTCGAGCGCCTGGCCCCAGAAGGGCGGCTGCTGGCGATCGACCGTGACCCCGCCGCGTTGGCCGCGGCCGCGGCGATCACCGACCCGCGCTTCGAGATCTGCCCCGGGGTCTTCGCCGAGCTCGATCGGCACGCCGCAGCCGCAGGGCTGGCCGGCCGGCTCGATGGCGTGCTGCTCGACGTCGGCGTCTCCTCGCCGCAGCTCGACGACCCCGAGCGTGGCTTCAGCTTCCTGCGCGATGGCCCCCTGGACATGCGCATGGACCCCGACTCCGGGGTCGGTGCCGCCGCCTGGATCGCGCACAGCGACGAGCAGGAGATGGCGCGGGTGTTCAAGACCTACGGCGAGGAGCGCTTCGCCAAGCGCATCGCGCGGGCCATCGTCGCGGCGCGGCGTGAGGCGCCGATCGCGCGCACCCAGCAGCTGGCCGAGATCGTCAAGGCCGCGCATCCTGCCTGGGAGAAGGGCAAGCATCCGGCGACCCGGGTGTTCCAGGCGATCCGTATCCATCTCAACGACGAGCTGGGCCAGCTCGAGCGCGCGCTGAGCGCGGCGCTGGAGACCCTGGCCCCGGGCGGGCGCCTGGTGGTGATCAGTTTTCACTCGCTCGAGGATCGGCTGGTCAAGCGCTTCATTCGCGATCAGTCCCGCGGCGACACTCACTTGCCCCGCGGCATGCCGATACGCGAGGATCAGCTCAACAAGCGGCTCAAGCCGGTGGGCAAGGCAATGCGCCCCGGCGAGCGCGAAGTCGATGGCAACCCCCGTGCGCGCAGCGCGGTGATGCGCATCGCCGAGAAGTTGGCGTAAAGGAGCTCCATGGCCGTTCAAGGAAGACGCAGGCCCCCTCTCTTTGGGGACTGGCCATTCGCCCGTCGTACGGGTGCCCGTTCGATCATCCTGATCCTGCTCATCGTCGCTCTCCTCGCCAGCGCGCTGGCGATCATCAGCACGTCCCACCTCACCCGGTTGCAGTACGCCCGGCTGCAGAAGCTCGAGAACCAGCGCGATGCGCTGCAGACCGAGTGGGGGCGCCTGCTGCTGGAGGAGAGCACCTGGTCGTCGCCGGCGCGTATCGAGGCGCTCGCCAGCAAGCGCCTGGACATGCGCGTGCCGAGCGTGGGTGACGTCAAGGTCATTACCCCATGAGCGCCACGCGCCGACGCACCGCTACGCCCAAGTCGCGAGCCCCCGGCGCGCCGCTGGGCGGCGGTCGCTACTGGTTCATGCTGGGCGTCATTCTGGTCGCGCTCGCCGCACTGGTCGGGCGGGTGGTCTATCTGCAGGTGATCGACCGCAGCTTTCTGCAGAACCAGGGTGACGCGCGCACCCTGCGGGTGGAGTCGATCGGTGCCCACCGTGGCATGATCAGTGATCGCAACGGCGACCCGCTGGCGATCTCGACCCCGGTGGTCACGCTGTGGGCCAACCCGCAGGAGCTGCCCACGGATCCGATCCAGCTCACGCTGCTGGCTCAGGCGCTCAAGGTCGACCCGCAGGAGCTGCGCGACCGCGTCGGCCGCTACGCCCAGAAGGAGTTCATGTATCTGCGGCGTCAGCTCACCCCGGCGCAGGCGCAGCCGGCGATCGACCTGCAGATGCCCGGGGTCTACGCGCGTGACGAGTACAAACGCTACTACCCGGCGGGCGAGGTGGCGGCGCAGCTGGTCGGGGTGACCAATGTCGACGACCGCGGCCAGGAGGGGCTCGAGCTCGCCTACAACCGCTACCTGACCGGCGAACCGGGCAAGCGGCGAGTGCTGCAGGACCGCAAGGGGCGGCTGGTACGCGACCTGCACCTGATCAAGGATGCCCGGCCAGGCGGTGACCTCAAGCTGTCGATCGACCTGCGCCTGCAGTACATGGCCTACCGCGAGCTGGCGGCCGGGGTGCGCGAGAACGATGCCGACGGCGGTTCGCTGGTGATGCTCGATGCCCACACCGGCGAGGTGCTGGCGATGGCCAACCTGCCTTCCTACAACCCCAACAACCGCTCCGACGTCGACGTGCGCGGACTGCGCAACCAGGCGATCACCGATGCCATCGAGCCGGGCTCGGTGATGAAGCCGCTGGCCATGTCGGCGGCGCTGGCCTCCGGCGAGTACACCCCGCAGAGTGTCATCGACACCTCGCCCGGCTGGATGGTGGTGGACGGCTACACCATTCGCGACTTCCGCAATTACGGCAAGCTCACGCCGGCGGGCATTCTGCTGCACTCTTCCAACATCGGCATGGCGCACATCGCGCTGTCGCTGCCCAAGGACACCATCTGGAATCGCTATCGCCAGCTCGGTCTGGGGCAGTCGCCGGGTACCGGCTTCCCGGGGGAGAACAGCGGTAGCCTGCCGTCGCTGACCAATCTGCCGCGCAGCGCCCAGGCGGCGATGGCCTACGGCTACGGCATTGCTGTCACGCCGCTGCAACTGGCCAGCGCCTATACCGCGATCGCCAATGACGGCAAGCGTCTGCATCCTTCGCTGCTCAAGCTCAACGGCGAGCCGGAGAGCGACCAGGTGATGGCACCCAAGGTGGCGCATGAGCTGCTCGAGATGATGGAGCAGATCGTCAAGCCCAATGCCGGCGGGCACCTGGCGATGGTTCCCGGCTATCAGATCGCGGGCAAGACCGGTACGGTGCGCAAGGTCACCAGTACCGGCTATCAAAAGACCGCCTATCGTGGGCTGTTCGCCGGTATCGCCCCGGCCACCAACCCGCGCATCGTCACTGTGGTGATGATCGACAATCCCAAGAAGGGCGACTATTACGGCGGGCTGGTTGCCGCACCGGTGTTCAGCCGTGTGGTCGGCAGCGCCCTGCGCCTGCTCGACGTACCGCCGGATCAGCCCGAAGAGGAGACGGCACCATGACGCTCGAAGTCGAAGTCTCGCGTCTGATCGATGCGCTCGAGACGCTGTGGCCAAAGGCCGACCTAGCGCCTCTGCGCCGACGTCTGGCCGAAGCCGACAGCGTGGCGCTGGCGCTCGACAGCCGTGGGGTGAGCGACGGCGAGCTATTCGTCGCGCTGCCCGGGGTGGCGCGCGACGGGCGCGAGTTCATCGCCGCGGCGCTCGAGCAGGGCGCGGCGCTGGTGCTGGCCGAGGCCGACGGGCTCGATGCCGCGTGGCGAGACGACGCCCGCGTGCTGGCGCTGCCGGGGCTCACCGAGCGGCAGTCCGAATTCGGCCGCCAGCTGTTCGCGGTGCCCGATAGCCTGACACTGATCGGCGTCACCGGCACCAACGGCAAGAGTTCGGTCACCCACTATATTGCCACCCTGCTGGAGGCCGTGGGGCGCCCGGCAGCGGTGATCGGCACGCTCGGCTATGGCCGCCCGCAGCGGCTCAAGGCAGCGCGCCAGACCACGCCGGGGCCGCTCGAGCTGCAGCAGATGCTGGGCGAACTCGCCAGCGAAGGGGTCGAGAGCGTGGCCATGGAGGTCTCCTCCCACGCCATGGCCCAGGAGCGTCTCGGCGATACCCCGATTGCGGCCGCGGTCTTCACCAATCTGAGTCGTGACCATCTCGACTATCACGGCAGCATGGCCGCCTACGCCGCGGCCAAGGCCAGGCTGTTCCGCCGCGAGGGTCTGCGGCTGGCAGTGGTCAACGCCGATGACCCGCTGGCGCGGCTGATGCTGGCGGGGCTGGCCCCCGGCGTGCGCGTGCTGGCCACCGGCACGGCCGAGGCGACCACGCTGCGCGTGGCCGGCTGCGAGACGCTGCCGCAGGGGCTCCACGCGGTGGTCGCCTCGCCGGAAGACGAGCACCTGCTCGAACTGCCGCTGATGGGGCGCTTCAATCTCGACAATGCGCTGCTGGCAATGGCCACGCTCTATGGTTTGGGCGTGCCGCTGGCGACGCTGTGGCCGGCGGCACAGTCGCTGTCGCCGGTCCCCGGGCGCATGCAACGGTTGCCTCGCGAGCCGGATAGCGAGCTGCCCAGCGTGGTGATCGACTACGCGCATACGCCGGATGCGCTGGACAACGCCCTGACCGCGCTGCGTGAGCATCTGCCGGCCCAGGCGGGCAGCCAGCTGTGGTGCGTGTTCGGCTGTGGCGGCGACCGTGACAGCGGCAAGCGCCCGCTGATGGCGGCGGTCGCCGAGCGCCACGCCGACCGGCTGGTGGTGACCGACGACAACCCGCGTAGCGAGAACCCGGCGACCATTCGCGGCGAGATCGTCGCCGGCCTGTCGCCCGCGGCGGCGGCCAAGGCGTGGTCGATCGACGGCCGCGGCGAGGCGATTCGGCGGGTGATCGCCGAGGCCGGGCCCCACGACATCGTGCTGATCGCCGGCAAGGGGCACGAGGATTATCAGGAGATCGCCGGGGTGCGCCATCCGTTCGACGATCTCGAACAGGCGCAGGCGGCTTGCGCGCTGCGGGAGGCCCGGGCGTGAAGCTGAGCCTGAACGCTATCGCCGCGACCCTGGGGGCGCCCGGGGTGGCCCCGGATGGCGCCGCCGATCGCATGGTCGAACGCATCGTCACCGACACCCGCGAGCTGGCCCCGGGAGACCTGCTGGTGGCGCTCAAGGGCGAGCGCTTCGATGCGCACGACTTCCTCGCCAAGGCGCGCGAGCGCGGTGCGGTGGGGGCCGTGGTCGCCCACCCGGTAGCCGACCCGCTGGCGCAGATCGTGGTGCCGGATACCCGCCTGGCGCTGGGTCTGCTGGCGCGTGCGCACCGGCTGGCCTGGGCGGGCGAGCTGGTGGCGGTTACCGGCAACAGCGGCAAGACCACGGTCAAGGAGCTGCTCGCGGCGATTCTCTCCCGACGCGCCCCGACCCTGGCCACCCGCGGCAATCTCAACAATGACATCGGCGCGCCGCTGACCCTGCTGGGGCTGCGCGCCGAGCACCGCTACGCCGCGGTGGAGCTGGGCGCCAACCATCTCGGCGAGATCGCCTGGACCACGGCGCTGGCCCGGCCGCAGGTGGCGATCATCACCAATGTCACCGGCGCCCATGTGGGCGAGTTCGGCGGCATGGGGCAGATCGCCCAGGCCAAGGGCGAGATCCTCGCCGGCCTGAGCAATGAATGCGTCGCCGTGCTCGACCGCCAGCAGCACTATTTCCCGGTATGGCGGGCGCTGGCGGGTAGCGCTCGCGTGCTCGACATCGCCATCGACGCCCCGGCCGCCGTCACCGCCCACGATCTGGTCTGTGATGACGCCGGGCGGTATGCTTTCACGCTCTCGCTGCCGGACGCCCCGTCGCTGACGGTGAAGCTGGCGCTGATCGGGCGCCACAACGTGCGCAATGCGCTGGTAGCCGCGGCTGCGGCCCATGCCCTGGGTTTCGCACCGGACGAGATCGTCGCCGGGCTCGCCGCGACCACTGCGATGAGCGGGCGCATGCAGGTGGTGGCGGGCGTGCGCGGCAGCCGCCTGATCGACGACAGCTACAACGCCAACCCCGGCGCCATGCGCGCCGCGCTGGAGACCCTGGCGACCCTGCCGGCGCCGCGCTGGTGTTTCCTCGGCGCGATGGGGGAGATGGGCGCCGAGTCGGCCGCGCTGCACGCCGAGGTGGGGCGCACCGCGCGCGACCTCGGTATCGATTGTCTGGGCACGTTCGGCGAACCCGCACGTGCCGCAGCCGAGGCCTTCGGTGACGAAGGCCACCATTTCGACGACTGGGCGGCGCTCGAGCGCTTCGCCCGTGATCAGTTGCCTTCCCACGCCAGCGTACTGGTCAAGGGATCGCGCAGTGCCGGCATGGAACGACTCGTGACCGCGCTGCGTGACGACGCCTCAAGGTGAATCGGACTCATGCTGCTTTTTCTGGCTGAACTGCTGACGCATTTTCAAAGTGCCTTCAACGTCTTCGGATATCTCACCCTGCGCATCATCCTGGGGACGCTGACGGCGCTCTTCCTGAGCCTGTGGATGGGGCCGCAGATGATCAAGCGCCTGGTCGAGCGCCAGATCGGTCAGGCGGTTCGCGATGACGGCCCCCAGTCGCATCTTTCCAAGGCCGGCACCCCGACCATGGGTGGCGCGCTGATCCTGATCTCGATTGCCGTGAGCACGCTGCTGTGGGGCGATCTGACCAACCATTACGTGTGGCTGGTACTGGCGGTCACGCTGGGCTTCGGCGCGATCGGCTGGGTCGATGACTTCCGCAAGGTGGTGGAGAAGAATCCGCGCGGCCTGCCGGCACGCTGGAAGTACTTCTGGCAGTCGGTGATCGGCCTCGGCGCGGCGCTGGTGCTCTACTTCACTGCCGCCAGCCCGGTCGAGATCAGCTTGATCGTGCCGCTGTTCAAGGATGTGGTGATTCCCCTCGGCGGCTTCTTCGTGGTGCTCAGCTATCTGGTGATCGTCGGCAGCTCCAATGCGGTCAACCTGACCGACGGGCTCGACGGGCTGGCGATCATGCCCACCGTGCTGGTATCGATGGGGCTGGCGGTGTTCGCCTATGCCAGCGGCAATGCGGTATTCGCCAACTATCTTCACATTCCCGAGGTCCCCGGAGCCGGAGAACTGGCGGTCTTCTGCGGCACCATCGCCGGGGCCGGGCTCGGCTTTCTGTGGTTCAACACCTATCCGGCACAGGTGTTCATGGGGGATGTCGGGGCGCTGGCGCTGGGTGCGGCGCTGGGCGTGGTCGCGGTGATCGTGCGCCAGGAGATCGTGCTGTTCATCATGGGCGGGGTATTCGTGATGGAGACGGTCTCGGTGATCCTGCAGGTCGGCTCCTACAAGCTGACCGGGCGGCGTATCTTCCGCATGGCGCCGCTGCATCACCATTTCGAACTCAAGGGGTGGCCCGAACCGCGCGTCATCGTGCGTTTCTGGATCGTCACCGTGATGCTGGTCCTGCTGGGGCTGGCGACACTCAAGCTGCGCTGATCCGATGAGCTCGATATCGCAGCGTGCCAACGACCTGCCGGCCGGCCCGCGCCTGGTAGTGGGGCTGGGTATCTCCGGGCGCGCCATCGCGCGCTTTCTGCGCGCGCGGGGCGAAGCCTTCGTCATGGCGGATACGCGCAGCGCGCCGCCGGGCCTGGAAGCTTTCCGCGCCGACTTCCCCGAGGTGTCGCTGCACCTCGGCGCCCTCGAGACGCTGGACCTGGACGCCTTCAGCGAGATCGCAGTGAGCCCGGGGGTGGATACCGTTGGCGCCGGGCTTGCACCCTATCGGCACAAGCTGGTGGGTGAGATCGGGCTGTTCCGGCGCCACTGTCAGGCGCCGCTGGTGGCGATCACCGGCTCCAACGCCAAGTCCACGGTGACCACGCTGGTGGGCGAGATGGCGCAGGAGTCGGGGCTCGACGTCGCTGTCGGCGGCAACCTCGGTGAGGCGGCGCTGGATCTGCTGCTCGACCGGCCCGAGGCGGCCTGGTTCGTGCTCGAGCTGTCGAGTTTTCAGCTCGAGAGTCTCGACACGCTCAATGCGACCTGTGCGGCTTTCCTCAATCTCTCCGAGGATCACCTCGACCGCCACGGCGATATGGCCGGCTACCGCGCCGCCAAGGCGCGTATCTTCCGCGGCGCCGAGCGCGCGGTGGTCAATGCCGAGGACAGTGCCACCTGGCCCGACGACCCCCGTCTACCCTGCGTGCGCTTCACCCGGGCCGCTCCCGCCAGCGCCGAAGAGTGGGGTGTGGCGGTGCCTGCCGGTGCCGGCGCGCCCTGGCTGTGTCGCGGTGCCGAGGGGCTGATACCGGTGTCGGAGCTTGCCATGGCGGGGCGCCACAACCAGGCCAACGCCCTGGCGGCGGCGGCCATCGGTGAGACGATGGGCCTGCCGTGGGCGGCGATGCGCCAGGTGCTCACGCGTTTCGCCGGGCTACCGCACCGCGGCGAGGTGGTGGTCGAGCGCCACGGTGTGCGCTGGATCAACGACTCCAAGGGCACCAACGTGGGCGCGACCCTGGCCGCTATCGCCGGCGTCGGCGAAGGGCTCTCCGGGCGTCTGGTGTGGCTCGGCGGGGGCGTGGGCAAGGGCGCCGAT
This sequence comes from Gammaproteobacteria bacterium MFB021, assembly GCA_000737985.1. Lineage (GTDB taxonomy): Bacteria > Pseudomonadota > Gammaproteobacteria > Pseudomonadales > Halomonadaceae > Salinicola. The sequence goes on along the minus strand of JNVT01000074.1, from coordinate 63,471 downwards.
TTCACCCCGCTGGCACCGCCGCTGGCACGCCACGCGCGCGAGGCGGTGGTCTTCGGCCAGGATGCCGAGCGCTTGGCCGCGGCGCTGGCCGGGCACCTGCCGGTGACTCGGGTCGAGACCCTGGCCGAGGCGATGCGTCGTGCTGCCGCCATCGCCGAGCCAGGCGACTGCGTGCTGCTGTCGCCGGCCTGCGCCAGTCTCGATCAGTTCCCCAACTATCTGGCGCGCGGCGCGGCGTTCCGCGAGATTCTGGCGCAAGGGCAGGAAGCCACATGCTGAAAGGATTGGAACAACGCTTCACCACCCGCCATCAATCCTTCGATGGCTGGTTGCTGCTGTCGGCATTGGCGCTGATGCTGATCGGCTGGGTCATGGTCACTTCGGCCTCCACCGAGATCGCCGCCAGTCTCACCGGCAACCCTTATTACTTCAGCATTCGCCACGGCATCTTCGTGCTCGCGGCGATCGGGGTTGGGCTGCTGGCGGTGCGTCTACCGCTGTGGTGGTGGCGCGAGAAGGGGCCGATGCTGCTGATCCTGGGGCTGGTGCTGCTGGTGCTGGTACTGCTGGTGGGACGCGAGATCAACGGCAGCCGGCGCTGGATTCCGCTGGGCATCGTCAACGTCCAGGCCTCCGAGGTCGCCAAGCTGTTCATGATCGTCTACGTCGCCGGCTACCTAGAGCGCTTTTTGCCCGAGGTGCGCCGCACCTGGGGCGCCTTCATGCGGCCGCTGGCAGTGATGGCTTTGATCGGCTTTCTGCTGATTCTGGAGCCGGACTACGGCGCCGTGGTGGTAATGACCGGCTGCGTGATGGGCATGCTGCTGCTCTCGGGGGCGCCGCTGTGGCGCTTTCTGCTGATCCTGATCGTGGTCGGCTCGGGCGCGGTGATGCTGGCGGTGGCCGAGCCCTATCGCCTGCAGCGTATCACCAGCTTCGCCAACCCCTGGGCGGATCAGTACAACACCGGCTATCAGCTGACCCAGGCGCTGATCGCCTTCGGCCGCGGGCACTGGTTGGGGCTGGGGCTGGGCAATAGCGTGCAGAAGCTCTTTTATCTGCCCGAGGCGCACACCGACTTCGTATTCGCGGTGCTGGCCGAGGAACTGGGGCTGTTCGGGGCGGTGGGGGTGATCCTGCTGTTCGCCCTCCTGGTGTTCCGCTCCTTTCGCATCGGCCGCAAGGCGGAGCTGGCGCGGATGCCGTTCGCCGCTTACCTGTGCTACGGCATTGCGCTGGTGATCGGTGCCCAGGCCTTCATCAACATCTCGGTGAGTTCCGGCATGCTGCCGACCAAGGGGCTGACGCTGCCGCTGTTGAGCTACGGCGGCTCGAGCCTGATCGTCAGCGGCATCATGGTGGCGATGCTGTTCCGGGTCGACGCCGAGGTCCGCCGCGGCCAGCGGCGTGCTGCTGCGGCGGCGCAGGAGGCATCGTCGGAATCCGCGGCGCGGCAGTCGCAGGGGGGCGAAACATGAGCCAACTCGAGCGCGTCCTGATCATGGCCGGGGGGACCGGCGGCCACGTGGTGCCGGCGCTGTCGCTGGCGCGGGCGCTGGTCCAGCGCGGCGTCACGGTGGAGTGGCTGGGGAGCCCTCGGGGGATCGAGAATCGGCTGGTGCCGGCGGCCGGGCTGGTGTTGCACCAGATCGACGTGGCTGGCCTGCGCGGTAACGGTCTGGCCGGCTGGCTGGCGATCCCGTGGCGTCTGAGTCGTGCGGTGCTGCAGGCGCGCCGCGTGATCCAGCGCTTCGACCCGCAGCTGGTGATCGGGCTGGGCGGCTTCGCCAGCGGTCCCGGCGGGCTGGCCGCACGGCTCTGCGGTAAGCCGCTGCTGGTGCATGAGCAGAATGCTGTGGCCGGGCTGACCAATCGCGCCCTGTCTCGGTTGGCGACGCGCACCTACGCCGCCTTCCCCGGTGCCTTTCCGGGCTCGCGTGCCGAGGTGGTGGGCAATCCGGTGCGCGAAGAGATCGCACATCTGGGCGAGTCGCCACGGGCGGCGAGCGGGATGACCGAGCGTCCGCTACGGCTGCTGGTGCTGGGCGGCTCGCTGGGGGCGCAGGCGCTCAACGAGCGTCTGCCCGAGGCGCTGGCAGCGTTACCCGTCGAGAGCCGCCCAGCGGTGCGCCATCAGGCCGGCCGCGACAAGGAGTCCGCGACCCAGGTGGGTTACCGCGAGGCCGGGGTGGCCGCCGAGGTGAGTGACTTCATCGATGACATGGCCGAGGCCTATGACTGGGCCGATCTGATCGTCTGTCGTGCCGGCGCGCTGACGATCGCCGAACTGAGCGCGGCGGCCAAGCCGTCGCTGCTGGTGCCGTTCCCCCACGCGGTGGACGATCACCAGACCCACAATGCGCGCCATCTGGTCGCGGCCGGTGGCGCCGAATTGATACAGCAGAGCGAGTTGACGCCGCAGCGGCTGACGCAGGCGCTCGACGCGCTGCTGCGCCCCGAGGTGCTCGCCCAGATGGCGATCCAGGCGCGTCGGGTAGCTCATCTGGATGCCGTCGAGCGCATGCTCGAGGGCTGCATGGAGGTAGCAAGTGAGCGATAGCATCGAGAGCCGTCCGGTTCGTTCGCATCTGGGGATGCGGCGAATTCGTGGGATCCATTTCGTCGGCATCGGCGGTGCCGGCATGTGTGGCATCGCCGAGGTGCTGGCCAACGAGGGTTACACCGTCAGCGGCAGCGATCTGCGCGAGTCTACGGTGACCCAGCATCTGCGTGAGTGCGGCATTCGCGTGGCGATCGGGCATGCCGAGGTCAACGCCGAGGGCGCCGACGTGGTGGTGGTCTCCACCGCGGTGGACGCCAGCAACCCGGAGATCGCCTGGGCCCGGGAGCATCGCGTGCCGGTAGTGCGGCGCGCCGAGATGCTGGCCGAGCTGATGCGTTTTCGCCATGGCATCGCGGTCGCCGGCACCCACGGCAAGACGACCACCACCAGTCTGCTGTCGACGCTACTGGGTGAGGCGGGGCTCGACCCGACCTTCGTCATCGGTGGCAAGCTGACCAGTGCCGGCACCAATGCGCGCCTCGGCGCCGGCGAGTTCCTGGTCGCCGAAGCCGACGAGTCGGATGCGTCCTTCCTGCACCTGCAGCCGATGACTGCCATCGTCACCAATATCGATGCCGACCATATGGCGACCTACGATGGTGACTTCTCGCGTTTGAAGAACACCTTCATCGAGTTCCTGCACAACCTGCCGTTCTACGGTCGCGCGGTGCTGTGCGTGGATGACGACAACGTGCGCGAACTGCTGCCGCGGGTGCAGCGCCACTTCGTCACTTACGGTTTCAGCGAGGACGCCGACTTCCGCGTCAGCGAGTTCTGGCAGGAGGCGGGCGAGATCGGCTTTGTCGCGGTGCGCCCCGAGGGGCATGCGGGTCTGCGCATTCGGCTGGCGATGCCGGGGGCGCACAACGCGCTCAACGCGCTGGCGGCGATCGCCGTGGCCACCGATGCCGGCGTCGCCGACGCCGATATCGTCGCCGGCATGGCCTCCTTCGGCGGCGTCGGCCGGCGCTTCCAGGTGCACGGTCACTATCCGCTCAAGCAGGGTGGCGAGGTGATGCTGGTGGATGACTACGGCCACCATCCGCGCGAAGTCGAGATGGTGATCCGCGCGGTGCGCGCCGGCTGGCCGGAGCGCCGTCTGGTGATGGTCTACCAGCCGCACCGCTATAGCCGTACCCGCGATCTCTACGAAGACTTCGTGCGCGTGCTCTCGGGAGTCGACACGCTGCTGCTGCTGGATGTCTACAGCGCCGGCGAAGCGCCCATCCCCGGTGCCGAAGGCAAGATGCTGGCCGGTTCGATCCGCCAGCGCGGTCTGGTCGACCCGATGTTCGTCGAGGACAAGGCCGCGCTGCCCGATATGCTCTCCCATGTGTTGCGTCCCGACGACATCTTGATCACCCAGGGCGCAGGCGACGTCGGTGGTATCGCGCTCAAGCTGGCCGGTAGCGGTCTCGATCTCGACGAGGTGACGCTTTGAGCCACAGCTCGACCCACCTGACGAGCCTGGTGCGGAGGCGTCAACGATGAACGCCAATGCGCGCGGTGCGCTGATCGGCGTGCTGATGATCTTCGTGCTGCTCGGTGCCGGTGGGCGTGCGCTGTGGCTGTGGCTGGACAAGCCGATCGCCCGGGTCTCGATCAGCGGCGATCTGGAGTACGTCAGCGCCAGTTACCTGCAGCAGCAGCTGGCTCCGCTGATCCGCGGCCACACCTGGCTCTCCATCGATCTGCCGGAGCTGCGGGATCAGGCGCGCAAGATCCAGTGGCTGCGCGAGGTCAAGGTCACCCGTGAGTGGCCCAATGCGCTGCGTTTCGAGCTCTACGAGCAGGACCCGGTGGCGCGCTGGAACGACGATGCACTGCTCAACAGCCGTGGCCAGCCGTTCCTGCCCGGGCCGATCGACGACTTCGGTCGGCGCCTGCCCGATCTCGGCGGCCCCGAGGGGAGTGGGCGCGAGGTGCTGGCTTACTACGACTCGCTGCGGCGCACACTCTCCGATCTCGGGCTCGAGGTCACCCAGCTGCGGCTCGAAGCGCGTGGGGCGTGGCGTTTCCAGGTCAACGACAATGTCTGGGTGATTCTCGGGCGTAGCGATCTGGATGCCCGGCTGGCGCGCTTCATTGCAGCCTGGCAGCGCCAGTTGGGCGCTCAGGCGTCGCAGATTCGCTACATCGATCTGCGTTATCCCAACGGTGTCGCGGTGGCCTGGCACGGAGAGACCGACACTCGCGCCGGGGCCAACTAGTTCGGCGATGTGACAACGAACGTGGCCGTTGGCGAGTCGGGCCACACTCGCTGCACTTAGCCCTGTCTCCGGCGTCATGACATGGCGCGGACGCGCGCCGGCGTTGCCATCTCGCTACACGTGCGGCAAAAAAAGCGGCCCTTGATGCGACCATTTCCCTTTTGTAGAAAAAGGGCTTACTGTGGCTTTTGTTTCAGCGATGGGCTGGTGAAAAAGGCTCGCTTGTTTCTATAATAAGCCAGGATCTTTATTGGCCCATTTTTGACGGGTTTTATCGGTGTTTGAGGAGCGATCCCGACCTATGGCAGGACAATCCAACGCTTCCAATATGGTGGTCGGGCTGGATATCGGAACATCCAAGGTGGTCGCCATCGTGGGGCAACCCACGGACGATGGTGGGCTGGAAATCGCCGGGATTGGTTCGCATCCCTCGCGGGGCATGAAGAAGGGTGTGGTGATCAACATCGAGTCGACCGTGCAGTCGATTCAGCGTGCCGTCGAGGAAGCCGAGCTGATGGCCGGCTGCGACATCCATTCCGTCTATGTCGGCATCGCAGGCAGCCACATCAGCTCGATGAACTCCGATGGCGTGGTCGCCATCAAGGAGCGTGAAGTCGGCCCGAGTGACATCGAGCGGGTGATCGACTCCGCCCGTGCCCGCGCCATCTCCGAGGGCCAGCGCGTGCTGCACGTCATCCCGCAGGAGTTCGCGATCGATACCCAGGAAGGAATCCGCGAGCCGCTGGGGATGTCCGGCGTGCGTCTGGAGGCGCGCGTGCATCTGGTGACCGCCGCGCTCAACGCGGTCCAGAACATCGAGAAGTGCGTGCGCCGCTGTGGTCTCGAAGTCGATGACATCATTCTCGAACAGATCGCTTCCAGTCATGCCGTACTCACCGAAGACGAACGCGAGCTGGGCGTGTGCATGGTCGATATCGGTGGTGGTACCACCGATATCGCAGTGTTCACCGAAGGGGCGATTCGCCACACGGCGGTGATTCCGATCGCCGGCGACCAGGTCACCAACGACATCGCCATGGCCCTGCGCACGCCGACGCAGTACGCCGAAGACATCAAGGTCAAGTACGCCTGCGCGCTGACCCAGCTGGCCAGCAGCGATGAAATGATCAAGGTGCCGAGCGTCGGCGATCGCCCCTCACGGGATCTGTCGCGCCAGGCGCTGGCCGAGGTAGTCGAGCCGCGCTACGAGGAGCTCTTCACGCTGGTACGCGAGGAGCTCCGGCGCAGCGGCTACGAGGATCTGGTCGCCGCCGGCGTGGTATTGACCGGTGGCACCTCGCGCATGGAGGGGGTGGTCGAGCTGGCAGAGGAGATATTCCACATGCCGGTGCGTATCGCCTCGCCGCACAATGTGCGCGGTCTGGCCGACGTGGTGCGCAACCCGATTTATTCGACCGGGGTAGGTTTGCTACTCTACGGCATGCAAGACGCCAAGCACGCTCGCGCAGTATCAGCCCAGCCTCAACGGGAAGAGCTTCTTCCCCGACGCGGAACCAGGGACGAGGTTTCGGCGTTGGCGCGAATCAAAGGCTGGTTTAAAGGAAATTTCTGACAGGCCGCGACGCGGTCTTGGAGACGGGGCAATGTTCGAACTAGTAGATAACGCACCTTCCAGTAGTGCAGTCATCAAAGTCATCGGTGTCGGCGGCGGTGGCGGCAATGCCGTCAACCACATGGTCGAGAGCAACATCGAGGGCGTCGAGTTCATCTGCGCCAACACCGATGCCCAGGCGCTCAAGCGCGTGGCGGCCAAGACCGTACTCCAGTTGGGTGGCGAGATCACCAAGGGGCTGGGTGCCGGCGCCAATCCTGAAGTCGGGCGTCAGGCGGCGATGGAAGATCGCGAGCGTATCGCCGAGATGCTGCAGGGTGCCGACATGGTCTTCATCACCGCCGGCATGGGCGGTGGCACGGGTACCGGCGGCGCCCCGGTCGTTGCCCAGGTAGCCAAGGAGCTGGGCATCCTGACCGTGGCGGTGGTCACGCGTCCGTTCCCGTTCGAAGGGCCCAAGCGCATGCGTGCGGCGGAAGAGGGCATGAAGGCGCTCTCCGAGTACGTCGATTCGCTGATCACCATCCCTAACGAGAAGCTGCTCTCGGTGCTGGGCAAGAATGCCAGCCTGCTGACTGCGTTCAGTGCAGCCAATGACGTGCTGCTGGGTGCAGTGCAGGGTATTGCTGAGCTGATCACCAGCCCGGGCATCATCAACGTCGACTTCGCCGACGTGCGCACCGTGATGTCCGAAATGGGCATGGCGATGATGGGCACCGGCGCCGCGACCGGCGAGAACCGCGCCCGCGAGGCCGCCGAGAAGGCGATTCGCAGCCCGCTGCTCGAAGACATCGATCTGCACGGCGCCCGCGGTATTCTGGTCAACATCACCGCCGGTCCGGATCTCTCCATCGGTGAGTTCAACGACGTCGGTGCGACGGTGCAGGAGTTCGCCTCCCAGGATGCCACCATCGTCGTGGGTACCTCGATCGACATGGAGATGTCCGACGAACTGCGCGTGACCGTGGTGGCCGCCGGCCTGGATGCGCAGAAAGAAAAGGCGCTGCCGCGCGAGAGTGTGGCCTCGCGTCCCGAACCGACCGATTACCGCAAGCTGCAGCAGCCCGCCGTGATGCGCCAGCAGGCCGCCCGCGCCGAGCAGGAAGCGGCCGCAGCCAAGAAGCAGCAGAGCCAGGAGAAGCGCAAGTCTGCCGAGATGGATGACTATCTCGACATTCCGGCCTTCCTGCGGCGTCAGGCGGACTGAACACAGAGCGTCACACGGCGCTCATCATTCTGTCACGTCGATATGTTTGGTGAAACGGTCGTTCGGTGTTATAGTGAACACCGTTTTCAAACTATTTGACTGTCAGGTCGATGCCGATGATCAAACAACGAACGTTGCAGAACACGATCCGCGCTACCGGCGTGGGCCTCCATTCCGGAGAGAAAGTGTATCTGACGCTGCGTCCCGCGGCGCCCAATACCGGCATCGTGTTCGTGCGTACCGATCTCGACCCCGTCGTGCAGATTCCCGCCGACGCCCAGAGTGTCACCGATACCAAGCTGTGCACCGCGCTGTCCCGGGATGGCGTCAAGGTGGCTACGGTCGAGCATCTGATGTCGGCGTTTGCCGGTCTCGGCATCGATAACGCCTATGTCGAACTGAGCGCCGCCGAAGTGCCGATCATGGATGGCAGCGCCGGTCCGTTCGTGTTCCTGATCCAGTCCGCCGGTATCGCCGAGCAGGCCGCGCCCAAGAAGTTCATCCGCATCAAGCGTGAGGTGACGGTCAGCGACGACGGCAAGCAGGCCACCTTCCTGCCGCACAACGGCTTCAAGGTGAGCTTCGCGATCGATTTCGACCACCCGGTATTCGACCAGCAGAAGCAGACCGCCAGCGTCGATTTCTCCACGACCTCTTTCGTCAAGGAAGTGTCGCGAGCGCGTACCTTCGGCTTCATGCGCGATCTCGAGTTCCTGCGCTCGCAGAACCTGGCCCTTGGTGGCAGTCTCGACAACGCCATCGTGGTCGACGACTATCGCATCGTGAACCAGGACGGCCTGCGCTACGAGGACGAGTTCGTCAAGCACAAGATGCTCGACGCCATCGGTGACCTCTATCAGCTGGGCTATAGTCTGATCGGCGAGTTCCGCGGCTACAAGTCCGGTCACGGTCTCAACAATCAGCTGTGTCGCGAGCTGCTGGCCCATCCGGAGGCTTTCGAGATCGTGACCTTCGAGGAGGCCGCCGAGCCGGCACCGATCTCCTACGCCGCACCGGCGATGGCCTGACCGAGTGCCTTCTCGCCGGTAGTCGCAGGTAACAGACGACAGCGGACATGACTCAAGACGACGCCGACCCCAGAAGGTCGGCGTCGTCGTTTTTGGCGTCGTTTTTGGCGTCGTTCTGGAAAGCATCGCTCGGTGGATGAAGGCGAGACTCAGACGGTGCTGGCCGGTGGCGAGAGAGCCGGTCTCATCTGGCTGGGGTTAGCTGTCGCCGCCTTCTTCGGACGCCGCAGGCTCAGCGTGGGAGGCGAGGCGGGTGAGCGCGCGTCGCAGTGGCGACTCCTCCATGCCCGCCGCGCACTGGGTCAGCGCGTTGGCGCCGGCTGGGGTCAGGTGGCGGACCTGGCGCGGGGCGACCTTGACCGGGCGCACCGGGCGCACCTTGAGTGACAGCTTCATGACTGCCTCGAAGCCCGGTAGCTGATGCAGCAGCTTGAGCAGGCGCGGCTGCTCGTAGCGCAGCCAGGTCAGCCAGGCGGCGCGATCGGTGATCAGGGTCAGCACGCCGTCGCGGTAGCCGCCGACGAACACGTGCTCGGCCACGTCCGCTGGTAGCTGGCGGCGCAGATGGCGCTGGGCGCGGTCGATCAGCGTGGCCATGCGCACCACGTCGCCGAGGCCGCTGGGCTGGCCGAGCAGATGGGAAACGGACTGGGCTCGAAAACGCTTAGCCTTTATACTCATCGGCTTGCACGCAGTGGGGAAAGTTCCCCCAAACCTATCACGACGCGGAGTTCGTCGACAGCATGACATCGGCCCATTCGCATACCGGCCACACGGGCGCCCGCTGGCGACCGCGCCAGCGGGCGCACTGGTGGCTGGCCAGCGTGCTGGTGGGTTGCCTGCTGCCAGCCGGACTGGTGCAGGCCGAGGCGCTGCGCTTGGCCGAGCGACTGGCCCAGGTCTATTTAATGGCGCCGGAGGAGATCCGCGCCGAGTCCCGCCGTGTCGCGCGTGCGCCGACCACGCATCCGCAGCCGCCGCGGCTGGCCTTGCCGACTCTGGTCGGTGTGCTGCCGGCCCTGGTCGCGGTGCGGCGTCTGGCCCACGACGCCTTTTCCCGCCGCGGCCCGCCGCTTCCTGCCTGACTTTCATCGCTTGTCGCAGCGCCGCTACCGCCGGTCCGAAGGCCGCGGAGGCGCCCATGAATGACGCAGGAACTCCATCATGTTGAACGTATTGGTCAAGAAACTGGTCGGCTCGAAGAACGAGCGCGACGTCAAGCGAATGCGCAAGCAGGTCTCGGCGATCAATGCGCTGGAAGAGACCATCGCCGCGCTCGACGATGGCGCACTCGCCGCCAAGACCGCCGAATTCCGCAGCCGCCTGGAGGCGGGTGAAAAGCACGACGCCCTGCTGCCCGAAGCCTTCGCCGTGGTGCGCGAGGCGAGCAAGCGGGTGCTCGGCATGCGCCACTTCGACGTCCAGATGGTCGGCGGCATGGCGCTGCACGACGGCCGTATCGCCGAGATGAAGACCGGTGAGGGCAAGACCCTGGTGGGCACCCTGGCGGTCTACTTCAACGCGCTGCCGGGCAAGGGCGTGCATGTGGTCACGGTCAACGACTACCTGGCCAGCCGCGACGCCAACTGGATGCGCCCGCTGTACGAATTCCTCGGCCTCAGCGTCGGCGTGATCGCCTCCGGGCAGCCCAACGAGGAGAAGCGCAAGGCTTACGCCTGCGACATCACCTACGGCACCAACAACGAGTACGGCTTCGACTATCTGCGCGACAACATGGCCTTCTCGCTCGAGGACAAGGTCCAGCGCCCGCTCAACTACGCCATCATCGACGAGGTCGACTCGATCCTGATCGACGAGGCGCGTACCCCGCTGATCATCTCCGGCCCGGTGGAGGAGGATGTCGAGCTCTACCGCACCATCGGAACGCTGTCGCAGCGGCTCGAGCAGTGCAGTGACGAGGAGGACCCGAGCAGCGGCGATTTCCTGATCGACGAGAAGCAGAAGCAGGTGGAGCTGACCGAAGAGGGCCACCAGAAGGTCGAGGGTTTGATGCGCGAGGCCGGCCTGCTCAAGGAGGAGGATTCGCTCTACGCGGTGCAGAACCTGGGGCTTCTGCAGCATATCCACTCGGCGCTGCGCGCGCGCTGTCTCTACCATCGCGACGTCGACTACATCATCGCCGACAACCAGATCGTCATCGTCGATGAGCATACCGGGCGCACCATGCAAGGCCGGCGCTGGTCCGAAGGCCTGCACCAGGCGGTCGAGGCCAAGGAGGGCGTGCCCATCCAGCGTGAAAGCCAGACGCTCGCCTCGACCACCTTCCAGAACTATTTCCGTCTCTATGACAAGCTGGCCGGCATGACCGGTACCGCCGACACCGAGGCGTTCGAGTTCAACCACATCTACGGCCTCGACGTGCTGGTGATCCCCACCAACCGTCCGCTGGCACGCCAGGATCTCAACGACCTGGTGTTCATGAGCGCCGAGGAGAAGTTCGAGGCGATCATCGAGGACGTCAAGACCCAGCGCGAGGCCGAGCGCCCGGTGCTGGTGGGTACCGCCTCGATCGAGACCTCGGAGTATCTGTCGCGGCTGATGCAGGCGCAGAAGATTCCGCACAACGTACTCAACGCCAAGCAGCACGACAGCGAGGCCGAGATCATCGCCCAGGCCGGCCGCCCCGGTGCGGTGACCATCGCCACCAACATGGCCGGGCGCGGTACCGACATCATGCTCGGCGGCAGCTGGGAGGCCGATGTGGCCAAGCTGGAGTCGCCCAGTGAGGCGCAGGTCGAGGCGATCAAGGCCGAGTGGCAGCAGCGCCACGACGCCGTGCTCGCCGCCGGTGGCCTGCATGTGGTGGGCTCTGAGCGTCACGAATCGCGGCGTATCGACAACCAGCTGCGCGGTCGCGCCGGGCGTCAGGGTGACCCGGGCTCGACCCGCTTCTTCCTCTCGCTGGAGGACAACCTGATGCGCCTGTTCGGCTCCGAGCGGGTGCAGCGTCTGATGGGCGCCCTGGGGCTGGAGCGTGGCGAGGCGATCGAGCACAAGATGGTCTCGAACGCGGTCGAGCGCGCGCAGAAGAAGGTCGAAGGGCGCAACTTCGATATCCGCAAGCAGCTGCTCGAGTACGACGACGTCTCCAACGACCAGCGCCGGGTGATCTACGATCAGCGTGACGAGATTCTGGCCGCCGACGAGATCTCCGACAACATCGCCAGCATTCGCGATGAGGTGCTCGATCAGACCATCTCCACCTATGTGCCGCCGCAGAGCCTGCCGGAACAGTGGGAGCTGGCCAATCTGCAGGACCAGCTCAAGCAGGAGTTCAATCTCGACCTGCCGATCGTCGAGTGGGCCGAACAGGATCAGAACTTCAACGAAGAGATGCTGCGCCAGCGGCTGCTGGATCAGCACCGCGGCCAGTACACCGCCAAGGTCGAGGCGATCGGGCGCGAGATGATGCAGCGCTTCGAGAAGCAGGTGATGCTGCAGGTACTGGATACCCGCTGGAAGGAGCATCTGCAGTCGATGGACCACCTGCGTCGGGGTATCCATCTGCGCGGCTACGCCCAGAAGAACCCCAAGCAGGAGTACAAGCGCGAAGCCTTCGAGCTGTTCCAGTCGCTGCTCTACAACATCAAGCACGACGTGACGCGCATCCTGAGCCACGTTCAGGTACGCCGTCAGGAAGAGGTCGAGGACCTCGAGCGCCAGCGCCGTGAAGCGCTGGAGCGCGAACAGGCCGGCAGCCAGTCGCTCCACGAGGAGGCGGTGGCCGCCGCGCGCGAGACCGCCGAAGGCGCCGAGGAGTCCGCTGCTCAGACTGGCGACGACAACGCGCCGGTACGCCGCGAAGGGCCCAAGGTGGGGCGCAACGACCCCTGCCCGTGCGGCTCGGGGAAGAAGTTCAAGCAGTGCCACGGCAAACTGAACTGAGCATGACTCGGCGCCGCGCTGCGCGGTGCCCACGAGGAGAGACGAGATGGCAGTAGGCGAGGCGAGCTTTCCGCACATGCCGGCGATCGATGGCGTCCGGTTGAGTGCCGCAATGGCAGGAATCAAGAAGCCCAACCGCCGCGATCTGGTGGTGATCGAGATTCCCGAAGGGGCCAGCGTCGCGGCCACCTTCACCCGCAACGCGTTCTGCGCCGCGCCGGTGCATGTCGCCAAGGCGCACCTGGCGCAGACGTCGCCACGCTATCTGCTGATCAACACCGGCAATGCCAACGCCGGTACCGGCAGCCGCGGGATCGCCGATGCCGAGCGCTGCTGCAGCGCTCTGGCCGAACTCGCCGGTGTCGACGCGCAGCAGGTGCTGCCGTTCTCCACCGGCGTCATCGGCGAGCCGCTGCCGGTGGAGAAGATCGCTGCCGGTCTAGCTCAGGCGCTGGCAGGTCTCGACGGCGGGCAGTGGGCCGCCGCTGCCGAAGGCATTCTGACCACGGATACTCGGGTCAAGGGTGCCACGGCGCAGGTCGAGCTGAGCGGCGGCACGGTGACACTCAACGGTATCAGCAAGGGCTCGGGCATGATCAAGCCCAATATGGCCACCATGCTGGGCTTCGTCGCCTGCGATGCCGAGATCCCCGCGGCCATCCTGAATCAGTGGCTGCGCGAGGCGGTCGCCGTGTCGTTCAACGCGATCACCGTCGACTCCGACACCTCCACCAACGATGCCTGCACCCTGATTGCTACCGGGCGCGGGCCCCGGGTGGTATCGGCGGAGGACGAGCGTCGCTTCCGCGCGGCGCTGACCCAGGTGCTCACCGAGCTGGCCCAGGCGATCATCCGCGACGCCGAGGGCGCGACCAAGTTCGTGACCCTGGAGGTCGAGGAGGCCGCCAGCGTCGAGGAGGCGCGTGAAGTCGCCTTCACCGTGGCCCACTCGCCGCTGGTCAAGACCGCGCTCTACGCCTCCGACGCCAACTGGGGGCGGATTCTGGCGGCGGTCGGGCGCGCGCCGGTGGAGGCCCTCGATGTCGAGCGTATCGTCATCGATCTGGGCGATGTGCGTCTGGTCGAGCACGGCGGGCGCGCCGAGAGCTATACCGAAGCGGCGGGTAGCCGGGTGATGGCACAAGCGGAGATCACCATTCGGATCCGGCTCGGCCGGGGCGAGGCCCGGGCCACCGTCTGGACCTCGGATCTGTCCCACGACTACGTCTCGATCAACGCGGACTACCGCAGTTGAGGGCAGGCCGCGGCGCGGCCTGTCGTCACGAGGCGTGACACTCAGCGAAGCAACACCCCAAGGTGCGAGAGATTTAGCAAGATGATGAAGAGACGGGTTCACGTAGCGGCGGCAGCCGTCATCCGCGACGACGGGCGCGTGCTGATCGCGCGGCGCCCAGCGACCGCGGACCAGGGCGGCCTGTGGGAGTTTCCCGGCGGCAAGCTGGCGCCCTACGAAACCGGCTTCGAGGCGCTCAAGCGCGAGCTGAGCGAAGAGCTGGGTATCCAGATCCGGCGCGCTCAGCCGCTAATTCGGGTGCATCACGAGTATCCCGACAAGCACATCCTGCTCGATGTATGGCAGGTCCGCGATTACGACGGCGAGCCCTACGGCCGCGAGGGGCAGCCGGTGCGCTGGGTCGGGGTCGACGACCTGCCCAACTATCCGTTCCCCGCGGCCAATCTGCCGATCCTGCGCGCGGTGGCGTTGCCCCAGGAGTACCTGATCACCGCCGAAGAGCCCGACGAGGCGGTGTTCCAGGAACGCCTGGAGCGGGCGCTACGCGAAGACAACATTCGTCTGGTCCAACTGCGGGCCAAGACCCTCGACGACGCTGCCTATCAAGCGCGGGCCGAGAGCACTCTGGCGCTGTGCCGGCGCTACGGCGCCAAACTGCTGCTGAATGCCGATCCGGCGTGGTTGGAGCGGGTAGACGCTGATGGCATCCATCTGACCAGCGCGCGCCTGATGACGCTCAAGCAGCGCCCGATTCCCGCCAACAAGTGGCTGGGCGCCTCGACCCATGGCGATGAGCAGCTGACCCAGGCCGGCCAGATCGATTGTGACTTCGTCACCCTCTCTCCGCTGGCGCCGACGCCTTCGCATCCCGATGCGATCACCATCGGCTGGCACGATTTCCAGCAGATGGTCGAGACGGCGGCGATGCCGGTCTTCGCCCTCGGCGGGATGACCCGGCACCACGCCAACCAGGCGCGTGGCGTCGGCGCTCAGGGTATCGCCTCGATCCGGGATTTCTGGCGCGACGACCGCTGACCTCTCGGGCCGCGCGAGCCCGGCTGGCAACGCAAACGCCGCTCCTTAGGGAGCGGCGTTTGCGTTGGTGATGCCTTGGATCTGTTCGGCGGGTGTCGGGTTTCGGCTACTCGCCGCGCTCCAGGCGATCGATCAGCTCGTCGAGCTGGGTCTCGTCCATGTGCGGCTCACCTGGAATACGGTGGCTGCCGTCGGCCCAGGCGCCCAGGTCGAGCAGCTTGCAGCGCTGGGAGCAGAAGGGGCGATAGGGGTTGTCTGTGGTCCAGGCGATCGGCGTCTGGCACTGCGGGCAGCGCACCTTGAGTGCGCCGCCGGTGGCGCCATCATCGGCGTGGCGGGAGTCGTTACCGGAGGTCATGAGTGGCCAAGTCGTTGCGGTGATGCCGCCCACTGGCGATAGCGTTCATCCAGGCGGGCGACCTGATCGAGAAGCATCTCTTTGTCACCGCTATTGTCGATGACGTCATCGGCGGCTGCAAGGCGCGCCTGACGCGAGCTCTGGGCGGCGAGAATCGCTTCCACCTGCGCCCGGGGCACGCCATCGCGGGCCAGGGTGCGCTCGATCTGCAGCGACTCGGGAACATCGATCACCAGTACCCGCGAGACCATCTCGCGCTGGCCGCTCTCGATCAGCAGCGGCGAGATCAGCAGGCAGTAGGGGGCATCACCGCCGCGCAGGCGGCTCAGATGGGCCTGCAGGCGTTGGCGAATGCGCGGGTGGGTCTGGTGCTCGAGCCACTGCCGCTCGGCGGAATCGGCAAAGACGCGCGCACGCAGGGCGCGGCGGTCGAGGCTGCCGTCCGCCGCGAGCACGCCGTCGCCGAAGCGTTCGACGATCGCGGCCAGCGCCGGCTCGCCCGGCATTACTACCTCGCGGGCCACGGCATCGGCATCGATGCCCGGGATCCCCCGGGCAGCAAAGGCCTCGGCGACCGCGCTCTTGCCCGAGCCAATGCCCCCGGTGACACCGATCACTGGGGCGGTGTCGGCTGATGCCTTCATCCTGCACCTCCCAGCAGCAGCGCCTGGTAGCTGGCCTGCAGTGGCGCGCCCACCAGCAGCGCGACCCAGCCGGCGAGGGCAATGAACGGTCCGAAAGGTAGCGGCTGGCCGCGCTCATGGCGGCGGCCGACGATCAGCGCGATACCTATCAGGGTACCGGCGCCGGCGGAGAGCAGCAGCAGCAGCGGCAGATTCTGCCAGCCCAGCCAGGCGCCCAGCGCCGCCATCAGCTTGAAGTCGCCATGGCCCATTCCCTCCTTTCCGGTGATCAGCTTGAACAGCCAGTACACCGCCCACAGCACCAGGTAGCCGGCGGCCGCGCCGAGCACGGCGCTGCCGAGCCACAGCGGGTGGTAGGCCCACTGGTAGAGCAGGCCGGCCCACAGCAGCGGCAGGGTGAGCGCATCCGGCAGTAGCTGGGTGCGCCAGTCGATCACCGCCAGTGCCAGCAGCACCAAGCAGGCACCGACCAGCCACAGCGTCTCGACACTGGGCCCGTGAATCGCCAGTGCGGCCAGGGTCATGCCGCCGGCGAGCAGCTCGACCAGCGGGTACTGCGGGCTGATCGTTGCGCTACAGACGGCACAGCGGCCGCGGCGCTTGAGCCAGCCGATCAGCGGCAGGTTGTCGTGCCAGACGATGAACTGGCCGCAGGCGGGGCAGTGCGAGCGCGGCAGCAGCAGGTCGTAGCGAGGCATGGGCTCGGGTTCTAGCTCGAGCGCGGCGCGCGCCTCGGCGCGCCAGCGGCGCATCAGCATCACCGGCAGGCGCACGATCACCACGTTGATGAAGCTGCCCAGGCAGGCGCCGAGCACGAACGCCAGGGGCCACAGCAGCCAGGGGGAAAGTTGTGACAACGCAGACTCCCGCTTGATCCAGTCGACAAGGTGGCACAGGGTAACGTATCGCCGCCTTCAGGGCCGCCCCTTCGCTCAGAGGGCGTTTACAAATTCGACGGGCGAAGGCCAGACCGGGGCGCGTAGCTAAGGCGAAATCGGCCGAAAAAAGGACCGGTCTGGCGCGCCAGTTTACTTGAGGTAAATGAGTATTTGACTCGCTCCGCTCGCCCGTCGGGCCGTCCTTCGGACGTTCTGAACGTTGTTCAGTGAGTCGATTTCAACGCCGTATTGCCGAGCGCAGGCATTTTGTAAACGCCCTCTCAAATGGCCGAGCCCATCTGAAAAATCGGCAGATACATCGACGCCACCAGACCGCCCACCAGCACCCCCAGCACCACGATGATCAGCGGCTCGAGCAGCGAGGTGAGCGCATCGACCTGGTTGTCGACCTCCTCTTCATAGAAGCCGGCGACCTTGTCGAGCATGGTGTCGAGGTCGCCCGCTTCCTCACCGATGCTCACCATCTGCACCGCCATGATCGGGAAGATGCGTGCCCGGCGCATGGCGAAGGCGAGCTGCTGGCCGTCGCCGACATCGTCGCGCAGGCCGATGATCGCCCGCTGATGCACGCGGTTGCCGGTCGCACCCGCGGCGGTCTCGAGCGCTTCCACCAGCGGAACGCCGGCATTGAAGGTCGTCGCCAGGGTACGCGAGAAGCGCGCAATCGAGCCCTTGTCGAGAATGCTGCCGAGCACCGGCAGGCGCAGCAGAAGCTGGTCGACCCGGTAGGCGAAACGCGGCGAGCGCTTGACCGCCCGGCGCAGCGCGAAACCCGTGAGCACCAGCGCCAGCAGTGCCTGCCACCAGTGCGCCTGGGCCAGTTCGGAGAGCTCGATGGTGAAGCGGGTGAAGGCCGGTAGTTCGGCGCCGAAGCCGGCGAACAGACTCTCGAACTGCGGCACCACCTTGATCAGCAGCAGAGCGGTGACGCCGATTCCCACCGCGACCACCGCGATGGGGTAGTAGAGCGCCTTCTTGATGCGACCCTTCAGGGTGTCGATCTTTTCGCGATAGCTGGCCAATCGCTCGAGCATGCGATCCAGCGCGCCCGACTGCTCGCCGGCGGCGACCATGTTGACGAACATGCGGTCGAAGCGCTGCGGGTGACGCGATAGCGCCTGTGAGAAGCTGGCTCCGGCGCTGATGTCGTTGGCCAGATTCTCGACCAGATTGCGCATCGCCGGGTTGCGTAGCGTCTCGGCGACCACCTTGCACGCCTGCAGCAGCGGTACGCCGGCGCGGAGCATGGTCGCCAGCTGGCGCGCGAACAGGGTGATGTCGCGCTGGCGCACCCGGCCGATGCCGAATGGGCTGGTCTTGCGCGTGATGCGCTTGACGATGATCTTCTGGCGCGCCAGCTCCTGACGGACCTCGCTGACCTCACTGGCGATCAGCTCGCCGCTCACCGTCTCGCCGCGCAGATTCTTGCCGCGCCATTGCCAGCGGTGGATCACCAGTCGCTTGGGAGGCTTCGCCGTTGTTGCCATGTCGGACTCCTTGAAGCGGTAGGCCGAGAGCATCTCGGTTCGTTTATGCGGTCTCTGGTCTGTGGTGGCGTTCGTGGGGCGTGGCTCAGTCGAGGGTCACGCGGTTGACCTCCTCCAGGCTGGTCACGCCGCATAGCGCCAGCTCGATGGCGCTCTGGCGCAGGCCGGGGTAGCCGCGCTCACGCGCCAGCTGCGCCAGTTCCAGGGCGTGGCCATCACGCATGATCAACTGGCTCATGGCGTCATCGATAGGCACCACTTCATAGATCCCCTGGCGACCCTTGTAGCCCAGCGTGCAGCGGTCGCAGCCGCCCGGGCGATAGAGCGTGGCGTTGTCCAGACGCTCTTGGGTGACACCCTCGCCAAGCAGCACCTCGTCGGGCACCTGAGTCGGCACCCGGCAGTGGGGGCAGAGCCGGCGCGCCAGGCGCTGCGCGATGATCAGCGACACCGAACTGGCGATATTGAAGCTTGCCAGCCCCATGTTGCGCAGCCGCGTCAGCGTTTCGGCGGCAGAGTTGGTGTGCAGGGTGGAGAGCACCAGGTGGCCGGTCTGGGCCGCCTTGACCGCGATCTCGGCGGTCTCCAGATCGCGAATCTCGCCGACCATCACCACGTCCGGGTCCTGGCGCAGAAAAGCGCGCAGGGCACTGGCGAAATCGAGCCCGATGCGTGTCTGCACGTTGACCTGGTTGATCCCCGGTATCTTGAGTTCCACCGGGTCCTCGGCGGTGGAGATGTTGCGCTCTTCGGTGTTGAGCCGATTGAGCCCGGTGTAGAGGGTCACCGTCTTGCCGCTGCCGGTGGGGCCGGTCACCAGAATCATCCCTTGGGGGCGCGCCAGGGCGCTTTCGAACAGCTCACGCTGGGGCGCTGAAAAACCGAGCGCGTCGATGCCCCATCCAGTGGCGCGGGCATCGAGCAGGCGCAGCACGATCTTCTCGCCGAATACCGTGGGCAGGCTATTGACGCGGAAGTCGATGGCGCGCTGATCCTCCAGGCGCAGTTTCATCGCGCCGTCCTGGGGCAGGCGGCGCTCGGAGATGTCCAGGCGGGCCATCACCTTGAGGCGCGCGGCGATGCGGGTGCGCAGATTGAGCGGCGGGCGGGTCACCTCCAGCAGCATGCCGTCGATCCGAAAGCGCACCCGAAAGCTCGACTCGTAGGGTTCGAAGTGCACGTCCGAGGCGCCGCGCTGGATCGCATCGCGCAGCACCCGATTGACGAAACGCACGATCGGCGCGTCGTTGTCGCCACCGGCATCCAGGGCCGCGGCTTCCTCTTCCAGGTCGATTTCGCTGGTATCCAGCGTCACCGCGTCGCTGGCCTCATCCAGCGCCTCGAGCATGCCGGAGGTGTCCTGATGCTGCAGGCGGCGGGCCAGGGCGCGCTCGAGCTGGTCGAACGGCACCAGCACGCCGTCGATCGCAAGGCCGGTGGTGAACTGCAGCTCATCGAGCCTGGCCAGGGTGGCGGGGAAGGCGATCGCCACTGTCAGTCGGCGGTCGTCACGCGCCAGTGGCAGCACCTGGAAGCGGCTGATCAGTTTTTCGGCAATCGGTTCGATGATCGGCAGGCGTTCCCACACCACGTGCTGCAGGTCGAGAAACGGCAGCCCGTACTCGCGCGCCGCCGCCTCGCCGGCCTGACGCGGGTCGACCCGGCCCTGGCGCACGAGGAACTCGAGCAGTGTCTGCTCGGCGTCTCTCGCCGCCTGCTGCGCGCGCTCGCACGCGCCAGCCTCGATCAGGCCGCGATCGATCAGGCGACGAGCGATACCGCTGTGGATGCCGGAGGAGGTGGTGGTCGGCACGTCGAGGCGCCTCTCGCGAATCGAAAAGAAGTGGCCGCCGCGCGGGCAGGGGGCATACCCGCGCTATCGGCATCGACGACTTTTTCTTTAAGAATTCTGAGAGGCGGCCGATAAGCGTTGCGAGTGTCACCAAGTGTAACGTAGCGTATCGGTATGCCACGGCGCGTGTGAGTGTGACGTTGCGGCGTGATTCGGTTCGCACGGCACGGCGGCGACGCCGACCGGCACACCATCGACAAACGAGGGGATTCCCATGCAAGGGCAACACAAGCGTCGAGCGCCATACCGCCAGGGCGGTTTCACCCTGATCGAGCTGATGATCGTGGTCGCGATCATCGGTATTCTCGCCGCCATCGCCATTCCGCAGTATCAGAATTATGTGGCGCGGACTCAGGTCAGCCGAGTGGTCTCAGAGATATCTGCGTTGAAAACTGCCGCAGAAGAGCGCTATGCCCGCGGCGAGACGACGACAAAAGCCAGTGAACTCGGCTGGACACAATCGAACTTGCTGGGCGAAGTTAAAGGTGATGACGATAAAGAGGTCGACAACCCGAAGGTGAATATTCCGGCCTCCACGAGCGATGGCACCATTATCGCCACGCTCAATGGAGATGTATCTGGTGTCATAAATGGTAAGACCATCACGCTCACTCGTCATAGCTCAGGCGATGGCCACTGGAGCTGTGCTTTTTCAGGGAGCAACGAGTACGCCACGGCCGCTTGCCCAGGTACAACGACTGAAACGAAGTCATAAGTCAAAGATTGAAATTAGGCCGGCACATCGCCGGCCTTTCTCTTTTCCAGCGAACTACACTGGCGCAGGCCTGCCGCTCAGTAGAGCGCCTTTTCCTCGCCCACGACTTCGCGCAGCACTTCCAGAAACAGCCGATCGGCATCGGAGTGCTCCTTGGGGTCTTCCGGGATATGCACGCTGGTGGTATCCGAGATCTCGTTGGCGATACGCGCCCACGCCTGCGGGTCATTGCTGCCGTCCGAGTGGCGCTTGGCGATCGCCAGCGAATTTTCCAGGATGCCCGGCTCCTGCAGCAGTTTCTTGATGAAGGCGCGCAGCTCGTGAATGACGCGAACCTTCTGCATTTCCGAAGCGGAACTCATGGCACTCTCCTTGCTCGAGTCGGGAAGATGGCGCCACGATAGCACAGCCGCCGGCGCCGCCGTACTCGCCTGGAGCGAGTCGCGTGGCTGCCTGTCTGACGCTCCCGCGGCGCTTGGTATGCACGCTAGGGCAGGTGGCAGTGTCGCGGCGTGGCCGATTGGCCTATCATCGCCAGTCGTCTGGCGCGTCGGCAGCCGCTCATGGGGCGCGGCGGCGAAGTGAAGTGCGCATCGAAGGGGAGAGAGACGTTGCAAGACGCCAAGCCGATTCTCAAAGTTCTGGCGCTGTTGTTGATCGTGCTGGCCGTGTTCATGCTCCCGCCGATCGTGCTGTTGAAGCTGGAGAGCGATCCCGATCTGTGGGCCTTTCTGAAGTCGATGGCGCTGGTCGCGGCCACCTCGGCGGGCTTATTGGCGTGGACCTGGCACACGCCGGTCGAGCTCAAGACCCAGCACATGTTCATCCTGACCACCTCTAGCTGGGTGGTGATCAGCGCCTTCGCCAGTCTGCCGCTGGTGCTGGGCGCGCCGCAGTTGTCGTTCACCGATGCGGTGTTCGAGTCGATCTCGGCAATCACCACCACCGGGTCGACCGTGCTCTCGGGTATCGAGCATCTCTCCGATGGTCTCAAGCTGTGGCGCGGTCTGATGCAGTGGCTGGGGGGGATCGGAATCATCGTCATGGCGATCGCGATCCTGCCGTTTCTCAAGGTCGGCGGTATGCGGCTGTTCCAGACCGAGTCCTCCGACTGGTCGGACAAGGTGCTGCCGCGGGCCGGCGGGATCGCCAAGGCCTCGGCGGTGATCTACCTGGGGCTGACGCTGGTGGCGATACTCAGCTATAGACTGGCCGGCATGCAGACCCTGGATGCGATCGTGCACGCCATGAGTTCGGTCTCCACCGGCGGTTTCGCCAACTACGATGCCTCCTTCGGCATCTACGAGAGTCGCCCGCTGATCCTGTGGCTGGGCTGCGCCTTCATGCTCGCCGGGGCGCTGCCGTTCGTGCTCTATATTCGCCTGATCCGCGACTCGCGCGGCGCGCTGTGGCAGGACCAGCAGGTGCGCGGCCTGCTCACGCTGCTGGTGGTGGTGATCGGCACCCTGACCCTCTACCGGGTGCTGGCCTTCCACGATGCGCCGTTCAGCGCGCTGACCGAGGTCGCCTTCAACGTGATCTCGGTGGTGACCACGACCGGCTATGCCAGCCAGGACTACAGCCTGTGGGGGCCGCTGGCGGTGACCACCTTCTTCTTCATCACCTTCGTCGGCGGCTGCAGCGGCTCGACCAGCGGCGGGATGAAGATATTCCGCTTCCAGATCGGTGGGCTGATGCTGCTCAACCAGCTGCGCTATCTGGTCCATCCCAGCGGGGTATTCGCCCAGCGCTACAACGGTCGCCCGCTCAACGATGAAGTGGTGCGGGCGGTCATCGCCTTCTCGTTCTTCTTCTTTCTGATCTTCGCGGTGCTCTCGCTGGCGCTGGCGGCTCTCGGGCTGGATATGGTCACCGCGACCACCGGCGCGGCCACCGCGCTGGCCAACGTCGGCCCCGGCCTGGGGCCGATCATCGGCCCGGCGGGCAACTTCGCCAGCCTGCCGGATGCGGCCAAGTGGATTCTCTGCATCGGCATGCTCATGGGCCGCCTGGAGATTCTCACCGTGCTGGTGCTGCTGATGCCGTTCTTCTGGCGCAAGTGATGCTGCTTTGCCGTGGCAAGTCGCGCGGTGGCGTGTCGACGGGGCGCGAAAACAGGCACGCCCACGCCGAATGAGGCGTGGGCGTGCTAGGCAATCTGCTTTTTTGTGCTCGCCGCCGGCTTGGCGTCCGGCGATTTAGCGTTCGCCGACTTTGAGGCCGTTCGTTGGCGCAACCGTCTGGCGCGACGCGCTCAGGACGCGTCGCTGTCAAGGCGCCCGGCGCGATTGAGGATCGGGTTGGCGTACTGCTTCAGCCACCACGGGCGCAGCTCGGCCGGTACTTCTGCCAGACGCGCCTGGAAGCGTTCGCGATCTTCCGCAGTGACCGCGGAGAGGTCGACCAGGTCGGGGGCGAGTCCGGTCTCGGCCAGGGCCAGCTGGTGGCTGGGGAACAGCGGATAGTTCGACAGTACCTGGCGGTCGATTTCGGCAGCCACCGCATCGGGGGAGTCGAAGTCCGCCGACAGCGGCGTGCCGAAGGCCAGCTTGACCCGGCCCTTGTCGCCGATGATGCCGGAGACGATCGAGCGGATATCCTCGAACTCGACCTTCTGGTAGCGGCCGGCGGTCTCCTTGGCGTGCAGCTCGCGCGCCTTGAGCAGATCGCAGGGGTCGTACTCGTAGCTGATCGATACCGGCACGATCCGCAGTTCGCCTACCGCGCGGCCGACGTCGGCATCGTCCTCTTCCTGGCGCCTGGCCATGCACAGCATCTTGACGATAGCGCTGTCGGTGCGGTCGATCCCATCCTTGGCGCGGCCCTCGCGCTGGGCCAGCCACACCGAGTGGTTGTCGTCGCTGATCGAGTGGCGGATATAGCCCGAGAGTGACTGATAGGCCGCCAGCATGGCGCGTTTGCCCTTGACCGAGCGCGGCACGATGAAGCTCTTGTTGAGCCGCATCAGGTCGGTGACGAAAGGCTTCTGCAGCAGGTTGTCACCGATCGCGATGCGCACGGTGTCATGGCCACCGACATAGAGCGCATAGTTGACGAAGGCAGGGTCGAGGGCGATGTCGCGGTGGTTGCCGATGAACAGATACGCCTGATCCGGCGACAGCCGGTCGAGCCCTTCGACGCTGAAGCCCCGCGTGGTGCGCGCGATCATGTGCGCCATGTAGTCGGCGATACGCAGCTGGAAATCGCGGATGGTGGCGACCCCGCGCACCTCGCGGCGCAGGCGAAAACTGGCGAGGGCGCGAGCCAGCGGCGGTGCGATACGCGCCAGCCGCGGCAGGCGGTAGCGGGTGATGGCGTCGAGCAGTTCGCTGTCCTGAGCCAGGCGTGCCAGCACGCCGGCGACTTCGTCGTCGTGATAGGGGCGAATATCGGCGAAGCGATCGAGATCGATCGCCGCCTCGGCGCTGTTGGGCGGCGTGGTGGCGCTGTGCGTCATGGCGTCGGTGCCGACGTCTCGGCTTCACCGCCGAGCCAGTCGATCAGTTGTTCGATGAAGGTGGCGAGCGCCTGGGACATCAGCGCGAAATCGGTCTCCAGCGCCACCGCAGGATCGTCGCCATCCTCGGTCTGGCTGGCTTCGTCGAGCAGGGCGTCGTCGAACTGCAGCGACTTCAGCGCCAGGTCGTCGTGCAGCACGGTGCGCAGTTGACCTTCGCTGCCGATGCTCAGCTTGCTGGCCTGGCGGCCGCCCTCGAGCAGCGACTGGATCTCCTCGCTGTCGAGATCGACCTGGCGCGCGCGCAGCACGCCGTCGTCCTCGGCGGCGCGCAGCTCGACCTGATCGCCCAGCAGCAGGCTGGGCGGCCGGCTGCCGGCGTCGCTCAGCCACTGGGTCATGCCGCGCGATGGCGGCGTGCGGGTCGCCAGCGGGGTGACCTTGAGCGAGCCCAGGGTCTGGCGCAGCAGATCCAGCACCTCTTCCGCGCGCTTGCGGCTGGACGAGTTGATGCCGATCAGCCGGCGACGGGTGTCCCACCACAGTTCGACGCGCTGGGTGCGGGTGAAGGCCTGCGGCAGCAGCTCCTCCATCACCTGCTCCTTGAGCAGCTGGCGTTCGCGCCGCGGCAGCGGCTGGCCTTCGGCCTGTTCACGCGCCTCGGCGCGCTCGGCGACCTCTTCATTGACCACCGACGCGGGCAGCAGGCGCTCTTGGCGCAGCATCGACAGCAGCCGGTGACCCTGGATCTCGTGCACGCGCTGCTCGCGGCCACGGCCGGCCGGCGCGCTCCAGCCAACCCGGCGTGCTTCGCGCGGCGAGACGGGGCGAAACGCAAATTCTGCCAAGGCGCTCTCCAGATCC
The DNA here is from genome assembly GCA_000737985.1 of Gammaproteobacteria bacterium MFB021. Classification (GTDB taxonomy): domain Bacteria; phylum Pseudomonadota; class Gammaproteobacteria; order Pseudomonadales; family Halomonadaceae; genus Salinicola. Next base: position 38,418 of record JNVT01000074.1, on the reverse strand, counting down.
TCCAGGGCGAGAATCTCGACGTCATGGCAGCGGTAAAGATGACAGTGCTTGAACCACATACGCCCGTGTTTCCGTTTGAAAGGAGGCACATTATGTCGAAAGGACCCAGGTGTTGCCACCGAGGTAGACCATTGGCATTTGCAGCGTTGTTTCAAACGAGCGTATGTTTCGAAGTCAGGAGCGGCGCGCGATCGGCGTCGCCAACGACCCGGAGATTCGCATGGATTCACGCATCACTCGTACCCAGGTTCGCGTCCGCGGCTTTCATCTGGATGGCTATGGTCACGTCAATCACGCCCGCTATCTCGAATTCCTGGAGGAGGGGCGCTGGGCCTTCGCCGACGAGCACACCGCGTTCGCCGCCGGCATGTCCGAGGGCGTGGCGCTGGTCGCGGTCAACCTCAACATCGATTACCGCCGCGCCGCGGTGATCAACGACGACCTCGATATCGAGACCTGTCTGTCGCATATCGGCGGGCGCAGCGCTCGGGTGGCTCATCGTATCGTGCATCGTGACAGCGGCGAGCTGGTGGTGAGCGCACTGCTGACCTTCGTGCTGCTCGACCAGCGCAGCGGTGAGGTGGTGCCGCTCGAAGGGGTGTGGCGCGAGCGCCTCGAACCGCTGCTGGTCGCCGAGGCACAAGCGCGCTGAGCCGGCTACACCACTCGGGGAAAAGACGTCAATGCCTGCCTTTGGAAGCCCTGAAATGGTATGATCGACAGATTGTGCGGCCGAGGGTCTCGGTCGCCTTGTCGGGGCTTCATTAACGCTGCCACGGTCGTCTTCGGCCGTGGCAGCGACGCAAAGGATTTGACGACCCATGGGTGATATCGCCAGAGAAATTCTGCCAGTCAACATCGAGGATGAGCTCAAGCAGTCCTATCTGGACTATGCGATGAGCGTCATCATCGGGCGCGCTCTGCCCGACGTCCGCGATGGCTTGAAGCCGGTGCACCGGCGCGTGCTCTACGCCATGCACGAGCTCGGCAACGACTGGAACAAGCCGTACAAGAAATCGGCGCGCGTGGTCGGCGATGTGATCGGTAAATATCACCCCCACGGCGACAGTGCGGTCTATGACACCATCGTGCGCATGGCGCAGCACTTCTCCATGCGCCACGTGCTGATCGATGGTCAGGGCAACTTCGGTTCCATCGATGGCGACAACGCCGCTGCCATGCGTTACACCGAGGTGCGCATGGCACGGCTCTCCCACGAGCTGCTGGCGGATCTCGAGAAGGATACGGTCGACTGGGTCGACAACTACGACGGCACCGAGCGGATTCCCGAGGTGCTGCCGACCAAGGTGCCCAACCTGCTGATCAATGGCGCCTCGGGCATCGCGGTGGGGATGGCGACCAATATTCCGCCGCACAACATGGTCGAGGTGATCAGCGGCTGTCTGGCGCTGATCCAGGACTACACCCTGACGGTCGACGACCTGATGGAGTACATCCCCGGCCCCGATTTTCCCACCGCCGGTATCATCAACGGCCGCGCCGGCATTCTCGAGGCGTATCGCACCGGGCGCGGGCGCATCTACGTGCGTGCCCGCCACACGGTCGAGTTCGACAAGAAGAGCGGACGCGACCAGATCGTCATCACCGAGCTGCCTTACCAGGTCAACAAGGCGCGGCTGATCGAGAAGATCGCCGAGCTGGTCAAGGAGAAGCGGGTCGAGGGGATCGCCGAGCTGCGCGACGAGTCCGACAAGGATGGTCTGCGCGTGGTGATCGAGATCAAGCGCGGCGAGTCCGGCGACGTGGTGGTCAACAACCTGTTCGCCCACACCCAGCTCGAGACCGTGTTCGGGATCAATATCGTCGCCCTCCATGACGGCCAGCCCAAGACGCTCAACCTCAAGGAGCTGCTGGAGGCGTTCATTCGCCACCGCCGCGAGGTGGTCACCCGGCGCACCCTGTTCGAACTCAAGAAGGCGCGCGAGCGCGGTCATATCCTCGAGGGGCTGGCGGTCGCCATCTCCAACATCGACGAGGTGATCGAGCTGATCAAGGCCTCGCCCAACGCGGCCGAGGCGAAGGAAAAGCTGATCGCCCGCGACTGGCAGCCGGGGCAGGTGACCGGCATGCTCGAGCGGGCCGGCGCCACTTCGTGCAAGCCCGAGGACCTCGACGAGGGCTACGGGCTCACCGACGACCGCGCGCTCTATCGGCTCTCGCCGGCCCAGGCACAGGCGATTCTGGAGCTGCGCCTGCACCGTCTGACCGGCCTCGAAACCGAGAAGCTGCTCGACGAGTATCTGAGCATTCTCGAGCGTATCGCCGAGCTCAACCATATCCTGGCCTCGCCGGATCGGCTGCTGGAGGTGATTCGCGAGGAGCTAGAGGGCATTCGCGATCAGTACGGCAACGCCCGCCTGACCGAGATCCAGACCAGCCGTCTCGATCTCACCATGGAGGATCTGATCGCCGAGGAGGACATGGTGGTCACGCTGTCGCGTGGCGGTTATGCCAAGACCCAGCCGATCTCCGACTACCAGGCGCAGAAACGCGGCGGGCGCGGCAAATCGGCCACCAGCATGAAAGACGAAGACGTCATCGAGCATCTGGTGGTGGCCTCGACCCACGACACCATGCTGCTGTTCTCCAACCGCGGCAAGGTCTACTGGCTCAAGACCTACGAGATGCCCAATGCCAGTCGCGGGTCGCGCGGCAAGCCGCTGGTCAACCTGCTGCCGCTGGACGACGGCGAGTCGATCAACGCGATTCTGCCGGTGCGTGACTACAACCCGGAGAGCTACATCTTCTTCGCCACCGCCAGCGGCACGGTCAAGCGCACCTCGCTCGACCAGTTCTCGCGGCCGCGCAGCGTTGGCCTAATTGCTATCGGGCTGGGTGAGGGGGATCGCCTGATCGGCGCCGCCATTACCTCTGGCAATGATCACGTCATGCTGCTCTCCTCCGACGGCAAGGCTATTCGATTTGAGGAGCGCTACGAGAAAATTGTCAGCGAGGATGGCAGCGAAAAGACCAAGGGAGTTCCCCCAATGGGGCGCAACGCTAGGGGCGTGCGGGGAATGCGTCTGAAGGATGGTGCCGAGGTGATCAGTCTGATCATCCCGCAGAGCCAGACCATCGATGCCGACGCCGACAACGAGCTCGACGGCGACACCGCCACCAGCGCGGATGGCAGCGAGGAGCAGATCTACATTCTGACCGCCTCCGAGCACGGCTATGGCAAGCGCACCCGGCTCGAGGAGTTCCCGATCCGCGGCCGCGGCGGCCAGGGTGTGATCGCGATGCAGACCACCGAGCGCAACGGCGCCCTGGTGGCGGCGATGCAGGTTCGCGACAGCGACGAGATGATGCTGATCACCGACCGCGGTACCCTGGTGCGCACCCGGGTCGGCGAGGTGTCGATCACCTCGCGTAATACCCAGGGGGTGACTCTGATTCGCACCAGCGAAGGTGAACACCTGGTCAAGACGGTGCGGGTCGATGAGCCCCAGGACGAGGCGCTCGACGAGCTCGAGACATCGGACGAGTCCGAGGCGGGCGATGCTGAAGTGCCGCCGGAGAAAGGCGAGACGCCGCCGGCGGACGACGACGCCTGACGCCGCCGCGCCCCCGCCCGCCTTGGGTCGGGGGCGCATTGCCGAGCTGGCTCGATGCGTGAGCCAGGCAGGGGCGGTGACATGGGATTGGATGCAGGGGGGTGACCCCCTCAAGATACGACCTGATGAACAAGCCCGGTCGAACGCAGCGCCCGGGTCGTGTGAAAGAGCCCACGGGGAATTCCGAGAATGACACGTCTGCACAATTTCTGTGCCGGTCCGGCGGCCATGCCGACGGCGGTGCTGGAGCGCGCCCGCGCCGAGATGCTCGACTATCAGGGGCAGGGTCTTTCGGTGATGGAGATGAGTCACCGTAGCCCGACCTTCGAGGCGATCGCGGCCAAGGCCGAGCGCGATCTGCGTGATCTGCTCGCGATCCCCGACAACTACCGGGTGCTGTTCATGCAGGGCGGTGCCACCATGCAGTTCGCCTGCGTGCCGCTCAATCTGCTGGGGCAGGGCGGGACACCCAACTATCTCGATACCGGCATCTGGTCGAGCAAGGCGATCAAGGAGGCGGACCACCTGGCCGCCTCGCACATTGCCGCTTCGAGCCGCGAGAGCGGCTACGTGCAGGTGCCGCGCCAGGGCGACATCGCGCTCTCCGCGGATGCGGCCTACCTGCACTACTGTCACAACGAGACTATCGGCGGGCTGACCTTCGATTACATCCCCGAACTCGCTGCCGACGTGCCGCTGGTCTGCGACATGTCGTCGTCGATCCTCTCCACGCCGCTGGACGTGAGCCGTTTCGGGGTGATCTACGCCGGCGCGCAGAAGAACATCGGCCCCGCCGGCATCACCGTGGTCATCGTGCGCGAGGACCTGCTCGAGCGGGCGCGGCCCTCGGCGCCCTCGCTGCTTGGCTGGAAGGTCTACGCCGACAACGATTCGATGATCAATACGCCGCCGACCTACGCCTGGTATCTCGCCGGGCTGGTGTTCGAGTGGCTCAAGAACGACATCGGCGGCGTCGCCGAGATGGAAGCGATCAACCGGCGCAAGAGCGAAGCGCTCTACGCGGCGATCGACGCCAGCGACTTCTATGCCAACCCGATCGCACCGGCCAACCGTTCGCTGATGAACGTGCCGTTCACGCTGGCGGACGCGTCACTCAACGGCGACTTCCTCGCGGATGCCGAGGCCGAGGGGTTGCTCAATCTCAAGGGGCATCGCAGCGTCGGCGGCATGCGCGCGAGCCTCTACAATGCCGTCAGCGAGGCCGACGTGCAGGCGCTGATCACCTTCATGGCCGATTTCGAACGTCGCCGCGGCTGAGAGGCGGCCGCATGCAGACAGGACATGCCCATGACTGACAACACCGACAAGCCGCTGGATCTCGCGTCCCTGCGCCAGCGTATCGACAGCATCGACAGCGAGCTTCTGCGCCTGATCAGCGAGCGCGCCGAGTGCGCCGCCCAGGTCGCTCAGGTCAAGACCGCCGACGATCCCGATGCCGTGTTCTACCGCCCCGAGCGCGAGGCCCAGGTGCTGCGCCGGGTGATGGAGCGTAATCCCGGGCCGCTCAACGGCGAGGAGATGGCGCGGCTGTTCCGCGAGATCATGTCTGCCTGCCTGGCGCTGGAGAAGCCGATCAAGGTCGCCTATCTGGGGCCGGAGGGTACCTTTACCCAGCAGGCGGCGCTCAAGCACTTCGGCCATAGCGCGATCAGCCTGCCGATGGCGGCGATCGACGAGGTATTTCGCGAGGTCGAGGCGGGCGCGGTCAACTACGGCGTCGTGCCGGTGGAAAACTCCACCGAGGGCGTGGTCAACAACACCCTCGACTCGTTCATGGACTCCGGCCTGCACATCAGCGGCGAGGTGGTGCTGCGGATTCACCATCACCTGCTGGTCTCCAATATCACGCGCCAGGACAAGATCTCGCGGATCTACTCGCATCCGCAGTCATTCGCCCAGTGTCGCAAGTGGCTCGATGCGCACTATCCCCACGCCGAGCGGGTGGCGGTGTCGTCTAACGCCGAGGCTGCCAGGCTGGTCAAGACCGAGTGGCACAGCGCGGCGATCGCCGGCGACATGGCTGCCCAGCTCTACGGTCTCGACCATGTCGCCGAGAAGATCGAGGATCGCCCGGACAACTCCACGCGTTTCCTGATCATCGGCAACGAGTCGGTGCCGCCCTCGGGCCAGGACAAGACCTCTATCGTGGTCGCCATGCGCAACCAGCCCGGGGTGCTGCACGGTCTGCTCGAACCTTTCCATCGCCATGCCATCGATCTCACCCGGTTGGAGACGCGGCCGTCGCGTAATGGCGTCTGGACCTATGTCTTCTTCATCGACTTCAAGGGGCATGTCGACGACCCGGCCGTCGCCGGCGTGCTGGAGTCGGTGAAGCAGCACGCCTCCGACATGAAGGTGCTCGGCTCCTATCCGGTGGGTGTGCTCTAGGATGTCGGGAGAGACCGCGCCCACGCTGCTCATCGTCGGGCTGGGCATGATCGGCGGCTCGCTGGCCGCCGCGCTCAAGGCGGCGGATTATCGGGGCACGCTGCTGGGCTTTGACCGCAATGGCGACGAGATCGCCACCGGGCTGTCCATGGGGGTGATCGACGACGGCGGCAGCGCGCTGACGCCGCTGGTTGAGCGTGCCGATATCGTGGTGCTGGCGGTGCCGGTGCTGGCGATGCCGGCGGTGTTCGAGGCGCTGGCCCCGGTGCTGGGGTCGCGTATCGTCACCGATGTCGGCAGCACCAAGCGCGCCGTGTGCGACGCCGCAAGGCGGGTCTTCGGCACGCTGCCCGCGCGCTTCGTCCCCGGCCACCCCATCGCCGGTTCGGAGAAGAGCGGGGTCGCCGCCGCCAATCCCACGCTCTATCGTCATCACAAGGTGATCCTGACCCCGGAAGCGGAGACCGATCCGGCGGCGGTGCAGGCGGTGCGCGACCTGTGGGAGCTGTGCGGCGCCCAGGTGCTGGAGATGCCGGTGGCGCGCCACGATCAGGTGCTGGCGCGTACCAGCCACCTGCCGCATCTGCTCGCCTTTTCGCTGGTCGATACCCTGGCGCGCCAGGACGAGCGGCTGGAGATCTTTCGCTACGCCGCCGGCGGCTTTCGCGACTTCACCCGCATTGCCGGCAGCGATCCGGTGATGTGGCGCGACATCTTCACCGCCAACCGCGACGCGCTGCTCGGCGCGCTGGACGACTTCGAGAGCGGGCTGGCGCGACTGCGTCGCGCGGTCGAGCAGGGTGACAGCGATGCCATGCTGGGCACCTTCGACCGGGCCAGCCACGCGCGACACTATTTCCAAACGCTGTTGAATCAGACGAGTTATCAAGCCATGGAATCACGACAGGTGCAGTATCGGGTCTCGCCCGGCGGATCGGTCAGCGGGCGTATCCGCGTGCCCGGCGACAAGTCCATCTCCCACCGCTCGATCATGCTCGGTGCTCTGGCCGACGGTGTGACCGAGGTCAAGGGCTTTCTCGAAGGCGAGGACAGCCTGGCGACGCTGCAGGCGTTCCGTGACATGGGCGTGGCGATCGAAGGGCCGCATCAGGGCCGTGTGACCATCCATGGGGTCGGTCTGCACGGGCTCAAACCGCCCGCCGGCCCGCTCTACGTGGGCAACTCCGGCACCGCCATGCGGCTGTTCGCCGGGCTGCTCGCCGGGCAGGCCTTCGACACCGAGCTCACCGGTGACGCCTCGCTGACCAAGCGCCCCATGGCGCGCGTCGCCGATCCGCTGCGGCTGATGGGTGCACGTATCGACACCGCCGAGGGCGGGCGTCCGCCGCTGAAGATCCATGGCGGTCAGCCGCTCAAGGGCATCGACTACGACATGCCGATGGCCAGCGCCCAGGTCAAATCCTGCCTGCTGCTGGCAGGGCTCTACGCCGAGGGCGAGACCCGCGTGCGCGAGCCGGCGCCGACCCGCGACCATACCGAGCGCATGCTCAACGGCTTTGGCTACGCGGTGACCCGCGAGGGCGACGTGGCGCGCCTGAGCGGCGGCGGCAAGCTGACCAGCGCGCCGATCGACGTGCCGTCGGATATCTCCTCGGCGACCTTCTTCCTGGTCGCCGCGGCGATCACGCCGGGGGCCGATCTGGTGCTCGAGCATGTCGGCGTCAACCCGACGCGCATCGGGGTGATCAACATTCTCAAGCTGATGGGCGCCGATCTGCGCCTGGAGAATCCGCGTGAGGTAGGCGGCGAGCCGGTGGCCGACCTGCATATCCGCTATGCGCCGCTCAAGGGGATCGACATCCCGGTCGACCAGGTACCGCTGGCGATCGATGAATTCCCGGCGCTGTTCGTTGCGGCAGCCAACGCCGAGGGCACGACGCGTCTGCGCGGCGCCGAAGAGCTGCGGGTCAAGGAGTCCGACCGCATTCAGGCGATGGCCGATGGCCTGGCGATCCTGGGGGTCGACGCCACGGTGTTCGAGGATGGCATCGACATCGTCGGCAAGGGCGGCGAAAGCGCCAACTATGGTGGCGGCCGGGTCGACAGCCTCGGTGATCACCGCATCGCCATGGCCTTCACCGTGGCCGCGCTGCGCGCCAGCGCGCCGATCGAGATCGACGACTGTGCCAACGTGGCAACCTCTTTCCCCGGCTTCGTGACCCTGGCCGAGCGGGTGGGACTCACCCTCGAGGAGGTCGAGGCATGAGTCAGACCGCGCCCGTTCTCACCATCGATGGCCCCGGTGGCGCCGGCAAGGGCACCATCAGCCGCATGATCGCCGAACGCCTGGGTTGGCATCTGCTAGATTCCGGTGCTCTTTACCGGCTCACCGCACTGGCGGCGCTGCGCAAGGAGATGGCGCTGGACGATGTCGAGCGGCTGACCCGCCAGGCCCAGCGGCTGGACGTGGTCTTTGCGGTGGAGGACGGTGCGGCGCGTATCCTGCTCGAGGGCGATGACGTGACCCGCGCGATCCGCCGCGAAGAAGTGGGCAACGCCGCTTCCCAGGTAGCCGCACTGCCGCCGGTGCGTGAAGCGCTACTGCAGCGTCAGCGCGACTTTCGCCAGGCGCCCGGGCTGGTCGCCGACGGTCGCGACATGGGCACCGTGGTGTTCACCGACGCGCCGCTGAAGATCTATCTTACCGCCTCGGCCGAGGAACGCGCCCAGCGTCGCCTGCGCCAATTGCGCGAGGCCGGTGAAGATGCTAGACTCGCGACCCTTTTGGAAGAAATCCAAGCGCGCGATGCGCGTGATATGCAGCGTGCGGTAGCCCCGCTCAAACCGGCCGCAGATGCCGTCGAGCTGGACACCACGCAGCTGGATATACCGGAAGTCGTGGAGCGTATCGAAACGCTGCTGGCCGAGCGCGGCCTGACCTGAGAGCTTCTCGAGTCGTGCGCCCGCCGGTGGAATGACGACACACTTCCGCTCCCGGGGCCCCTGGCAAGATGTGAAGACGTGCGGCGACATCGACAGTCAAGTCGCGGCAGGTCGAACCAGCGCCAACATCCCCAGGGATATGTCGATAAGGCCCGTACTCGCTGGTGGTACGGAGGAAGGCGGCCCGCCCGCCATCAACGTTGATCACGTAGGAATCACATGAGCGAAAGCTTTGCTGAACTGTTCGAACAATCTCTCCAGGACATCAACATGGAGCCCGGTGCCATCGTCATGGCAACCGTGGTCGACATCGAAGGCGACTGGATCACCGTCAACGCCGGTCTGAAGTCCGAGGGTCAGATCCCCGCGGCGCAGTTCCGCGACGACAACGGTGAGATGACCATCGCGGTCGGTGACGAAGTCAAGGTCGCACTGGAAGCCGTTGAAGACGGTTTCGGTGAAACCCGTCTGTCGCGCGAGAAGGCCAAGCGCGCCGAAGCGTGGAAAGAACTGGAAGCGGCCTTCGAGAAAGACGAAATCGTCAAGGGCGTGATCAACGGCAAGGTCAAGGGCGGCTTTACCGTCGACGTCTCCTCGATCCGTGCGTTCCTGCCGGGTTCGCTGGTCGACGTGCGTCCGGTTCGCGACACTGCGCACCTGGAGCACAAAGAGCTGGACTTCAAGGTCATCAAGCTCGACCCGAAGCGCAACAACGTCGTCGTCTCTCGCCGTGCCGTGCTCGAAGCCGAGAACAGCGCCGAGCGTGAAGCGCTGCTCGCCACGCTGCAGGAAGGCCAGCAGATCAACGGTATCGTCAAGAACCTCACCGACTACGGCGCCTTCGTCGACCTCGGTGGCGTTGACGGCCTGCTGCACATCACCGACATGGCGTGGAAGCGCATCAAGCACCCGAGCGAGATCGTGGCCGTCGGCGACGAGATCAATGTCAAGGTGCTCAAGTTCGACCGCGAGCGCAACCGCGTATCGCTGGGCCTGAAGCAGCTGGGCGAAGACCCCTGGGTCAACATCGTCGACCGCTACCCGGAAGGCACCAAGGTCAACGCCCGTGTCACCAATCTGACCGACTACGGCTGCTTCGCCGAGCTGGAAGAGGGTGTCGAAGGTCTGGTTCACGTCTCCGAAATGGACTGGACCAACAAGAACATCCATCCGTCCAAGGTGGTTCAGGTCGGTGACGACGTCGAAGTCATGGTTCTCGACATCGACGAAGAGCGTCGTCGTATCTCCCTGGGTATCAAGCAGTGCACCACCAACCCGTGGGAAGACTTCAACGCGCGCTACAACAAGGGCGACCGCGTTGCCGGTACCATCAAGTCGATCACCGACTTCGGTATCTTCATCGGTCTGGAAGGCGGCATTGACGGTCTGGTGCACCTCTCCGACATCTCCTGGAGCGAAGCTGGCGAAGAAGCAGTGCGTCAGTTCAAGAAGGGCGACGAAGCGGAAGCCGTCATCCTTTCGATCGATCCGGAGCGTGAGCGCATCTCGCTGGGCATCAAGCAGCTCGAGACCGATCCGGTTTCCGAGTTCCTGGCTGTCAACGACAAGGGCTCCGTGGTCACCGGCCGCATCATCGAAGTCGATGCCAAGGAAGCTCACGTCGAACTGGCCACCGATGTCATCGGTATCCTCAAGGCCTCCGAGATCAGCGCCGACCGCGTCGAAGATGCGCGCAACGTGCTGAACGAAGGTGATAGCGTCGAAGCCAAGATCGTCAACGTCGATCGCAAGAGCCGCGCCATCAACCTGTCGATCAAGGCCAAGGATCAGGTCGACACGCGTCGCAACATGACCAAACTGCGTGATCAGGAAGTCGAGACCAACGGTCCGACCACCATCGGTGATCTGATCAAGCAGCAGATGGGCCAGGACTGATCCTTCGGATTCGGTCTTCCCATGAAAAACAGCGCCTTCGGGCGCTGTTTTTTTATGTCTGTCACTCGCTGATCGGTGGGGCGTTGATGGTGCCTCTCCGCGTGCGACGACGAACGCCTTTCAAAAAGCCGGTAGACGATAGTGGGCTTCTCCGGCGGCAGGGTGTCGCGAGGGCGCTGTGAACCCCTCCTTGAGCGCTACCTTTGCCATCTCTGGCAAAGGACCCTCGCTTTGCCCTGCCCCCGGCGCCCTTCGTCAAAGGCTTTGGAAAATCGTCACAGGATTGGGTACGAGCGCTTAGCGCTTCAGCCAGCCGCGCCAGCCTCGTCCGCTCTGTGTCGTGCCCGCGGTCGCAGCGTGGTGGCCGGAGAGCTCAGCGATGGCCTGCTTGAGCGGTTGGGTGATGGCATCCAGATGGTAGCTGCAGAGCGAGGGATCCAGTGCCGCCGGGCACTGCGCCATCAGCAGGCCGCAGTGGTAGGTAGCGACATCCAGCGAGGCGTGCACCGGCGGGAAGGGGGAAGCCTCTTCGCGACAGCGCTTGAGCTCGCGCAGCAGCATCTTCAGCATCTCGGCGTCCAGCCAGCACGGCGCTGCCGAGGGGGTGGCGGCGGGTAGCGATTGGCGCACGGCCTGAAAGGAGACCAGCAGAAAGACGCAGGTGTAGTGAAGTCGGGAGCGCTCTGAATGCATGGGTCACCATCACTCTATTGATGAGAGTGATTACCATTCTCTATGGATTGAGTGTCCGTGTCAAAGTCTGCCGTCAATCGTGGCGTTCGAGCGCATTGAGCACGCCGCGCAGAATCGAGAGCTCCTTGCGGCTGGGCTCTGCGCGAGCGAACAGGGCGCGCAGGTGCGCTTCGGTCTTGGCGTGGGGCTGGTTGAGGAAGCCGGCGCTGTCGAGCGCGCGATGCAGGTGCGCATGGAAGTGCTCGAGCTGCGCAAGCGTCGGGTAGATCGCTTCTCGCGATGCTGGCGTTTCGGCGACGGCGGTGCGGCTGGCCTGACGGAACGCTTCGTAGGCGACGATCTGGACCGCCTGGGAGAGGTTGAGCACGCCGTAGTCGGGATTGGCGGGGATGTTGAGCTGATGCGTGCAGTGGCCGATCTCGTCGTTGGTGAGCCCGGAGCGCTCGCGCCCGAAGACCACGGCCACAGGGCCATCGGGAAGGCGCTGCCAGGCCGCCTCGAGCATGACATCCGGGGCGTGGTAGCAGGGCAGCGGCAGGCTGCGCAGGCGCGCGCTGGCGCCGATCACCTGCACGCAGTCGGCCACCGCCTCTTCCAGCGAGTCGACCACCCGGCAGTTCTCGACCAGGTCGAGGGCGCCGGCCGCTAGGCGGCTCGCTTCGGGGTCGGGGAACTGACGCGGCGCGACCAGCACCAGATCGCTCAGGCCCATGGTCTTCATCGCCCGCGCGCTGGCGCCGATATTGCCGGGGTGATAGGTCTGGACGAGGACGATACGAATACGCTCGAGCATGCGAGAAGGCTCCTGAAACGAGACGGCGGGAGCGGCAGCATCGCGGAACGCGCGCTGAACCCAAGCCCCTGAACCAAAAAAACCCCCGCCAGTGGCGGGGCTTTCCATGATACCTGAAAGTCTCAGGCGATGGCGGGGGAGGCTTACATCATGCCGCCCATGCCACCCATGCCGCCCATGTCCGGCGCGCCGCCACCGGCGGCTTTCTCTTCCGGATCCTCGGCGATCATCGCTTCGGTGGTGATCATCAGACCACCCACGGAAGCGGCGGACTGCAGCGCGGTGCGGGTCACCTTGGCCGGGTCGAGGACGCCCATCTCGAACAGGTCGCCGTACTCACCGGTCTGCGCGTTGTAGCCGAAGTTGCCTTCGCCATCCTTGACGCGGTTGATGATGACCGACGCCTCTTCACCAGCGTTGGTGACGATCTGGCGCAGCGGAGACTCCATGGCACGCAGCGCGATGGCGATGCCGTGGGTCTGATCTTCGTTGTCGCCGGTCAGGCCATTGACCATGGTCAGCACGCGGACCAGGGCGGTACCCCCGCCAGGCACGACGCCTTCCTCGACCGCTGCACGAGTGGAGTGCAGGGCGTCTTCGACGCGGGCCTTCTTCTCTTTCATCTCGAACTCGGTGGCGGCACCGACGCGGATGACGGCAACACCGCCAGCCAGCTTGGCGACGCGCTCCTGCAGCTTCTCGCGGTCGTAGTCAGAGGAGGTTTCCTCGATCTGCGCGCGGATCTGGCTGACACGAGCTTCGATGTCGGATTCGACGCCGGCACCATCGATGATGGTGGTGTTTTCCTTGGACATGGTGACGCGCTTGGCGCTGCCCAGGTGATCCAGGTTGGCCTGCTCGAGGTTCAGACCGACCTCTTCGGAGATCACGGTACCGCCGGTCAGGATGGCGATGTCCTGCAGCATGGCCTTGCGGCGGTCGCCGAAGCCCGGTGCCTTGGCCGCCGCGACCTTGACGATGCCGCGCATGTTGTTGACCACCAGCGTGGCCAGCGCTTCGCCTTCGATGTCTTCGGCGATGATCACCAGCGGCTTGCCAGCCTTGGCGACGGATTCCAGCACCGGCAGCAGTTCACGGATGTTGGAGACCTTCTTGTCGACCAGCAGCAGGTAGGGGTCTTCGAGCTCGACCGCCATGGTTTCCTGGTTGGTGACGAAGTAGGGCGAGAGGTAGCCGCGATCGAACTGCATGCCTTCGACCACTTCCAGCTCGTCTTCGAAGCCGCGACCTTCGTCGACGGTGATAACGCCTTCCTTGCCGACCTTCTCCATCGCTTCGGCGATGATCTCACCGATGCGCGCGTCGCCGTTGGCGGAGATGGTGCCGACCTGAGCGATCGCCTTGGCGTCGGTGCAGGGCACGGAGAGCGACTGGATGTGCTTGACGGCTTCGGCGACGGCCTTGTCGATGCCGCGCTTCAGGTCCATCGGGTTCATGCCGGCGGCAACACCCTTGAGGCCTTCGTTGACGATCGACTGGGCCAGAACGGTAGCGGTGGTGGTGCCGTCACCGGCGGCGTCGGAGGTCTTGGAAGCGACTTCCTTGACCATCTGCGCGCCCATGTTCTCGAAGCGGTCCTTCAGCTCGATCTCTTTGGCGACGGAAACACCGTCCTTGGTGACGGTCGGTGCGCCGAAGGATTTCTCGAGCACGACGTTGCGGCCTTTCGGGCCCAGCGTGGCCTTGACGGCGTCGGCGAGAACGTTGACGCCGCGAACCATGCGCTTGCGGGCATCATCAGAGAACTTGACTTGTTTAGCTGCCATTGTCCGATCTTCCTAAATGCTATGCGTGGAAACGTGATGAATCAGCGAGTCGAGCGATCGATCAGCCTTCGACGACGGCCAGGATGTCGCTCTCGCTCATGATCAGAACTTCTTCGCCGTCGACCTTCTGCTTCTCGACGCCGAAGCCTTCCTTGAAGATGACGGTATCGCCGACCTTGACGTCCAGGGCGCGAACTTCGCCGTTGTCGAGGATGCGGCCGTTGCCGACGGCGAGGATCTCACCGCGGGTCGGCTTCTCCTGGGCGTTGCCCGGAAGCACGATGCCGCCGGCAGTTTTCTGCTCTTCTTCTGTGCGACGTACGATGACGCGATCGTGCAAGGGACGGATTTTCATTGCTCACGTTCTCCTGATGGTTGCATGTTGCAAATGCACGTTCCCGGTGAGCCCGGCTCAGCGGGAGAAGGCTTGCGCCTTCCGGTTAATGGGCCTGATGGCCTAAAGCTATCGCTGCTGCCTTGATTGGGTCGAGCCAGACGCTTTCAAGGGCAGGTCACAAATTTTTTATCCCCATTAGTCGAAGAAACCTCTCGCCACGGTCGCGCTCAGCGCGAGTCACCGTCGCGGCCGTCGCGTTCGAGAAAGTCGCCTTCCAGCGGGCGCCCTGCGGATGCATCGCTATCGTTCGAGTCTCTGTCACTGGTTCGCGGCGCCGGCTCCCACTCGCTGTGCCTGGCGTCCTGCGCACGGCCACCGCTGCCTGCGCCACCGACTGTCGCGCGGGGAAACCAGCGGCGTGCCAGCTGGCCGCTGCCCGGCAATAGACAGATCAGTCCCAGCAGGTCGGACAGGAAGCCTGGCGCCATCAGCAGCACGCCAGCCAGCACGAAGGTGGCGCCGGCCAGCAGTTCGTCCGAAGGCAGCTCGCCGAGCGCCAGACGTTCGCGGGCGCGCTGCAGGGTGAGCAGGCTCTCACGTCGAATCAGGTGCAGGCCAAAGGCGGCACTGAGCACGATCCAGATCAGGGTCAGCGCCAGCCCGAGCTTGGCCCCCAGCGTGAACAGGACGATGACGTCCGCCAGCAGGAACAGCGCGAGCACAAAGAGCAGAGGCATGGTGTCTCCCGGGAAAACCGATTTTCCTCAGATGGAGACGACCGGGGAGAAATGCAAGCACCGCCACTCCCTGGCGGTGATCGACCGGACCTGCCGGCGGGACTCAGAGGGTGGCGTCGTCCTTGAGCTTGGCGATGGTGGCCTCGCCGATGCCGCTGACGCGGGTGAGCTCGTCGAGCGATTCGTACTTGCCGTTGGCCTTGCGGTCCTCGACGATCGCCTGAGCCTTGACCTCGCCGATACCCGGTAGCGTGGCCAGGGTCTCGGCATCCGCCTGGTTGAGGTTCACCGGATCGGCGAGCGCCGGCAGGCTGGCGGCCATGAACAGCGACAGCAGGGCGATACCGAACAGCTTTTTCATGTCGATCTCCTCTTGGTGTCGATCTCGTCGGAGTGACGAGGCGTGCCGGCCAGCGCCGCTGGCGTGCCGGCGTAGTGGGGCGGCTGATCGGCCAGCCCTCATAGAGGCTATCGACATTGGCGCGAGTCCCTTGACGTCGAATTCGCCCTCGATCTGCGTACGTGATCGCCTACGACTTGTGTCACCCTCGAATGGTCACCGCGCCGCGGCAGCGCGGTGGCAACTCCGGTATACTCCGGCGCGAATTCATCATGCCGGAGATGCCGCCCATGGCCGCTACGCAGTCGCCGCTCATCATCGCCCTGGACTACTCGGATCTGGCCTCGGCCACGGCGCTGGCCGACGCCCTCGACCCGGCGCGCTGCCGGGTCAAGATCGGCAAGGAGCTGTTCACCCGGGCCGGACCGCAGGCCATCGAGGCCATGCACCGGCGCGGCTTCGAGGTGTTTCTGGATCTCAAGTTTCATGACATCCCCAACACCGTGGCCGGTGCGGTCGAGGCAGCGGCGGATCAGGGCGTGTGGATGGTCAATGTCCACGCTTCCGGCGGGCGGCGGATGATGGAGGCGAGTGCCGAGCGGCTGCGTCAGCGCGGGCACGCCACGCGTCTGATCGCGGTGACCGTACTCACCAGCATGGCAGATGACGAACTCCACGAGATCGGTGTGGCGGGGGACGCCATGAGCCAGGTCGAGCGCCTGGCGCGGCTGACGCAGCAGAGCGGGCTCGATGGGGTGGTGTGCTCGGCACGCGAGAGCGAGCGGCTGCGCGCGATCTGTGGCGAGGCATTTCTAAAGGTCACCCCGGGGATTCGCCCGGCCACCGCGGCGACGGGGGATCAGCGCCGGGTCATGACGCCTGAGGCGGCCATGGCGGCGGGTAGCACGCATCTGGTGATCGGCCGCGCGGTGACTCAGGCGGCCGAGCCGATGGCGGCACTGGCCGAGATCGAGCGCGCGCTGGACTTGGGCTGATCATTCGCCCTCGAGGCCGGTGATCGGTTTGCTGGTGCCCCAGCTATGGCAGCTGGGGCACTGCCAGTTGAGCTGCTCGGCGGCAAAGCCACAGCGCTGGCAGCGGTAACGCGGGCGAACGCTGAGCAGCTGATGGGTGTGCTGCTTGAGCAGCTCCAGGCGGTCGCGCTCGCCGGGATCGCTGTCGGCCAGATAGAGATCCATCAGATAGTCGACGCCGCGCAGGCTGGGGTGGTCGCGCAGCTGGTCGCTGACAAAGGCGCAGGCGATCTCCGCTCCCTGACGCTGGTGCAGGGCGTCGGCGGCCATGATCACCACGCTGGTGGGGGGCGAGCGCTGCAGCTGCTGCTCGAGGAACTGCCACCAGCCGTCAGCGTCGTCCAGCAGGCGATAGGCGTCGCGCAGCGGCTCCAGCACCAGCGTGGTGAAGCTCGGGTCCTGCTCGGGCACGCGCTGCCAGTAGCGGATCGCGCTGCGATACTGGCCGATATCCCACTCCAGCTGACCCAGAACCCAGTTGGCACGTACGCAGGATTCGTCGATGTGCAGCGCCTGGCGTAGCGCCTTGCGCGCCAGTGACGGGCTGGCGTTGCGGCGGTGTTCGAGCGCCAGCTCGCACAGCCAGTGGGCGGCGGCGCGACGCATATCGGGGTCCTGGCGTACCAGTTGAGGCTGGGCGATGTCGAGCGCCTGGCTCCACTCTTTCTCACGCTGGAACAGATCCACCAGCAGACGCTTGGCGGCGAGTTTCTGTTCGTCGTCGACGTTGGCCTTATGGAGCGAGAGCAGTAGCCGCTCGGCGCGATCGAGCAGCCCCAGGTTGAGAAAATCGCGGGAGAGTTCCAATTGGACCTGGCCGCTCTGGGCGCTTGTCAGTGCCGGGCGGGCGAGCAGATTCTGGTGGATGCGCACGGCGCGGTCGGCCTCGCCACGGGAGCGGTAGAGGTTGCCCAGGGCGATATGCGTCTCGACCGTGTCGCTGTTGACCTCGAGGGCCTGGGTAAAGGTCTCGATGGCGCGGTCGGGCTGCTCGTTGAGCAGATAGTTGAGCCCCACGAAGTAGTCGCGGGGTAGCGGATGAGAGGGCGGGGCGCGCTGCGTGCGTTGACGGCTGCCCTCCCAGCGTCCCAGCCACCAGCCAATGGCGATGGCTGCCACCAGCAATGCCAGTAGCAGAACGTTCGCCATGTCAGGTGCTTTCCTTGAACTCCTGCGTGCGCAGGCGATCGAGTTCCTTGCGCTGTTGCTGGTTGTGCCGCTGGGCCCGGGTCAGCAGCGTGCGCAGGCGCAGATACATGCCGGTCATCGCCAGCATGCCGAGAATCACGCCGCTGGCCAGGGCCACCAGCAGCCATAGCGAGAGCGACGCCGGGGGGAGCTCGACCCAGATCAGATCCAGCGGTAGCGGCTGCTGATTGTTGACGGCGAAAAGAATGCCGAGCAGCAGCACGATGATCAGAACGATGGCGAGAAAGACGCCTTTGAACCAGCGCATAGTGATTTCCAATGACGAGCCGCGATGACACTGCCGCCGGCCGGGCGGATAGTGGCGTCACGACGCGGTGACTTATCGATCAATAGCCCAGCGCCCGGCTGGCATTGACCTGCTCACGCAACTCCTTGCCCGGCTTGAAATGCGGGACATACTTGCCGTCGAGATCGACGGGATCGCCGGTCTTGGGGTTGCGCCCGGTTCGCGGTTCGCGAAAGTGAAGCGAGAAACTGCCGAAGCCGCGAATCTCCACGCGCCCACCTTCGGCCAGCGCATGGGTGATATCGTCGAGTATGACGCGCACCGCCGCCTCGACTTCCTTGGCCGATAGTTCGGGTCGGCGAGAAGCAATCTGTTCGATCAATTCAGACTTGGTCATCGACACTCTCCGTGAGCCGTCTGCCCGGCGGTGACGGACGCTGCCCCAAGGGGCATCCGACCTCTATTATTGTCGCTTCAGCATACTGCGCAAGTTTCGAGAAAACAACGCATTACGCGCGGCAAAAAGCGTGTAATGCGGACGTTGCTACTAATGCCCCGGAGCACGCGGCGGACAGGGCTCGGCCGCTATCCGCGCGAGCCACTATCCGCGCGAGCCACGGTACGGTTGCTCGGCGGCGCTCATAGTGGGCGCGCGGTGGCTCGGCTATAATGGCGCCCGAACCCGCTACCTTGGGGCGACGGCGCATCACGGTCTGGCGTCCCCGAGTGGCGGATCACTTCAGGAGCGAGGAGCGTTCGTGGCCGATAACGATGAAGACATTGCGCGCAAGCGCCTCTACTGGCACTCGCGTCGCGGCATGTGGGAACTCGATCTTCTGCTGGTGCCGTTTCTCGAAGCGCGCTATGACGCGCTGAGCGCTGAGGATCAGGCCCGCTATCGCGAGCTGATCGCCGAGGAGGACCAGGACCTGTTCGTCTGGCTGATGCGTCGCGAATGGCCCAGCGACCCGGAACTGCGGCGCATCGTGCAGATGATCGTCGAGCATGCCGAGAACACTGACCGCGATCGGCGTCAGGCGCTCTAGGCTGGCGTTGGCACTCGGCGCCGGGTGGGTCCTGGCGCTGACGCTGTTCGCCGCGCGCTTCCTTGCCCCCGGCGTGGCGTTGGGTCTGGCGCTCGTCGGGGCGGTGGGGCTGGTCTGGGAGTGGGTGCGTCAGCCGCGCTTGCGCTATCTGCGTTGCCGCGCCGAACACGGACGGCAGCAGTGGGAAATATCGGATGACGGGCGAAGTTGGCGTGGGGTCAAGTGTCGCCCGCTGCGCGTAGCGCCTTGGGTGTGCGGGCTGGCGCTCGACGGCCGCCACTGGTGGCTGTGGCCCGACGTCTGTGATCACGCCGAGCTGCGTGCGCTGCGCAGGCTTCTGGCAGAGGCACGCGATGCGCTCGACGAGGGCGTCTAGGCGCGATCCGATGCTATCGGCCGGCGTGGATGGCGCTCCGTGACTTCTGGCCCGATGAATGGCCCGGCGAATGGTGACGCCGGGCCATGCTGCTCAGCGACGGCCGACGAAGAAGCCGATCGCGAAGCCGGCCAGGGCGGCGACACCGATTCCGCTCCAAGCATTGCGGTGAACATAGTCGTCGGTATCACGCCACGCCTCTTCGGCGTGCTCCATCAGATCCTGGCCCATGTCATCGGCGCGCTGACGCGCACGCTGCACGCCGGCACGTCCACGCTGCTTGGCCTCACGATAGTAGTGACGGGCGTCGTCTCGATAGTGTCTGCTCATGGATCTTCCTTAATCGAAGTGGATGAATCGCGGGCGAGAGCGTCGCATCCTCAGTGTAGTTGCAGATTCATGACGCGCTAGGCTTTGCCTTGGCGTTTGCTGCCACGAATCGACGGGGCAATCCCAAGGAGGCAGCGCTAAGCCGCCTGCCGATTCGCCACCGCCGCCGGGCGAAGCGGTGTTTCCCTGTTAGAATGCGCGCCCACTCAACGCCGCCGGGAGCCGCCAGACCATGCCCTCATCCTATGACGTCATCGTGATCGGTGCCGGTGCCGCCGGGCTGATGTGCGCACTCACCGCGGGCTATCGCGGGCAGCGAGTTCGGGTCATCGACCACGCCAACAAGGCGGGCAAGAAGATCCTGATGTCCGGCGGCGGGCGCTGCAATTTCACCAATCTGGCCACCGCGCCCCGCCATTTCTTCTCGCGTAACCCGCACTTCGCGATCTCGGCGCTCAAGCGCTATACCCCGCAGCACTTCGTCGAGCTGGTCGAACGTCACGGCATCGAGTATGTCGAGAAGGCGCCGGGGCAGCTGTTCTGCGCCGATTCGGCCAAGGCGATCGTCGAGATGCTGCTCACCGAGTGCGCCTGGGCCGGGGTCGAGGTGTCGCTCTCGACCACGGTCGAGCGGGTCGAGCGTCTGGGGCAGGGCATGCGTCTGAAGAGCTCCGCCGGTACGTTCGACGCCGGTGCTGTGGTGGTCGCCAGCGGTGGGCTGTCGATTCCGACCCTGGGCGCCAGTGGTTTCGGCTACGAGCTGGCGCGTCAGTTCGGGTTGGAGGTGACCGCAACCCGGGCGGCGCTGGTGCCGTTCACCGTGACCTCGCAGTGGAAGACGGCGCTCGCGGCGCTATCCGGGCTCTCCTGCCCGGTGGCGGTGAGCTGCGGCGATGGCCACTACCGCGAGCCGCTGCTGTTCACCCATCGCGGGCTCTCCGGGCCGGCCATGCTGCAGGCCTCCAGTCACTGGGAGCCGGGCATGGCGTTGACCATCGACTGGCTGCCGCAGCTCGAGGTGGCAGAGGCCTTGCGCCAGAGCCGGCGCGAAGCACCGCGCAAGCGTCTCGCTGGCTGGCTGGGCGAGCACTTGCCGCGTCGTCTGGCCCAGGCGCTGGGCGAGTGGCAGGCGTGGCCGGATACGCCGCTGGCGGATCTCTCCAATGCCCAGATCGAGGCTCTAGCCGAGGCGCTGACGCGGTGGCAGTTCAAGCCCGCCGGTACCGAGGGCTGGCGCACGGCAGAGGTCACGCTGGGCGGTGTCGATACCGGCGCCGTCTCTTCCAAGACCTTTGCCGTCGAGGGGCTGCCGCAGCTGCGCTTCATTGGTGAGGTGCTGGATGTCACCGGCCAGCTGGGTGGCTTCAACTTCCAGTGGGCGTGGGCTTCGGGGGTGGCCTGCGGCCAGGCCGTGTAAACCCTGGGGTGGTGTGAGAGGGGAGTACAGGAGAGACGACGGCCGCCGGTGAGGGCGGCCGTGCGCATGTCGCGTAACCTGGAAACGGGTCGCGGCTCAGCGCCGACGCCCGCGGGTAGCGCGGTAGAGGGCCTTGCCGCGGTTGTACATCATCAACCCGGTCAGTGCGCGCCGGAGCAGGCGGCCGGTCGCGCGGGGCTTGCGCGCGCCGCGCAGGGCGAACAGGCTGCCGGCCGCCATCAGCGGCACCCGCCAGCTCATCAGTTTCTCCCAGGCGTTATCGATCGGGGCGGTGGCATCGCGCCACTCGCGCATGGCGGCGGTCATCTCCAGGCGCTGCTGCAGAATCTCGTGCTCGAGCGCTTCGATTCGCTGACGGTGGCTGCGTTCACTCATGATCCGGCCTCAGTGCCTGGCGGTCGTGGTCGAGGTGGCGCAGCGTCGCCGCCATCAGCTTGCGTCGGCGGGCCACGCGGCGCGCGGCGAGGGTCAGGCCGGTGGCGATCACGAACAGGGCGCCGGCACAGATCGCGATCACCTGCAGGCGATTCTCCTCCCAGTACACCACCACGATCAGCAGCAGCAGCATGCCGACGGCGAAGGAGAGCATGATCAATCCTGCGCCGGCCAGCAGCAGCAGCGTGAGCAGACGCTCACGTTCGGCTTCCCACTCGACCACGGCGAGACGCAGGCGCGTCTCACCGGTGTCGATCAGGTTGGCGATCAGCCGCCGCGCCGCGCCGATCACACTCTCGGCGGGCCCCGCCATCAGCGCCGCCCCAGCAGCAGCCCCAGTACCACGCCGGCAGCCGCACCGATACCGATGCTGGTCCACGGGTTGTCACGCACGTAGCGATCGGTGGCGTCGATCTGTTCGCGCGCGCTGTCGTAGAGGGCTTCACCGCGCGCCTCGAGCCGCTCGCGGGTATCCTGCAGGCGCTGCTGGGCGCGCTCGCGCAGTTCGGCGATATTGCTGCGCGAATCATCCGCGGTGGCGTGGATCAGCTCCTCGACCGTCTGCGACAGATGACGCAGATCTTCCTTGAGCTGTGCGGTGGAGGCTTCGCGCTCGCGTTCCGGGTGCTGGCCGCCGGTGGGTTGCATGGTCATGGTTGTCTTCCTTTGACAGTCGATTGGCAGAGTGCTGACGAACAGCAGTCAGCATAGTCAGCCCGGCGTCAGGCATCAACGCGTGCCGGGAATCCCGGCGAGGAAGGTGTTGATGCTGAAGCCGAGCCCGAAACGCTGCACGTCGTTGTCGTAGTCGATCAGGCTCTCGCCGTAGCCGCGGTAGTACTGCACATAGCCGCGGACCTTGCCGAACAGCGGGAAGGAGTAGTCGAGCTGGCCGCCGTAGTGGGCCTGGCCCGGGTTGCCGCGCAGCATCAGCGACACTTCCTGATCGCCGATCGCGCGTACCAGGGTGAGATCGCCATAGCCGATGTAGTCCTCGAGATCGGGGTTGTCATCGTCGCGATCCTTCTCCGGAATGCGCCAGTGGGGCGCCACGCTGAAGGCCCAGTCGCCACGCTGGAAGATCGTCTCTGCATAAAGTCGGTTCCAGCTGCGTGACAGCGGGTCGGAGCGCCCGTTGGACTGATGAGCGAAACCGATCCGGTTGATGGTGTTGGTCCAGCCGAGCACGGTCCAGCTGTTGTCGAAGCTCATGAAGGCTTCCGGCTCGTAGTTGGTCTCGCGGAACGGCGAGGAGGCCTCGGAGTTGTAGGCCTGCCACCAGCTGCGCTGGGTATAGGCGAAGTAGAGATCGCCATTGTGGCCGAGGATGTCATCGAGCAGCTTGACCTTGAAACTGAGCTGGAACTTCACCTCGGAGTGATCGACGCCGCCGTCGGTGGAGATCTCGCGGAAGTCAGCCTCGTCCGGGTTGGTGTTGTAGGTCCACGGCATGACGTAGTTACGCCGATAGGCGGTAATCGCCAGCGGGTTGTCGGCCGTCTCCGCTTCCAGATCCCGGCGAACCTCAGCCTTCTCGCTCGCCTGCTGGACCGGGTCGGGCGTGGCCTCAGTGGTCTGGGCCAGCGCCAGCGGTGCCGTCAGCAAGCCCATGGCCACGAGGCTTGAGGAGGAGAGTGAGCGGATTGGCGTCATGAGACTGTCCTGTCGATAGAGTCCTGGTCGCGGTGGATCCGGCGTGCCGTTGGTGGCCGGCCGGAACGCTGCGCGCACGCACGTGACGCGCCCCGCCCGCGCTGATGATAGAGCCAAGCGGGTGAGCCTGGCGAGTGGTGCTGGCGATCGGCACTGAAACCCTGGAAAATCGCCCCGATGATTCCAGGGATGTTTTCCCGGGGAACGGTGTTTACAAGGAGTTGGCATGTCGGATCATCCGCTGGGGTCACTCGCCGGGCGTGCGGCCCCCGGTGCCGCGCAGCTTATCATGCGCACGCTGTTGGCAGTGTGCTTATTGCTGGCCAGCGTGGTCGTACTGGCGCAGCAGCCGGCGGATCTACCCTCGCGTCAGCGACTCGAGACGGAACTCGACAAGCTCAAGCAGATCGACACGCCTAGCGAACAGCAGAAGGCCGATCTGGAGCAGCTGCGCGCGGCGCTGCAGGCGCTCGACGGTCTCGAGGCGACGCGCAAGGATCTCGATACGCTGGAGCGCAACGTGCGACAGGCGCCGCAGCAGCGGCGCGAGCTGCAGCGCCAACTCTCGGCGCTGAGCGAGGATCGGCCGCCGGATGCCGCTGCGCTCGACAAACTCTCGGTGGAGTCGCTGGCCGAGCGCACCACGGACGCGCTCGATCAGCTCGAGACGCTGCAGAACCAGCTGGCCACGGTCAATGCCCGCTTGATCAGTGCCGAGACGCTGCCGGAGCGGGCGCAGTCGGCGATGGCCGAGGCGATGGACCGGGCCGAGCAGGCGCGGGGTAAGGTGCAGACCCGCAATGACGACCAGGACGCCGCCTTCGACCCCACCCAGGCGCGCTACCGGCTGGCACTGGCGCTGGCCGAGCTGCAGACCGAGTACCACCGTCGCGAGCTGGCCAACAATACCCAACTGCGTGAACTCGACGTGTTGCGCCGTGATCTGCTGGCGCGCCAGGTGGCGGTGCAGGAGGCGCGTCTCGACGCGCTGCAGGCAGCGCTCGATCGCGCGCGCCGAGCACAGTCGGAGCAGGCGGTGGCGGATGTCAGCGAGGAGGACGCCAGCACCATTGCCGAACACCCGGTGCTGAGCGAGATCCAGGCGGCCAACCGCGACCTCAGCGATCGCCTGCTGACGGTGACCGACCGCACCAACCAGCTGATTCGGCGGGCGATCGACGTGCGTTCGCAGCTCGACCGCGTGCGCCAGGTGCGGCGTACCCTGAACGAGCAGATCGAGGCGATTCGCGGCAGCCCCTTGCTCTCGCGCATTCTCAACGAGCAGCGCCACGCACTGCCCGAGCTGGATACCCTGGGCGGGCTGCAGGAGGAGATCGCGCAGACACGGCTCAGCCAGTTCGATCTCGTCGACCAGCGCGACGCGCTGCGCCAGCCGGAAGTGCTGGCCAAGAAGAGCCTGGAGGACGCCGGTATCACGGTGACGCCGTCGCTGGTCGAGGCGCTGGTCAAGCTGTTCCGTTCGCGCAGCGAGATCCTCGAGCAGCTCGATGCCGAGTACGGCAACCTGCTCACCGTGGCGATCGATCTGCAGCTCAATCAGGAGCAGCTGGCGAGCATCACCACCTCGCTGCGCGCGATCATCGAGGAGCAGCTGTTCTGGGTTGCCAGCGCGCGTCCGCTGACGCTCTCCTGGTGGCGCGAGATGCCCGTCGACATGGCGCGTCAGGTGAGCCGGGGGGAGTGGCAGCAGGCCTTGTTGAGTCTGTGGCAGGTGCCCGATCTGCGCGCCCTGGGGGTGATCCCGGTGGTGTTGATCACCGGCGTGCTGCTGCTGCTGCGCCGGCGCATCAAGGTGCGTCTGCTCAACCTCCACGAGCAGATCGGGCGGCTCAAGCGCGACACCCAGATGCACACCCCGCGGGCAATCTTCTATAACGCCCTGCTGGCGGCCCACGGCCCGCTGCTGCTGGCGGCGGTGGGGGGGCTGCTGCGTCTCGGCGGGGACGATTTCGCCGAACGCCTGGGCAGCACGCTGCTGCAGCTGGCGCTGGCCTGGGGCGTGCTCGGCTGGGCGCGCCGGCTGCTGGTCGCCGATGGGGTCGCCACGCGCCATTTCCACTGGTCTTCGGGCTATGTGGCGCGCCTACGCGGGCTGCTGCTGTGGCTGGGGTTCTCGCTGATCCCGGTGATCCTGATCAGCGGCATTTCGCCGGGGAGCCAGGCCGAACTATCGAGCCGGCCATTGTCGCTGCTGCTGCTGCTCGCCGGGCTGCTGACGATGAGCGCCATTCTGGTGCGACTGATCCTGGCCCACGTGCCCTATTTCGGCCTCAAGCTGTTCCGCCTGCTGCTGGGGTTGGGTCTGGCGCTGGTACCGCTGATCCTGGCCGGCATGATCGCGCTCGGCTACGAGTATGCGGCGCTGCGCCTGATCGGACGCTTCATCAACTCGCTCTACCTCTTCGGACTGTGGATTCTGGTCGAAGCGACGGTGGTGCGCGGGCTGGCGGTGGCGCAGCGGCGGCTGGCCTACCGGCGCGCGGTGGCGCGGCGGCGGGCACAGATCCAGGAGGGGGCCGAGGGCGGGCTCGAGGTGGTCGAGGAGCCACCGCTGGACATGGAGCAGGTCAACCAGCAGTCGCTGCGACTCTCCAAGCTGATCCTGTTCATCGGCTTCACCTTCGCCTTCTATCTGATCTGGTCGGATCTGCTCGAGGTGTTCTCCTATCTCGACCACGTGCGGGTGTGGGAGATCCAGCACGGCCAGGGCGAAGCGATGACGGTCGATCCGATCACCTTCGCCGATGTCATCATCGCCCTGATCACTCTGGCGCTGACGATGATGATGGCGCGCAACCTGCCGGGCCTGCTCGAGGTGATGGTGCTGTCGCGACTGAGGCTCAAACAGGGTAGTGCCTATGCCATCTCGTCGCTGCTCTCCTACACCATCGTCGGCACCGGGGTGGTCGCCGCGCTGGCGACCCTCGGGGTGTCGTGGGACAAGCTGCAGTGGCTGGTAGCCGCACTCGGCGTGGGTCTCGGTTTCGGCCTGCAGGAGATCTTCGCCAACTTCATCTCCGGTCTGATCATTCTGTTCGAGCGCCCGATGCGGATCGGCGACACCATCACCCTGGGGCAGCTGCACGGTTCGGTCAGTCGGATTCGTATCCGCGCCACCACGGTGACCGACTTCGACCGCAAGGAGATCATCATCCCCAACAAGACCTTCGTCACCGACCAACTGATCAACTGGTCGCTGTCGGACAACGTCACCCGGGTGGTGCTGACCTACGGGGTCGCCCACGGCTCGGACCTGGATACGGTGCATCGGTTGCTGCGCCAGGCCGCCGAAGGCAACCGCCGAGTGCTCAAGGACCCCGAGCCGCAGGTGTTCTGCATCAGCTACGGGCCGACCGCGTTCAACTTCGAGCTGCGTATCTTCGTCAATGATCTGCTCGACCGGCTCTACGCCAGCGACGAGATCAACCGCGAGCTCGACCGGCTGTTCCGCGAGCACGGCATTCGCGTCGCCTTCAACCAGATGGATGTATGGCTGCACGGCGACAACGGGCAGGCGGCCAAGGTCCAGAGCCGCCGCCCGGACGAGACGGTGGCGCTGGGCGAGCCCGAGCGACGCCAGGCGCGTAGTGGCGACGATGGTCATCTGGACGACAGTGACGTGGGCGGTGCCGGCCCGGATGGCAGTGACGGCGGCGCGGACGGTGGCGACGGCGGGCGCTGAGGCGAGCGCCCGAGGCGCTCAGGCGCGGCGGGCGTGGAGCAGGAACTCGCGGTTGCCGTCGCCGCCCTGGATCGGGCTTTCGCGCCAGTGGGTGAGCGCCAGCCCGACGCCGCGGCAGTGGCTCTGCAGCGTCTCGGCGACCTGTTCGAAAAGTGCTGTATCGCGCACGATGCCGCGGTCGTCGACTCGCCCCGGGCCGACCTCGAACTGCGGCTTGACCAGCGAGAAGAGCTCGCCCCCCGGCGCCAGTACCTGAGCGATCTGCGGCAGGATCAGCGTCTGCGAGATGAACGAGACATCCATGACCACGGCATCGATGCCGCCCGGCGCCAGCTCGGCGAGCGTGGCGTGGGGCAGCGCGCGGGCGTTGACCCCCTCCAGGCAGGTGATCCGCGGATCCTCGCGCAGGCTGGCGTCGAGCTGGCCGTGCCCCACCTCGATACCGATCACCCGGGCGGCGCCGAAGCGCAGCGCACAGTCGCTGAAACCGCCGGTGGACTGGCCGATGTCGAGCACACACAGACCCTCGAGACGGCGTTCCAGGGCGCTCAGCAGCGCTTCCAGCTTGAGCCCGGCGCGCGAGACATAGCGCTCCTCCGGTGCGGTCTCGATCTTGAGTGCGATCTCTTCGGGGAGCTTCTCGCCGGGTTTGTCGGCGACGCGCCAGCCGCGGCCATCGTCGATACTGACATAGCCCTGGCGGATCAGCCGCTGGGCGCGGGTGCGTGAGCGCAGCTGGGCGGCCACCAGTTGGTCGAGACGTTTCATGGTGAAGGTGATTCCTTGGTGGTCGCGGGCAGCGGTGCGGGATCCGCCAGCGGCCCGTCGGCAAAGGTGGTGCGGTTGGCGAACGCCTGCTGCCACTGTTCGAGCAGCGTCTGGCGCTTGAGCGTGTCGAGGGTGGCGAGTAGGCCGGGGCCGATCTGGACCGGGCGAATGGCGTCACCCAGGCGCTCGCGCAGGGCACCGGCGGTGCCGGGACCGCTGACCCCGGGGTCCACCGCGCCGAGCGTGGTGCGGGTCGCCAGTAGCGTCTGCGCCGGGCGTCCGAGCAGAAAATCGATGAAGCGTTCGGCGGCTTCCGGATGTGGCGCGCCACGCTGGCGCATGACCAGGCGCTGTAGCACCAGGGCGTAGTCGCGCGGGATCACCATCTCGAGCTCCGGGTGATTGGTCACGTAAGCCTGGGCGTAGGAGCCGATCAGGTTGTAGCCGATCCAATAGCGGCCGGCACTGAGCCCTGCGAGCATCGCCGAGGTGGTCGCTTCGAGCGCTGCATGGCTGCGGCCGAGGGCTGCCACCAGGTCCCAGTAGCGCGCCGAGATGCGCGCATCCTCGATGGCGTAGGTGTAGCCGGCGCCACTCAGCCGCGGGTCGTAGGTGACCACTCGGCCCTTGAGCAGCTCGCTATGGGTGTCCAGGCGTGCCAGCAGTTCGGCGTGGCTCTCGGGCGCTGACATGTGCGCGACGAGATCGCGCCGATAGACCATCACGATCGGCTCGAAGGTGAAGCCGAACAGCTCGTGACGCCAGCGCGCCCAGCGCGGCCAGTCACCCGTGACAGGGGAGTCGATGGGGCTGGAGAGCCCGGCGTTGGCCAGCTGGTACTGCCACGGCATGGCCGGCGACATGATCACATCGGCCTGGGGCGCGTCCTGCTCGGCGAGCACTCGCCGGTGCAGCGCCAGGGTATCCATGTGCTGATAGACCAGCTCGATCTCCGGGTGTTGCCGTGTGAACGCCTGCAGCAGCGGGCGCGCCTGGGGTGGGTCGAGCACGCCATAAATCGTCAGCGGCGTGCCCGGCGCGGTGCTGGCGGCAAACTCCAGAGTGCCTGCCCAGGCCGGTGGACCCAGCGCCGCCGCACCGGCCAGGCTCAGCAGGGCGCCGCTCAGGCGGCGTCGGGAAAGGTCAGGGTGATGCATAGTCCAGGCCGTTCAGGGTGAGCAGGGTCGCTGTCCGCGAGGGTCAGGCGGCAGCCGTGGGCGCGGGCGATACTGTCGACGATGGCGAGCCCCAGGCCGGTGCCGCTGCCCCCCTCGCGGCCGCGATGGAAGGGCCGCAGCACCAGCAGGCGCTGCGACTCGGGAATGCCGGGGCCATCGTCGGCGACGCACAGCCGCGGCGGGTCGGCGAGCACGCTGACGGTGATGCGCCGGGCGCCGTAGAGAGCGGCGTTCTCGAGCAGATTGGCGAGCGCCTCCTCGAGCTGCCAGGCGGTGGCGGCGACCATCACCGCCTGCGCCGGACTCTCCACGCCGAGATCGACCCCGCGCCGGTCGAAGCTGGCAAAGCCGCTGCGTACCGCGCGCTGGGCCAGCGCACACAGGTCGACCGGGATATGTGCCGGGGCGGCCTCGGGGTTGTTGAGGCGGGTCAGCGAGAGTAGCTGGCCGGCCAGGCGGGCGGTCTGGGCGGCGGTGGCGTGCATGCTGTCGAGGGCGCTGCGCCACTGTGCCGGATCGGTCTGGCGCAGGGCCAGTTCGGCGCGGGCCGACAGGCCTGCCAGCGGCGTGCGCAGTTGGTGCGAGGCGTCGCCGATGAAGCGCTCCTGGTTGGCGCGCACCCGGCGCATGCGGGCCAGCAGTTCGTTCAGCGTCTGACGCAGTTCGTCGAGCTCACGCGGCAATTCCAGCGCCAGCGGCGCCAGCGTACGCGGGTCGCGCTGGCGGATCGCCCGGCGCAGCCGGGTCAGCGGTTCTAGCGCAAAGCGCGCCGAGAGCAGGACCACCACCATCGCCAGCAGAGCGATCAGCGCCACGTTGAGCAGGCTCGCCAGGAACAGGCGGTTGGCCAGCGCCGTGCGCCCCTCCTGGGAGTGCGCCACGCGCACTTCGAAGCGGTCGCTGCGATCCCAGCCCTCCAGCCGCGAGCGGCGTACGCCGAGACGCAGTGACAGGCCGTCGACGTCGACATCGGCATAGCTCATCTGGCCGCTGGGCGAGGGCGGCAGCTCGGGTAGGGTGCGATTGCCGGTGACGAAGCGCCCCTGGGCATCATAGAGGGCGTAGAAGACCCGCTCTTCGGCATCCGTTGCCAGCATCTCGAGCGCTGACGGGGGCAGGTCCATCCACAGCCGGCTCTGCTGCCAGCGTACCTGCTCGGCGATCGACAGCGAGGCAGCATCGAGCAGCCGATCGAAGGCGCGATCAGCGGCGGCGCGCGAGGCGAACCAGCTCTGCCCCAGGATGAGCGCCGCCACCAGCGCCAGCGGACAGAGCAGCAGCACCGTCAGGCGGCGGTAAAGACTCAGATGCGCCAGGCGAAAGCGGGGGCGGGCCGTCACTGGGTTTCCAGCAGATAGCCGATGCCGCGCACCGTGCGCAGGCCGATGCCCGAGTCGGCCAGACGTCGACGCAGACGATGCACATAGACCTCGATGGCGTTGTCGCCCACGGCCTCGCCGGCGAACGCCTCGTCGATCAGGCGCGCCTTGTCCACCGGCTCACCGGCGTAGCGCAGCAGACAGGCGAGCAGGCGGTGCTCGCGTGGCGGCAGGGGGAGCGGCCTCTCGCCCAGGCTGAAGCGCTGACGCTGGGGGTCGAGGCGCAGTGCGCCCAGGCTCGGTGCTTCGTCCGCGGCGGCGCTGCGGCGCCGCAGCAGCGCGCGTACACGCGCCTCCAGCTCGTCGAGCGCGAAGGGCTTGGCCAGATAGTCGTCGGCACCCAGGTCGAGCCCCTTGACCCGGTCCTCGATTGCCGCACGCGCAGTGAGAATCAGCACCGGGGTGTGCCGATCCGCGGCACGCAGCGTGGCCAGCACCTCCAGACCGCTGCGCGTGGGCAGGTTGAGATCGAGCAGCACCAGCGCATAGGGGTGTGGCTCGCACAGGCGCGCCGCAGCGACTCCGCCATCGGCGATGTGCTCGACCCGCTGTTCGGACGTGGCGAGAGTCGCGGCGAGGGTGTCAGCGAGCAGCGGGTCGTCCTCGACCAGTAGCAGTGTCGGCGGCATGGCAGCGGCTCCTGCAGGGCGTTGGCGGTGAGTCTGCGGGCGGTGGCGGGATTGTAAACGATCGTGGAGGAGGCGCATTCAACTTTAGTTGGCATTTGCCGCAGCGCCGTTGACCGCGCGAAAGGGAGGCGCCTAAATTCCGCTCACGGGAACAGAGTTCTGCCTTACGGAATTGTAAGGTTGGCTCGATCCGCGTCGGGCATCACGCGGGACGTCGTGCGTCGGCCGCCATGCACTCCTTGGCATGACGGCCTGCGCTCGACGACGACCTCTGAGTCATGCCAACACCTGCTGCATCACTGCACTTGCTTCATCACAACGCTTGCTTCATCACAACAAAGGAGAAGCCATGATTTCCGCCAAATCCTTGAAATGGGTCGCCGCTGCGGCCCTCACGCTGGTCGCTTCCAGCGCCATGGCGTTTCAGCCCTCGGGTAAGGTCGAATGTATCGCGCCCTCCGATCCGGGTGGCGGCTGGGACTTTACCTGCCGCAGCGTGGGTAACGTGCTCGAGGAGCTCAAGCTGGTGCCGGCCAGCGTCCAGACCATCAACATGGCTGGCGCCGGCGGCGGCGTGGCGTTTGCCCACACCGTGAGCAAGCGCAAGGGCGACGACCAGCTGCTGGTGGCCGCCTCCACCGCCACCACCACGCGTCTCGCCCAGGGCCAGTTCCCGGGCATGAACGCCGACATGGTCAACTGGATCGGGGCCGTGGGCGCCGACTACGGGGTGATCGCGGTCTCCAAGGACTCGCCTTACCACAACCTCAACGAGCTGATGGATGCGATGAAGAAGGACCCGCGGGCGGTCAAGTTCGCCGGCGGTAGCGCCAACGGCGGCTGGGACCACCTCAAGGTGCTGATCGCGGCCAAGGCGGCCGGGGTCGAGAATCTGCCGCGCATCCCCTATCTCTCCTACAACAACGGCGGTGAAGCGATGACCCAGGTCATCGGCGGCCACGTCGACGCCTTCACCGGTGACGTCACCGAGACCCAGGGTTTCCTGAAGTCCGGCGATCTGCGCGTGCTGGCGGTGCTCTCCGATGAGCGTCTGCCGGGTGACCTCTCCAGCATCCCCACCGCCAAGGAGCAAGGCATCGACGCGGTCGGCCCCAACTGGCGCGGTTTCTACATGCCGGCGGGTATCGACGATGACGCCAAGCAGTACTGGGTCGATGCCATGGACAAGCTCTACGCCAGCGACCAGTGGAAGAAGGTCATGGCCAGCAACGGTCTGATGCCGTTCCACCCCAAGGCGGATGAGTTCCAGGCCTTCGTCAAGCAGCAGATCCAGGACATCCAGGCGCTGTCCAAGGAAATCGGGCTGATTCAATGAGCAAGCTCAATGACCGCGTCTTCGGCCTGGTCATGCTGGTCATCGCCGTGGCCTATTTCTACGGCGCTACCCAGTTTCCGGTCCCCTTCGGGGGATCGGAAGCCGTCGGGCCCGAGACGTTTCCCAAGATCCTGGGGGTGGTGCTGGCGATCTGCAGTCTCTACATGATCGTCAAACCCGACCCCGATAACCACTGGCCGGCGCTGCGTACCTTCGCCGAGCTGGGCATCGCGGTGGTGGTACTCGTCTGCTACGCGCTGCTGCTGGAGCCCCTCGGCTTCATCCTCGCCACCATGCTGGCGGTCGGCACCCTGTGCTGGCGCATGGGCGCCAAGCCGCTCAAGGCCTATCTCACCGGGTTGATCAGTGGCGCCGTGGTCTTCGTGCTGTTCACTTATGGCCTCGAACTGCCGCTGCCGCTGGGCCTGCTGGAGCTGAACTGATGGATACGCTGCACTACCTGTCGCTCGGCTTCGGCGTTGCGCTGCAGCCAGAGAATCTGATGTTCGCGCTGATGGGGTGCTTCATCGGCACCCTGATCGGCGCGCTGCCCGGGCTCGGCCCGGCCAACGGCGTGGCGATTCTGATCCCGCTCGCCTTCACGCTGGGGCTCAAGCCCGAGACCGCGCTGATCATGCTCACCGCGGTCTATGCCGGGGCGATGTACGGCGGGCGCATCTCGTCGATACTGCTCAACATCCCCGGCGACGAGCCGGCGATGATGACCTGTCTCGACGGCTATCCGATGGCGCGCAAGGGCAAGGCCGCCGAGGCTCTGGCGATCTCTGCGATTGCCTCCTTCATGGGCAGCCTGATCGCCACCGTCGGCCTGATCCTGCTGGCGCCGATGCTGGCGCGCTTCGCACTCACCTTCGGCCCGGCGGAGTACTTCGCGCTGTTCGTGCTGGCCTTTGCCACCCTGGGCGGTATCACCGGCAAGAACCCGATGAAGACGCTGATGGCCGCGGCCATCGGTTTGATCATCGCCACCGTGGGGATCGATCTCTCCACCGGTACCCAGCGCTACACCTTCAACGTGCTCGAGCTCTACGAAGGGGTCGACTTCATCATCGCCATCGTGGGTCTGTTCGCGGTTTCCGAGCTGCTGTTCTTCATCGAGGAGAAGGCCGGCAAGGGGCGCGAGATGATCAAGATCAATCCGCTCAAGCTCAACTGGCGCGATATCACCTCGATCTTCCCGACCACCGTACGCGGCGGGGTGCTGGGCTTCATCGCCGGGGTGTTGCCGGGGGCCGGAGCGTCGCTGGGCAGCTTCATCACCTACACCCTGGAAAAGAAGATCCTGGGCAAGAAGGGCTACTTCGGCGAGGGCGATCCGCGCGGTGTGGCCGCGCCCGAGTCGGGTAACAACGGCGCCTCCAGCGGCGCACTGGTGCCCATGCTGACCCTGGGCGTGCCGGGTAGCGGCACCACGGCGGTGCTGCTGGCGATGCTGGTGTCGCTCAATATCACCCCCGGTCCGCTGATGTTCACCCAGAACGCTGACCTGGTGTGGGGCGTCATCGCCGCGCTGCTGGTGGGCAACTTCATGCTGCTGCTGCTCAACATTCCGCTGGTCGGGGTGTTCGTGAAGATCCTCTCGGTGCCGCCGATGTATCTGCTGCCGATCGTGACCATGGTCGCGTTCGTGGGCATCTACTCGATCAGCCACTCGACCTTCGATCTCTACTTCATGATCGCCTTTGGCGTCGCCGGCTATATCCTACGCAAGCTGGAGATACCGCTGGTGCCGGTGATCCTGGGGCTGCTGCTGGGGCCGGAGATGGAGAAGAATCTGCGTCATGCGATGCAGATCTCCGACGGCGACTGGTCGATCCTGTGGAGCAGTGGGCTGTCGATCGGGCTGTGGCTGGTGGCGATCATCGGGCTGCTGCTGCCGGTGATCGTCGGGCCGATCCTGCGCAAGCGTATGCAGGCGGCCAAGACGCAGATCGGCGACTGACGCCGCTGGTGGTACGCCTTTCACGCCCCGGTGCCGGTCACCGGGGCGTTTGCGTGGGGGCCTATGAGGCGGGATTCATCTTCATCGGTTGCTGCCGCACGGATACGCTGATATAGTTTGCGCCGCTCGACAACGCCTCGGCGTTATCGGCAACGATGCAAAGTGGCAACGGCTGTTCGATCGCCTCGCGATCAGCACTTCAAGCGCCCAGCATCGCGTTTATGGTGGCCCTTGCCGGTCCTCCCGCAACGCTAAACCGCAAACCCCGCCAGGCCCGGAAGGGAGCAACGGTAGTGGTGGCCGCGTGTGCCGGGATGTGGCTGGTCGGGGCCGCCTCCATTTGAAGCCTCGGTGTTATCTGGACTGCTTGTCCGGCCTGCCTGATCTCTCCTGCATCGTTTCTGCTAAGCCGTTTGCTGACCGCTGCGTCTTCTGCGCGCCCATCGCTCGACCTTGGGTGTCTACGGGGCTATCAAGTCTATCGGGGCTATCGCGCCGGCGTGCTATCTGTCCGCTGAGTCGCTGCTCGGTGAGGTACCGGTTACCTCGTCACCCTTCATTCGATCCTGCTAGAATAGCGCGATCATCGCCGCTCCCTGAGCCTGGCCGTGCCGCCATCCGTGTGGCCGGTTCGCCCGGGAGAGGGTGTCGTCCAGCCCCAAGGAATTCCGCGTCGTATGAGTTATCAGGTTCTGGCCCGCAAGTGGCGTCCTCGCACCTTCCACGAGCTGGTGGGGCAGGAGCATGTCAGTCGGGCGCTGGTCAACGCACTCGACCAGGGGCGGCTGCACCACGCCTATCTATTCACTGGGACACGCGGGGTCGGCAAGACCACCCTGGCGCGCATCCTCGCCAAGTGCCTCAACTGCGAGCAGGGGGTGGGGTCGAAGCCCTGTGGCGTATGCCAGACTTGCCGCGATATCGACGATGGCCGCTTTGTCGATCTGATCGAGGTCGACGCCGCCTCGCGGACCAAGGTCGAGGATACCCGCGAGCTGCTCGATAACGTCCAGTACGCGCCGACCCAGGGGCGCTTCAAGGTCTACCTGATCGACGAAGTGCACATGCTTTCCACCCACAGTTTCAACGCCCTGTTGAAAACGCTGGAAGAGCCGCCGCCGCATGTGAAGTTCCTGCTCGCCACCACCGATCCGCAGAAACTTCCGGTCACGGTGCTGTCGCGCTGTCTGCAGTTTACGCTCAAGAACATGCCGCCGGAGCGGGTGGTCGAACACCTGACCCGGGTGCTCGAGGCGGAGCAGGTGGCGTTCGAGCCGCCGGCGCTGTGGCTGCTGGGCAAGGCCGCCGATGGGTCGATGCGCGACGCCATGAGTCTTACCGATCAGGCGATCGCCTTCGGCCAGGGCGAGGTCCGTCGCGATGATGTCGCGGCGATGCTGGGCACCCTCGATCATGCGCACCTGCTGGCGCTGGCCGAAGCGCTGGCCGAGGTGGACGCCGAACGGCTCTTGGCCGAAGTCGCCGCGCTGGCCGAGCAGGGGCCCGACTTCGCCGGGATTCTCGACGAGATCGCCGGTTTGATGCACCGCCTAGCGATCGCCCAGATGGTGCCCAGCGCCCTCGACAACGGCCATGGCGATCGCGATCAGCTGCTGGCGCTGGCCTCGCGCTTCACCGCCGAAGACGTCCAGCTCTATTATCAGATCGCACTGCAGGGGCGTGGCGATATCGATAGCGCACCGGATACCCGCACCGCCCTGGAGATGACCCTGCTGCGCATGTTGGCGTTCCGCCCCCAGGGAGTGCCGACACCGCCGCAGACCGAGCTGCCGCTGCGCGGCGAACAGCCGGCACGGGCATCGAGCGCGCCCGTTGATGCGCAGCCGGCTGCGGTACCCTCGGCGCCATCTGCGCCGACTGCCGATTCAGCGGGTCCAGCTCAGAGCGCCGCGTCAGCGGCTCCCGCCCCCCAGGCGCATCCGCCGTCAGCCGCTGAGCCTGCCGCCGCGGCGCCCGGAGGCGACTTAAGCGGACGCGGCCGTCGGCCCGGGAGCATCAGCGCCGGCCGCTGCGCCCCCGGCGCAGGCTCCTGCCGAGCCCGTCGCGGCCGCGCCTCAGCAGGCGCCGGCGGCGGATGCACCGCCTTGGGCGGTCGAATCCACGCCGGCTGCTGCGCCGTCGGCAGTAGACTCCCTGCCCCCGACGCCGGGCGTGGATTCAGCGCCCGAAACACCGGTGGCGCCGCCTTCGGGCGCCGTAACTGCAATGCAGGCAGCGCCGGCTGCCGAGCCCGCCGCGGCGGCGCCTCAGCAAGCCCCGGCAGCGGATACGCCGCCCTGGGCGGTCGACTCGGCGCCATCGGCCGTCGATTCGGCGGCCCCGACCCCGGCCGTCGATTCAGCGGCCCCGACACCGACCGCAGGGGCTCAGCAGTCCACCCATGCGCCCGCGGCCGCCGAAGCTGCGTCCGAGGGTGACTGGGAGGCGGATGCCGGCTTCGACGATGCCGATCTGGCCCAGGACCAGGCCGCCGCCGAAGCGGCCTATGCCGACTGGCAGTCCGCGCCGGCACCCGCTGCACCGGCGACGCAAGAGGCCGACGAGGAGCCTCTGCCGGTCGCATCCAGTGCCGCTGCGCCCATGGCGCCTGCGGCGGCGGGGGAGCATCTGACCCACGCGGCGTGGCTCGAGCGGTTCGATACGCTGGAGATCGGCGGTCTGACGCGTAATCTCGCCGCCCACTGCGTGGTGACCCAGGACGATGGCCAGACCCTGGCGCTGACGCTCGATCCGGGGCAGTCGGCGATCCTTTCCGAGATGCACGTCGAGCGCATCACCAAGGCGCTCGCGGCGCAGGGCTTCGCGCGGCGCGTGGCGATCGAGGTGGGCCCGCTCGACGGCCGCCTGGAGACCGCTCGCGACAAACGCGACCGGGAAGCGCGCGAGCGTCATGCGCAAGCGGTTGAAGCGCTGCGCGGTGACCCGCACGTTCAGGAGCTGGAGTCGCGTTTCGGTGCGCGTCTGCTGGAAGAGAGCGTGACCAGCGACCGCGCCTGACCTCTTGACCGATCACGGTCGCGGGCGTGGTTGTCGCTGAAGCCCGACATTTTCCGTTTCAATCGATTCAATCGTCGTTCCAAGGAGTGCGAGATGTTCAAAGGTGGCATGGGCAACCTGATGAAGCAGGCCCAGGAAATGCAGGAAAAGATGCAGCAGGTGCAGGAAGAGATCGCTCAGATGGAAGTCTCGGGCGAAGCTGGCGCCGGCATGATCAAGGTCACCATGAATGGTCGCCATGACGTCAGCCGGGTCGAGATCGATCCCTCGCTGATGCAGGAGGACAAGGAGCTGCTCGAGGATCTGCTCGCGGCTGCGGTCAATGACGCCTCGCGCAAGGTCGAGAGCCAATCCAAGTCGCGCATGGAAGAGGTCTCTTCCGGCCTCAATCTGCCGCCGGGCATGAAGCTGCCGTTCTGATGAGCTTTTCGCCGCTGGTCGAACAGCTGCTGGAAAGCCTGCGCGTGCTGCCTGGCGTCGGGCCCAAGACCGCCCAGCGCATGGCGCTGCATCTGCTCGAGCGCGACCGTGAGGGTGGCCGTCGGCTGGCCGAGGCCCTGGTGGCAGCCGTGGAGTCGGTCGGCTACTGCGAGCGCTGCCGTACCCTGACCGAGGAGACGCTGTGCGGCGTGTGTCAGGACGCACGCCGCGACGCGCGGCTGCTGTGCGTGGTCGAATCGCCGGCCGACATGCTGGCGATCGAACAGGCCGGCGGTTATCGCGGCCAGTACTTCGTGCTGCACGGCCATCTCTCACCGCTCGACGGCATCGGCCCCGACGATATCGGTCTCGATCAGCTGGAAGCGCGGCTGGCGGCCGAGGCGGTCGACGAGGTGATCCTCGCCACCAACCCTACGGTCGAGGGCGAGGCAACCGCGCACTATATCGCCGAGCACCTGGTGGGGCAGGCGGCCAAGCTCTCGCGCTTGGCTTACGGTGTACCCATGGGCGGCGAGCTCGAGTACGTCGATGGCGGCACGCTCAGTCGCGCCTTCCTCGGGCGCCAGCCCTTCGCTCGCGAGTGACTCGCATCCCGCGCGACTCGTCTGCCGCTGCTGCCATGATGGTGGCGGGGCTTCGGGTCACGGCGCACCTTGCACCAGCATGCGTCTTCCCACGTGACGCGGCCGTGGCCGTGACGCGCTCAACCATGAAAGAGTTCGAATGACTGTCGACACGCCCATTGAATGGATCGATACGCCGGCGGGCCTCGCCGCCGCCTGTGC
>JNVT01000073.1 GCA_000737985.1 Gammaproteobacteria bacterium MFB021 | reverse complement strand
ACGAGCGAAGGCGAGACAAGGCGAAATCGGCCGAAAAGACGGAGTTTACGCGGTGTAAATGAGTACTTTGAGGTCGTTTTCAACGCCGTATCGTCGAGCGCAGGCATTTTGTAAACACCCTCTCAGCGCGCCACCCACCAGCGCTGGTACCACGCCGCCATCACGCGCTCTGGATAGGTGGTGCGCCCCAGGCTGCCGTTGTAGCGGGCCAGGGCGCGGGTCCAGTCACCGTTCTCCCGGGCCAGATAGTGGGCGAGGATGGTACAGCCGTAGCGCAGATTGGTGGCGGCATCCTCCAGATCGTCCTGTGGACGGCCGATCTCGGCCTTCCAGAACGGCATCACCTGCATCAGCCCGCGCGCCCCGGCACTCGAGCGGGCCGCGGGATGGAAGCGACTCTCGACATCGATCAGTGCCAGCACCAGTGCCGGTGGCAGGGCGACGCGACGCGCTTCGACGTAAACGCGCTGCAGTAGGCGCAAGCGCGCCTGGCGATCGGGATAGGCAGTGGGATGACGCCGGGCCAGGCGCGACTGCATGTCGAGCAGCCACACCTGGGCATCGAAGTGATCGCCGCTGTCGGGTTCGGCGGCCATTGCCCGTGCCAGCGCCTGGATCAGCGCCGGATCGGGCGGTGTGTGCGCCGGGTCGATGTCTGTGGCGGTAGCAGCGAGTGGGGAAGGAGGCGATGCCGCGGCCTGGGCCGCGGCGGCAGGCATGGCGCAGCCGGCCAGCAGCAGCGCTGCCAGCAGCCAGGTGGTTGTTCGCCGGGTTAGGCGATGATCAGCCCAGGCGCTCGGCGAGGAACGCATCGAGATCCTCGACGGCGACCATGGTGACGTCGCTGTCGCGGCGCCCCTTGTACTCCAGCTCGCCGTTGTCCAGGCCGCGGTCGCCGATCACCAGGCGGTGGGGGATACCCATCAGTTCCTGATCGGCGAACTTGACCCCGGGGCGCAGATCGCGGTCGTCGAGCAGCACATCGATACCCGCGGCGGTGAGGCGGGTGTAGAGCGCCTCGGCAGTATCGCGCACGCGCTCTGACTTGTGCGCGTTCATCGGCACGATCGCCAGCTGGAACGGGGCGATGGCATCGGGCCAGATGATGCCGCCGGCGTCGTGATTCTGCTCGATGGCCGCGGCGACCACGCGGGTGATGCCGATGCCGTAGCAGCCCATGTGCAGGGTGGCGGGCTGGCCGTTGTCACCCAGCACGGTGGCGTTCATCGCCTGCGAGTACTTCTGGCCCAGTTGGAATACGTGGCCGACCTCGATGCCGCGGGTGATGGAGAGGGTGCCCTGGCCGTCCGGCGAGGGATCGCCTTCGACCACGTTACGCAGGTCGGCAACCTCGGGCAGCGGCAGATCGCGCTCCCAGTTGATCCCGAACAGGTGCTGATCGTCGATGTTGGCACCGGCGCCGAAGTCGCTCATCAGGGCTACGCTGCGGTCGACGATCAGCGGCATCGGCAGCCCCACCGGGCCAAGCGAACCGGGGCCGGCGCCCACCGCGGCGCGAATCTCGCTCTCCTCGGCCATGGTCAGCGGCGCCTTGACCTGGGGTAGGTGCTCCGCCTTGATCTCGTTGAGCTGATGGTCACCGCGCACCATCAGGGCCACCAGGCCACCCTCGGCGCCGTGCACGATCAAGGTCTTGACCGTCTTTTCGATCGGCAGGTCGAACCCTTCGACCAGCGCTGCAATGGTGCGTACGCCGGGGGTGGGCACCTGACGCAGGCTCTCCTGCGGCGCTGCGCGCTCGGCGCCGACCGGGGGCATGGCTTCGGCCTTCTCGATATTGGCGGCGTAGTCCGAGCCGGTGGAGAAGATCACCGCGTCTTCACCGGAGTCGGCGAGGACGTGGAACTCGTGGGAGCCGGTGCCGCCGATCGAACCGTTGTCGGCGAGCACGGCGCGGAAATCGAGCCCCAGGCGGGTGAAGATGCGCACGTAGGCGTCGTACATCTTCTGGTACGAGCGCGCTAGTCCGGCCTCGTCGACGTCGAAGGAGTAGGCATCCTTCATGATGAACTCGCGCGAACGCATGACGCCGAAGCGCGGGCGGATCTCGTCGCGGAACTTGGTCTGGATCTGATAGAAGTTGGTCGGCAACTGTTTGTAGCTCGACAGCTCGCGCCGCACCAGATCGGTGATCACCTCTTCATGCGTCGGGCCGACGCAGTAGTCGCGCTGATGGCGATCCTTGAGACGCAGCAGTTCGGGGCCGTACTGCTCCCAGCGGCCGGATTCCTGCCACAGCTCGGCCGGCTGCACCGCTGGCATCAGCACCTCCTGGGCGCCAGCGAGATCCATCTCCTCGCGCACGATGCGCTCGACCTTGCGCAAGGTGCGCAGGCCCACCGGCAGCCAGGTGTAGAGCCCCGAGGTCAGACGGCGGATCATGCCGGCACGCAGCATCAGCTGGTGGCTGATGATTTCCGCATCCGCCGGCGTTTCCTTGAGGGTCGAGATCTGTAGTTGGCTGGCGCGCATGGCGTGTTCGTTCCTGTATTCAGCAGCAATGTCCGGGATCGGCGGCGAGCCGACGGCAGCCCGGAGTCGAGTCGATCATGAGCCGGCCAGTATAGAGATG
This sequence comes from Gammaproteobacteria bacterium MFB021, assembly GCA_000737985.1. GTDB lineage: Bacteria > Pseudomonadota > Gammaproteobacteria > Pseudomonadales > Halomonadaceae > Salinicola. The sequence goes on along the minus strand of JNVT01000073.1, from coordinate 31,527 downwards.
GCAGCCGCCCACGGGGAGGGGGACGGGCAAAATCCCCTGGGCGTCGAGGCGAGTTCGGCCTAGCCACAGGTCTACCTGCCGCCTGGCGGATTCTTTTCTATAGTGAAGGCAGGGTCGCGACCGACATCGCCCGCCGGGCGAGCGGTGGCATTCACGGAGGCCGTCGTTGGCGACCCGCGGCGGTGTGGAGAGGCGCGTCATGATCAACCATGTCTGGGGACTTCTCACGCATCCCAATCGCGAGTGGCAGGAGATCAGCAGCGAGAACGAGACCGTTTCCCACCTCTACGGGCACCACGTGCTGATACTGGCGGCGGTGCCGGTGGTGTGCTCGTTCATCGGCACCACGCTGGTGGGGTGGCACTTCGGTACCTCGGAAACCGGCCTGGCGGAGCGGGTGCAAGTGGCGCCCTCTACCGCGGTTCTACTCGCGATCATCTTCTATGCGCTGATTCTGGCCGCGGTCTGGCTGATGGGTAACGTGGTGCACTGGCTGGCACGGCGTTATCCGTCGCGGCCGAGCCTCAACCGCTGCGTGGTGTTTGCAGGCTACATGGCGACACCGATGTTTCTGAGCGGCATCGTCGCCCTCTATCCCATCGTCTGGCTATGCCTGCTCGCGGGGATCATTGGGCTCTGCTACACCGCCTATCTGCTGTTTGCCGGACTGCCGTCGTTCCTCGGCATCGATCGCGGCGAGGGCCTGCGCGCCTCCAGTGCGGCCCTGGCGATCGGTATTCTGGTGCTGGAGGCGCTGCTGGCGCTGACCGTCCTGCTGTGGAGCTACGGCGCTTCGCTGGTGTGAGTATGAAGGCGCCAGACGCTGGCCTCCTGCATCTGGCTCCCGTTTGCCAAGACGCCCGCCGCGATCGGCGGGCGTTTTCGTCTCGGCCGGCGGTGGACGTCGACGGCGCGTTACTTTAGGTTAACGCTCGATTCCCACCGCAGGACCCCGACGATGTCACTCCTCGACCCCAGGCGCGCCGTCGCCACCGCGCTCATCGCCAGCCTGACGCTTGCGCTCGCCGGCTGCGGCACGCTGTTCTACCCCGAGCGCAAGGGCCAGTTGCCCGGGCGCATCGATCCCGGCGTGGCCATCGCCGACGGCATCGGGCTGCTGTTCTTCATCGTGCCCGGCGTGATCGCCTACGCCATCGACTTCTCCAACAACACCATCTATCTGCCCAGCGAGGCGGGGGCGGGTATCGATGCCACCCCTCTCGACGACCCTGCCGACACCGCCCAGGTCGATGCGCTGCTGGCCTCGCGTGGGCTGCCGCGGGGCTGGCAGGCCGAGGTCGTGCGGGTCGAACGCCCGCGGGACCTGGGCCAGGCGCTGGCCTGGATCGAGGCCTCCCGGGTCGATCTCGCCGCACGCTGAGCGTAGATATCGGTAGCCGCGTCACGTTTGGCGCGGCTGGGCTCTGCTAAGCTCTCAGGCAGGGGCGCGGCGGCGCTCCGACGCTGCCCCGCCAAGGTGTGTGGCGGCGGGTAAACGCCAACCGGGCTGGCCGCCGCGCTCGACGTCGTCTTGAGAGAGAGCGCATGCGCACCTTCGAGTGTCACTGCTGTCAGCCGCCGAGTCGGCTGTTCTTCGACAATACCCGCTGCACCGTGTGCCACGCCGAGGTCGGCTGGTGTCCGGTGTGCTCGAGCGTGACCGCGCTGATCCCGCAGGGGGCAGACTATCGCTGCGCCAATCCGGCCTGTGGCGCGACCCTGGTCAAGTGCTTCAACTACGCTCACCACGATGTCTGCAACCGCCTGCTCACGCCGGCGGACGCGGCACGCTACCACGGCCTGTGCGACTGTTGCCGTCACAACACGGTGATTCCCGATCTCTCCATCGAGGGCCATCGCGAGCGCTGGGCGGCGCTGGAGGCGGCCAAGCGACGGCTGTTCTATACCCTGGACCTGATGGGCCTGCCGCACCCGGCGCCACAGGATGGCGTGGCCCTGCCGCTGCGTTTCGCCTTCATGGCCGATGCGCTTCCCGATGCCGGTCTATGGCGCAGCGCCGAGGGCAGCGACAAGGTCTATACCGGTCACGCCGAGGGGCTGATCACGATCAACCTCAAGGAGGCCGACGACGTCGAGCGCGAGCGCCTGCGGGTCGACCTCAACGAGCCTCTACGCACCCTGATCGGGCACTTTCGTCACGAGATCGGCCACTACTACTGGGATCTGCTGGTCAAGGGGCAGGATGAAGCGGCCTGCCGCGCGCTGTTCGGCGATCACGACACGCCCACCTACGCCGAGGCGCTGGAACGCTATTACGCCGAGGGGCCGGCGCCCGATTGGCGCGAGCGCTATGTCTCGGCCTACGCCACCATGCATCCGTGGGAGGACTTCGCCGAGACGTTCTCGCTCTACGAGGATATCGTCTCGGTGCTGGACACCGCCGGCGATCTGGGACTGACCCGAGCCGCTCCGGAGAGCGGCATCGACGCCATGATCCTGGCCTTCCAGCGGGTCGGAATGGGGCTCAACGAACTCAATCGTGAAATGGGACTTCTCGACGTGGTGCCGGTGATCATCACGCCGGCGATCCGCGACAAGCTGGCCTATGTCCACGATCTGGTGACCCGCGCGGCGACGTCGCCGCGCGGATGAGGGTGGGGCTCAATCGTCGTCGTCGCCGAGGTCGCGCTCCTGGGTGCTGGCACTCTTGACCGGGCGCACCACGAAGTAGGCGCTGGCGATTGCTTCGTGCAGATTGTTGAAGCCGATCTGGAACTCGTCGATGAGCTGGTGCAACTGCTCCGGGGCGCGGGCCAGGGTCTGGACGTCGGCCTCGGCGACCTCGGCGCGCACCAGCGTCGCCACCGCCAGCGGCCGGTCGTGGTTGGGCAGGGTCTGCAGCTCCCAGCTGACTTCCTCCAGGCTGCGCAGCACCGAGCGCGGCAGATCGTGATCCTGGAGCAGGAAGCGCAGCACGTCGGGTCCGCGCACCCGCAGCCTGACCGCCTGGCGGTACATCTGGTAGGCGGTCAGCGACTTGAGCACGCTCATCCACTGCAGGTGCTCGAACGGGATCAGCTCCTCGGGATTGCGTGGCAACAGGTTGTCCGAGCGCACGTCGAGGATCCGGGTGGTCATGTCGGCGCGCTCCAGATGCCGCCCCAGCGAGAGAAAGGTGCGCGCCTCGGTATGGCTCAGGGTGCCTTCGATCAGCCCGGTGAGAGTCTGGCAGGCGCGGACCACGCTCTTGAGGAAGGCATCGCGGTGACGCGGCTTGAGCCCGCTCTGGGTCTGCTCCTGGATCTCCAGATAGCACTGGTTGATCTCCTCCCAGATTTCCCGCGGCACCACGTCGCGGGTGGTACGCAGGTTCTCGCGGGCGTTGGCCAGCGAGGAGAGGATCGAGCCGGTGTGCTCGCGGGACAGGCACAGGAAGTCGATCACGTTGCGTTCGCTACGCTCGCCGTAGAGCGCATCGAAGGTCTCCTCACTGCCGGTGATGTCGATCAGGGTCGACCAGCTCAGCGCAGCGCGCGCCGGCATGTCGAGCAGCAGGTTACTGTTGACGCTGATCAGGCGCGCGGTGTCCTCCGCGCGTTCGACGTAGCGGGCCATCCAGTACAGGTTTTCGGCGACACGTGACAGCATGGCTCAATCCTCCTCGGTATCGACGATCCAGGTGTCCTTGCTGCCCCCGCCCTGGGAGGAGTTGACCACCAGTGAATCCTTGACCAGCGCCACCCGGGTCAGCCCGCCCATGGTGACGTGGGTCTCCGGCCCCGAGAGGATGAACGGGCGCAGGTCGACGTGGCGCGGCTCGGGTGCGCCGTCGAACAGGGTCGGTGCGGTGGAGAGTGCCAGGGTCGGCTGTGCCATGTAGTTACGCGGGTCGGCCTGGATGCGTTCGGCGAAGGCGGCGCGCTCTTCGGCACTCGCGCGTGGGCCGATCAGCATGCCGTAGCCGCCGGATTCGTTGGCCGGCTTGACCACCAGCTCGTCGAGATGCTCGAGCACGTAGCGGCGGTCGTCGTCGAACATGCACAGGTAGCTGGGCACGTTGGGTAGCGTCGCCTCCTGGTCGAGATAGTAGCGAATCAGCTTGGGTACGAAGGCGTAGACCACCTTGTCGTCGGCGACCCCGGCGCCCGGGGCGTTGGCCAGTGCCACTTTGCCCGCGCGCCAGGCGCGCAGCAGGCCCGGCGTACCGAGCATCGAGTCGGGGCGGAACGCCTCCGGGTCGAGGAACAGATCGTCGATCCGCCGATAGATCACGTCGACTCGCTTGAGCCCGTCGACGGTGTGCATGTAGACCACGTCCTCGTCGTCGACGATCAGGTCGGAGCCCTGGACCAGTTCGACTCCCATCTGCTGCGCCAGATAGGCGTGCTCGTAGTAGGCGGAGTTGTAGATGCCGGGAGTCAAGACCACGATTTGAGGCTCGTCGCCGGGGCGCGGCGAGAGGCTGGCCAGGGTGTCGTAGAGCTGCGCCGGGTAGTCATCCACCGGCAGGATGCGCCCGGTCTGGAACAGCTCCGGCAGCACGCGCTTGGTCACGTTGCGGTTCTCGAGCATGTAGGAGACGCCGGAGGGTACGCGCAGATTGTCCTCGAGCACGTAGACCGTACCGTCGCCGTCGCGTACCAGGTCGGAGCCGCAGATATGGGCCCAGATCCCGTGGGGCGGGTCGATACCGCGGCACTGGGGGCGAAAATTGACCGACTGGGCCAGGATCTCGCCGGGCAGGATGCCGTCCTTGATCACCTTCTGATCGTGGTAGAGGTCGTCGATGAACAGGTTGAGGGCATCGACGCGCTGCTTCAGGCCCGCCTCGATACCGCGCCACTCGCTGGCGGGGATGATGCGCGGCACGATGTCGAACGGCCAGGCGCGGTCGATGGTGCTGCCCTCGGAGTAGACGGTGAAGGTGATCCCCATGGTGCGGATCGCCACTTCGGCGGCCAGCTTGCGTTCGTTGAGCTCGCGCGGGGTGAAACTCTCCAGCATGTCGCATAGCGGCGCCGCGGCTTCGCGTGGCGCGCCGTTGGCGTCGATCAGTTCGTCGTAGAATTGCTTGCCGGGATACTGCTGCCAATCCACATTGCCCATCGCTCAAGCTCCTGCCGGCGAATCGGTCTGGCCGGTCGTCGTGTTGTTGTAGCGTTATGGCTTGCTGCCGGGCGCGATTCGATCGCCGGCGGCCCAGGTCGCCTCCTGCGACGGATGGGCTGGGGCGAAGAGCTGGCACCTTCCTCTCTGGCGCCGCTCTCTCGGTGCGTTCTCTCGGCCCGTTCCTTCAGCATAGTGAGCGCCAGGCCAGGCTGTCACCTGCGTTGTGCGATGAAGGTGACTGAGTTTTCTCGCCGTCGCGGGCCAGGCGGTGGGTGAGCGATCTGCGGCGCGCAAGACTGCAGCGACAGCACCGCCGGCCGATAAAGCGATCAGAGGTGACGCCGGCGGGTGGTGCGATTAAGCTGGCGCCAGGGCGCGCGGGCTAGGTGCGCGCCGCCGTCGGCCTGGCGTAGCGGGTCGGCGCCCTGCGTGAAAATGGACGGGCCGCCCCTGGGCGGCTCGCGTGGTCCGGCAGGAGGCCGGACTCGATGCTGGCCGGATGTGCCCGTGCAAAGGTAGCAAGGCGGCGATGGCTGAGACCGACACCCGCACCACACCCTGGCTCGGTGACTATGAGACCGAGTCGGGCTTTGATCTACTGGTGACCCCGCGCGGTTCGCTGCGGCGACGCTGGCAGCCGCTGCTGGCGGCACTCGAACGTCTCGACCGTGACACTCTGGCTCAGCGAGTCGAAGAGATTCAGCGCCTGCTGCACGAGAACGGCGTCACCTACGGACGCTCGGCCGACGATCCCGAGAGTCTGCGTCAGTGGCGGCTCGACCCGCTGCCGCTGGTGATCACCCCGAGCGAGTGGCAGCATCTGGAGCGCGCGCTGATGCAGCGCATGCGTCTGCTCGACGCGCTGCTGGCGGATATCTATGGCCCCCGGCGTATGCTCGAGGAGGGCGTACTGCCCGCCGACGCGCTGTTCGCCAATCCGGGATTTCTGCTCGCCTGTGATCGTCTCTACGGCAAGCGGGCGCCGGCGCTTTCCTTACTGGCGGTGGATCTGAGCCGCGATAGCGACGGCCGCTGGTGCGTGCTCGCCGACCATCTGCAGACACCGACCGGTATGGGGTTTGCGCTTGAAAATCGGATCGCCATGGCGCGTGCCTTTCCCGGCGTCTATCGCAACGCGCCGCTGCGCCGTCTGGCGGGTTTCCTCGAGCGTCAGCATCACGCCCTGGGCGCACTCTCGCCGCTGACGCTGGACCAGCCGCGGATCGCGCTGCTGGCTCCGGGCTCGGCGCACGCCAGCCATTTCGAACACGCTTACCTGGCCAACTATCTCAACCTGGCACTGGTCGAAGGCAGCGATCTGGTGGTGCGCGATGCGCGGGTATGGATGCGTACCCTGGGTGGGCTGGTGCCAGTGGACGTGCTGCTCAAGCAGATCGGCGATGCCTGGAGCGATCCGCTGGAGCTGGAGGCCGACTCGCTGATCGGCGTGCCCGGGCTGCTGGCAGCAATTCGCGGCGGCGGGGTCGGGGTGGCCAACCCTCCGGGGGCCGGCGTGCTGGAGAACCCATTGATCGCGGCCTGTCTGCCGCGTCTGTGCGAGCGCCTATTGGGCGAGCCGCTGGCGATCTCGGGGCCAGAGTCGCACTGGTGCGGCGAGGCGTCGGGGCTGGCCTGGGCGCTCGCCGACTTCGAGCGGCTGCGCTTTCAGCACATCGACGCAGGCCACGCGATCAGCGAACCCAAGAGCCTTTCGCCGTCGGCACAAGCGGCGCTGCGCGCGGCGCTTGTGGCGCATCCCGAACGCTATGTGGCGTCGCGTCCGCTGGAGGGCGCCACGGCGCCGTTCATGACTCATGTCGGCGGTTCGCTGACGCCGGCGACCTTCAATCTGCGCTGCTTCGTGCAGGCCCACTACGATGATCAGCGCCGGCCGGCGGGCTTCGAGGCGATGCCCGGAGGGGTGGCATGGCAAGGGCTGCCCGGGGCGGAGATGGCGACGAGCCAGTGCGTCAAGGACGTGTGGGTCAGCGCGACCTCGCCGCAGCCCCACGTCAGCCGGTTGCGACGCGCGTCGCAGCCGTTCGTGGTCACCCGTGATGGCGCCGATTTGCCCAGCCGGGTGGCCGAGAGTCTGTTCTGGCTGGGGCGCTACGGTGAGCGCCTGGATGGCCACGCGCGGCTGCTGCGCGAGGCCATCTATCGCCTGATGGAGCAGGATCAGGAGACTCTCGCCGACCCGGCGTTGGATGATCTGCTACGTCTACTGGGGCTCGAGCGGGGGCCGGTCGATTCCGTGCAGAACCGCTTCCAGCACGACCGCGAGCAGCTTCTGTCACTGTTCAAGGAGGGGCATCCCGAGGCGTTGCCCAGCCTGCTGGCGCGGTTGGTGGCCAACGGTCGGGCGGTGCGCGACCATCTCGGCGACGACGCCTGGCGGGTATTCAACCAGCTGCATCAGGAGGGCGCGCGGCTGCCGCAGGCGGGTATCCACGAGGGGCGGCGCGCGGTGGAAGCGCTGATCACCCAGTCGGCGGCGTTCTTCGGCTTCTGCAACGAGACCATGCCACACCATTACGGTTGGCGTTTCCTCGATATCGGGCGCTTCATCGAGCGCGCCATGCTCACGCTGCGGCTGCTGCGGGTGGCGCTGATCGAGGCGCCCCAGGTCGCACCCGAGAACGACGGTGGGCTGGCCGCTGGTGATGGCCTGTGGGAAGTGGTACTGGCGACCACCGACAACGCGAGCGCCTACCGCCGACGCTACCGCAGTGAGCTCTATCCGGCGGCGATTCTCGATCTGCTGCTGTTCGATGAGGGCAATCCGCGCTCGATCGGCTATATGTTCAAGCGTCTGGAGCGCCAGATTGCGCATCTACCTCAGCCGCAGGATACGCCCTATCGCAGCGACGAGGCGCGGCTGTTGATCCGCGCGCGCGCCGCGCTGCATCTGGCGGATCTCGATTCGTTGGCCGAGAGCGCGCTGATGCCGCAGGCGAGGCAGGCTCTGGCGAGCCTGCTGGACGCCCTGGCCGAGCCGCTGGCGGCGCTGTCCCAGGCGATCGAACACAGCCACTTCAGCCACGCCGAGGCACCACGCCAGCTGATTCCGATGCAGGCACCCTGAGCACACCATGAAGGGCGGATTGCTTGGCTTTACGACCTGTCGGACGTGATTCTGGGGTATCTAGACAGGCGTCGCGGGTGTCGCTAGAGGGAAGTCTTGGGTGTCGCTAGAGAGCAGTCTTGGGTGTCGCTAGAGAGGGAAACGGATTTCATGCGCTATCGCGTCAGCCACAGCACCCGTTACGATTACGCCGCGCCGGTCTCGCTGTGCCACAACGAGGCGCGCCTGACGCCGCGGCGCTTGACCTGGCAGCTCCCCGAACCGACCCGCCTGACGGTGACGCCGGCGCCGGCCGTGCTGCAGACGCGGCGCGACGCGTTCGGCAACGAGGTCAACTACTTCAGCGTTCAAGAGGTGCATCAGAGCCTGACCGTGACTGCCGAAACCTGCTTGACCGCCGACGCGCGCCCGCAGCCGCCTTCAGTCGGCGCCTGGGAGGCAGTGCGCGCGGCCAGCCGCGAGCGGGTGGCGTGCCGGCTCTATCAGCTCGACTCGCCATTCGTCACACGCCACGCGGCGCTTTACGACTTTGCCGCCATCAGCTTCACGCCGGGGCGGCCGCTGCTCGAGGCTGCCGCCGAACTCAATCAGCGCATCTTCGAAGATTTCATCTACGATCCCGGCTACACCACGCTGGCGACACCGGTGCTCGACGTGCTCGAAGCGCGCCGCGGTGTATGTCAGGACTTCGCCCACCTGATGGTCGGCTGTCTGCGCTCACTTGGGCTCGCTGCGCGCTACGTCAGCGGCTATCTCGAAACGCGACCGCCGCCGGGTCAACCACGGCTGGTGGGGGCGGATGCCTCCCATGCCTGGAGTGCGCTCTATCTGCCGGGCTGGGGTTGGCTGGAGCTCGATCCGACCAACGGTACGCTGCCCGGTGAGCGGCATCTGATCACCGGCTGGGGCCGCGACTACGGCGACGTACCGCCGCTGAAAGGGGTGATGAGCGGCGGGGGCTCGCATGTGCTGGAAGTGGCGGTGGATGTGGAGCCGTTGACCGCCGACCCCGCCTAACATCTTGATCTGCGGCGAAAACCGGCAATACCCAGCGCCAGCATGCCCGCGACCAGCCCCCAGAATGCCGCGCCGATGCCAAACAGGCTCACGCCGGAACCGGTGACCAAGAAGGTGATCAACGCCGGCTCGCGCTGGGCCTCCTCGCGCAGCGCGCGGTGCAGGCTGCTGGCGATGGTCGGTAGCAGTGCCAGGCCGGCCAGGGCCAAGACCAGCTCCCGCGGGAGGGCGTCGAACAGGCTGCCGATCGAGCCGCCGCATACCGCCGCGAGCAGATAGAAAAGCCCCGCCCAGACCGCGGCCGGATAGCGCCGTGCCGGATCGGCGTGGACGTCACCGCCCATGCAGATTGCCGCGGTGATGGCGGCGAGGCATACGCTGAAGGCCCCGAAGGGGGCCAGCAGCAGCGTGGCTATACCGGTCCAGATCATCAGCGGCGATATCGGGGTGTCGTAGCCCGCAGCCCGCAGCGTGGCGACGCCGGGCGCGTTCTGCGAGGCCATGGTGACCACGAACAGGGGCAAGCCGATGCCAAGTAGGCTGGCGAGACTGAAATGGGGCATGACGGGTGACGGCAGCGCGAACGACCAGCGCGCTGCTGCGGTATCGATCTTGCCCAGCGCGGCGGCGCACGCGAGCCCTAGTGTCAGCACCAGCAGGATGGCGTAGCGGGGCAGCCAGCGCTTGGCGATCAGATAGGTCGCCAGCATCACCAGCACCAAAGTGAACTCGTGGCTCAATGAGACGAAGGCATCGAGACCGAAGCGCAGCAGTACCCCGGCCAGCATCGCCGCTGCGATCGATTGCGGGATCACCTGCATCAGCCGTGCGAACCAGCCGGTGATACCGCAGATCAGCACCAGCAGGGCGCAGAACATGAATACCCCGATCGCTTCGTTGAGCGAGCTGCCGGGCAGGCTGACCGCGAGCAGCGCGGCGCCGGGTGTCGACCAGGCGGTGAGAATCGGCTGGCGGTAGCGCAGCGAGAGCCCGATCGAGGTGATGCCCATCGCCAGCCCCAGCGCGCTCAGCCAGGCCCCGATCTGGCTCGGTGAGGCCCCCGCAGCGGCGGCCGCCTGGAAGATGATGATCGCAGAGCTGCTATAGCCGACCAGCACGGCGACGAAACCGGCCGTGGCGTGGGCGGGGCTGCTGTCGCGCCAGAAGTTGGAGTGGGGCATGGCGAGGATCTCGAAAAGGGTTCGTGCGTTATAGCGCACGAAAACGACGGAAGCAATGTGCGCTATAACGTACATTGCTTCTGGCACGTGCATTGCCGAAGATAGCTGTGCGAACCGCCATGTAACCTAAGAGGAGTTGCGATGGAAGCCGATCTTGCGGCGCTGGGTCAGCGACTCAAGGCGCGTCGCCGGGCTTGCCGGCTGAGTCTGGACGGTGTCGCCCGGGAGACCTGTGTGAGCAAGGCGATGCTGGGGCAGATCGAACGTGGGGAGTCGACCCCCACGGTGGCTACGCTATGGAAGATCGCCAGTGGCCTGCGCGTCCCGATGAGTTACTTTCTGGCCCCCGGTCTGGCCCCGGCCAGCCGCTCGTCGATCCCCTGGCATCAGGATGCCTCCGGTATGACGGTGCAGCCGCTGTTCGCCTTCGACCCCGGCCTGGGATTCGAGATGTTCGTCATCGACCTTCCCCAGGGCACGCTGAGCGAGTCGCCGGCCCATGCGTCGGGGATCGTCGAGCACGTCGTCGTCATCGAGGGCGCCATGGAGCTCGCGATCGAGGGGCAGTGGCATCGTCTCGAGGCCGGCGATGCCATGCGCTTCGCCGCCGATCGGCCCCACGCCTATCGCAATCTCGACGCACCTAGGGCGCGAATCCACGATCTGATCCACTATCCGGCGGGCATGTGAGCGTGGTCAGACGCGCATCCTGCAGGGCCTCGGGACGGTACTTGGCGAGCAGCGCCCAGGCGATCGCCGCACTCTCGATGTCAGGCTCGCCGCGGTAATCCGACGCTCGGAAGTGCATCTGGAAGGCGCGCAGCACCGCTTGGGTCCGCGCATCGCGCTCGCCGCTGACGGGTAGGGCATAGCCGTAGGCGGCAAGCGCGCGCTGCAATTGCGCAAGCGTCGGCGGACAGTGTTCGAAGCGTTGCCGATAGCGGAAGACGCTACCGGCATCCGGCCAGGCGCCGATGCCGGCGGCGTAGAGGCGCTCCCAGGGAAAGGCCGGGCCCGGATCTATCTTGCGTTCTGGGGCGATATCGGCGTGACCGACGATCGCCGTGGGCGGCAGCCGATAGCGCCGAACGATGTCGCCGACCAGCGCAATGACGGCCCTGATCTGCGCCTCGGAGTAGGGCTCCCAGTGCTGCACCGCAGCGTCGTGGTTCGGGCCGCGATTGACGATCTCGATGCCGATCGATGAGTCGTTGAGCTGAGTGCGGTCCTCCCAGGCGCTGACGCCGGCGTGCCAGGCGCGCTTTTGCTCGTCGACCAGCTGCCACACTACCGGCTCGCCACCCCGCTGCTCGGGCGTGCGCGCGACCAAATAGTGCGCGCTGACGTTGGGGCCCATCAGCGTTTTTAGTGCGCGCGGCGCCTCGGAATCGGTGTAGTGCAATACCACATAGCGCACACGTTCATTGAACGCGCTCGACTGCTGGCGGCGATCGGCCACATAGCCGTCACGCTGCGCCAGGCCGGGACTGGCACAGCCGGCGATGACGGCGAGCACAGCGGCGAGGACCGCCAGTTGCCAGGTGCGTGCAGACAGGGCCTTGCATCTCGAAGATATCACGGTGTGTCATTTTCCAAGCTGAAAGTTCCAGCGGTAGTAGTTCCTGGGGGCCGATGTCTGATATTGGCGGCAGTCGGCCGCTACGGCGCATGGTAGTCGCTAGCATAGCCCTCGCGACAACGCTCTGCGCCAGTCGATGCGCGGGTTTTGCCCATGGCAAAAGAATACGTACCAAATGGTCCGGTCGATTACCTTGGTGGGTATGGGAAAGTTCATTATACGGCGCTTCCCGAGTTGCGTTATCTGCGCTGCATGACGGGTATCCGGTGACGCCCCTTATTAACCGGCGGTAAGCAAAAAAATATCATTGCGAGAGGGTTGCATATTGCGAATTTAGCGCAATAATGTGAGGGCCAATCAATCTGCAACGGAACTCAGAATGTCTCTTCTCAGTGACTACGTCAAAAAGGAACAGCTCCTTAAGCAGTTAGAAGAAGAGCTGAAGCGTATGGAAGGCGACCAGCGCCTCAAGGCCGAGCTCGAATTCAAGGAGAAGCTCGAGGCCCTGATGGCGGAGTATGGTAAGTCCGCCTCCGACGTCATCGAACTGCTCAGCCCGCGCCCCAGCAGCGCTGCTGCTGGCAGCGCCCAACCCGCCAGCGCTGGCGGTCGTCGCAAACGCAAGCTCAAGATCTACAAGAACCCCAATACGGGTGAAGTGGTCGAGACGCGTGGCGGCAACCATAAAACGCTGAAAGCGTGGAAAGAAGAGCACGGCGGCGACACCGTGGAGTCTTGGGTCGTGCGCACCGAAGAGTGATCCGAATCGGTGTGCGGCGAGTGTGACAGCAGGCGAACAGCCTCGCCGGGTCCTGACCGATCGCCACAGAAAGAGCGTCTACCCCTCAAGGGTGGGCGCTCTTTGTTGTTGAGTGCTTGAATATCGTCGAGCCTTTCCAAGATCTTCCCGCATCCTCGTCGCTCAGGTGGGTGCTGACACGACTTCCGTTTAGGGTGTCTACGCGGTAGATGATTTCGCGGCAGAATTCCGCTATGCTCTTGGACGACCCGCTGAAAGCCTGTTCCGGGCCGCGTGCGGCCTTGTCGAGAGTGGTTCACCTTGCCATCGCGGGTGCACTTCTGTTCAGGTCACTCTCCCTAACTGCCTACACCTGACGGTGTCTGGCCATTGCATCCAACGATCGTTACTCTATGCCACGCCAACACATGAACGAACGCGATAAACTCCGTAAGTTCCGAGAATTGGACGACGCTTTCGCACAGGCGCTACGAGAGCTCGACGGTGGTTCACGTCACTCCTCCGCGTCTTCCGTCGATGAACACCCACGGTTCGAAGATCGCCTCCATGCGCTGATGTCGGAGTATGCGCTGAGCCAGCAATGCGTGCTCGATATGCTGACCACGCTGACCCGGCTGAAACATCTTTCTTGAATTCCATTTTCGCCGTTTTTAGCCCGATGTGACTTATCTTGCGCTGTTTCCGCCCGGCAACGTAGCGTTGCGTTATGTGAGGACGTAGCGTTGCCTTATGTGAAGACGTAGCGTCGCGTTATGTAAGAATTTGGACTGCGGCATCATTTGCCGAACTCTCTTATGTGATTATCGCGAGTTAATGCATTTCGCGACGTCAGGTGGCGTTTTATGCAATTGCCTCGTAGTTTTAAGCATGCCAGTGCCTGTTTGTCAGCGGCCCATTGCCGGCTGTTCGAGCCCCTTTCGACAAACTGTCACTGGGCATCGCCGAGCCACCGATAGCGTAGACCGAGCGGGCGGCGTCCCGCAGTTTCGATCTTTCCGGAGCGCGCCACGCGGGTCAAAACCCTTTACCATTGGCACCAGCTATCCTGTGCCCAGTGGCCGTCGCGGTAACGCGGCGCTCGGGCGCTTTCATTCGAAGTCGAAGGAACCGCAATGCGAATCACGATTTTCGGCACGGGCTACGTCGGCCTGGTCACGGGGGCCTGTCTGGCGGATGCAGGTCACGACGTCATGTGCATGGATATCGACGAACACAAGGTCGCGCGGCTCAAGCGTGGCGAGATTCCGATCTACGAGCCCGGGTTGGAAGCGCTGGTCACCGAGAACGTGGCCCATGGGCGGCTGACCTTTACCACCGATGTCCGCCAGGCGGTGGCATTCGGGACGCTGCAGTTCATCGCCGTAGGCACGCCGCCCGATGAGGACGGCAGCGCCGACCTGCAGTACGTGCTCGCCGTGGCGCGCTCGATCGGTGAGCATATGGACGCCTACAAGGTGGTGGTCGATAAATCCACCGTGCCGGTGGGCACCGCCGATCGCGTGCACGAGGCGATCGCCGAGACCCTCGCCGGGCGCGGCGTCGAGCTGCCGTTCGATGTCTGCTCCAACCCTGAATTCCTCAAGGAGGGCGCGGCGATCGAGGACTTCACCCACGGCGCGCGGATCGTGGTGGGGACCGACGCCGAACGCGTCAAGGCGCTCATGCGCGAGTGCTACGCGCCTTACAACCGGCGCGCCGAGAAGCTGATGTTCATGGACGTGCGCAGCGCCGAGCTGACCAAGTACGCCGCCAACGCCATGCTGGCGACCAAGATCAGCTTCATGAACGAGATCGCCAACCTGGCCGAGCGCTTGGGCGCCGACGTCGAGAACGTGCGCCGGGGTATCGGCAGCGACCCGCGCATCGGCTATCACTTCATCTATCCGGGCTGTGGCTACGGTGGCTCTTGCTTCCCCAAGGACGTTCAGGCGCTGTCGCGCACCGCGGCCCAGATCGGCTATCCGGCACAGCTGCTGGAAGCGGTGGAAGCGGTCAACGAGCGTCAGAAGGCCACGCTGTTCGCGAAGCTCGAGCAGGCGTTCGATGGCGCCCTGGCGGGCAAGGTGGTGGCGATCTGGGGGCTAGCATTCAAGCCCAATACCGACGACATGCGTGAAGCGCCGAGCCGAGCGCTGATGGAAGCGCTGTGGGCCGCCGGTGCCAAGGTGCGTGCCTTCGACCCCGAGGCGATGGAGGAGTGCACCCGGCTCTATGGCGAGCGCGACGACCTGACTTTGGTCGACGCCCGTGATGAGGCGGTGGTGGGGGCCGATGCGCTGGTCATTTGCACCGAGTGGAAGTCTTTCCGCACGGTCGATTTCGCTCAGCTCAAGCGGGAACTCACCACGCCGGTAATCGTCGATGGCCGCAATCTGTTCGACCCGCTGGCGGTGCGCGACGCCGGGCTGCTCTACTTTGCGGTAGGGCGCGGCGACTCGCTCGAGCAACAGGCGCCGCGCGCACGGTGATCGCGTGGTGATAGAAAGAGGTACCGCGACCGGTAGGTCGCGGTGGTCTCGACGTCAGGCGGGCTCGGCCTGAGATATCATAGATTTATTATCTATCGACCCACTAAGGACGTCAGCGCATGTTGATTCCCGTGGTGCTCGCCGGCGGCGCCGGTACCCGGCTGTGGCCGATGTCGCGGGCAAGCTTTCCCAAGCAGTTCCTGCCTGTGGTGGGGCCGCGCAGCATGCTGCTCGAGACGCTGGATCGCTTCGTCAGCGTCGAGCCCGCCGATCCCATCGTGGTGTGCCAGGAGGCGCATCGCTTCGTGGTCGCCGAGCAGCTGCGCGAGGCGGGCTGGCGCGCGGAGATTCTGCTCGAGCCGGCGCCGCGCAATACCGCGCCGGCCATTGCCCTGGCCGCGCTGCAGGCGATGGTGCGCGATCCCGACGCCATGCTGCTGGTACTGCCGGCGGATCACGCCATCCGTGATCCCGAGGCGCTGCGCGCGGCGCTGGGGCCGGCCCAGGCGGCGGCTCGCCAGGGCCGGCTGGTGACCTTCGGAGTGACCCCGACCCGCGCCGAGACCGGCTACGGCTATATCGAGGCCAGCGAGTCGCCGAGTGAAGCATTCGCGGTGCCGATCCAGCGCTTCGTCGAGAAGCCCGACGCCGCGACCGCCGAAGCCTATCTCGCCAGCGGCCGCTATCTGTGGAACAGCGGCATGTTCCTGATGCGCGCCGACCGCTATCTGGAGGAACTGGGGGCGCACCGTCCGGACATGCTCGATGCGGTGACCGCCGCCTGGGAGGCGCGCCAGTCGGATCTCGATTTTCTGCGCGTGGCACCGGCGCCCTTCGCCGCTTGCGAAGCCGAGTCGGTGGATTTCGCGGTGATGGAGAATACCGCCGAGGGCTGCGTGGTGGCGCTCGACGCCGGCTGGTCCGATGTCGGCTCGTGGCAGGCGCTATGGGAGATCGCCGACAAGGATGCCGCGGGCAATGCGCTCAGTGGCGACGTCATCACCGAAGACGTGCACGGTAGTCTGATCCGCGCCGAGAGCCGCCTGGTCACGGCAGTGGGGGTCGACGATCTGCTGATCGTGGAGACCCCGGATGCGGTGCTGGTGACCCACCGCGAGCAGGCCCAGGAGGTCAAGCGGATCGCCGCGGCGCTCAAGCGCGACAATCGCAGCGAGTGGGATCTCCACCGTCGCGTGCATCGCCCCTGGGGCAGCTACGATGGCGTGCATCGCGCCGCGCGTTATCAGGTCAAGCATATCTGCGTGGCGCCGGGCGGGCGCCTCTCGCTGCAGCAGCACTTCCATCGCGCCGAGCACTGGGTTGTGGTGTGCGGTACCGCGCGGGTGACCTGTGGCGACGACACCTTCCTTCTGACCGAGAACCAGTCCACGTATATCCCGCTGGGGGTGGTGCACCGGCTCGAGAATCCGGGCAAGATCCCGCTCGAACTGATCGAGATCCAGAGCGGCAGCTATCTGGGCGAGGACGACATCGAGCGTTTCGACGACGTCTATCGGCGCGACTAGACGTCTTCGGCGGGCCGCTCGGTGTCGACGGCTCGCGTCTCGCCCTGTCTCGAGGCGCCGCTACGCTCGGCGGCCGCGGTGAGGTGGTCGACCATCTCACGCGCGATCAGCGGCAGCGAGTCGTAGTCGCGCATGCCGATCACCAGCTCGCGCTCGGCCCAGGTGTCGCTCAGCGGGACCGTCGCCAGCGACAGGCTGCCGCGGTAGGCCGAGACCGCGCGTGCCGGCAGAATGCCCACCCCCATGCCGCGATCGATCATGCGGCAGATCCCCTCGAAGCTGCGCACCTGGATGCGCATGCGCAGCGCGCGCTTCAGGCGCTGGGCGTCCTGCTGCAGCAGACTGTGCAGCGAGGAGTCCTGCTCCAGCCCGATGAAGTCGTAGTCCAGGGTCTCGGCGAAGGCGATGCTGGCGTGCCCGGCGAGCGGATGGTCGCTGGCGGTCACCAGTGCCAGGCGGTCGCGGCGATAGGCGCGGGTCTGCAGCTCGTCGGCGGGGATATGCGCCGAGAAGATACCGATATCGGTGAGCCCCTCGCGCACCGCGGCGATGATCTCGTGGCTCAGGCGCTCCTGCATGTCGATGCGGATCTGCGGATAGCGCCAGGTGAAGTCGCTCAGGTCCTCGGGCAGGAACTCGATCACCGCCGAGGTGTTGGCGTGCATGCGCACATGCCCGCGGACCCCCACGCTGTACTCGCTCAGATCCGCGGTCAGATGGTCGAGGCTATCCAGCATATGCCGCGCGTGGTGCAGCAGCGCATGGCCTGCCGGGGTCAGCTCGACGCCGCGCGGCCGGCGGTAGAGCAGGGCGGTCGAGAGCTGCGTTTCGAGGTCGCTGATGCGCTTGCTCACCGCCGCTAGCGCCAGGTGCTCGCGCGCCGCCGCCCGGGTCAGGCTGTGCGAGTCGGCGATGGCGATGAACAGGCGCAGGGTGGTGAAATCGAGTCGCTTCATGATCGGGCCGCAGGCTGGCGATGGGCCCCAGAGCCTAACCCAGCATTCGTCTGCGGCGAAGCCTTGCTTGACGATTGCGCAATTGTCGCTGCCGCCGGGCTACGCCATGCTGAGCGGCATCTGCGGCCGGCACTCGCCACCCTGTGCGCTGCGTGCCGGCCGCTGCCAATCATGGGAGAAGGCGATGTCGGCAAATGACGGTGCCCAGGCTCTGGCCGGGCTCAAGGTGATCGAACTGGGGCAACTGATCGCGGGCCCCTTCGCCAGCAAGCTGCTGGGGGAATTCGGCGCCGATGTGATCAAGATCGAGCCGCCCGGCACCGGAGACCCGCTGCGCAAATGGCGTGTGCTGAAGGATGGCACCTCGCTGTGGTGGCACGTACAGACCCGCAACAAGCGCTCGCTGGCACTGGACCTGCGCACGGCCGAGGGGCAGTCGGTGGTGCGCCGGCTGGTGGCAGAGGCGGATATCGTGATCGAGAACTTCCGCCCCGGCACGCTGGAGCAGTGGGATCTGGGCTGGGAGGCGCTGAGCGAGCTCAATCCGCGGCTGATCATGGTGCGCATCTCCGGCTATGGCCAGACCGGCCCCTACCGCGATCGCCCGGGCTTCGGCGTGATCGGTGAGGCCATGGGCGGCCTGCGCTATCTTTCCGGCCACCCGGACCAGCCCTCGGTGCGGGTGGGCATCAGCATCGGCGACTCGCTGTCGGCACTCTACGGCGTGATCGGTGCGCTGCTGGCGCTGCAGGAGCGCCAGCGCAGCGGTCGCGGCCAGTATATCGACGTCGCCCTCTACGAGTCGGTCTTCGCCATGATGGAGAGTCTGCTACCCGAGTACGACGCCGCCGGCGTGGTGCGCGAGCCCGCCGGCAGCGCGCTGCCCGGTATCACTCCCTCCAACGCCTATCGCTGTGCCGGCGGCGAGTACGTGCTGATCGCCGGTAACGGTGACAGTATCTTCAAGCGGCTGATGCACGCGATCGGGCGTGACGATCTGGCCGCTGACCCGCGCTTCGCCCACAACGATGGCCGCAGCCAGCACGCCGAACTGATCGACGGTGCGATCGAGGCGTGGACCCGCCAGCACCCGCGGGATCAGGTCCTGGACACCCTCGAGAACGCCCATGTGCCGGTAGGTTACCCCTATACCGCCGAAGATATCGTCGCCGACCCGCACTATCTGGCCCGCGAGATGATCGAGCGCGTGCGCCTGGATGACGGCGCCGAACTCAAGGTGCCCGGCGTGCTGCCCAAGCTGAGCCGCACGCCGGGGCGTATCCACGGTGGCGGCCCGGCGCTGGGACAGCACACCCAGGATGTGCTCGACGAGCTCGGCATCGACCGCGAAACCCAGGCCAAAATGCGCGAGCGGGGGGTGATCTGATGGCTCGCCATACGCTGACGCCGGTCAGCGGCATGCCGCGGGGCAGCGAGCGGGTGACGCTCAACGAGGTGGCGCCCCGCGATGGCCTGCAGATCGAGCCCCGATTCGTGCCCACGGCGGAGAAGATCCGCTGGATCGATGCGCTGTCGCGCACCGGAGTGGCCAAGATCGAGGCGACCTCCTTCACCTCACCCAAAGCGATTCCCACGCTGCGCGATGCCGAGGCGGTGATGCAGGGGATCGAGCGCGTCGCCGGGGTCGATTACGCCGTCCTGGTGCCCAACGAGAAGGGCGCCGAGCGTGCCCTGGCGGTGGGTGTCGACGAGATCAATCTGGTGCTCTCCGCCAGCGACAGCCACGGCCGCGCCAATCTGCGCATGAGCGCCGAGCAGTCGCTGGCGCGCTTCGCCGGGATTGTCGAGATCACCCGCGGCAGCGGGGTCCAGATCAACGCCTCGATCTCCACCGCCTTCGGCTGTCCGTTCGAGGGCGCGGTGGCGCAGCGGCGAGTGATGGAGATCATCGAACGCCTGCTGGCGCTGGGCATACAGGGCATCAGCCTGTGCGACACCACCGGCATGGCCAACCCGCAGCAGGTCGCGACCCTGTGCGCTGCGGTGCTGGCACGCTGGCCGTGGCTGCCGCTGACGCTGCACGTGCATGACACCCGCGGGATGGGGCTGGTCAACGCCTTCAGCGCCTGGCAGCAGGGGGTGACGCGCTTCGACGCTGCCCTCGGTGGCCTGGGCGGCTGCCCCTTTGCCCCGGGCGCCAGCGGTAATGTCTGCACCGAAGATCTGGCCCACATGTTCGCCCAGATGGGCGTGGAGACCGGCGTCGACCTGGCGCGCCTGCTCGCCGTGGCAGAGGCGCTGCCGGCGCTGGTCGGCCATGCGGTGCCCGGCCAGGTGGTCAAGGCCGGCACCGCCGAGCGGCGCTATCCGCTACCCGCGGGAAGCGACTAGCGAGTCGTGCTGGCCCGGGCGCCGACGGCGCGACTCAGTCGCTGCCCACGGCTGCGGCATCGCGCACGTGCAGCGGCTGCCCGTTGGCCCAGGTAGCAGCCACGGTGCGGTCGTCACCCAGCATCATCAGCGCGAACAGGCGCTCGGCCAGCGTCGTGGCACCGCTCAGGCGGCGCGACAGCAGTGGCGTGGCGTCCGGATCGAGGACCACGATATCGGCCTCGTAGCCGGGCTGCAGGCTACCGATCTTGTCCGCCAGATGCAGCGCGCGGGCGTTGCCCAGGGTCAGCCGATAGAACCCCTGCCAGCCGGTCAGCGGCTGGCCCAGCAGCGCCCCCACCTGATACGCCCCCTGCAGCGTGCCGAAGCCCGACAGCGAGGTGCCGGCGCCGACGTCGCTGGCCAGCGAGGTGGCGAGCCCGGCGTCGCGGCAGGCCAGGCGGTCCATCAGCCCGCTGCCGAGGAACAGATTCGAGGTCGGGCAGAAGGCGATGTTGGCACCCGGCTCGGCCAGGCGGCGGCGCTGCCCGTCATCCAGGTGGATACCGTGGGCGAAGGTGCTGCGCGGACCCACCAGGCCGTAGTGTTCGTAGACGTCGAGATAGTCGCGCCGCTCCGGGAAGAGTTCGGCGACCCAGGCGATCTCGCCGCGGTTCTCCGACAGATGGGTCTGCAGGTAGAGATCCGATGCGCTGCGCAGCACGCCACCCACGGCGTCGAGCTGCTCGCGGGTGGAGGTCGGGGCGAAGCGCGGCGTCAAGGTGTAGGCGAGGCGGTCGCGGCCATGCCAGTCGGCGATCAGTCGTTCGCTGTCGCGCACCCCGCCGAGGGTATCGTCGGTGAGCGCCGCGGGGGCGTGGCGGTCCATCAATACCTTGCCGGCGAGCATGCGCAGCCGACGCCGCTGGGCGGCGCCGAAGAAGCTGTCGACCGAGATCGGGTGCGACGAGCAGAACACCTGGGCGGTGGTGGTGCCGGCGCGCAGCAGCTCGTCGAGGAAGCGCTCCGCGGATTGTCGGGCGTGCTCGGCGTCGGCGAAGCGGCACTCGGCGGGGAAGGTGTAGTCGTTGAGCCAGTCGAGTAGCTGGTGGCCGTAGGAGGCCATGATATCGAGCTGCACATAGTGGACATGGCTATCGATGAAGCCCGGCATCATCAGCTTGCCGCGGTAGTCGACCACCTCGATCTCCGGCGGCAGCCGGGCGGCCAGTGCGGCATAGTCGTCGACGGCGTGGATATGCCCGTCGACGATCCAGATCGCACCATCCTCGAGATAGCGCGTGGTATCGGGCAGCGGGGTGTTGTCCTCGCCGGGATCGTCGAGGCAGGTGAACAGGGCGCCGCGGAGCAGTCGGTGCGATTGGGTCATGATGGCAAGGTCATCGTCAGCGGGCAGAGGGGAAGGCATCCCGCAGCGTGGCCGCAGGAATGCCGCGATGGTGATCGTCGTCCGCCATAGCGGGCGGCGTGGAGAGCGCCAGCAGCTCGGCGGCGACGCTGATGGCGATCTCCTGGGGGCGCTTGGCGGCGCTGGCGGCGAGGCCGATGGGGCAGCGCACCCGCGCCAGATCGGCCTCGCCGAGCCCGGCCCGGCCCAGCGCCGCGCGAAAGCTCGACCACTTGCTGGCCGAGCCGATCAGCCCCAGCGAGGCGAGATCGTCACGCGGCGCCAGGGCAGCCACCAGCCGGCGGTCGAGGGCGTGGTCGTGGGTCATGATCAGCACGTGGCCGTCTCCGACCAGCTCCGCCAGCGCGGCGTCCGAAGCGTCGGCATCGACCGTGTGACAGTGCACGCGGGGGCCGCCGGCGACACCCTCGAACGCCTCTGGGCGGCTGTCGAACCAGTCGATCCGCCACGGCAGCGGTGCCAGTAGAGCGACCAGCGCCTGGCCCACGTGGCCGGCGCCGAACAGGCTCAGATGCTGCTCGGCGCCGGGGAAGTGCTCGATCAGCACCTGCACGCAGCCGCCGCAGCACTGGCCCGAGCGGGCGCCGAGCACGAAGGTCTCCAGACGCGTCTGCGGTGTGGCGGACGGCGTCGCCAGCGCTTCCCGCGCCAGCGCGATCACCTGCTGTTCGAAGTGGCCGCCGCCCAGAGTGTCGATCACCTGCTCCGGCGTGACGACCAGTTTCGCCCCGGGCTCCCGCGGGGTCGAGCCGCTGGCGGCGACGATGCTCGCCAGCACGTGGGCCTCGCCCGCCTGCTGCAACCGATGCAGCGCCGCATGCCAGGGCTCCGGTGCCCATCCGGCCGCGATGCCATCGGGTGCGGGCGTCATGGAGTGCCTCGCCGGCGCAGGGCCTCGGCCGCCAGCAGCACGCGCTCGGGGGTGGCTGGCGTATCCAGGTCGGGGCTTTCGCGATAGTCGACCAGGCTGGCCAGGGCGTCGCGCAGCGCCGACCACACCGAGATCGCCAGCATGAACGGCGGCTCGCCCACTGCCTTGGAGCGGTAGAGGCTGGCCTGGGAGTTGGGGTGGCCCTCCAGCAGCTCGACGTTGAACACCGGCGGCAGGTCGCCGAAGGTGGGAATCTTGTAGGTCGCCGGACCGTCGCTGAGCAGGCGGCCCTCGGCGTTCCACTTCAGCTCCTCGCTGGTCAGCCAGCCCATCCCCTGGATGAACCCGCCCTCCACCTGGCCGCGGTCGATGGCCGGATTGAGCGAGTCGCCGACGTCGTGGAGCACGTCGACCCGCTCGACCCGGTACTCGCCGCTCAGGGTGTCCACGCGCACCTCGCTCACCGCGGCGCCGTAGGCGAAGTAGTAGAACGGGCGCCCCTGGCCGCTGTCGCGGTCGTAGTGGATCAGCGGCGTGGCGTAGAAGCCGGTGGCCGAGAGCGAGACCCGGGCTAGATAGGCGGCCTGGATCAGCTCGCCCCAGGCGACCCGATGGCCGGCATCGCCGTCACCGGCGATCAGCGCGCCGTCCTGCAGCGTCAGCCCCTCGCGGTCCCACTGGTAGTGTTCGGCGGCGAAGTCGAGCAGCCGCCGGCGTATCTGGATCGCCGCATCGCGCGCCGCCATGCCGTTGAGATCGGCGCCGCTGGAGGCTGCGGTGGGCGAGGTGTTGGGCACCTTGTCGGTGCGGGTGGCGCTGATCCGCACCGCCGCCAGCTCGAGCCCCAGCTCCCGCGCCACCACCTGGCAGATCTTGGTATGCAGGCCCTGGCCCATCTCGGTGCCGCCGTGATTGATCATCACGCTGCCGTCGGTATAGACGTGGAGCAGGGCGCCGGCCTGGTTGAGATGCTTGGCGGTGAAGGAGATACCGAACTTGACCGGGGTCAGCGCCAGGCCACGCTTGACCACCGAACTATGGCGGTTGAACGCCGTGATTGCCTCGCGGCGCTGCCAGTAGTCGCTGCTCTGGGTCAGGCGCTCGACGATGTGGTGCAGCAGCGGGTGCTGGTCGACGCGCTGGCCATAGTGGGTGGTCTCGCGGCCTGGGCGGTAGAGATTGCGCAGACGGATGGTCAGCGGGTCCTCGCCGCGATGGCGGGCGATATCATCCATGGCCCGCTCGATGATCATCATCCCCTGGGGGCCGCCGAAGCCGCGAAAGGCGGTGTTGGAGGCCGTATGGGTGCGCGCGCGATGCCCGGTGACGCGTGCCGCGCCCAGCGAGTAGGCGTTGTCGGCGTGGAACATGGCACGGTCGACCACCGCCTCGGAGAGATCCGGCGAGTGCCCGCAGTCGCCGATCAGCTCGATGTCGCCGCCGATGATCACGCCGTGGTCGTCGATGCCCAGACGATAGCGGTTGTGGAACGGATGGCGCTTGCCGG
Organism: Gammaproteobacteria bacterium MFB021; assembly: GCA_000737985.1. Lineage (GTDB taxonomy): Bacteria > Pseudomonadota > Gammaproteobacteria > Pseudomonadales > Halomonadaceae > Salinicola. Next base: position 7,747 of record JNVT01000073.1, on the reverse strand, counting down.
TGGCGCGGGTGTCCTCCGCCCGGGGCAGGCGCAGGCGCACCGCGCGGCCGGTGCGCCGGGCGAGCAGCGCCGCCATGCAGGCCCAGGGTGCGGCCTGGGTCTCCTTGCCGCCGAAGCCGCCGCCCATGCGCCGGTTCTCCACCGTCACCGCATGGAACGGGATATCGAGCACCTCGGCGACCAGCTTCTGGGTTTCGCTGGGGTGCTGGTTAGAAGTGTGGACGGTCACGCCCTCGTCTTCGCTGGGGATGACCAGGCACGCTTGGCCCTCGAGATAGAAGTGCTCCTGACCACCGACGAACTGACGCGCTTCCAGCACGTGGGGCGCTTGCGCCAGTGCCTGGACCCAGTCGCCGCCGACCTGGCGGTGGGAAGGGCGCACGAACTCACCGGCCGCGGCGGCGGCGACCGCATCGAAGCGTGGCGTCAGCGCTTCGATCTCGACCACGGCGGCGCGCACCGCACGGCGTGCCGCGGCATAGCTGGTGGCTGCCACCGCGAACAGCGGCTGGCCGACATAGCTCACACTGGTCTCGGCGAACAGCGGGTCGCCGGGAAAGACCGGGCCGATATCGCGGTGTCCGGGAATGTCGCCTGCGCTGATGACGTCGACCACCCCGGGGCTTCTGGCCACGGCGTCGAGATCGAGCCGGAGCAGGCGGCCGTGGGCGACTTCGCTCAAGCCGACCATGGCATGCAGCGCTCCCGCCGGCGCGGGGAGGTCATCGATATAGTGGGCGCGGCCGGTGACATGCTTGACCGCACTTTCGTGGCGCGCGGCCTGCGGCTGGCGTGCCGCGTCATGGGTGGAGGCGATGGCCTCCCGCGCCAGCGGCTCGTCGCCCTGCACCGGGGCTTCGGCGGCGGGCGCCTGCGGGCGCGCCTCGGCGCTGGAGTGACTGGCCTGCAGACGTTTAGTGAGCGTACGCATCGAGCGCCACCTCCTGAGTATCGTCGCGGCTCGGGTCGAGGATCAGCGCCCAGCGCTCGAGCAGGTTGGCGGCGGCGGTCAGGCGATAGTCGGCGGAGCCGCGCACGTCGTCCAGCGGCGTCAGCGCCGCACGCAGAGCGCGCTTGGCGTCGGCAAAGGTCTCTGCCGTGGCCGGCTGGCCTTCGAGTGCAGCCTCCACCTTGTGCACCCGCAGCGGGGTCGCCGCCATGCCGCCGAAGGCCACGCGCACGTCGTGCATCTGCTCCCCGGTCTGGCGCCAGTGGAAGGCGCCGAGCAGGGTCGAGATATCGTCCTCGCGGCGCTTGGAGAGTTTCCATACCCGCAGCTGTGCGTCGTCCTCGGGGCGCGGCAGCCAGATGGCGACGATGCACTCGCCCGGGCGCAGGGCGGTCTTGCGGTAGTCGAGGAAGAACGCCGAAAGCGGCAGTTCGCGTTCGCCATCGGGGCCTGCCAGTCTCAGCCGTGCCTCGAGTGCCAGCAGTACCGGCGGGGTGTCGCCGATGGGCGAGGCGTTGGCGATATTGCCGCCGACCGTGGCGCGATGGCGAATCTGCGCCGAGCCGAGGCGTTCGAGCAGATGAGCGAAGGCAGGGTAATGGGTCTGCAGCAGTGGCTCCCACTCGCGGTAGGTGACCGCCGCACCGATCCACCACCCCTTGTCCTCTGCCTCGATGCGGCGCAGCTCGGTGACCTGACTGAGATCGATCACCGCAGGCCACTGTTCGAGCCGTTGGGTGACGCCGAGCCACAGATCGGTGGCGCCGGCCACCAGCGGCGCCTGCGGGTGTTCGCGGCGCAGTTGCATGAGCTCGGCCAGGTGCTGCGGCGTGTGGTAGTGCGTGGCGCGGCTGGCGCGACCGAGGGCGCGCCAGGCCGTCTCGAGCTCCGGGTCGTCAGCCCAGGCCGGACGGCTGTCCGGCTGCGTGGCCATGGCATGGGCGGCATCGCGGATTGGGCGGTAGCCGGTGCAGCGGCAAAGATTGCCGCCCAGCGCGGCTTCCAGCGCCTGGGGCGCGAGCGGGGCGGCGGGCGTCTGGCGGCGCGACTCGTGCAGGGCGAACAGCGACATCACGATGCCGGGCGTGCAGAAACCGCACTGACTGGCATGGCACTCGACCATGGCGGCCTGGGCCGGATGCAACGCCTCGCCCCGCGCCAGCCCCTCCACCGTGACCAGATGGCAGCCCTGAAGCTGATGCGCCGGGGTAATGCAGGCGTTGGCGGTACGCCACGCCGCCGACGAGTCGGGGTCGGCGATCGCCACGGTACAGGCGCCGCAGTCGCCGGAGGCGCAGCCCTCCTTGGTGCCGCAGTGGCCCAGGGTCTCGCGCAGCAACGCCAGCACGCTGGTAGTGGGCTCAGCCTCCACGTACTGGCGTCGGCCGTTGAGGAAGAATTCGATCATCGCTCACCCCTGGTGGTGTTGTCGTTGTCTTTGTATTGGACGTCAGGCGTCAGGCGTCAGGCGTCAGGCGGCCAAGCCGGCGGGAAGACCGAGCGGTGCGTGACGAGAGCCGGTAAAAACTGACCGATCGGTCAAGTCGCTACAGGTTCTCCGATCGTACGCCCCTAGGCAAGAGGGTTCGGGTAAGATTGCGCGTGGACCTTCGACGATTCAAGGAGAGCGCGTGAGTGATTCGATTGCAGCGGAACCGACGGTTCGCGAGCGCAACGAACGGCGGATCTTCGACGCCGCGGAGCTGGTCTTCGCGCGCCACGGCTATCGTGGGGCCAGCATCCAGGCGATCGCCGCCGCCGCCGAGCTGCCCAAGTCCAACGTGCTCTATTACGTGGGCAGTAAACGCAGGCTCTACGTGGCACTGCTGGAACGCACCATGGCGCGCTGGAACACCGCCCTCAGCGATATCAGCGAAGACGATGACCCGGCCACGGTGATCGAGACGTTCATCCGCAGCAAGATGGCGCTGAGCCAGACGCACCCGCTCAGCTCGCGGCTGTTTGCCAATGAAATACTGCAGGGAGCGCCATTTCTGCAGGAGACCCTTGCCGGCAGCATGCGCGAGTGGGTCGAGTCGCGCGCGGCGATCTTTCGGCGCTGGGCCGAGCAGGGGCGCATGGATCCGGTGGACCCGGTCTGGCTGATCTTCCTGATCTGGTCGGCGACCCAGCACTACGCTGATTTCGAGGCGCAGGTGCTCGGCATCACCGGGCAGGCCGGTCTGGCGGACGCCGATTTTGCCGCTGCCAGCGACTGTCTCTGTCAGGTCATTCTAAAGGGGTGTGGCCTGACGCGGGGGTGAAAACCAGAGGGGGTGAAAACCAGAGGGGGTGAAAATCAGAGGGGTGCAAGAACGAGATTGCAGAAGGCAAGCAAGACCGCGAGTGAAAAACGACGAGAACGAGACGATGAGGCGTCGAAAACGACACGACGGAAGCGAGTCCCTTCGCACTCGACCTCCTGTCGAGTCTCGACCTTGAGCGCCGGCAAGCTCCTTTTGCGCTGGATCGATCCCTGGGCTCTCCCTGGCGCGATCCCTGCCAAAACGCTGCGTCCCTGAGCGGGTTCCTTGGCTGGCTTCCTGCCTCGGCCATTCTAGCCGAGCGATGAGTCCGTTCGCTAATGACTTTTTCGTTTAAAATCCAATAATTACAAAAAGAAACAGTGCTCGATAAACGCGTTCTTCGGGCGCCGGGAAGCCGTTGTTTCGGTTGAAGAAAATTCTGCCAACAGTTCTCGCGAGGGGCGCCGTATGATCCTTGCGCCGCCCACTTCGTGCGGCTCCCCTCGTTTGGTTCTATTCAAACGGTCTGCGCGTGCGGTCCCGGTCACGATCGGCCATTGGGGCGATTCACGCCGGCGCTTCGAAGGCGACACTGCGAATCAGCGCGATCACCTCCCGCCCCGGTGTCAGCTGCATCTCGTCGCACGCCTGCCGGGTCAGGCGTGCGCGCAGCGACTGTTCGCCGACCGCCAGGCGCAGCTCCTGGGCGCTGGGATCGTGAATCGAGGGAGCGGTGTCGACGATGCGTGCGAAGAGGCCGTTGCGATAGCTGGTATCTGCTGGCATGGCCAGGGCGATGGCGACGTCGCGCACGCCGATGCGCAGACGCACCTCACTGCCGAGCGGCTGGTCGATACGCGGCACGCGCAGTGTCTGGCCGTCTGCCAGGGTGATCCGGGTCAGCGCGTAGTGTGCATCCTGGGCAGTGATCTTGCCGCACAGGCGTGAGGCGGCGTCGAAGCCGCCCAGGCGACCACCGAGGTCGAGCCGCTGCAGCAGCGCATCGAGCGAGCCATGGGCCACCAGGCGCCCGCTGTCGATCAGCGCCAGATGGTCGGCGATGGCGGTGATCTCCTGGGTATCGTGGCTGACATAGAGCACGGGAATGTCGATCTCTCGGGTCAAGCGCACCAGATAGCGCAGCAGCTCCTGCTTGCGCTCGCCATCGAGGCCGGTGAGCGGCTCGTCCAGCAGCAGCAGGCGCGGCTGGGTCAGCAGCGCACGGCCGATGGCGACGCGCCGGGCTTCGCCGCCGGAGAGCGTGCCCGGCAGGCGCTCGAGCAGCGGCTCGATACCCAGTAGCGCGACCAGATCGTCGAAGCGCCCACGGCCTGCCCGCGGCATGCCGTAAGTGAGGTTGCCGCGCACCCGGTAGTGGGGGAACAGGCGCGGCTCCTGGAATACCACGCCGAGTCGGCGGCGATGCACCGGCACCGCGATGCCGCGCTGGCAGTGGGTCAGCCACCGCTGATCCAGGCGCACATGTCCGGCGTCCGGGCGGTCGAGGCCGGCGATCAGACGCAGCAGGCTGGTCTTGCCGCTGCCGGATTCCCCGAACAGCGCGGTGACCCCGCTCGCCGCCACCTCCAGCTTCATCTCCAGAGTAAAGTCGCCGAGGCGCTTGCGCAGGTCGAGCGAGAGCGCATTGCGGGAGGTCATCGGTCACGCTCCTGCAGGCGCCGCCGGGCGCGGCGAGCGAGCCACTCGGAGGCGATCAGCGAGAGCATCGCGATGGCGATGGAGATCGCGCACAGTCGCGCGGCGGCGGCCTCCTTGCCGGGGGTCTGGATCAGCGTGTAGAGCGCCAGCGGCAGGGTGCGAGTCTCGCCGGGAATGTTCGAGGCGAAGGTGATGGTGGCGCCGAACTCCGATAGCGCGCGGGCGAAGGCCAGCACGCTGCCGGTGAGCAGGCCGGGCAGGGCGAGCGGCAGGGTGATGGTGAACAGCACCCGCCAGCGTCCGGCACCGAGGGTCGCCGCGGCGGCCTCGAGCTTGGGGTCGACCGCTTCCAGCGACAGCCGTACCGCACGCACCAGTAGGGGAAAGGCCATGACCCCGCCGGCCACGGCGGCACCCTGCCAGGTGAACGGCAGGGTGATGCCGAGACTCGCCTGCAACCAGTGCCCGAGCCAGCCCTGGCGGCCCAGCGCCAGCAGCAGCAGATAGCCCACCACCACCGGTGGCAACACCAGCGGCAAGTGGATGACACCATCCAGCAGTGACTTGCCACGGAACTCGTGCCGCGCCAGCAGCCAGGCCAGCGCGATCCCGGGGATCAGGGTCCAGCCCACCGCGCTGCCAGCGATCTTGAGGCTCAGCGCCAGCGCTTGCCATTCGGCGTCCGAGAGCACCCGGTTCAGTCGCCGGTGAGCGGGGTGAAGCCGTAATGGCTGAAGATCCGGCGCGCCGCGTCACCGGCCAGCCACTGGCGCAGTGCCTCGGTGGCGGCGCTGGGCGACGGCGTGACCACCGCCATGGGGTAGGTGATCGGCGTATGGCTGGCGTCGGGAAAGACGCCGATCTGACGCACGCCGTCGCTGGCCTCGGCATCCGTCTGGTAGACGATCCCCAGCGGCGCTTCGCCGCGCTCGACTAGGGCCATGGCTGCGCGCACGTTGTCGCCGCTGGCCAGGCGTGCCTGCAGCGCCGGCCACTCGCCCAGGGACTCGAGCGCCTGCTTGGCATAGATACCCGCCGGCACGTGGTCGGTATTGCCCACCGAGAGCCGCTCGTCGGGGCCCAGGCGGGTGGCGATAGCGGTGCCATCGCCGGGGGTGAAGGGCGCGATCTCGCTGTCGCGCGGGGCGATCAGCACCAGCCGATTGGCGAGCAGATCGATACGCTGGTCGACCGTGGCGCCCTGATCGGCGAGCCAATCCATCCACTGCTCGTTGGCCGAGAGGTAGAGATCCGCCGGGGCGCCGTTGGCGATCTGGCGCGCCAGGGTCGAGGAGGAGGCATAGACCGGCACTACCTCGACATCGTGCGACTGCTCGTAGCGGGCGATGGCGCTGTTCATGGCATCGGTGAGCGAGGCCGCGGCGAACACCTGGATGCGCTCGGCGGCGCTGGCGTTGAGCGGAAGCAGTGTCAACAGCAGGGCGCCGAGAGTGGCGGCGGTGCGCAGCGCGGGCATGGCGTTCTCGCTATGTCTGTTTGGAAATAACGGGAATGACTATAGACCAGCCGGGCAAGAGCGTCGACCCTACACGCCGGCAGCGCGTAGGGTCGGCAACCGCTGCCCGCTCAGGACTCGTGGGAGGGAGCGTGCGGCGAGCTCAGCAGCCCACGCAGGGCCGCGCTCTCCGGTGCGGCGTCGAGGCGCTGCAGCAGTGCGTGATAATGGGAGATGAGCTCGCGGGCCAAGGGGGTCAGGGTGGCGCCGCCGCGCTGGCTGCCACCGGAGCTGGTGTCGATCAGCGCGGCGTCGAAGTGACGGCTCATGGTCTCCAGCAGCTGCCACGCCTTCTTGTAGCTCAGACGCATCTCGCGGCAGGCGGCGGCGATCGAGCCGTGGCGCTCGATCGCCTCGAGCAGCGCGATCTTGCCCGGGCCGAGCACGATGTCGCGCTCGGCGACCAGACGCAGCTGGAGCTGGGGACGGGGATGATGGGTGCGGGTCATCGAGAGCAAGCCGTGGCAGGGGAGCGAGGCCCTACCATAGCACTCGGTTCTGGCCAGACCAGAGCCGAACCAGGGCCGAACCAGGCGAGCGCAGCGTCTGGCGCTGCGCTCGCGATCGGATTCAGGCGGTGCTAGCGACACTCGCGGGGCTCGACAGCCGCCAGCGCAGCCAGTCGATCACCACGAACAGCACCAGGCTCGCCCCCATCACCGGCAGGGCCAGGCCCAACGCCAGCGCCACCAGCAACACGCCCAGACGCGGCCCCCAGCCGAGCTGTGCGAACAGTGCGCTCAGGGTCTGCGGCGCGGCGCGCGTGCCGCTGGCCGGGCGCCGCTGCCACCACATCCGATAGCCCCAGCAGATCAGCGTTGCCAGGCTGCCGGCCACTGCCACCAGCACTAACTGATTGGGTAGCCCGAAGAGCACGCCCATATGCAGGTCGATGCCCCAGCGGGTGAGCTTGGCCGCCAGCGGGAAGGTGGTGAAATCGGTGCGGTCGAGCACCGCGAAGCTGTGCGGGTCGAGCGCCACCTGGTCGACCTCGGTGGGCCACTCGCGGCCGATCTCGCGCACTTTCCAGGCGCGATCCGCTGCCGGCGGCGGCAGCAGCTCGATCTTGCCCGCCATCAGGCCGGCATGGCGGGCCGCCGCCAGCGCACTGTCGAAGTCGGCAGCGGTGACGCCGGAGGATGTCATGCTCATGCCGCCTGCAGCGTGATGATGCTCGGCGTGGGGGGCCGCGGCGGCGGCGTCCTGCCCTTTCAGCGTCGTGGAGACACTTGGTGTACCCCAGCCCCAGGCGTGGCGCAGTTCGGCGATATTGCCGCCGGCCCACTTCGACCAGGTGAGGCCGGTGGCGGAGAAGAACACCAGCCCCAGCGCGGCGATGATGCCCAGGGTGGCGTGGCGTTGGCGCCGACGCTGCGG
>JNVT01000072.1 GCA_000737985.1 Gammaproteobacteria bacterium MFB021 | reverse complement strand
CCACCAGGCGCACCTTGGGTGGCTTGCTGCTGGATGCCACTTCGCGCAGCAGCTCGTTGATACGCTTCAGGTACTTATCGCTGACCCAGTCGCGCACGAAGCGGTTGGGCGCCAGCAGACAGAGCTCGTCCGTCTCGCCATCCTCCGCCTGCAGGGGGCGGATCCAGGTGTTGAACTGCTGCGAGCTCAACTCATCCTGAAGCGAATTGAGACATTGTTGCCAGAGAGCGACCGACACACGACCTCACGGGAATTTCGGCAGATGAAAAGAAAACGGCCGCACAGTGTAGCGCCGGCCCGACAGGTTATCCACACGTGGTCGCCAGGTCATCTCTCTGTGGATAAACGGCAGAGAACCCGTTGACAGCCTTGGGAAAACGATCGCGAGACGGCGCTCTGCCATAGACGCCCAACGCCTCGGGGGTTCTCGCCACACGCAGGATTTTCACCTCTCTTACGCATCTTCCCCACAGCCGAAAAAATCACATAACCATATGAAAATATAAGGTTAATATGAGTTACCCACAAACATTATCCCCATCCTTAACCACATGGTGCGATTGACAAGCCGACAGCTTGGGGATAAGCCCCAGACACGCATGGCCGCCCTCGGCTGCCGATCGCTTCGCTACCTAACGGCGTGCGCGCGTGACCGCCGCGGCGATGTGACGCAAGGGTTTCGCCCACAAACGGGTGTGGATAATTCAGAGAAAAATTGCACCCGATCGCCTGATTCACTAGAATTCCCGCTCTTGAGCCGAGTGAGCCCGGTTTCCGTACGCGTGTCGGGTATCCCGTTTCGAACCAGTTTTTCGAGCTAAATCAATAGCTTAATCACTCAACCAATTGGGAAAAAGCCACCATGAAACGTACTTTTCAGCCGAGCGTCCTGAAGCGCAAGCGCGTCCACGGTTTCCGTGCCCGCATGGCGACCAAGAACGGCCGTCAGGTCATCAATCGTCGTCGTGCCAAAGGTCGCAAGCGTCTCAGCGCCTGATCGGACATCGGGTGTCCGATCAAGGTTTCCCCCGGCAGCTTCGGTTGCTCAACGCCGGGGACTACAAGCACGTTTTCGACCACGCTCCCTTCAAGGTCCACGGTAAAGGCATGCTGGTGTTGGCACGCCCCAACGCGCTTGGCCATCCGCGGATCGGGTTGATCTTCAGCAAGAAGAACGTGCGTCGTGCCGTCGACCGCAATCGCCTCAAACGCCTCGTGCGCGAATCCATCCGTCTGCAGCAGCATCGCCTGCCGCCCGTGGATATCGTTCTTCTCGCTCGGCGAGGCGTACACGAGCTGGACAATGCAAGCGTCGCACGCCAGCTCAACGGCATGTGGCGACGCCTGGAAAAGTCCGCGCGTCAGACGCGCCACGACACCTCGTCGACCTGATCGGACATCCCCGCGCTGCTGGCCGGGGAGCTTCGGCGTCCATCGCCGAATGATCGCCGTTGCCCGGCGCCTACCGAACCACTCCCTTACCGGGCAGACCCCTCTATGGATTTCAAACGACTCCTTTTCGTGATTCCGCTGGCCGTGCTCGCCTATCTGCTGATCATGCAGTGGAATCAGGACTACGGTCAGAACGTCGTGAACAACCCGGCACCGGAAGTCGCCTCCGCCGCCAGTGATGGTGGCAACGAGAGCAACGCCCTCTCCGCCCCCGACAGCAGCGGTAAAGGCAAGACCCAGCCGATCGAGGACGACATGCCCGCGGGCAGTGAACCCGCCAAGGGCAGCAACCTGATCCAGGTCCAGAGCGACGTGCTCGATCTGCGCATCAACCCCAACGGCGGCGATATCGTCTACGCCGCGCTGTTCGGCCATGACCAGGTCCTCGACTCCGACAAGCCCTTCGTGCTGCTCAGCGACAACAAGGTGCGCAGCTACGTGGCCAAGTCCGGCCTGCAGATCGAGGGCCACAGCGGGCGTATCGACTTCCGCGCCGACAAGTCGAGCTACACCCTAGGCGAGGGCGAGAAGACGCTCAACGTCGACCTGCACGGCAGCGTCAACGGCGTCGATATCATCAAGCGCTTCGTGATCGACCGCGACAGCTACGCGATCAAGGTCGAGTACCTGCTCGACAACGAAAGCCAGCAGCCGGTCACCGCCCGCTTCATCGGCCAGCTCGCCCGCGACCAGAGCGCCGACCCGACCAGCGGCCAGGGCGTCGGCATGCACTCCTTCCTGGGCGCAGCCTTCTCGTCGCCGGAAGAGAAGTACAGCAAGGTCAGCTTCGAGGACATCCGCAAGGGCAACTTCCAGAACCGCGACGTCAAGGGCGGCTGGGTCGCGATGATCCAGCACTACTTCACCTCCGCGTGGGTGCCCAACCCGGATCAGCAGAACCTCTACTACGGCAGCGTCGACAATCGCGATCGCACCGTGGCGGCCTTCGCCGGCCCCAACGAAACCGTGCAGCCGGGCCAGAAAGAGACGCTCGCCGCGACCCTCTACGTCGGACCCAAGGTCCAGTCGGAGCTGGAAAAAGTGGCTCCCCACCTGGAGCTGACGGTCGACTTCGGCTGGCTGTGGTTCCTCGCCAACCCGCTGTTCTGGCTGCTCGACCACATCCACAACATCGTCGGCAACTGGGGCTGGTCGATCGTCCTGCTCACCGTCTGCGTCAAGATCGTGCTCTTCCCGCTGGCAGCCAAGGCCTACAAGTCGATGGCCCGCATGCGCAAGATGGGCCCGGAGATGCAGCGGCTCAAGGAGCAGTACGGCAACGACCGCCAGAAGATGTCGCAGGAGATGATGAAGTTCTACCAGAAGGAGAAGATCAATCCTCTGGGGGGCTGCCTGCCGATGGTGATCCAGATGCCGGTGTTCATCGCGCTCTACTGGATGCTGATGGAGTCGGTGGAGCTGCGCCACGCACCCTTCATCCTGTGGATCCATGACCTCTCGGCCAAGGACCCCTACTTCATCCTGCCGATCATCATGGGCGGCACCATGCTGCTGCAGCAGTTCCTGAACCCGACCCCGCCGGACCCGATGCAGGCGAAGATCATGAAGATGCTGCCGATCGTCTTCACCTTCTTCTTCCTGTGGTTCCCGGCCGGTCTGGTCATCTACTGGATCGTCAACAACTCGATCTCGATCCTGCAGCAGTGGTTCATCACCCAGCGCGTCCTCAAGGACGACAGCGGTGGCGGCAAGGCGCTCAAGAAGAGCTGATCGCCTCCCCGCGAACCCTCCCAGACCCCCGCCTCGGCGGGGGTCTGGCGTTTATGTCCCGCCTTCCTGTACAACTACCCGCGCGCGGCCCCGAGTGTCGCCGTTACCCCGTGCCACCGGAGACCATGATGAACGCACCGCTCTATCGTCAGGACACCATCGCCGCCCTGGCCACGCCCCCGGGACGTGGCGGCGTGGGTATCGTGCGAGTCTCCGGGCCCGCCGCCGGCGTCATGGCGGAGCATCTGCTGGGCCACCGCCCCCAACCGCGTCACGCCCACTACGGCCCCTTCCACGCCGAGACGGGCATCATCGACGAGGGCATCGCGCTCTACTTCCCCGGCCCCCACTCGTTCACCGGCGAGGACGTGCTCGAGCTCCAGGGCCACGGCGGCCCGGTGCTCATGGACATGCTGCTGGAGCGCTGCGTGGCGCTGGGCGCGCGCCTGGCGCGGCCGGGAGAGTTCTCCGAGCGCGCCTTCCTCAACGACAAGCTCGACCTGGCCCAGGCCGAAGCGATCGCCGACCTGATCGATGCCAGCTCCCGGGCCGCCGCGGAGAACGCCCTGCGCTCACTGCAGGGCGAGTTCTCCAGCCGCGTCTCGCAGCTGGTCGGCGAGCTGATCGAACTGCGTCTCTACGTCGAAGCGGCGATCGACTTTCCCGAAGAGGAGATCGACTTCCTCGCCGACGGCGTGGTCGCGGCCAAACTGGCGGCGCTGCGCGAGACCCTGGCCGCGGTGCGCGCCAGCGCCAACCAGGGCGCGCTGATGCGCGAAGGCATGAGCGTGGTGATCGCCGGGCGTCCCAACGCCGGCAAGTCGAGCCTGCTCAACCGCCTCACCGAGCGCGACAGCGCCATCGTCACCGAGATCGAGGGCACCACCCGTGACGTGCTGCGCGAACATATCCATATCGACGGTATGCCGCTGCACGTGATCGATACCGCCGGCCTGCGCGATACCCCGGATGCGGTGGAGCAGATCGGCGTCGCCCGCGCCTGGGCCGAGATCGAGAAGGCCGACCGCGTGCTGCTGCTGGTCGATGCCCGGACCACCGCCGAGACCGATCCGAGTGCGATCTGGCCCGAATTCGTCGCCCGCCTGCCTCACCCCGAGCGGCTGACGCTGGTGCGCAACAAGATCGACGAGAGCGGCGAGGGCGATGCCGCCGACTTCGATGCCACGCCGCCGGTGATCCGCCTTTCGGCGCATACCGGCGCGGGGGTGGATGACCTCAAGACCCATCTCAAGGCGGTGATGGGCTTCGATGCCACCACCGAGGGGCGTTTCTCCGCCCGCCGCCGCCACCTGGATGCCCTCGAACGCGCCAGCCAGGCGCTGGTCAGCGGCACGGCCCAGCTAGAGGGCGCCGCCGCCGGCGAGCTGCTCGCCGAGGATCTGCGCGACGCCCAGCAGGCACTCAACGAGATCACCGGCGAATTCACCGCCGACGATCTGCTCGGCGAGATCTTCGGCAGCTTCTGTATCGGCAAGTAAAACGGAGAGTGAGCCGAATAGCGGTTATATTCGGCTCATTTTATGAGCCGAATATGCTACGCTTTTGGCTCATCGCCGCCACGAGCCACCATGACCATGTTCTCAGCGCCTTCATCGACGACCTGGATCTGGCAACAACCCCAGTGGCCCAGATTCCATTGGCGGACAGCAGTCGTCGCGCCGGCGCTACGTCGAGCCACGCTGCGTCAAGGCGAGCTGCTGGGATTGAGTCACAGGGGCGATGACACTCAGCCCGCGCAAGCGCTGGAAACGTTACTGACCAATATCGTCCACTCGTCAGCCATCGAAGGCGAGAGACTCAACGTGCAGTCGCTGCGCTCCTCGCTGGCACGACGCCTGGGGTTGAGCGACGCGTCAGCCTACCCCGTCTCGCGCCGTTCGGAAGGGCTGGCGGAGTTGATGCTCGAAGCCGTTACCGCGCTGGAAATACCGCTGACGCTGGATACGCTGCTGCGTTGGCATGCGCTGCTGTTTCCAGAGCCGGGGCTGTTGCAATCCGTCGCCGCCGGCCAACTGCGCCGAGATGATGACGGGCCGATGCAGGTGATCTCGGGGCGCATCGACCGGCCCAGGGTGCATTTCGAAGCGCCTCCGGCCAGCCGCCTGGGGGGCGAATTGACACGCTTCGTCGAGTGGTTCAATGCCAGTCTCGACGATAATGCGCTGGATCCCCTGATCCGTGCCGGACTGTGCCACCTCTATCTGATTACGCTGCATCCGTTCGAAGATGGCAATGGACGCCTGACGCGGGCGCTGACCGATCGCGCCCTGGCACAGGCCGAGGCGCAGAGCATACGGCTCTACGCCATGTCGGAAGCGATCATGGCCCGGCGCAGCGACTATTACACCGTATTGGAGTCCATCCAGCACGGTGGTCTGGATATCACCGCATGGTTGGTTTGGTTCCTGGAAACCCTGGAAGCCGCGATGCGCGAGGCCATCGCCAAGGTCGAGCGTACCTTCGAACGCCAGCGGTTCTGGCAACGACACGCGATGACGGCGCTATCCGATGCTCAGACCCGCGTCCTCGAGCGCCTGCTGGCGGGCGGCGAGCGTGGTTTCGAGACGGGCATCAGTGCGTCTCAGTACCAGAAGGTCGCCAAGGTCAGCAAAGCGACCGCGACGCGCCATCTGCAGGATCTGGTCGAGAAGGGTTGCCTGGAGCCGATGGCCGGTGGCGGGCGTAGTACGCGGTATCGAATCGGTGGCGGAAAAACCCGATGAATCTCCCCAGGGTACCGTGGTGCTCGCACCGCGTTCATACTGAACGCCATCGCACACCGGAGATCCACGATGACCACGCGTACCCTGCTCTGCTACGGCGACTCCAACACCCACGGCACCGAACCGGTCAGGGCGCTGGGGCCGCTTTCACGCTACCCCTTCGAGACGCGCTGGACCGGAGTAATGGCCGCGGCCCTCGGCAGCGAGTGGCGGGTGATCGAGGAGGGGCTACCGGCACGCACCACGCTGCACGACGACCCCATCGAAGGGGTGCATCTCAACGGCCTGCGCTATCTGCGCCCGTGTCTGCTCAGCCAGCTGCCGCTGGACGTGATGACGCTGATGCTGGGCACCAACGATCTCAAGGCGCGTTTCTCCGTCACCCCCGACGATATCGCCCTGAGCATGCAGCGGCTGCTGTGGGAGATCGACGCCGTCAGCGCTCAGTTCGGCGTGGCTGCCCCCAAGGTGCTGCTGATCGCCCCAGCGCCAATCCGCGAGATCGGCCCCCTGGCCGGCATCTTCGCCGGCGGCGAGCGCAAGTCGCGCCAGCTGGCGAGCCGCTACCGCAAGATGGCGCGGGAGGCAGGGGTCGGCTTCGTCGACGCCGGCACCCTGATTCAGGTCAGTGAAGTCGACGGCGTGCACTTCGAACCCGATCAGCAGCGTCTGCTGGGCGAAGCGATCGCCGCCGAAGTGACTCGCCTGATCGACTGAGCGCCAAGATCGGGCGCGGCAACCAAGCGGCCTGATCGAGGGCGGTGGATCAAGCCGTCTCCGGCCGTGCGACGTCGGCCCGCTGCACCAGCATCTCCGTCACGCGCTGCCCCACACGCGCCACCGCACGGGCAATCTCGTCATCGAACACGGCGTGGTTCAAGCGCAGGCAGTGGCGATACTTGCCGGTGGCAGAGAACACCACCCCGGGGGCGATACGGATACCCTCTTCCATCAGGCGTCGATTGAGCGCCACGCTGTCGATGCCGTCGGCGCACTCCAGCCAGAGCATGAAGCTCCCCGCCGGATAGCTGACCCGGGTCGAGGCGGGGAAGGCGCGGGCGATCACATCGAGCATGCGGTCGCGGTTGCCTTGGTACTGGGCCCGCATTCGCCGCAGGTGCGGCTCGTGGTGCCCCTCGCGGATGAACTCGGCCACCGCCATCTGCCCTTGGGTCGCGGTGGAGCCGGTGCCGACATACTTCATGTGCAGGGCACGCTCGTGGTAGCGGCCCGGGGCGATCCAGCCGATGCGCAGCCCCGGCGCCAGGGTCTTGGAGAACGAGCTGCACAGCAGCACCCGGCCATCCTCGTCGAACGACTTGATCGTCGGCGGGCGCGGAAAGCCGTAGCTGAGATCGCCATAGACGTCGTCTTCGATGATCGCCACGTCGAAGCGCCGGGCCAGCGCGTAGAGCGAGCGCTTGCGCGCCTCCGAGAGGGTATAGCCGAGCGGATTGTTGCAGGTCGGGGTGAGCTGAATAGCGCGGATCGGCCACTGCTCCAGGGCCAGCTCCAGCGCCTCCAGGCTGATACCGGTCTCGGGGTCGGTGGGGATCTCCATCGCTTTCATGCCGTAGGCACGGATCGACTGCAGCGCGCCGTAGAAGCTGGGGGAGTCCACCGCGATGATGCCGCCGGGCTCGCACACTGCGCGCATGGCGATCGAGATCGCCTCGTGACAGCCGGTGGTGACCACGATGTCATCGGGATGCAGCCGGCAGCCCTGGCCCACCGCCAGCCGGGCGATCTGCTCGCGCAGCTCGGGGCGCCCGTGCAGGGTGTCGTAGTTGAGTCCGATCAGATCCTGGCGCCGGCTGACCCGGGCCAGCGCACGTAGCAGCGGCTTGAGCGTCGGCGCATCGATATCCGGCATGCCGCGGCCCAGGTTGTGCATGCTGGCGTCCGGCAGCACGCAGGTGCCCTCGCGCACATGCTCCCACTGGGACACCTCCACCGGGCGCTGGGCGGTACGCGCGACCGGCGGCGCGGGCAGGCGCTCACGCCGCGGCGAGACGAAGTAGCCCGACTTGGGCCGCGCCTCGATCAGTTGAGCGTCTTCCAACTGGTGGTAGGCGTGCTGCACGGTGGAAAGACTGACCCCGTGCGCCTGCGCCAGCGCACGCACCGAGGGCAAGCGCTCGTGGACCTGATAGAAACCGGCCTGGATACGCTCGCGCAGATGATCGGCCAGGCGCTCATAACGGTGCATGTTCCCCTCCCCGCCTCGCATGATGTGTCACGTCCATCATTGTGTATGCTCGCGTTCGGCACTTCGCGTGACAGATCGCGCACAAAGCGGGCATACAGAGCGCAAAAGCGCCTATCTGTGTGCCAGAGATAGTCGTTTTCTGCCTCTGTGTGGCACGTCGGCGGCTGCCTAAGCTGGACGCTCCCTCATCGAATCCGGGAGCCTCCGCCATGCGCTTCATGCCCTTGCACCTGGTCGTCACCACGCTGAATACCGTGGACGGTATCCTGTGGGGTGACATACGCCAACGCCAGCGCTCGCTACGGCGTGACTCGCCCAACGTCTGGCAGCGTCGGCGCACCCGCCGCCAGCTGGCCGAGCTCGATGCGCAGCAGTTGCGCGATATCGGTCTGTTGCCTAGTCAGGTGTACCGGGAGACTCATCGCCCGTTCTGGCGCTGAGTCAACCACGGAGATAGCCCAGCCAGCCGGAGAATGAAGCGATGAGTGAGCACACACTATCGACCGATAACACGCCAGATAAGGGTTCTCGGTTGCCGGCTAGCCAAGCTCTTGGACGCCGTGGCTATCGCTACGTGCTGCTGGATGTCTTCACCGCCACGCCCTTCGCGGGCAATCCGCTGGCCGTGTTTGCTGACGCCGCCACGCTGAAGGACGCGCAGATGGCGCAGTTGGCCAAGGAGCTGAACCTCTCCGAGAGCGTGTTCATCACCGCACGCGAGCCCGGTCGTATCGCCTTGCGCATCTTCACCCCCAACGGCGAGCTGCCCTTCGCCGGGCATCCCAGCGTGGGCACCGCCTGGCTGGCGCGGACGCTGGGATGGCACGACGCGGACACGCCTCTGATCCTCGCGGAGGGCGTGGGCGACGTGCCGATCCGTTTCGCCGGCACTCAGGCGTGGCTGACCACGGCGCAACCGCTCGAAGTCAGTGAAGACTCACTGTCGTTCGAGCAGGCGGCAGAGATCCTGGGGCTGTCCCAGGCGCAGATCGCTACTCGGCCGGTCAGAGCCTCCTGTGGTGTGCCCTATCAGTTGATCGAACTCGCCGATCTCGATGCACTGGCCAGCGTTCAAGTCGAGAGTGGCGCGCTCGCCCGCGCCCTGCCCGCTGCCACCGAGCGCAATCTCTACCTCTACGTACGCGATACGCCGCAGCGGCTGCGCACGCGGATGTTCACGGGGGAAACGAGTCTCTACGAAGACCCCGCCACCGGCAGCGCCGCCGCGCCCCTGATCGGCTATCTGTCGCGCCAGTCGGGCATCCAGACGCGCGACTGGCAGATCGTCCAGGGGGTGGAGATGGAACGGCCAAGCCATATCCATGGCCGCGTGAGCCGCGCCGAGGCGAACCAGCAGACGATCCAGATCGGCGGCGAGGCGCTCATCGTCGGTGAGGGTATGTTCTACGTCTGAATGCGCCGACCAGGCCGACCCATTGGGATGGTGCACCATCGCGGTGCAAATTATTCTCCTTTCCCGATAACACCGCTTTATCGATAGGCGTCTCTGAGCGACCCACGGCCCGAACGGCACGCTTACTGCATGGAAATGGCAAAGCCTTCCTCGGGAGAGACGCCATGTGGTCGCTGCTTCGCCCGCTCCGTGCCCTGCTCGGCAGTGTCGCCCTGCTGCTACTGGGCAACGGTCTGATCAACACCCTGCTGACCCTGCGCGGCGCCAGCGAAGGGTTTCCGACCGCGCTGATCGGTCTGATCATGTCCGGCTACTTCGTCGGCTTCGTCTGCGGCACCTGGGTCAGCGGGCGCCTGATCCGGCGCATGGGCCATATCCGCACCTTCGCCTTCTGCGCTAGCCTCTGCGCCTCGACCGCGCTGCTGCATCTGATCTTCATCGACCCCTGGGTCTGGCTCGGGCTGCGCGTGCTCTACGGGCTCAGCTTCATCACCGTGATGACCGTGATCGAGAGCTGGCTCAACGCCCAGGCCGCCAGCCACGAGCGCGGCCGTGTCTTCGCGCTCTACATGGTGATCAACCTCGGCGCCCTGACGCTGGCCCAGCAGATGCTGCGCCTGGACACCCCCGAGGGTCATCTGCTGTTCCTGATGACTGCCATCTTCATCTGCTGGGCGCTGCTGCCGATCACCATGACCAAACGCAGCCAGCCGGTGATCACGGCACGCCCCAAGAGCCGGCTCAAGGCGCTGCTCGGCTTCGCTCCGCTGTCGGTGGCCGCCGCCGCGCTCTCGGGGCTGGCGATGGGTGCGTTCTGGGCGCTGACGCCGGTCTACGCCCGCGCCCAGGGCTTCGATGTCGGTGGTGTCGGCCTGGTGATGAGCGCAGCGATTCTGGGTGGCGCGCTGTTGCAGATTCCCATCGGGCGATTTTCCGATCGCCACGACCGCGCCCGGGTGATGACCTGGGTCGTCCTGCTCGCCGCCCTGTGTGCCGCTGTGATGCCACTGGTGCCTGACCCCAGGGCGCTATTGGGTCTATTCTTTGTCTGGGGCGGCTTGGCATTTTCCCTTTACCCCCTGGCGGTGGCGCAGTTGATCGACCAGTTGCATCCCGACGAGATCGTCTCAGGCTCGGCCGACATGCTGGTGGTGCAGGGGGCGGGTAGCGCCCTGGCGCCGATTCTCGCCGGTGTCGCGATGAGCCTGTTCGGCAACCAGGGGCTACCGCTCTACATCGCCGGCGTGCTAGCCCTGCTGGGGCTCTACGCGCTCTATCGCCGTCGCCACGTCTCGACCCTGGTCAGCGGCGACAGCGCACATTTCGAGCCAATGACCCCAACCAGCAGCCAGGCGCTGGAGATGATGTACGACGACGTGCAGCAGGATCTATTCGCCGACCCCAGTTTTTACGCGGAGCACGAACGCCGGCGGATCGTCGACTCGGCCGCAAAGGCCTGAGACACCCCCGGCCGACGTTGCAGGGAACCACACCCCGGCCACGCCGGGCAGGAGAAGAACATGCTACTCGCGACCGATCTCGACGGTACCTTTCTCGGTGGCGCCCCGGAGGACCGCCTGAGCCTCTATCAGACCATCGCCGCGCATCCGGACATCCAGTTGGCCTACGTCAGCGGGCGCAGCCTCGAGGCGATCCTGCCGCTGCTCTCCGACCCCACGCTGCCGCAGCCCGACTATATCGTCGCCGACGTCGGTGCCAGCCTCTATCACGGCGACACCCTGCAACCGATCCAGGCGCTGCAGAACCCCATCGACGCATGCTGGCCGGGAGAATCGCGTATCGCCAGCGCCATGACCCGCTTCCCCGAGATCGTGCGCCAGGACGAGCCGCAGATCCGCCGCTGCTCCTACTACTGCGCGCCGGAGCAGGCCGAGAGTCCTGAGCTCGCCGCGCTGGCCGACGAGCTCGGCTGTGAGATGCTCTACTCCGCCGGACGCTATCTCGACTTCCTGCCGCAGGGGGTCAACAAGGGCTCCAGCTTGCAGAAGCTGGTCGAATGGCTGGGCATCGCCCACGACGAAGTGCTGGTGGCGGGCGACACCATGAACGACCTGGCAATGCTGAGCGCCGGCTTCAAGGCGGTGTGCGTGGGTGACGCCGAGCCCGAGCTGCTCGAGCGCACCCGCCAACTGCCTAAGGTGATGCACGCCAGCGCCGTCGGCTGCGGCGGCATCATCGAAGCCTTCGCGCACTTCGGCTTTCTGGGCGCGCGCGGGCTGGCGGCGGAGAATCGCCGCGACACCACCCATGCCGGCAAGGCCGAGCTGGTGATGGTCTACCACCGCCTGCCCTATGAAGAGTATCGCGTCGACGGCAAGATCCGCCGCCGTCGCCCGACCTCGCCCAATGGCATCATCCCGACGCTGCAGAGCTTCTTCGCCAACCAGCGCGGCTCGTGGATCGCCTGGTCAATCTACGAAGGCGACGAGGAGCCCGAGGACTTCGTCACCCATACCAGCGTCGACGCCAAGCAGTATCCGCTGCTCACCGCGGCTCGCGTGGCGCTGACCAAGGCGCAGGTGGACATCTTCTACAAGCGCTTCTCCAAGGAGGCGTTCTGGCCCACGCTGCACACCTTCTGGGAGCGGGCCCGCTTCCGCGAGGAGGATTGGGACACCTACTGCGAGGTCAACCGCGCCTTCGCCGAGCGCACCGCCGAGGAGGCCGCCGAGGGCGCGCTGGTCTGGATTCACGACTACAACCTGTGGATGGTACCGGCCTATCTGCGCGAGCTGCGCCCGGACCTGCGCCTCGCCTTCTTCCACCACACCTACTTCCCCTCCGCGGACGTCTTCAACGTACTGCCGTGGCGTCGCGAGATCGTCGGCAGCCTGCTGCAGTGCGACTACGTCGCCTTCCACATTCCGCGCCAGGTGGAGAATTTCGTCGACGTCGCCCGCGGCGTGGTGCCGCTATCCACGCTGTCGCGCCAGAACTGCGCCCCGCGTTTTCTCACCTACGGTTGCGCGGTAGGGCTGGAGACCATGACCACGGCCATCGACACCGGCTCGCGGGTGGTCAGATTGGGAGCGCATCCGGTGGGGCTGGATATCGGGCGTATCCGCAATGCACTGGAACAGGACGGCGCCGAGGCGCGCATGGCCGAGCTACGCGACGAGTTCGAGGGCATGAAGCTGATTCTCTCGGTCGAGCGCCTCGACTACACCAAGGGCATTCTGGAGAAGCTCAAGGCTTACGAACTGCTGCTCGACGAGAATCCGGAGCTGCGCGGCAAGGTCACGCTGGTCAGCATCTGCGTGCCGGCGGCACGTGAAATGACCATCTATGACGAGCTGCAGACCCAGATCGAGCAGACCATCGGCCATATCAACGGCCGCTTCGCCGATATCGGCTGGACCCCGGTGCAGTTCTACTTCCGCGGTTTCCCGTTCGAGGAGCTGATGGCGTGGTACGCCATGGCCGACGTGATGTGGATTACCCCGCTACGCGACGGTCTCAATCTGGTGGCCAAGGAATTCGTCGCCACCCAGGGGCTGACCCAAGGCTGCGGCGTGCTGGTGCTGTCGGAGTTCACCGGTGCCGCGGCGGAGCTCAAGGGCGCAATTCTGACCAACCCCCACGATCTGCACGACCTGGCACGCACCTGCTATCTGGGGCTCAACCTGCCCCGCGCCGAGGCCCAGGCACGCCTGCGCCAGCTCAACGATATCGTCGAGTACAACGATATCCGGCGCTGGGGTGACGAGTTCATCGCCGCGATCAAGGACGACAGCGAACCCAGCGCCAGCGCTTAAGCACTGCCATCTTACCGAGCCCGCCGACTGGCGGGCCTAGTGTTTTAGGGTCTGTACGAAAAGTCGGCGAGCGAAGGCAAGACAAGGCAAAAATCGACGAAAAAGCGGAGTTTACGAAGTGTAAATGAGCATTTTGAGCCGATTTTTAACGCCGTATTACCGAGCGCAGCCAGTTTTCATACAGGGCCTAGCGCTCCGCGGTCCACCACTCCCCATGATGCACCGCCCGCTCGGCGAGCAGCGGTGCCAGCGTGGCGAAGGCGTTGTCCAGGGTCTGATCGAGCTGCCACGGCGGGTTGAGCAGCACCAGCCCGCTACCGTACATGCCGCGCTCGGCGTTGGCCTCGCGCAGGGTGATCTCGCTGCGCCACAGCTTGGGAATGCGCGCCTCGCGCAGCCCCTCCAGAAGCGTCAGGTGACGCCCGGCCGGCAGCAGCGGATACCAGATCATGACCACCGCATGGCGCGCCTTGCGCACCACCTGGACGAGTGCGTCGACCACCTCGCGGTACTCCTCCTTGCGCTCGTAGCTGGGGTCGATCAGCGCGCACAGCCGCGGCGTGGGTACCGGCAGCCGCTGACACAGCCCCTTGAGACCGTCGGCATGCAGCCGCTGGGCATTGGCATGGCTCGGCGCCTGCGCGTCGAGGTGCTGATGCTCACCGGGATGCAACTCATACAGCGTCAGCCGATCCTGCGGGCGCAGCGCGTCGCCGAGCCACCACGGCGAGCCCGGATAGCACTCCAGCGCCGGGCTCGCCTGCACCGTGTCCAGCGGAGCCAGGCAGGGGCCCAGGGCCAGCTCGGCGGCCAGCGCCACGCGCCGCCGCCAAAGCCGCTCGACACCCTCGCGATACTCGGCGAGCTTCTGGGTCTCTGTCGCCGCCAGCGGATAGAGCCCGCGCCCGGCATGGGTGTCGACGAAACTGATCGCAGAGGACTTGCGCGTCAGCGCCTCGAGCAGGTGGAAGAGCCCCAGGTGCTTGTGTACATCGGCGAAGTTGCCGGCATGATAGGCGTGCTGATAGGCCAGCATCGGCGGCTACCCCTCGCAGTGAGACGCTTCGCGGTGAAGCGCCAGGAAATGTAATGTCTGTTGGTGAAGCGTTCAGCCGTGAAACGCGCGAACGTGAAACGCGGCCTCGAGAGGCCGCGTCATCCCACCGATCAATACGCGATCAGGACTGTTTCGTCGGCGTCAGCGTGATCTCGACGCGACGGTTCTGGGCCCGCCCGGCATCGGTGTCGTTGCTCGCCACCGGATGGCTCTCGCCATAGCCCACCGCGCTGACACGCCCGGACTCGACGCCGCCCTGTTCGAGGTAACTCGCCACCGCCTGGGCGCGGCGCTCGGAGAGCTTCTGGTTGTAACTCTCGGCGCCGGTGCTGTCGGTATAGCCGGCAACACCGATGCGGGTGTCCGGATAGGCACGCAGCACCGCGTTGACGTCGTTGAGCGCCTGACGCGCCGGCGTCTGCAGCTCGCTCGAATCGAAGCCGAAGGTGACACTGCTGGGCATATTGAGGATCAGGTTGTTGCCGTTACGCTCGACCCCGATACCGGTGCCGTCGAGGCGATTGCGCAGCTCCTTCTCCTGGGAGTCCATGTAAGCGCCGACGCCGCCACCGATCGCGGCACCGGCAGCGGCGCCGATCAGCGCACGGTCGCGAGTACTGCTGCCACCGTGACCCGTAAGAGCCCCAGCCACCGCCCCAGCTACGGCACCAATACCCGCGCCGCCCCAGGTGTTGGTGTTGCCGCTCTCCTGCTGGGAAGATTGCTGCTGATAGCCGTCGTTACTGGCACAGCCGCTGACACCCACGGCCACGGCGAGCGGTACGGCCAGCCACCAGGTCTTGTTCATCATCGTTTTCATGCGCGAATCGCTCCTTGCCCTGTGTCGCCGGATCGAACCGACGACGTTATGCCGTGACACGGCTCGCGACGGGTCACGCCTCGTCGAGCAGTGCCAACAGATCATTCAAGAATAACAGTCCTTGTGGCGTCGCCTGCAGCCGCGACGGCGAGTCCACCAGCAGGCCTCGCTGCCGCGCCACGGCGAGACGCGGCGTCAACTCAGACAGCGCGCGCCCGGTATGGTTTTGCCAGTCGTCGAGATCGACACCTTGCGTCAGCCGCAGCGCGTTCATCAGAAACTCCAGCGGCAGCGTTGCCTCATCGACCGTACGCCCGCCGGCGACGAAGCCGCGCGGGTCGTTGGCTCGGCGCAGATAGGCCTGCGGCTGACGCGTCTTCCAGCGTCGCTCGATCTGCAGCCCGCCGTGACCATCAGGCCGGCTCAGCTTGGCGTGGGCGCCGGCGCCGACCCCCAGATAGTCGCCAAAGCGCCAGTAGTTGAGATTGTGCCGTGCTGCGCGCCCGGGCCGCGCATAGGCGGAGATCTCGTAGCGCGAGAAGCCGGCCTCCTCGAGCAGCGCATGGCCGGCATCCTGAATGTCCCACAGCCGCTCCTCGTCGGGCAACGGCGGCGGCTGCGAGAAGAATTCGGTATTCGGCTCAAGGGTCAGCTGATACCAGGAGAGATGCGTCGGCCCCAGCGCCAGCGCCTGCTCGATGTCGGCCAGCGCCAGCGCGGTGTCCTGCCCCGGCAGCCCGTGCATCAGATCGAGATTGACGTTGTCGAACCCGGCGTCGCGCGCCAGCTGCATCGCCTGTACCGCCTCATCGCCGCTATGGATGCGCCCGAGTGCGGTCAACTGTGCGGGCTGGAAGCTCTGCACGCCCAGCGACAGGCGATTGATTCCCGCCTCGCGGTAACCGGCGAAACGCCCGTGCTCGGTGGTCCCGGGGTTGGCCTCGAGGGTGATCTCGATATCCGCGGCAAAAACCAGCCGCTGGCGCAGCCCGGCGAACAGCTGCTGGTAGGCCTCGGGGGAAAACAGGCTGGGGGTACCGCCACCGATGAAGATGCTGACGATCTCGCGCCCCTGCACCCACGCCAGGTCGGCGTCGAGATCCTCGAGCAGCGCAGCCACATAGGCCGCTTCCGGCAGGGCAGCGCCGTAGCCGACCCCGTGCGAGTTGAAATCGCAGTAGGGACACTTGCGCACGCACCAGGGCACGTGGATATAGAGCGCCAGCGGCGGCAGCCCGCCGGGCGCCGCCGCATCAAAGAAATCCAAACTCACGCCTTCAGCCGCGCGATCAGCGCCTGCAGGGCGCGGCCGCGGTGACTCAGGCGGTTTTTCTCCTCGGCGCTCAGCTCGGCGACACTGGCACCGCACTCCGGCACCCAGAACAGCGGATCATAGCCGAAACCACCCTCGCCCCGCGGGTAGGCAAGAATATCGCCCGGCCAATCCTGCTGGACGATGATCGGCACCGGGTCGTCGGCGTGACGCAGGTAGACCAGTACGCACCAGTAGCGCGCCCCGCGCTGTCCCTCGGGCACTTCGCGCAGCGCGCTCAGCAGCTTGTCGTTGTTGGCGCGGTCGCTCTTGGGCTCCCCGGCGTAGCGCGCGGAGTAGATTCCCGGGGCGCCGCCCAGCGCATCCACTGCCAGGCCGGAGTCGTCGGCCAGGGCCGGGCCGCCGCTGGCGCGGGCCGCGGCGCGCGCCTTGAGCAGGGCATTTTCGACGAAGGTCAGGCCGGTCTCCTCGACGTCATCGACGCCGAACTCGGCCTGGGCCCGGACACGAAACCCCAGCGGCCCGAGAAGCTGTTGAAACTCGGCCAGTTTTCCCGGGTTACCGCTGGCGACAACGAGATCTTGCGGGATGGCGGTCATGCGCATCTTCCTGCCAAAAGCCCCATTCTACGGGCCGCACGGAAGCGGGTATAGCGTTGGAGAGGGTCGGTATGAGCACATCCCGACCCGGCGCCGAGCGGGTTACCTGGGGATGATGAGAAAGCTCATCGATTGGCGTGCACACACTCATTTTGCCGTCAGCAAACTCGGCTGTTTTTTCTCCACCAGGAAGCAGGAAATTCTCCAGCACCCG
Source organism: Gammaproteobacteria bacterium MFB021 (assembly GCA_000737985.1). Taxonomy (GTDB): domain Bacteria; phylum Pseudomonadota; class Gammaproteobacteria; order Pseudomonadales; family Halomonadaceae; genus Salinicola. The sequence goes on along the minus strand of JNVT01000072.1, from coordinate 14,695 downwards.
GCAAAAAAGCCCTGCAACCTACTGTATTATATGATTTTTTTTGAAAATTACGGCGCACTTAAAAAGCGCCGAGGTGTCACGTTTCGAAAACCTCAATGCCCTATATTTACAAGGCAAAGGTTTTATTAACACTATTGGGCTCCGGTACTAAGAGACCGGCCATGGGCCTAGTGCCCACGGATCACAACTAAACCTGTAGAAGACTAATTAGAAACCCGATACAAGGGATCAGACCATGAACACTGACACCACCGACATCGTACTTGTAACGGACTGTAACTCACAGTCCGTTCTATTCCTAGACTATATCCACCAAAAGACCGGCTGCCGGGTCTCTGCGCTCAATCCTCAGGAGCGTTTCCTGATGACAGAGGGCAGGCGCGCCCTGGTGCTGCTCGATGGCGACCACGTCAACGAGAAGGATCTGCTGGTGTGGAACACCCGTGCCGAAGAGAACAAGGCCATCGTGCTGTCGGCCTTCAACGTGCGCGATAACAAGCAGGTCATGGAGCTGTTGATCGGCATCCACCTGCGCGGGGTGTTTTATCGGCAGGACAATCTCGAGCTGATCTGTAAAGGTATTGTCAAACTTCTCGAGGGCGAGCTGTGGATTTCACGCCCGCTCTCGGCGATGCTGATCGACTTTTACCGCCGTCAGCAGGTCAATACCTATCGCCCGGTCTGCGGGCTGACCCGACGCGAACTCGAAATCGTGACACTGCTGGTCTCCGGCGCCAGCAATACCGAGATCGCCGAAAAGCTTTTCGTCAGCGAGCACACGGTGAAGTCGCATCTCTACAATCTGTTCCGCAAGATCAACGTCCACAACCGTATCCAGGCCACCAACTGGGCGCGCCAGAATCTGGGCACGATTCCGGTGATGGCCTCGCGCTACGCCAACGGACGGCGCTGACCTCCCGATACACCCGCACGAAACGCCGGGACGTGGCAACTGCCACGCCCCGGTGGACTTCGCCCTTTCGGGTTCAATTGAGCCGCATGCGTTCCTGAATCAGCGAGGCCAGGGTCAGGTTGGCGTCGGCTGCCGTGGTGTCCAGATGCACCAGGTAGCTAGCCTCATCGTCGGCGAACGGCTCGAAGCGCTCGAGCTGGTGGTCGAGGATCGCCAGGCTGGTTTCGGATGGCTCGCCGCTACGGCGGGCGCGCTTGACGATGCGCGCGCGCAGAGTAGCGTGATCGGCCTCGAAGCTAACCATCAATACCGGCAGCCCGCGGCGCTCGGCCTCGAAGCGCAACAGCTTGCGCTGTTCGCGCAGCAGGCAGGTGGCGTCGATGCACGCCGGTAGCCCCGCCTCCAGCACGCTGCCAGCCAGCTCGGCCAGGCGCTGGTAGGTCTGCGCCGTGGCGGCCTCGCCATAGACTTCGTCGGCGTCTGCGGGCAGCGCGCTGAAGTCGAACAGGCGCTTGCGCTCGACGTCCGAGCGGATGCGTACCCCGCCCAGACGGCGCACGATCTCCTCGGTGAAGCGGCTCTTGCCGCTGCCCGACACGCCCACAGCGAGGATCAGATAGGGAAAGCGGAACTCGCTGTACGCCCGCGCCATCGCCAGATAGCGCCGGAATACCTCGAGCGGCTCTCCCTCGGGCAGATCGTCGATGCGCCCGGCGTCATGGTCGCGGATCAGCTCGATGCGCGCCCGCAAAAGCGCCCGATAGCGCTTGTAGAAGTCGAGCAGGCGCACCACGGGGTAGTCGCCGGAGAGTTCGAGATAGCGGTTGAGCGCATGATGGGCAAACTCGCGCTCGCCGCGCGCCTCCAGATCCATGATCAGAAAGGCCAGCTCGCAGGCGACATCGCACCAGCGCAGGCGCTCGTTGAACTCGATGCCGTTGAACAGAATCGCCTTGCCCTCGAAGCGCACCGCGTTGCCGAGATGGATATCACCATGGCTCTCGCGGATGAAGCCGTCACGGCGCCGCGCCGCAAGCAGCGGCTCGAGCCGGGCGAAGCTCTCCAGCGTCAGCGTCTTGACGCACTCGAGCTCGGCGCGGTCCTCGCTCGTCTGGCCGCTCGCTTGCTGATCGAGCAGCGACTCGATCAGCTCGAACTCCTCCACCAGCATCTGCCGGGTATGCGCCGGCGAGCCGTAGGGGCTGTCGTCTGCGATGCGGGGCGCCGACTCGTGCAGCGCCACCAGTTGGTCGATCAGATCGTCGAGCAGCTCCAACGACAGCTCGCCGCTGGCCTGCAGCGAGCTCAGCAGATGGCGGTTGCTGAACTGGCGCATCTTGACCGCGTACTCGATCGGCGCGCTGTCGTCGTTGACCCGCGGCGCCTCCTCGCTGCCGGAGATGGCGACACAGCCCAGATAGAGCGCCGGCGCCACGCGCCGGTTGAGCTCGACCTCCTGCTCGCACAGCCGCCGGCGCTTGTCGAGGCTGGAGAAGTCGAGGAAGGTGCCATAGTCCAGCGACTTCTTGATCTTGTAGGCGTAATCGCCGGTCAGCACCACCCAGGAGATGGGGGTCTCGAATACGTCGATGGCACCGACCGGATGGTCGAAGCAGTCACTCTCCTTGAGTGCCTGGATCAGCGCTCGGCTCATGCCGGGTCTCCCTGTCGATGGCGGCGCGGTCGGCTCACCGGGCCATGGCCGCGAACGCACGCTCGCTGGCCAGCAAAGTGGTCTGGATGTCGTCGTGCGTGTGTGCGCTCGACATGAAGCCGGCCTCGAAGGCCGACGGCGCCAGATAGACGCCGGACTCCAGCATCTGGGCGAAGAAGTCGCGGAACGCCTGGGCGTCGCAGGCCATGGTCTGGCCGAAGTTGTCGACCCGCTGTTGGGCGGTGAAGAAGAGCCCGAACATGCCACCGGCCCGCTGGGTGATCAAGCCTACCCCGGCTTCTCTGGCCCGCGCCTCGAGCCCGTCGCAGAGGGTCTCGACGCGGGTCGCCAGGGCCTCGTGGAAGCCCGGCTGGCGCACCTTCTCGAGCAGCGCGATACCTGCCGCCATGGCCAGCGGATTACCCGACAGCGTACCCGCCTGGTAGACCGGCCCCAGCGGCGAGATCTGGCTCATGATCTCACGCTTGCCGCCGAACGCGCCCACCGGCATGCCGCCACCGACGATCTTGCCCAGGCAGGTGAGGTCCGGGGTCACGCCGAAGTGCGCCTGGGCCCCGCCGAGGGCGACCCGGAAACCGGTCATCACCTCATCGAAGATCAGCACGCTGGCATAGCGGTCGCACACCTCGCGCAGCGCCTCGAGGAAGCCAGGACGCGGCGGTATCAGGTTCATGTTGCCAGCCACCGGCTCGACGATGATGCAGGCAATCTCGTCGCCCAGCGACTCGAAGCACTCGTGCACCGCCTCGATGTCGTTGTAGGGCAGCGTCAGGGTGTGCTCGGCGAGCGCCGCCGGTACCCCGGGCGAGCTCGGCTCGCCGTGGGTCAGCGCGCCGGAGCCCGCCTTGACCAGCAGCGAGTCGGAGTGACCATGGTAGTTGCCCTCGAACTTGACGATCTTGTCACGCCCGGTAAAGCCACGCGCCAGGCGGATCGCCGACATGGTCGCCTCGGTGCCCGAATTGACCATGCGCACCATGTCGATCGACGGCATGATCTCGCAGATCAGGTCGGCCATGGTGGTCTCGATCGCGGTCGGCGTGCCGAAGGAGAGCCCGCTGTCGAGACGCTCGCGCACCGCCCCGAGCACGTCCGGGTCGGCGTGGCCGGTGATCATCGGCCCCCAGGAGCCGACGTAGTCGATGTAGCGCTTGCCCTCGACATCGAACAGATAGGCCCCCTGGGCGCGCTCGACGAAGATCGGCGCGCGCGACATCCCCTTGAAGGCGCGCACGGGAGAATTGACACCGCCAGGGATGTGGCGGCAGGCACGTTCGAAGAGTTCGGCGGAGGTCGTCATGAGATCATTTCTACCCATCAACAGTTACGGAATTCAGAAATCGGTGCCAGCCGGGCCTCGAGCGCGCGGACCGCGGCGGCGACATCGGGGCTGGCGAAGATGGCGTTGACCACCGCCAGCAGCTCGGCACCGGCGTCCCGCGCGGCGCCGATGGTGGCCGCCTCGATGCCGCCGATCGCCACCCGCGGCAGGCCGAAGCGGGCAGCCTCACCGAGCACGGATAGCGGCGCCGGCGGCGCCTCGGGCTTGGTGCGCGAAGCGAAGAAGCGGCCGAAGGCGAGATAGCTGGCGCCGGCATCGGCGGCCTGTGCGGCCAGCGTCAGCGAGGCGTGGCAGGTGGCACCGATGATCGCGCTATCGCCCAGCCGCTGGCGGGCCAGTGCCAGCGGCGTGTCCTGCTGGCCCAGATGCAGCCCGACCCGCTCGCCCCAGCGCTGCTGCAGACGTTCGGCCAGCGCCAGGTCGTCATTGACGATCAGCGTCACGCCGAAGCGCTCGCCGAGCGCCGCCAGCGCCGTGGCCTGACGCCAGCGGCGCTCGGCATCCGCCGACTTGTCGCGGTACTGCAGCAGCACCACCCCGGCCGCCAGCGCCTGTTCACAAGCCGCCAGCAGCGTATGGTCGTCCGCCAGCAGCTGGCTATCGGTGATCGCGTAGAGCCCTTGGGGTAGTGCCCCTGGCCTGCCGTCAGGCGGTGTCGACATCGTCACTCCAGCGTGGCATCGAAGTCGGGCGCCCGCCACACCCGGTCGGGCAGAAACTGCCCCCGGCCCAGCGCCAGACCATGATCGAGGGTATCCCAGGTAAAGCGCTGCGCCTGAGCGCAGGCGGCAGCCAGCCCTTCACCAGCGGCGAGCCGGGTAGCCAGTGCCGAGGCCAGGGTGCAGCCGGAGCCGTGGTAGTCGGCCGGCAGCCGCGGCCACTGCCACTGGCGGTTGAGCTCCGGGGTATGCAGCGTATGTACCACGTGCCCGGCGGTCGGCTCACCCTCCAGCGGGTCGGTGCCGGTGACCAGCACCGCGGCACAGCCGAGCGACATCACTTCGACCACCTGGGCGACCTCGTCCGCCGCCGGCTGGGTGGCCAGCAGCGAGAGCTCGCGGCGGTTGGGGGTCAAGATATCCACAAGGGGTAAGAGACGGTTGCGAATGTCGGCGGCCAGACCGGGTGTGGATAACTCAGAACCGCTGCCGCTGGCGATCACCGGATCGACGATCAGTGGAATGCCCGGGCGCATGCGCGCCACATCGATGATCGCCGCCAGTACCTCGGCGTCGGGGATCAGCCCCACCTTGATCGCGGCGATGCGGAAATCCTCGAACAGCGCCCGCGCAGCGCGGCGGATGAAGTCGCCGCTGCACGGCTCGACCGCGTGCACGTCGCGGGTCGACTGCACGGTCATCGCGGTGGGGATGGTGACCGGCCAGCCGCCGCAGCCGCGCACCGCCTCGGCATCCGCCACCAGCCCGGCGCCGCCGCTGGGATCGTGCCCCGCCAGCACCAGTACCACCGGCTTGTCTTCATAACGGATCATCTGCCCCTCCCGCACCCGCTCATGGGGGCCATTGCCGTGGTGTCGAGGTAGCCTGTCAGTCGTTGCATGCGTGCTTTCCTCTTCACTCGCTATCCGTCCAGGCGCTATCTACACGCTATCGGGAACAAGCCTGCGCTCAGCGCTTGCGCCGATAATAGTTCTCGATCGCCTCGCGGGTGATGATACCGGAAATCTTGCGGATCATCGGCGCCGTGGTGTGCTCGACGTAGAGCGCCTCCACCCCGGATTCATTGAGGGTATCGTAGGCTTCCGACAGCGTCGCCTCCAGGTGCACCGGGGCCAGCTCCAGACGCTGCCCGGGCACCTCCTCGAGATCGATCTGCGGATGCTCGGCGAGCCAGGCGTCGTCATGCAGCACGCGAGCCAGGTTGGCCGCCTTCATCGCCAGCGGCGGCTTCTCCTTGTCGTCCTGCATGATGATCAGCCAGGTCGGCTTGGCATCGAGCAGCGACTTGGCGCGCTCGTGGTCGATCACCCGCGGCGTACGCGCCAGATTGCGCTCCATCACCGCGGGCACCGCCACCCGCGACAGCGCCTGCATCAGCGGCTGCTGCAACGGGTGCAGCCCCTGCTGAGCCAGATGCGACATGAAGAATCCCTGACAGCCGCAGAGCTGGCGCGCGGTCATTACCGCCACCACCACGGCCAGCATGCCAGGCAGCATGATCTCGGTATTGCGGGTCAACTCGAGCAGCGCCAGCAGCGCCGCCAGCGGTGCCTGCAGCGCGGCTGCCATCATCGCCGCCATGCCCAGCACCGCGTAGAGCGCCGGGGTATCGACCACGCTCGGCCACAGCATCGCGCCCAGCGCCCCCATCAGCGCGCCGGTCGCCGCCCCCGAGACCAGCAGCGGGCCGATGATGCCCACCGAGACGCCGCCAGCCATGCAGATCGCGGTCAGCGCCAGCTTGACCACGGCGAGAGCCAGCAGCACATCGAGGGTCATGCTGGCATTGAGCATGCGGTCGATGCTGTCATAACCGATCCCCTGAACCTGTGGATACCACCAGGCAGCGAGCGCCGTCAGCCCGCCGATCAGCGCCAGACGCAGAGCGAACGGCAGCCGGGTCACCGCCGGATGGCCCTGGGCGAGTCGCACGAAGCCCCCCGCCAGCAGCCCCACCACCAGCGCGGTGAGCACGATGCCGGGCAGATCCATCAGTGAGGAGAGCTGCAACGGGGGAACGCTGAACGCTGGTTCGGCGCCATAGACCGCCCACGACACCAGCGCACCCATGGTCGAGGCGAGGATCACCGGCATGAAGCCGGCGATGGTGTACTCCATCATCACCACTTCCATGGCGAAGATGACCCCGGCGATGGGGGTGTTGAACGATGCCGCGATGCCCGCCGCGGTGCCGCAGGCCACCAGCACGCGCAGGCTGTTGTGGGGCAGTCGCAGACGCGAGCCGATCCAGCTCGAGGCCGCCGAGCCGAGATGGATCGCCGGGCCCTCACGGCCGGCGGAGAGGCCGCCGATGACCGAGATCACCCCGACCCACCACTGGTTGATCCAGTTGCGCAGCGGCATCTTGCCCTGCTGATAGGCAAGGCGTTCGATCACATGGCCGATCCCCATCTTCAGCGCACGGCTGGGCTGCGGCCACAGCCAGACGCCGATCAGGCACACCGCGATCAGCGGCAGTAGCGCGCGAATCGGCGGCGGCAACGCCTCGAACGCCTCCGGGTTGCCATCGGGCATGAAGAACCAGGCGCCGAGCTTGAGCAGCAGGCGGAACAGCACCATCACGCTGCCGGTGAGAATGCCGGCGAAGATGCCCAGCAGGCACAGCTGAGGCATGGCATCGACGCTCGCCAACTGGCTGCGGAAACGATCGAGACTCAGACGTCGCAGAGCGAACCTCGGCATGCGTGAACCGCCCTCCTGGATTGCCCGATGGCCAGCATCCGTCTTTTGTGGGACACGCCGCGGCCACCGTGCGAGCGTGAAACGGTCATGACATCATACACGCTCGGCGACCCGCCCGGGCCCGGGTGACCTCGACTCGCGGGCGGCGAGCGTGGTCATCTCCTCCGAGACGGCGGTGCCAAAGTTGACCCTTTTACTGGGTATTAACGATAATGGCCCCCATAGACGGGCCATCTGCCCTGCGCAATCCTTCCACCGACGAGGTCGGCACCCCGACACTCAGGGAACGTGACGATGAGTACAGTGGAGTCCTTCGCTCCCACCCCGATGTTCTTCACCGATGCCGCCGCCCGCCGGGTCAAGGCGCTGATCGCGGCGGAGAACAACCCCGACCTCAAGCTGCGGGTCTACGTCACCGGCGGCGGCTGTTCCGGTTTTCAGTACGGCTTCGATCTTGCCGATCAGCTCGCCGAAGATGACACCGTGATCGACAACGACGGCGTCAGCCTAGTGGTGGATGCGCTCTCCTATCAGTATCTGGTCGGCTCCACCGTCGACTATGAAGAGGGCCTGGCCGGCGCCCGCTTCCTGGTCAAGAATCCCAACGCTCAGTCCACCTGCGGCTGCGGCGCTTCTTTCTCGGTGTGACCCGGCGCGGCGGGTCTCGCCGCCGCGCGCCCATCGTCTCTCTTGACGCTAGCCCCGGACCTCCTCAAGGTAGTAAGTGATTGTTTTGCTCAATCAACCACTTGAGGTCTATATGAAAAACAACGTTCGCCTCCGCAAGACCCTGGCCCTCTCCGCCCTGGCGCTCTGCCTCGGCGTCGGCGGTGTGGCCAACGCCCAACAGACCACGCTCAAGGCCGTCACCGATCCCAGCTTCGTCCCGTTCGAGATGATGGATCAGGACAGCGGCAAGATGGTCGGGTTCGACATGGATATCCTGCAGGAAGTCGCCGATCGCGCCGGTTTCGACGTCGATCTCAAGACCATGGATTTCAACGGTATCATCCCCGCGGTGCAGACCGGCAACGTCGATCTGGCCATCGCCGGCATCACCATCACCGACGAGCGCCAGAAGATCGTCGACTTCAGCGATCCCTACTACGACTCCGGCCTGCGCATCCTGGTCAAGGATGGTAGCGAGGTGAAGACGCTCGATGATCTCGCCGGCAAGCGCATCGGCACCAAGATCGGCTCCACCAGCTACGACTTCCTCCAGAAGCAGCTCGGCGACAAGGCCGAGATCACGCCCTACCCGGGCAGTTCCGACATGTACATGGCGCTGATGGGTGGCAACGTCGACGCGGTCTTCTACGACGCCCCCAATGTCGGCTACTTCGCCCAGACCAAGGGCAAGGGCCGAGTCGAGACGGTCGGCCCGCTCTACGAAGGCCAGCAGTACGGCATCGCCCTGGCCAAGGGCAGCGACTGGGTCGAACCGGTCAATCAGGCGCTCGCCGCGATGCACAAGGACGGCAGCTACGACGAGATCTACGAGAAGTGGTTCGGCAAGGCGCCGGACGCCAAGTAACGCTGCATCCCGAGCGGGCCGGAGACACCTCCGGCCCGCTGCCTTCGGGCCCTGATATTGCGGCGTGGCGACGGCGTCGGTCGTCGCTGGCGTCCGCTCGACGGAGACCTCTTTCGTGGACCTGCATTTTCAGTTCGACTGGCAGGCGGCGATCGCCTCCCTGCCCTATCTGCTCAAGGGTGTGCCCTACACCCTGCTGATCTCTTTCGGTGGTCTGGCCATCGGTTTCGTCATCGGCATGCTCTTCGGTCTGATGCGCATCGCCCCCAGCCGCTGGCTGCGCTATCCCGCCGTCTTCTATATCGAAGTGTTCCGCGGCACCCCGGTACTGGTCCAGGTGCTGTTCATCTTCTACGGGCTGCCGACCCTGCTGGGCGGGCCGATCGATGCGCTCACCGCGGGGATCGCCGCCATCGCCCTCAACGCCGGGGCCTATATCTCGGAGATCGTGCGCGGCGGCGTGCAGTCGATCGAGCGCGGCCAGCGCGAGGCGGGGCTGTCGCTGGGCCTCTCCGCGACCCAGACCTTCCAGTACATCATCTGGCCCCAGGCGCTGCGGCGCATGATCCCGGCCCTCGGCAACCAGGGTATCGTCAGTATCAAGGACACCTCGCTGTTCTCGGTGATCGGGGTCGGCGAGCTGGTGCGCCAGGGTCAGGTCTACATCGCCCAGACCTTCACCGCGCTGGAGGTCTACTTCATGATCGCGCTGCTCTATCTGGCGATCACCCTGAGCCTGTCGATGGCTCTGAGTCTGCTCGAACGCAAGGGGCTGGTGGGATGAAAGACGACAAGCAGATCCAGCGCGATGCGACGCCGATCGTGCGCCTCGACAAAAACGACAACAAGCAGATCCAGCGCGACGCGGCGCCGATCGTACGCCTCGACAAGGTCAACAAGCACTTCGGCGAGCTGCACGTGATGCGCGACATCGACCTCAGCGTGGCCCCGGGCGAAGTAGTGGTGATCATCGGCGCCAGCGGCTCGGGCAAGTCGACTCTGATCCGCTGCGTCAACGGGCTGGAGCCGTTCCAGTCCGGACGTATCGAGGTCGACGGCAAGACCCTGGCCCCCCACGGTGCCAGCGGCAAGTCGCTGCAGGCGGTACGCACCGAGGTCGGTATGGTGTTCCAGCAGTTCAACCTGTTCCCTCACCTGTCGATTCGCGACAACGTCACCCTGGCCCCGCGCAAGGTGCGTGGCTGGTCGCGCCGGCAGGCCAACACCACCGCCGAGCGCCTGCTAGAACGCGTGGGTATCGCCGACCAGGCCGACAAGTACCCCAGCCAGCTCTCCGGCGGTCAGCAGCAGCGCGTGGCGTTGGCCCGGGCGCTGGCCATGGAGCCGCGGCTGATGCTGTTCGACGAGCCCACCTCGGCGCTGGATCCGGAGATGATCGGCGAAGTCCTGGATGCCATGCGCGAACTGGCCAAGGACGGCATGACCATGATGATCGTGACCCATGAAATGGGCTTCGCGCGTGAAGTCGCCGACCGCGTGGTGTTCGTGCACGGCGGCGAGATCGTCGAGCAGGGAACGCCGGAAGCGGTCTTCGACGACCCCCAGCATGAGCGCACCCGCGCTTTCCTTTCCCGCGTGCTGAAACACTGAACCACGTCCCACCCGGCAAGAACGGGACCACCCCGGCGGTGGCCCGTTCTCGCTAGTTTCGACCGTCTCTCACGAACCCCTGGCTGGCTGCGGTTCCTGCGCCGCTCTGTCTTCGAGTCATGCCCCTACCCCTGAAGCCCATTGCCAACCCCTCTGACGCTGGGCGCCGGATTCCTCTCGGTATCGCCCCCGAATCACCTTCGAATCGTCTCGAGATCTGCACGCCATAGCGCCAGAAAGGTTATCCCGAGCGGTTTTTTCCGCCTGTGGATAGTTTTTCGGCCTATCTGGACCGAACCCGCGTCAGGCGTGTCTTCCAGCGCGATGTCCATGCTGGGGACCGTCACGGTGACAGCAGGCGTATGCAGCGGTGGACAAGCGCTGGGTGGCTGACGCTGTGTATAAAGCCGCTTTTCGTCCACAGCTTGAGCGCTGCCTGTCAGCAGCCTCATCAGTGCTTTTCAATGCTTTCGATAACAATCCAAGCAAATGTTTTCTATAGAGAAAATCTGCTTGTCCACAAAATATGTCCACACCAGTAGTAACCATCACTACAGAACTTCTTTTCTATTTTTCTTTATTTTTTTAGTAATGACTCTGTGGTCTGGCTGACACCGCCACGCGGTGTGGAAAACCCCTGACGGTTACCCACAGGACGTTTATACTGGGCGGCTTTCGCGACTCCAGTCGCCGCTGCCGGTGGGATCCTTGACTCCGAGTCAACAATCCCGCCGGGCAGCCATTTTCGAGATTCATTCACTGTCGGGTGCCGGTTCGAGCACTCAACGAGGTGGACTGTGGAGTACCCCGACCGCTTTCAGGTCATCGTCATCGGTGGCGGCCACGCCGGCACCGAAGCCGCGCTGGCGGCGGCCCGCAGCGGCGCACGCACGCTGCTGCTGACACACAACATCGAGACGCTGGGCCAGATGTCGTGCAACCCGGCCATCGGTGGCATCGGCAAGAGCCATCTGGTCAAGGAGATCGATGCGCTCGGCGGCGCCATGGCCACCGCGACCGATCTCGCCGGGATCCAGTTCCGCGTGCTCAACTCACGCAAGGGTCCGGCGGTGCGGGCGACCCGTGCCCAGGCCGACCGTGTGCGCTACAAGGCCGCCATTCGCTCGCTGCTGGAAAACCAGGCGAACCTGACGCTGTTCCAGCAGGGGGTCGACGATCTGGTTGTGGATAACGACCGGGTCACCGGTGTGGTCACCCAGACCGGCATCCGCTTCATGGCCGATACCGTGGTGCTGTGTACCGGGACCTTCCTCGGCGGGGTGATCCATATCGGTCTCGACCACCACGCTGGCGGCCGTGCCGGCGATCCGCCGGCCAACGCCCTGGCCCAGCGGCTGCGCGCGCTGCCGTTCCGGGTCGATCGGCTGAAGACCGGCACGCCGCCGCGGATCGACGCCAAGAGCGTCGACTTCAGCCGGCTCGAGCCGCAGCCGGGCGATACGCCGCTGCCGGTGATGTCCTATCTGGGGTCGCGCGAGCAGCATCCGCGTCAGGTCGATTGCTACATCGCCCACACCAACGCCCGGACCCACGAGATCATCTTCGCCAATCTCGATCGCTCGCCGATGTACTCCGGGGTGATCGAAGGCGTCGGCCCGCGCTACTGCCCGTCGATCGAGGACAAGGTCCACCGCTTCGCCGACAAGTCGAGCCACCAGATCTTTCTCGAGCCCGAGGGGCTCGACACCCATGAGCTCTACCCCAACGGCATCTCGACCTCGCTGCCGTTCGACGTTCAGCTGCAGGTGGTGCGCTCGATCGAGGGGCTGGAGAACGCGCATATCACGCGTCCCGGCTACGCCATCGAGTACGACTTCTTCGATCCGCGGGATCTCAAGCACTCGCTGGAAACCAAATTTATCCACAACCTGTTTTTCGCCGGCCAGATCAACGGCACCACGGGTTACGAGGAGGCCGGCGCCCAGGGGCTGCTGGCGGGCATCAACGCGGCACGGCGGGCACGCGGTGAATCCGCCTGGTGGCCACGCCGCGACGAGGCCTACCTCGGCGTGCTGGTGGATGACCTGATCACCCTGGGCACCCAGGAGCCCTACCGCATGTTCACCTCGCGCGCCGAGTACCGGCTGCTGCTGCGCGAGGACAACGCCGACCTGCGCCTGACCGCCGCTGGACGCGAGCTCGGACTGGTCGACGACCAGCGCTGGGCAGCGTTCGAGGCCAAGCGCGAGCGCATCGCCCGTGAGAGCGAACGCCTGCGCACGACCTGGATTCAGCCCGGCACCTCGGCCGCCGATACCCTCTCGACCAAGCTCGGGCAGCCGCTGGCGCGCGAGTACAACCTGATGGATCTGCTCAAGCGTCCGGAACTCACCTACGCCGACGTGGCATCGCTCAAGGGCGAAGCGGAGCGCGACGAGACGGTCGCCGAGCAGGTCCAGATCGAGGCCAAGTACGCCGGTTACATCGCGCGCCAGCAGGAAGAGATCGAGCGGCTCAAGCGCCACGAGGCGACCCCGCTGCCGGAGGCGCTGGACTACGCCAAGGTCGAGGGGCTCTCCCACGAGATTCGCCAGAAGCTCGAGCAGGCGCGGCCGCAGACCCTGGGACAGGCCGGACGCATCTCCGGGGTCACCCCGGCGGCAGTGTCGATTCTGCTGATCCATCTCAAGAAACGTCGCCTGATCGACGACAGCCAGGCGCTGCGTGCATGACCCCGGCCTGCGAACGCATTCTCGACCAGGGACTGGCGGCGCTCGAAGTGGCCGTCGACGCCGCCCAGCGCCAGCGGCTGCTGGCGCTGCTGGGGCTGTTGCACAAGTGGAACCGCGCCTATAACCTCACCGCAGTGCGCGAGCCCGAAGCCATGGTCGCGCGGCACCTGCTCGACAGCGCCAGCGTGGCCTTCGCGGTGCGCGGGCCGCGGCTGCTGGATGTCGGCGCCGGCCCCGGTTTCCCCGGCCTGGTGCTGGCTATTCTCGACCCGCAGCTGGCGGTCACACTGCTCGACAGCAACGGCAAGAAGGTTCGCTTCCAGCGCCAGGCAGTGATGGAGCTGGGGCTCGACAACGTCACCTGCGCCCAGCATCGGGTAGAGGCCTTCAGCGGAGAGTACGACCAGATCATCTCGCGCGCCTTCGCCGCACTGGGCGATTTCGTCGGCCTGACCGAGCCGCTGCTGGCGGCCGACGGCGAATGGCTGGCGATGAAGGGTGGCCTCGAGGCGGACGAGCGCGAGGCGCTGCCCGCCGGGGTGAGCATCGAGACCCGCCAGGCGCTCGAGGTGCCGGGGCTCGACGGGGCCGAACGCCAGCTTTTGCGGCTGCGCCGCACCGCGGGCGGCGATCGATAGTGACGGCGCATCGCCGTTGCGCTGCAGTTTCGACGAAGGGAGTCGCCAGTGACCAGAATCATCGCCTTGACCAACCAGAAGGGCGGCGTCGGCAAGACCACCACCGCGGTCAATCTGGCGGCCTGCCTGGCGGCGCTCGACCGCCGCGTGCTGCTGATCGATCTCGATCCGCAGGGCCACGCCACCATGGGTAGCGGCGTCGACAAGCACGATCTCGACGGCAGCGTGCTCGACGTGCTGCTGGGCGACAAGAGCGCCGCCGAGGTGATCGTCGACTGCGCCGTGGCCGGCTATGCGCTGCTGCCGGGCAACGGCGATCTCACCGCCGCCGAGGTCGACCTGCTCGACCGCGACGGTCGTGAGCGGGTGCTGACCCGGGCGATCGACAGCGTGGCTGCGGACTACGACGTGGTGATCATCGACTGCCCGCCGTCGCTCAATATGCTCACCGTCAACGCCCTGACCGCGGCCAACGGCGTGCTGATTCCGGTGCAGTGCGAGTTCTATGCCCTCGAAGGGCTCTCGGCGCTGCTCGATACCGTCGAGCAGATCCAGGAGAGCGTGAACCCCAACCTCGAGATCTTCGGCATCGTGCGCACCATGTTCGACCCGCGCAACAGCCTGACGCGGGACGTCAGCAAGCAGCTCGGTCAATATTTCGGCGACTCGCTGCTCAAGGCCACCATTCCGCGCAACGTGCGCGTCGCCGAAGCGCCCAGCCACGGGCTGCCGGTCACCAAGTACGCCCGCCTGTCGCGGGGCAGCCAGGCGCATCGCGTGCTGGCCAAGGAACTGATTCGCCGCCTGGCGCTGTAATGATGATCTCTGCGAGGAACACGCCATGACGACGCGCAAACGTCCGCTGGGACGCGGGCTCGATGCCCTGATCGGTTCCGGCGCCCGGCG
>JNVT01000071.1 GCA_000737985.1 Gammaproteobacteria bacterium MFB021 | reverse complement strand
GCCGCGTATCGCCAACCGCCTGCTGCGGCGCGTGCGCGACTTCGCCGAGGTGAAGGGCGACGGCGCCCTGAGCGCACAGATCGCCGATCAGGCGCTGAACATGCTCAACGTCGACAGCCACGGCCTGGATCACATGGACCGCCGGCTACTGCTGGCGATGATCGAGAAGTTCGACGGCGGGCCGGTGGGGGTCGACAGCCTGGCGGCGGCGATCAGCGAGGAGCGCGACACCATCGAAGATGTGATCGAGCCCTATCTGATCCAGCAGGGGTTCATGATGCGTACCACGCGGGGGCGGGTGGTGACTCGTTCGGCGTATACCCACTTTGGCCTGGCGCCGCACGATCAGGCACCCGAAGGGGGCGAGAACGGGTGAGCGAATTCCTTCTGCCGCTCAAGGTGTACATCGAAGACACCGACGCCGGCGGCATCGTGTACTACGTTAACTATCTGAAATTCATGGAGCGTGCACGCAGCGAGTGGCTGAACGCCCAAGGCTTTGCCCAGCGCGAGCTGCTCGAACAGGGCGTACAGCTGGTGGTGCATAACCTCAGCTGTCGCTACGCACGCCCGGCGCGGCTCGACGATCGGCTGGAAGTGAGTGCCGTCGTCGAGCAGCTCGCCGCCTGCTCGGTGCGATTCACCCAGGCGGTGCGGTATCGCGGGGATACATTATGCGAGGCGGTGGTCGATATAGCATGCGTCGACACGCAGAGCCTGAAACCCAGGCGGTGGCCACAGGCGCTTCGCGCGGTGCTGACGCCAGACATTCATAGCCAGTGATTCGAGGATTCACGTGAACGACTCCATGTCCATCCCCCATCTGATCATGAACGCCAGCCTGGTCGTCCAGGTGGTCATGCTGCTGCTGCTGGCCGCTTCGGTCGCCTCCTGGGTGGTGATCTTCCAGCGCAGCTTTGCGCTGGCGCGGGCCAAGAAGGCGCAGCGCGAATTCGACGAGCGCTTCTGGTCCGGCATCGATCTCAATGAGCTCTATCAGGACGTACCGGAGAACCACGAAGCCCAGGGTGCCGAGCATGTCTTCCGCGCAGGCTTTCGCGAGTTCAACCGGCTGATGCCCAAGACCCGCAGCAGCGAGGCGGTGCTCGATGGCGTGCAGCGCTCGCAGCGCGTGGCACTGTCACGCGAAGAGGATCGTCTCAACGCCAACCTGACGCTGCTGGCCACGGTGGCCTCGGCAAGCCCCTACATCGGCCTGTTCGGTACCGTATGGGGCATCATGGGGTCGTTCCAGAGCCTCTCCATGGCCCAGCAGGCGACGCTCTCCACGGTCGCGCCGTGGATCGCCGAGGCGCTGGTGGCGACCGCCATGGGCCTGTTCGCGGCCATCCCCGCGGTGATCTTCTACAACCGTCTCTCTTCCATCGCCAGCCGTCTGCTCGGCGAGTACGAAGATTTCGCCGAAGAGTTCCACTCGATCCTGCACCGCAATCTGCAGGGTCGCGGCAGCAGTCAGTCGGCCTGAGCCGGAGGTGAGTCATGGGTGGACCCTATAGCCGACACCACCGGCGCAAGCCGATGGGCGAAATCAACGTCGTCCCCTTCATCGACGTCATGCTGGTGCTGCTGGTGATCTTCATGATCACCGCGCCCATGCTGACCCAGGGCGTCAAGGTCGACCTGCCGCAGGTCACCTCGGAGCCCATCGATACCCAGGAGCAGGAGCCGATCATCGTCTCGGTCGATAATAAAGGCGAGTACTACATCTCGCTGGGTGACAAGGACAAGCCGGTGACCCTGCAGACCGTGGGTGATCAGGTGGTGGCGATTCTCGAGCGCAAGCCCAACACGCCGGTCATGGTCCGGGGCGACAAGAACGCCTCCTATGGTCAGGTGGTGACCTTGATGAGCACGTTGCAGATGGCCGGCGTGGCGAACGTCGGGTTGATTTCCGAACCGCCCTCGGGTGACAACAAGGGGTAAGGAGTCAGCATGGCGAAGCGAACGCGCCGTGTCGGCTACGGCTTGCCCGTCGTCCTGGCGATCGGGGTGCACATTGTGGCCCTGCTGTTGACGATGTTGCGTCTGCCGGAGAGCGAGCCGATCCCCAGCTCTTCTTCGGTGGTGCAGGCGACGCTGGTCAGTGATGTGACCGCGACCGACAAGGCTCAATATGCCAAGGAGGCCAAAGCGCGTGCGGCCAAGCGCCAGGCCGAGGAGGCCGCGCAGCAGGCGGCCGAGCAGCAGGCCCAGGAAGCCGCCCGCGAGCAGGCCGAACAGCAGGCGGCACAGGCACAAGCCGAACAGCAGGCAGCAGCCGATGCTGCTCGCGCCGAGGCTCAGCGGCGTCAGCAGGCGGCCGAACAGGCAGCCGCGGAGCGCGCCGAAGCGGCACGTCAGCAACAGGCTGCGGAAGCCGAGCAGCAGCGGCAGGTGCAGATCCAGAAGCAGAAGGCCGCAGAGGCCAAGAAACAGGCGGAAGCCGAGAAGCAGCGCAAGGCCGAAGAAGCCAAGAAACAAGCCGAGGCCGAGAAGCAGCGCGAGGCGGAAGAAGCCAAGAAGCAGGCGGAGGCCGAGAAGCAGCGCAAGGCGGAAGAAGCCAAGAAACAAGCCGAGGCTGAGAAGCAGCGCGAGGCAGAAGAGGCCAAGAAGAAAGCCGAGGCGGAGAAGAAGCGTCAGGCCGAGGAAGCCAAGAAAAAGGCCGAGGCCGAGAAGAAACGTCAGGCGGAAGAGGCCAAGAAGAAGGCCGCAGCGGAGGCCAAGAAAAAGGCCGAGGCCGCAGCCAAGGCGGCGAGCCAGAACGCGCTCAATGACTCGATTGCCAACGAAGAGGAGCGTATTGCCAATGCGCAGCAGTCGAATCAGGCTTCCAACAGCTTCATCAATCTGGTCAAGCGTGCGGTCGAGGATCAGTGGCACTTGCCGCCCAACGCCGATGGTTCGCTGGTGACGCAGGTCAGAGTGCGGCTGGGGCCGTCAGGGGAGCTGCTCGCGGCGACCGTGACCCGCAGCAGTGGCAATCCCAGTTTCGACCGCTCGGCGACGCAGGCGGTAGAGGCGGCGGCACCGTTCCGTGAACTGCAGCAGCTGGATGCCGGACTGCAGCGACGGTTCCGCGATTTCAATCTCAAGTTCACACCCGGGGATATACAGTGATGAAACAACGGATGTCTCAAAGCTTGCGACGACTGGCGGCTGCCTGGCTGGCATCGCTCGTCGCGCTGTGCCTGGCGGCGAACGCCCAGGCCCAGAATCTCACCATCGAGATCACCCGCGGCAGCGACCAGGCGATTCCGATCGCCATCGTGCCGTTCGAGTCCCAGGCGGCGGGCGGTCTGCCTCAGGATGTGGCGCAGATCGTCAGCGATGACCTCGAGCACAGCGGTCAGTTCGAGCCGCTCAGCCGCAGCGCGCTGATCTCGCTGCCGAGCAGCAGCAAGGATGTGTTCTACGATGACTGGAAGCGGGTCAACGCGCGCTATCTGGTGGTCGGCAAGATCGAGCCCCAGGGCAGCGACTATCGCATCCAGTACGAACTGATGGATATCGCCGGCGGCAAGCGCATGCTCGGCGAAACGTTGACCTCCAGCGCCAGCGATCTGCGCGCCAGCGCCCACTACATCAGTGACCAGATCTTCGAAGCGATCACCGGTATTCGCGGTGCCTTCTCGACCCGTATCGCCTATGTCGCGGCCTCGGGCAGCGGTGACAACGCGCGCTATGCGCTCTACGTCGCCGATGCCGATGGCTACAATGCTCAGCAGGTGCTTTCATCCGACGACCCGATCCTGTCGCCGGCCTGGTCACCTGACGGCAGCAAACTCGCCTACGTCTCCTTCGAGTCCGGCAACTCCGCCATCTACGTGCAGAACGTGGCCACCGGTGAGCGCCTGCGCCTGACCTCGTTCCCGGGTATCAACGGCGCGCCGGCGTGGTCGCCGGACGGGCGCAAGATGGCGATGTCGCTGTCCAAGGATGGCCAGCCGGAGATCTACGTGATGGATCTGGCCTCGCGTCAGCTCACCCGCTTGACCAACAACCGTGCCATCGAGACCGAGCCCGATTGGTCGCCCGACGGCCGCTCGCTGATCTTCACCTCCGACCGTAGCGGCGCGCCCCAGCTCTATCGCATGCCGGCCGGCGGCGGCGAGGCTCAGCGCGTCACTTTCACCGGTAGCTACAACTCCGATGGGCGTTTCTCGCCGGACGGCAAGGCGCTGTTCATGATCACCCGCGACGACAGCGGTTTTCACGTCGCAAAACAGGACCTGGACACCAGCCGTGTAACAGTCTTGACTGATACACGTTGGGATGAATCACCTAGTGTCGCACCGAACGGCACCATGGTAATCTTCGCGACGCAACAAGGGTCGCAAGGGGTGTTGGGGGCAGTCTCTTCCGATGGACGCGCGTCCTTCCGGCTGCCCTCACAACAAGGTGACGTGCGGGAACCCGCATGGTCGCCATATTTGAACTAAACGACGAAAGTCGACAGTGTCATTCGACATCTGAGCAAGGAGATGACAATGCAATTCAAGACTTACGCCAAGACGCTAGCGGTCGCGCTGTCACTGGCAGTGGTTGCGGGCTGTTCCAGCAGCGGCGGCACCCAGGAAGGGAACATGGATGGCACCTCCGGCAACATGTCCGGCCAGGGCATGACCTCCGGTCAGGGCGCAAACGGTTCGCAGATGAACGCCAACCAGCAGCGTCCCAGCGTCAACACGATCTACTTCGCGTTCGACAGCGACGAAATCCGTCCGGAGTTCGAATCCGTTCTGCGCGGCCACGCTCAGTACCTGATGGCCAACCCGAGCGTCAACGTGACGCTGGAAGGCTATGCCGACGAGCGCGGCACGCGTGAATACAACCTGGGCCTCGGCGAGCGTCGTGCGCAGTCGGTCGAGCAGTACCTGACCGTCCAGGGCGTGTCCCCGTCGCAGATCTCCATCGTCAGCTACGGTGAAGAGCGTCCTGCCGTTCAGGGCCACACCGAAGAAGCCTACGCGAAGAACCGTCGCGTCGTGTTCGACTACAAGTAATAGTCGACGGAGATCAGCATGAAACACGGTCTGAAAAGACTGTGCGGCGCGGGAGCCCTGGTGCTCCCGCTGTCCGTATGGGCTCAGCAGCCGGTCGTGGATGACCTCACCGGTCAGTCGTCCGGCGGTTTCTACAGTCAGACGCAGGCGCGCGAAAGCGGCGGCGGCACCCTGACGATCCTCAACGAATTACAGGACAACCGCCAGCAGATCCAGCAGCTGCGCGGGCAGGTCGAGGAGCTGCGCTATCAGCTCGATCAGCTGAAGCAGCAGACTCAGCAGCAGTATCTCGATCTCGATGACCGTCTCTCGGGTAGCGGGAGCGGCAATGGTGGTGACATGTCGGGCAGTAGCGTCGACACCGGCGCGGCGAGCCAGGTCACCGAAAACAGTGGGGCCGGAGATAGCGGGGCGGCAGGCAGCAGCGCCGGAGCAGCCAGCGCCACGACCGCTGACAGCGGTGCCAGCGCACCGGCAGCAGGTGGCAGTGGCGATGGGCGTGATGCCTACCAGGCCGCTTTCCAGCAGGTACAGGCGCGCCAGTTCGACGCTGCCATCAGCTCGTTCAAACGCTTCATCGCCGATTATCCGCAGTCGAGTCTGATCCCCAATGCTCACTATTGGCTCGGCGAACTCTACTCGGCGCAGTCGCAGCTCGACGCTGCTGCCACGGCCTTCAACACCGTCATCGACGACTACCCGCAGAGCAGCAAGGTACCCGATGCGCTCTACAAGCTGGGGCTGTTGAAGGCACGCCAGGGTGATACCACGGGCAGCCGTGAACTGCTCAAGCGCGTGCAGAGCGACTATCCCAAGAGTAGCGCCGCGCAGATGGCAGGGGATTTTCTCAACCAGCTGGGCAACTGACGTAGATTCACGCCGGCCAGAGGCACGAGGTGGCCGGGCCGATGGTCGGCGACTCGGTAACTTGCCGCCCCCACGCGCCTCGGTGTCAGCGAATGCGATCGCCTATCACCAGAACCAGGAGGAGATGAACCATGCCTTGTCATAGCGACTATCAGGCGCCCGCGGATCTGCTCGCGGGTAAGGTGATTCTGGTTACCGGGGCGAGCGCCGGCATCGGGAGGGCGGCGGCCATGGCCTATGCCCGGCACGGTGCCACTGTGGTGCTGCTCGGGCGTAGCCTGAGTCGGCTGGAAACGGTGTATGACGCCATCGAGGCGGCCAAGGCGCCGCAGCCGGCGATCTTCCCGCTCAATCTCGAGAGCGCCACGGCGCAGGACTTCGGGGTCGTCGCGGCCAAGCTCAAGCAGGCCTTCGGGCGGCTCGACGGTCTGTTGCACAACGCCAGCCTGCTGGGGGAGCGCAAGTCGGTCGCTGACTCCGATCTCGAGGTGTGGGCACAGGTGATGCAGGTCAACTTCACCGCCAGTCTTGGTTTGACCCAGGCCCTGTTGCCGCTGCTCGAAGCGTCCACTGATGCCTCGGTGGTGTTCACCTCGTCCAGCGTGGGACGGCGCGGGCGTGCCGAGTGGGGCGCCTACTCGACGTCCAAGTTCGCTACCGAAGGCCTGATGCAGATTCTCGCCGACGAGTATCGTGACTCGGCGCTACGCTTCAACTCGATCAACCCCGGCGGTACGCGCACCGCCATGCGGCGTGCGGCCTACCCCCAAGAAGACCCGCAGCGCGTGCCCACGCCGGAATCGATCATGCCCACCTATCTCTGGTTAATGGGCTGTGAGAGTCGCGGCACCACCGGCGAAGCTTTCGACGCCCAGCCGCCGCGGCAGTGAGCCGCGGCGGTGGGCAGAGGTGGTGGACAGAGGTGGTGGACAGAGGTGGTGTCACGCCGATGACGCAGCCTGACCGTTCCCTCGCTGGCCAATCATGCTAGCCATTCGCTCTCACTCTCATTCTCATTCTGGCCACAGCCGCACCAGCACCTTGCCCGAGGTCTGGGCATCCTTGGCGATCGTGAACGCCTCGACCGCATCATCGGCGGCGAGTTCATGCGTGATCACCTGATCGAAGCGCGCATCCCGGTCGAGCAGCTCGATCGCTTCGTCGACCTCGTCGTTGAAGCGGAAGCAGCCCCGTAGCTGAATCTCCTTGGAGATCAGCGTCGCCAGCTCCAGCGGCTGGGGGCCGGCACCCATCATGCCGATCTGGGCGATCACCCCGGCACGCCGCACGGCGCGGATGGCGACATCGATCGACGCGGGCACGCCCGAGCACTCCAACGCCACATCGAATGCCTCTGCCGCAGGCTCCGCCTCGCCGATGCGTACGGTGGCGTGTACGCCGAGCGCCCGTGCTCGCCCCAGCGGCCCGTCGAAGACGTCGGTCGCGGTGACCTCGCTCGCGCCCTTGGCCAGCGCCGCGGCGGCCACCAGCAGGCCGATCGGCCCTGAACCGCAGACCAGCACGCGCTTGCCCTCGACGCCGCCGGCGATACGAATCCCGTGCAGTGCCACCGCCAGCGGCTCGGTCAGTGCCGCACGCTTGAGCGGCAGCGTCGCTGGCAAGGGGCGGATCATGCTGCGCTTGACCACCAGATATTCGCTCATGCCGCCCTGGGTGTGCGGCGTGGTCGAGGCCGACCCCAGATAACCGCCGCGTGGCCACAGATGCGGATGCTGCTCCAGCCCCGGCTGGCACTCGCCGAAGGTGGCTGGATGGAAAGTCACCGGGGTGCCCGCAGCCAGCGCTCCGCTGGTGTCGAGATCCACCGTGCCGGAGAGCTCATGCCCCGGGATCAGCGGCTCACGCACCACGAAGGCGCCATTGGCACCCTCGTGGTAGTAGTGCAGGTCGGAGCCGCAGATGCCGCCCCAGGCGATGCGTACGCGCACCTCATCGGCAGCCGGCTCGGGGGTTTCCCAGGTCTGCGCGCGCAGATCCTGCTTGCCATGTATCACCAGCGCTTTCATGCCCTTGTCGCTCCTGTATGACGCCGCCGGCCCCGTTGCGATGTCCAGTATCCGGCGGTGATGAATGAATCATGCTTTCGACAGCCAGATCGTCGGCGGTCGGCTCGTCGGTTCCAGGCCTTCGAGACTCAGACCACGGAGGTCATGCCGCCGTCGACGAAGATGTTCTGGCCCGAGACGAAGGCCGAGGCGTCCGAGCAGAGATAGACCAGGGTACCCACCAGCTCTTCGACGTTACCCCAGCGC
Organism: Gammaproteobacteria bacterium MFB021; assembly: GCA_000737985.1. Classification (GTDB taxonomy): domain Bacteria; phylum Pseudomonadota; class Gammaproteobacteria; order Pseudomonadales; family Halomonadaceae; genus Salinicola. Next base: position 127,284 of record JNVT01000071.1, on the reverse strand, counting down.
TGGGCCGGCGTGCGCGTTTCCACCCAGCTGTTGAAGGCCTCGTCCTGCCACAGCGCGGTGTTCATGTCGGTCTTGAAGTAGCCCGGCGAGATGCAGTTGACCTGGATATCGAAGCGCGCGAGGTCGGCGGCCATGCCCTTGGTCAGCATGACCACGCCGCCCTTGGAGGCGGCATAGGGGGCGATGGTCTGGCGTGCCAGCTGCGACTGCACCGAACCGATATTGACGATCTTGCCCGACCCGCGCTGCGACATGCGCTCGGCCAGCGCACGCGAGACATAGAAGGCGCTGGAGAGGTTGGTGGCGAGCACCGCATCCCAGTCGGCGGGATCGAACTCGGTGAACGGGGCACGCCGCTGGAGCCCGGCGTTGTTGACCAGGATATCCGGCGTGCCCAGGCGCGCCGTCAGCCCTTCCAGCGCCTCGCGCACGGCAGCGCTATCGGTGACATCGAAAGTCACGCTGTCGACGTCGGCACCGGTCTCGGCACGGATCGCCTCGGCGGCACGCGTCACCGCCTCGGCCCGGCGCCCGTGCACGATCACGCGTGCCCCCTGGCGTGCCAGCCCCTGGGCCAGGGTGAATCCCAGCCCCCGCGACGATCCGGTCACCAGGGCCAGGCGGCCGCTGATATCGAAAAGCTTCATGCAGTGTCTCCCGATGCGGTGTTTAGCGACATGTACAGACCTCCTGTGATCCGCCATCAGACCCGGATTGCGCCCCCGGTTTCAAGCACCGGGAGGCGGGCTGCCTGTGACGAGATACTCGAACCAGACCGCGACCAAAGGCGGGGTTACGTCGATAGCCTAGCATTGTACAGTCTGCTGAACGACGTTCAGCTCATTGGACAATGGTCGCGCCCACGGCATCCAGACGGAGCTTTGGCGCCGTGCATCTAAGACCGCTGACCGAAGCCTGCGAACCGACACGACACGAGGAGCGAGCCATGCAGCAGACACCAGCGCCGGCGGCGGGGGGCCACGCAAACCCATCGGCGAGCCACAAGCTGAGAGTGGCGGTGGCCACGCCGTTGAGCGAAACGCTGTGCGCCATGATCGAAGCCCGCGAGCCGCGTCTCGAGCTGATCCGTGATCAGGCGCTGTTGCCGCCCATGCGTCATCCTGCGGATTTCGCCGGCGACCCCAGCTTCCAGCGCAGCGCCGAGGCCCAGGCGCGCTTCGAGGCGCTGCTCGCCGATGCCGAGGTGCTCTACGGCATCCCCGATCTCGACCCGGCGGCACTGGCACGTGTGGTCGCGGCCAATCCGCGCCTGCGCTGGGTCCATCTGATGGCCGCGGGAGGTGGTGGCCAGGTCAAGGCGGCGCAACTCTCCCGCGAGCAGCTCGAGCGGGTCGCTTTCACGACCTCGGCCGGGGTGCACGGCGGGCCGCTGGCCGAGTACGCGCTGTTCGGCGTGCTCGCCGGGGCCAAGCACCTGCCACGGGTACAGGCTCAGCAGCACGCACATCACTGGAGCGGGCGCTGGGCGATGGGGCAGGTCAGCGAACAGACCGTGCTGCTGCTGGGGCTCGGCGGGATCGGCCGCGAGGTGGCGCGCAAACTCTCGCTGCTGGGCGCGCGGGTGATCGGCGTCTCGCGCCACGGCCGGGCGGTCGAGTACGTCGACGAGATCGTGGCCCCGGAGGACCTGCACGCGGCGGCGGCACGCGCCGACGCCGTGGTCTGCTCACTCCCGGGCACCGCCGCCACCGAAGGGCTGGTGGATGCGGATTTCCTCGCCGCGCTGCCCCCGGGCGCCACCTTCGTCAACGTCGGCCGCGGCACGGTGGTCGACGAGCCGGCGTTGATCGAGGCCCTGCGCGCCGAGCATCTGGGTCTGGCGGTACTCGATGTCACCGCCAGCGAGCCGCTGGCCGCCGATTCGCCGCTATGGGATTTGCCCAATGTGCTACTGACTCCACATACCGCTGCGCTCAACGCTGCCGAGGATCGCCTGATTGCCGAGCTGTTCGTCGACAACGCGCGGCGCTATCTCGACGGCCAGCCGCTGCGCAACCGCGTCGATACGGTGGAGTTCTACTGATGGCGGGGGAGGCCGAGCGCAGCCCGGCGGTGACCCGGGCGATCCGCGTGCTGGCGCTGCTGGAGCAGGCGGGTGACACCGCGCTGGGGGTCAGCGAGATGGCGCGGCAGCTGTCGGTGGCGCGTTCGTCGCTGTTCAACATCTGTCTGGCGCTGGAGGCCGAGGGGTTGATCGCGCGCAGCGCCGGCGGCTACCGCCTGGGACGTCGCCTGGTCGAGCTTGGCGGGGCCTATCTACGCGGTGTCGACCCGGTCCAGGCGTTCTATCAGGCGTGCAACGAGACCCCACTGCTGCACGACGAGATCTGCCAGCTGGCAGTGCTCGACGGCACCGAGGTGCTCTATCTCGCCGCCCACGCCGGGCGTATGCCACTGCGCATGACCGCGAGCATCGGCAGCCGTTTCCCGGCCTCGATCACCGCGGTGGGCAACGCGCTGCTGGCGCGTCTCGACGATGCCGAGATTCGGCGGCGCTTCGCCGACCCGGCGACTCGCCCGGGCTGGACCGAACGCTCGGTCACCGACCTCGAGGCGCTGGTGGCCAAGATCGCCCGGGTGCGCGAACGCGGCTACGGCCGTGACCTGGGCGAGGTCTTTCCCGGGGTACGCGGGCTGGCGCTGGTGGTGGCGCCGCAGTACAGCGGCGAGCAGGCCTATGCGCTGGGCACCTCACTGATGGAGGAGCGCTGTGACGACGCGCTGGAGGCGGACGCCGTGGCGGCGCTGGATGCCATGGCGCGGCGTATCGCCAACCCCATGAACCTGGCCGCCGACCCTCAAGATACCGCCATGCGCGGTGCCCGCGACGCCGGGCGCTGAGCAGTCTTCGCTGGGTCGAGCCATTCACTGTTCGAGGAGTCAACACCATGCCGTCTTCCACCGATTCCGCTGCCGCTGACGCTCTCAGTGACACCGCGGCGAGCTTCGAGGCCGCCTTCGCCCGGCCCGACAAGCGCCGGGTCGGCATGCTCGGCCTGGGCAACATGGGCATGCCCATGGCGCGCAATCTGCTGGCCGCCGGGGTGGCGGCGCAGGTGAGCGTGTATGGGCGCTCGCCCGACAAGCTGGCGCCGCTGATCACTGCCGGCGCCCAACTGGCGGAGACGCCGCGGGCGCTGGCTGCCGCCAGCGACGTGCTGATCACGGTGCTGCCCGATCTCGACCCGCTGCGCGAGCTGCTGTGGGGCGATCAGGGCATCGTCGCCGGTGCCGGCGAGGCGCTGCTGATCGTGATCTGCTCCACCTCGTCGCCCCAGGGCGTGCGCGAGCTGGCCGCCGAACTCGAGTCGGCGAGCGCGGGGCGTATCCGCCTGCTCGACGCGCCGCTCTCCGGGGGTACCGATGGCGCCGACGCTGGGCGATTGTCGATCATGGTCGGCGGCGAGGTGGCGCTCTTCGAAGCGGCGCGGCCGCTGCTGGCGAGCATGGGCACGCCTTTGCATCTGGGCCCGCTGGGGGCGGGCGAGGTGGCCAAGGCGTGCAACCAGATGGTGGTGGCCTCGACCATGGTGGCGCTGTCGGAGGCGACGGTGATCGCCGAACGCGCCGGGCTCGATGTCGCCTCGCTGCTCGAGTGTCTGGGCGGCGGCTATGCCGGCGGGCGCCTGCTGGAAGCGCGCAAGCAGCGCCTGATCGACAAGGACTACACCCCCACGGGCGTAGCCCGCTACATGATCAAGGATCTCGCCTTCGCGCGCGACGAGGCGGCCCGCGGCGGGGTGATGACGCCGCAGCTGGCGACGCTCTCACGCCTGTTCGACGACCTCGGCGCGCGTGGTCTGGGGGATCAGGATCTGTGCGTCACCCAGCGCTACATCGATGAACTGGATCGCTTGCCCTGAGTGCGAGTGCCGCGCTCGGGCGCGGCGGGAGGAGCCGAGATGACGACACTGAAAGCGTTCTGGCGCGGTATCGAATGGATCATCGCGCTGTTGATGTTACTCACCATGGTGCTGGTCTTCGTCAACGTGGTGCTGCGCTACGGCTTCGCCTCGGGGTTGCGCTCGGGGATCGAGCTGTCGCGGCTGGGCTTCGTCTGGATCGTGATGCTCGGCGCCTCGCTGTGCCTCAAGGAGGGCGAGCATCTGGCGGTGTCGGAGCTGTTCGACCGTCTGCCGCGGGGGCTGCGCAGCATCATCGGGCGGCTTGCTTGGCTGGCGATCCTGGTCGCCTCGCTGATGCTGCTGGTCGGCTGCTGGCGCCAGACCCTGGCCAACTGGCACAACATCTCGCCGCTCACCGGGCTGCCCACCGCGCTGTTCTATCTCGCCGGCGTGGTGTCGGGGGCGCTGATGAGCGTGACCGCGGCCCTCGGCGCCGTACTGCCCGGGGGGGCCGGCGCGCCGGAGGCACCGGGTGGGCCGGAGACATCTCATCACGCTGACACCGCCGAGGAGACACGGCCATGACGCTGGGGCTTTTTCTGGCAGTGCTGATCGGCACCATCCTGCTGCGCCTGCCGGTGGCGTTCGCGCTGCTCGCGGCGGCGGTGGCGCTGATGCTGCACATGGGGCTGTTCAGCGCCGACATTCTGGCCCAGTCGCTGATCAACGGCGTCGATAACTTCGCCCTGCTGGCGATTCCATTCTTCATGGTCGCCGGCGAGGTGATGGCGGTCGGTGGACTCTCCGACCGCATCGTGCGCCTGGCGATGACGCTGGTCGGCCACTGGCGCGGCGGTCTCGGCTATGTCGCCATCCTCACGTCGCTACTGCTGGCCGGGCTTTCCGGCTCGGCGGTGGCGGATGCGGCGGCGCTGGTCAGTATCCTCTATCCGATGATGCGCAAGAGCGGCTATCCGGCTTCGCGCTCGGTGGGGCTGCTGGCCGCCGGCGGCATCATCGCCCCGGTCATCCCGCCGTCGCTGCCGCTGATCATTCTCGGCGTGGCGGGCAACCTGTCGATCGCCAAGCTGTTCATCGGCGGCATCGTGCCGGGGCTGTTCATGGGGCTGGCACTGATGATCACCTGGCGGGTGATGATGCGCCGCTCGGATCTGGCCCCTCAGCCCCGCGCCAGCCGCGGCGAGCGTCTCAAGGCGCTGCGTGAAAGCGTATGGGCGCTGCTGCTGCCGCTGATCATCATCGTCGGTATCCGCTTCGGCGTGTTCACCCCGACCGAAGCCGCGGTGGTCGCGGCGGTCTACGCCATCCTGGTCTCGGCGCTGGTCTACCGTGAGCTGAGCCCGCGCAAGCTGCTCGGCGTGCTGATCCGGGCCGGGCGCTCGACGGCGCTGGTGATGTTCCTGGTAGGCGCGGCGATGGCCGCCTCCTGGGTGATCACCATCGCCCAGCTGCCGCAGCAGCTCGCCGCCATGCTCGGGCCGCTGGTCGAGCATCCGATCCTGCTGATGGCGGCGATCATGCTGGTGGTACTGCTGGTGGGCATGGTCATGGATCTGGCCCCGGCGATTTTGATTCTGGTGCCGCTGTTCATGCCGCTGGTGATCCAGGCCGGGATCGACCCGATCTATTTCGGCCTGATGTTCGTGATCAACTGCTGCATCGGCTTGATCACGCCGCCGGTGGGCACTGTGCTCAACGTGGTCTGCGGGGTGGGCAACACCTCGATGAGCGAAGCCGTGCGCGGCGTCTACCCCTTCGTACTGGTCTATATCGGTCTGCTGGCGCTGTTCGTGCTGGTGCCGCAGATCATCACGGTGCCGATGCATTGGCTGATCGGCTAGGCAAGAGCAAGGAGACGATGACAATGAACAAGAAACTGCTGGGAATGGCATCCATGCTGTGCGGTCTGGCGCTGCTGTCGACCACCGCCACCGCAGCCACCACGCTGCGTTTTGCTCATCCCGCGCCGCAGAGCGACCTGCAGCAGGTGCTGGCCGAAGCCTTCAAGAAGGAGGTCGAGCGCGAGAGCGACGGCGAGCTGCAGGTACAGATATTTCCCAACGGTCAGCTCGGCAACGATGCCCAGATGATCGACGGCACCCGTTCGGGGATCATCGATATCACCCTCTCGGGGCTCAACAACTTCACCGGCCTGGTGCCGGAAGCGGCGGCGTTTACGCTGCCGTTCATGTTCCCGGATCATGAGGCCGCCTACCGCGCGCTGGATGGCAAACCGGGGCAGCAGGTGATGGCCAAGCTCGGCGAGTTCGGTCTCGAGGGGCTGGCGTTCCCCGAGAACGGGTTTCGCGAAATGACCAACAACCGCAGCCCGATCCGTGAACCCAAGGATCTCGAGGGCCTGCGCATGCGCGTCAACAACTCCATCGCGCTCAACGACATGTTCGAACTGCTCGGCGCCAACCCGCAGCAGATTCCGGTCAACGAGCTCTACACCGCGCTCGAAACCGGCGTGGTCGACGCCCAGGATCACCCGCTGGGGATCGTGGTGTCGTTCAACTTCAATGAGGTGCAGAAGTATCTGTCGCTCACCAATCACGCCTATGCCGCGCTGACGCTGGTGATGAACAAGCAGCGTTTCGACGGCCTGACCCCGGCGCAGCAGCAGATCGTGCGCAAGGCGGCGGCAGACGCCACCCGCATGCAGCGAGAGATGAACATCCAGCGCAGCGAATCGATGGTCCGCGAGCTCGAGCAGAAGGGCATGCAGGTGAACCGGGACGTCGATACCGCAGCCTTCCAGCAGGCGGTGAAGCCGGTGTGGGACAAGTTCATCGAAGCGCACGGCGAGGCGATGATCGACGCCATTCAGCAGGCCTCCGGCCAGGCGCAGTCTGGCGCAGAAACCCAGAGCTGAGGTCGGCTCGCGGAGTCGAGGTGAGTGCAAAACGCCGGCTTCCCGCATCGCGGGTGGCCGGCGTGCCGCTAGCAACTATACCTCGACAAGGGCGGCGGCCAGCGCCGAGCCGCTCTCGAACCAGCGATCCGTCGGCCAGTCGGCGGTAGGCTCGCCTTCGGGGATATAGCCGTAGCGCACGGCAACCGCGGTCATGCCGGCGCGGCGGGCCGCTTCCATGTCACGACGATGATCGCCGATATACCAGCAATCCGCTGGGGCGACGCCCAGCTCGCGGGCTGCGAACCACAGCGGCTCCGGGTCGGGCTTGCGCACCGGCAGATCGTCGGCGCACACCAGGACACCGGGGCTCAGCGCCAACGCTTCCACCAGCGGCGCGGCATAGCGGCGCGGCTTGTTGGTGACGATTCCCCAGGGGCGCCCGTTCGCCTGCCACGTTTCGAGCAGCGGCATCAGCCCGTCGAACACGCGGCTGTGCTCGGCCACCGCCTCACCGTAGCGTGCCAGCAGGTAGTCGCGCGCCGCGGCGTGATCGGGATGCTCCAGCGACAGCCCCAGGGCCAGGGTGACCAGGGCGCTGCCGCCGTTGGAGACCTGGGCACGCAGGGTGTCATAGGGCAGGGGAGCCAGGCCGTGGTGGTCTCGCAGGCGGTTGGTCGCCGCCGCCAGGTCCGGCGCGGTGTCGACCAGAGTGCCGTCGAGATCGAACAGCAGGCCGGCGGGCAGTGCCGGCTGGCTCATGCCGGCGTCTCCCCGCTGTGCGCTTCGTCGCTTGCGTTGGCTTCGCCGCCACCCCACTGGGGTGTGACGTGGACCATGTAGTTGACCGACACGTCGTGCGGGTCGAGGCGATAGTGGCGGGTGAAGGGGTTGTAGGTGAGCCCGGTCTGGTCGCGCAGGCGCAGCCCATGCTCGCGGCACCACGCCGAGAGTTCGGAGGGCCGGATCAGCTTGTGGTAATCGTGGGTGCCTCGCGGCAGCAGCCTGAGCACGTATTCGGCGCCGATGATGGCGAAGACGTAGGACTTGGGATTGCGGTTGATGGTCGAGAAAAAGAGATGGCCGCCGGGCTTCACCAGCTTGGCGCAGGCTTCCACCACGGCGCCCGGGTCGGGCACGTGCTCGAGCATTTCGAGGCAGGTGACGACGTCGAACTCGCCCGCATGGGCCTCGGCCATCGACTCCACGCTGGCGTGGCGGTAGTCGACCTCGACCCCGGACTCCTGCTGGTGCAGGCGTGCCACCGCCAGCGGCGCTTCGCCGAGATCGATGCCGACGACATCGGCACCGCGCTGGGCCATGGCCTCGCTGAGAATGCCGCCGCCGCAGCCGACATCCAGCACGCGCTTGCCGGCCAGTGCCACGTGGCGATCGATGAAGCCCAGACGCAGCGGGTTGATATCGTGCAGCGGCTTGAAGTCGCCTTCTCGATCCCACCACCGGCTCGCCAGCGCGTCGAACTTGGCGATTTCGGCGTGATCGACGTTGTCGTGTTGCGATTGTGCCATGCAGAGATTCCTTGCACTCGAGAGACTGACAGTGCCCCGGGCCGGGGCAGCATGGGCGTCGCCGCCATCCTGGCGGCGGCGCCTGGCGAATTGGAGGCATAGTCTACTATGGACGCAGACGTTGCTGGGCGCCATGCGGGGATAAAACCCCAGGGCGTTCGCTCGCAAGACGCTGTTACGCGACACCGGGTGTCGACATTCTGCGACTGTGCTTTCGGCGCCTGCGCCGTTAAGCTACGGCGACAGGGGTCAGACGACCCGATAGCGATCGACACGCTTTTGCACGCGGCGCGAAGCCAGGGTTCGTATGAACTATCACACCCAGGAAGGGAAGGAATAACACGATGATTCGCAAGGCTGTATTGCCCGTTGCCGGCTTCGGCACCCGCTGCCTCCCGGCGTCCAAGGCGATCCCCAAGGAGATGATCACCATCGTCGACAAGCCGGTGATCCAGTACGTGGTGAGCGAGGCGGTCAAGGCGGGGATCAAGGAGATCGTGCTCGTCACCCACTCGTCCAAGAGCGCCATCGAGAACCACTTCGACAAGCATTTCGAGCTCGAGACCCAGCTCGAGGCCAAGGGCAAGCAGGCGCTGCTCGACGAGCTGCGCAACATCATCCCCGACGACGTCAATATCATCAGCGTGCGCCAGCCGGAAGCGCTCGGCCTGGGCCACGCCATCCTGTGCGCGCGCCCGGTGGTCGGCGACGAGCCTTTCGCAGTGCTGCTGCCGGACGTGCTGATCGACGACGACAATGCGCCGCAGAACGATCTGGCCGGAATGATCGCGGCCTATGAGGCGAGCGGCAAGGCGCAGATCATGGTCGAGACCGTACCCCACGAGCTGACCTACAAGTACGGCATCGTCGCGCTCGAGAGTGACGAACCGGTCGCCGGGCAGAGCGCGCCGCTGACCGGCGTGGTCGAGAAGCCCAAGGTCGAGGAGGCGCCGTCGACGCTGGCGGTGATCGGCCGCTATCTGCTGCCCGGCGAGATCTTCCCGCTGCTGGCCGAGACCCGGCCGGGTGCCGGCAACGAGATCCAGTTGACCGACGCCATCGAGGCGCTGCGCCGTGAGTCCGGTGCCGAGGCCTACCGCATGCAGGGCCAGACCTACGACTGCGGCAGTCAACTGGGCTATCTGGAAGCCACCCTGGCGCTGGGGCGCAAGCACCCGACACTGGGCGAGGGTTTCCGCGAATTGGTCAAGCAATACGCAGCCGAGGAATAACGCCATGCGGGTGGTCGTACACGGTAGCGAACTGGCAGCGGCCACCGCCGCTGCGGCACTCTGCTCGGTAGGGCACCAGGTGACCTGGATGCCCCACGCCGACTTTCCCTGGGAGAGCCTCTCCCGGGCGGACTGGCTGATCAGCGAGCCGGGCTTGAAGGATCAGATTCTCGCCGGCGAGGCCTCGGGGCAGCTCGCCATCGTCGACCGGGTAGGTCCGGAGAGCGATGCCGAGGTGCACTGGCTGGCGCTGTCGCCGGATCAGCGCGAGGCCGCCGAGCGCTATGTCGAGGAGGTGCCGGGGCGGCAGACGACGCCCTTGGTGATCGTCAACAACTCGACCTTCCCCGTGGGGCAGACCGAAAAGCTGGAGGCACAGCTGGGCCACGCCAGCCAGATCGCCGTGGCGCTGCCGGATCGGCTCGAGGAGGGGCGCGCCTGGGACACCTTCACTCGCCCGGCACACTGGCTGCTGGGTAGCGAGGACGAGTGGGCGACCCAGCAGATTCGTGAGCTGCTGCGCGCCTTCAGCCGGCGCCACGAGGTCTATCAGCTGATGCCGCGCAAGGCCGCCGAGCTGACCAAGCTGGCGATCAACGGCATGCTGGCTACACGTATCAGCTTCATGAACGAGCTGGCGGGGCTCGCCGACTCCCTGGGGGTCGACGTCGAGTACGTGCGCCAGGGCATGGGCGCGGATACCCGTATCGGTTTCGAGTATCTCTATCCCGGCTGCGGCTTCGGCGGCCCCAACTTCTCCCGCGACCTGATGCGGCTGGCCGATGTGCAGCACTCCACCGGACGCGAGTCGCATCTGCTCGAGCACGTGCTCGACATCAACGAGAGCAAGAAGGAAACGCTGTTCCGCAAGCTGTGGAATCACTTCCAGGGCGAGCTGGAAGGGCGCACGATCGCCATCTGGGGTGCGGCCTTCAAGCCGGGCACGGCGCGTATCGACCAGGCACCGGTGCTGACCATCCTCGAGGCGCTGTGGGCCCAGGGCGTCAAGGTCAAGCTCCACGACCCGGCGGCACTCCACGCGCTGGCGGAGCTCTATCCGGCGCATCCGCAGCTCGAACTCGTCGAGGGCGATTTCTACGCCGCCTGCGAAGGGGCCGATGCGCTGATGCTGGTCACCGAGTGGAAGTGCTACTGGAACCCGGACTGGCGCCGTCTGCTGCAGGCGTTGAAGACGCCGCTGATCCTCGACGGGCGCAATATCTTCGATCCCACCTACGTGGCTTCCCGCGGTTTCGTCTATCGCGGTATCGGCCGCCGCGCCTGACCGCCCTGACCACCGCCGATGGCGGTGGTCTCAGTCGACGTATGGCGTGGCCTAAGGGCTCACGCGCGACAGATCGAGCAGCAGCGTGAGCGTCTCCCAGTTGAGCCGCGACCACAGCGCCGTGAAGTAGGCGCTGCGGTCGTCGCCGAAGTCGATGCGATAGGCCTCCTCACACAGGGCAATGGCCAGCAGCGGCTTGATCCCCGAGGGCAGTTCGCCTTCAGGCGTCTCCCTCAGTGTCAGGGTCTCGTCCGAGGCCAGCCCCAGCCAGCTGAAGCCTCCCGGTGCGGACGCGACCACGCGCGCTCGCCAGGTCGATGCGAACCGCTCCCAGTCACCGAAGTCATGTGCCAAGCGAGCAGTCAATGCCGTCTCGGGGGCTGCCGGGCGCGCCGCCAAACCGTGCCAGAACAGCGTCATCCCCCAGGCCTGGGCCGCCGCCGGGCGCAGCTGCGCGGGGCCTTCGGCGGCAAGCGTCGCCAGCGAGCGCGGGTCGTCGGCGGCCAGGGCCGCATTCAGCGTCGTCAACTGCTGACGGTGGTAGTGGCTATAGAGCAGATCGATCTGTGCCCTTGACAGCGCCGGTTCCAGCGAGTGGCGCTCGAAGGGGAGCGCGGGGAGTTCGAATCGGACGTCTGGCGTCGCTGTCGTTGGCATGGGGCTCCTGGTCGCGTTGAAGCGTGTGGGTGGGCAGTCGTGTAGTTGTGACATGTAGTTGTGACATGTAGCTGTGACGTGCCGCTGTGACATGTGGCAGTGAAACGCGATTGCGCGCCGGCTAGCATGCCTGGCAAGCGCTGCCAAGCCTAGGCTTGCGGGGCGCTTTCACGTAACGTGACGCAGTGAGCGCCGGGGTCGACCGCGTCGGCTGCCAGGCGCTCACCCCAGATCTCGAGGGGATGCTGAGTCCATCATGCAGCGTTTCCCAAGTCTGCATCTTCATCGCTAAGGTACACGACGGCAATGCCCCCCAATTCCGACGAGGCGCGCACTGCGCAGACGATCGTTCCCGACCGCGGCGACATGAGCGTGCGCCGCGCAGGCTCGCGCGGCAGCCATGCCGCCGGTCCGTCCGCTGGGCGCCGGCCTCCGCGAGTCTGGCCCCTGTGGTGCCTGATCCTGTTACTCGGTGGTGCGCTAGCCGCCGGTGGCTGGCAGTACTGGCAGGACCGGCAAGCCTTCGAGGCGCGGCTGGCCAAGCTCAACCAGCGCCTCGATGCCACCGGTAATACCCTGGACGCCTCGGGCGAGAGCCTGCGCGGCGAATTCGACCGCCTGCGCGGTCAGCTCGAGGCCACGCGCGCCGCTGTCGGCAGCCTCGAGACCCGGGTCGCCCAGGGTTCTAGCGACGATCTCGAGACGCGCCTGAGCGCGCTGAAAAGTAGCCTGGACGACCAGCAGGGCGTCATCGCGGCGCTGCAGACCTCGCTCTCGGCGCTGGAGAGCACCGCCAAGGACGCCCGTGCGACGCTGGCCACCCGCCTGCAGACGCTGAGCGACGCCCAGCAGCAGCAGGCGACACGGCTTGCCGAACAGGATCAGACCTTGGACGAGAACGCCAAGTCGGATCAGGCGCTGGTGGCGCGAGTGGACACGCTGGCCCAGACTCAGAAGGCGCAGGCCGAGGCACTCGAGGCGGCGCCCGGTGCAGATCTGTCAAAGCGCGTCGATCAATTGAGCACTCAGCTGGCCGACATCGACCAGCGGGTCGACGATGTCGCCGCGCGCAAGGTGCCCTCGGCGCAGTCGATCGAGCAGCTACGTAGCGCCGTGGCGGAACTTCGCCAGGGTCAGACCGCTCTTAGTGCAGGGATCGAATCGCTGCAGTCGCGCCTTGCCAATCTGCCCAAAGGAGTCAGCAGCGCGCAGATAAAGACCTTGAACGAGCGCATCGCCTCCCTGGAGGCGAGCCGTGCCCAGCTGACGCGGCGCGTCACCGGTCTGATCACCGACGTTTCTCAACTTCAGCGCCGCGGAGGCTGATGCATGCCCCAGCTCAAGGTCCTACGGACGGGACTGACGCTACTCACGCTACCCATCGTCACACTACCCCTTGCGAGTCAGGCCTGGGCGCTGGATGTGGAGGTGAAAGGCATCAGCGGCGCGCCGGCCGACAATATCGTCGATATCCTCTCCGAACTGGAGCCTGACAGCCAGGCCACCCGCGAGCGCCTCGACGGCGTGGTACGTCAGCGCGCCGAGCAGGCGCTGCAGGCGTTCGGCTACTACGGCGCGACCCTGGCCACGCACTACCCGGACAAGGACAACGCGCGGGTGGTGATCGACGTCAAGCCCGGCGAGCGCACCCGCATCACCCAGGTCGATGCCGAACTCGAGGGCGATGCCCGCCAGGACGACGCCTTCACCAAGGCCATGGCGGACAACCCGCTCAAGGTCGGCGACCCGCTGGTGCACTCGCGCTACGATGGTTTCAAGAGCCGGCTCTCGACGCTGGCGCTGGAACGCGGCTATTTCGATGCGCGATTCAGCCAGCAGCGCATCGAAGTGCGCCCGTGGGAGGAGAGTGCGCGCATCTACCTGGAGCTCGACAGCGGCACCCGCTACCGCTTTGGCCACGTGCACTTCCGCGGCAGCCAGATCGAGCCCGAGCGGCTGCGCAACCTGGTGCCGTTCGCCCCGGGCGACCCGTATATCGCTGGCGACCTCGCCACCCTCAATCAGAATCTCGGCCAGACCGACTGGTTCCGTGGTGTCGCGGTACGCCCGCGGGTCAACGAGGATACGCCCTCGTTCGCGCCCAGCCTGTGGTGGCAGGAGGCGACCGGGCGCGATACCACCGCGGACACCTCCCGCGTGCTCGGCGGCCCGGGGCTGCGCGCCGCGCGCGAGCTGACCGATAGCCAGCCCAAGATAGTGCCGGTGGATGTCGAAGTGACCCCGGCCGATCGCCATCAGTTCGAGGTGGGTATCGGCTATGCCACCGACGTGGGCCCGCGTACCCAGTTCTCGTGGACCATGCCGTGGCTCAACCGCTACGGCCACAGCCTGACCAACTCGCTCTATCTCTCTTCGCCGGAGCAGCGCTTCTCGGGCGAGTACACCATTCCCCTGGCCAACCCGCTGCGCGACAGCTATCACCTGCGCTACGGCCTGGAGAGCGTCGACAACGAGGACACCAAGAGCTTCGAGAGCTCGGTGCAGCTGGCGCGGCATTGGGAGTTCGCCAACGGCTGGAGTCAGGATCTCTACTGGCAGACCACCTACGAAGACTTCACCCAGGCCGATCAGGACGACGCGGTACTGCTGCTCTATCCCGGGATCAGCTGGTCACGCACACGCAAGCGCAATCCGACCTTCCCCAGTTGGGGGGACCGGCAGCAGCTCACGCTGGAGTGGTCGGACCCCGCCTGGGGCTCGGACGCGCGCTTCGTTAGGACCACCTTCAGCACCCAGTGGATCCGTATGCTGGGCAGCGAGAACCGCTTCCTGTGGCGTCTCGGCGGCGGCGCCATGGCTACCGACACCTTCGACAAGGTGCCGCCATCGCTGCGCTTCTTCGCCGGTGGCGACCAGAGCATCCGCGGCTACGGCTACGAGAGCCTGTCACCGGAGAACGCCGACGGCGAGCTGCTCGGCGGCCAGCAGATGCTCACCGGCAGCCTCGAATACCAGCGCCACCTCAGTGGCAACTTCTGGGGCGCGAGTTTCATCGACAGCGGCAACGCCTTCGACGACTGGTGGCCGAATACGCTCAAGACCGGTGCCGGTCTGGGCATTCGCTGGATATCACCCGTGGGGCCGATTCGCTTCGATATCGCCCATCCGTTTGACGACGAGGAGGACTCTTGGCGTCTCCATTTCTCCATCGGACCGGAGTTCTGATTCGGCTCGCGTTCTGGCTGCTACTGTGGCTGCTGGGACTGGTACTGCTGCTAGCGGGCCTGGCGCTGTCGTCGTGGGGCTCGCAGTGGCTGTTCGAGCAGGCGCAGTCGCGCGGCTGGGTTCAGGCAACGCGCTTCGAGGGCGCGCCGCTCGACGAGCTGACCATCGACGACCTGGCGCTCGACGCCGGCCCGCTGTCGCTGCGGGTGGCGCACCTGCACCTCGCCTGGGGTGACGACTGCCTGTTGAAAGGGCGGCTGTGCCTCGACGACCTCACGCTTTCCGGTGCGCGTATTCGCCTGGCGGCCAGTGAGACGCAGTCGCCGCCGCCGCAAGAGGACAGCGGTGGGGCGCTGGGTCCGATCGCGGTGCCGCTGCCGATCGAGATCCGTCAGGTACGTCTGAACGACGTGGGGGTCGAACTCGCCGACGGCACTGCGCTGCACTGGGATCACTTCCAGACCGGCGCCAGCATGCAGGGCAACCGGCTGACGCTGTCGCCGACGACCCTTGCGGGCGTCGATATCACGCTGCCCGCGGCCACCGATGACGGTCTATCGAAGACGCTGGTGCAGGCCTCGCTGGGCGATGGTGTGATCAGCCCCGCGGCGCTGGCGGCGGCCGAAAGCCTCTACCCATCGACATCCCCGGCGTCAGCCAGTGCGAGCGAGGCATCCAGCGGGCAGACGCCCGCGACGGCCAGTGCTGAAGTCAATGCGGCCGATGCGTCGTCAGCGAAGACGCTGCCCCCGCTGGTGCTGTCGCCGCTGACGCTGGCCGCGGCGGCCAATGTGGCAGCGGCGACCGACGCCGCCGATCCGCGGGTCGCGGTAATCGAGGAACAGCTACAGGCGCTGCGCCAGCAGTTGCCCGACTTTGCGCTGCCGCTACAGCTGGAGGTGCCCAGTCTGACGATTCGCGACGTTAGCCTGAACGGGCCCACGCCGCAGCGGCTCGATCGTCTGACGCTGTCGCTGGCGGCGGTCGATCGCCAGTTGGAGATTCGTCGGCTGGCTCTCGAGTCGCCGGATGGCCAGGCCGAGCTCAGCGCTCGGGTCGAGCTCAGCGGTGATGTGCCAATCGCGCTCGCGTTGCGTAGCCGCATCACCCGCGCCCCTCTCTATGGCCAGCAGACCACCCTCGACGTCTCCGGCACGCTGGCCGATCTGGACCTGACGCTGCATACCCGCGGCATAGCCGAGGCCACGTTGAAGGCGCGGCTGCAAGCCTTTGCCCCGGGGCTGCCGTTCACCCTCGAGCTGAACGGCGAGAACCTGCGCTGGCCGCTGGCGTCGCAGCCCTTCGCCGCGTTCCGCGCGCTCCCCGGCGGGCTCGATGCCAGTGCCATCCGTAGTGCCCGCGATCTCGCCGGCGTCGCGTCAGCGCCTGCGTCGGCGCCGCAGTATCGGCTCGACAGGGTGGCACTGTCCTTGTCGGGGTCGTTGGCGGCCTACCAGGCGCGGCTCGATCTCGCCGGGCAGGGCCAGGGCCTGCCGCCGGTCACCCTCGGCGTGCGTGGTGAGGGCGACCTGCAGGCGTTCCACTGGCAGCCGCTCGAGGTCGCCAGCGACGGCGGTGAACTGCGCAGCCAGGGTAGCGTGCGCTGGACACCGCTGCTCTCGGCCAACCTGAGCCTCGATCTCAGCCGGCTACCGCTGGAAGCCTTCACCCAGGCCGTCACCGGGCAGCTCAACGGTCAGGCCCGGGCCGCCTTCGCCATGGGCCACGGCGGCGGCTGGCAGCTGGCACTGCCGCAGCTCGACATCGACGGCCGCCTGCAGCAGCGCGAGCTGCGCCTGGCGGCGAGCCTCGACGGCAACAGCGACATGGCCTGGCACATTCGCCAGCTCGACCTGCGTCAGGGGCGTAACCGGGTCACGGCGAGCGGCAGCATCGACCGCGCGTTGAACATCGACGGGCGTATCGATGCCCCCGCACTGGGCACGATTCTGCCTCAGCTGGCCGGCGCGCTGCGCGGCCAGTTCCAGGGTCGTGGCACGCTCGACAAGCCGAGCGTGACGCTCGACCTCAACGGCAGCGGCGTTGCCTATGGCGACAATCGCGTGGGGCAACTGGCGCTGAAGGCCAATAGCACCGGCACCGCGGACCCCCAGTTCGACGTCGATCTGCAGGCGGCGGATATCGCCGCCGCCAGCCAGCAGATTCGCCGTCTCGAGCTGGGCCTCGACGGGCGGCTGTCGCAGCATAAGCTGTCACTCGACGTCGCCGGTGGCGACGGCCTGCCGGCGTCGCAACTGTCGCTGCGCCTGCGTGGCGGCCTGGACGACGCGCATCGCCACTATCGGGGCACCCTGGCGTCGCTGTCGACGGCCACCGACTATGGCGATTTCGCGCTGCGCAACGCGCTCGATTTTAGCGCCGACCTCCAGGCCGCCAGTGTGACCCTGGCGCCATTCTGTCTCGATCGCCGCCAGGGTGGCGCGCTCTGCCTGACCGAGCGCATGACCGCCTCGGCCGACCAGGGCCGGGCGGCGCTGGCGCTGGACGAGATTCCGATGGCGCTGCTCGATGACTTCATGCCCGAGGGCTGGCGTGTCGCCGGCAGCACCGCCGGCAAGCTCATCGCCAGCTGGTCCCGTGGTGGTAAAGCCTGGACCGCCAAGGCCGATATCGACGCCCAGGCCCAGGTCTCCGGGGTCGATGCCCGCGGCGCGCCGTGGCAGGTACCGGCGGCGAGGGTGGCGTTGACCCTCGATGCCGATCAGCAACGTGCGCGAACCGATGTCACCCTGAATCTCGCCGATGCCGGGCAGGTGCAGCTGCAGGCGCAGATCGACGACCCCGCCGGTGCGGGACGCTTGCAGGGCCGGCTCGCCGTCGATGATCTGCGTTTCTCGCCATACCGCCCGCTGGTCGCTGGCATCAGCCAGCTGGAAGGGGCCATCAATGGTGACGTGGCGCTCGGCGGCAGCATCGCCGAGCCGGCACTGAACGGCAACCTGGTAATCGACGGGGTCAAGGTCAAGGGGGGTGTGTCGCCGGTGGCGGTGACCGATGCCCGGCTGACGCTGGCGCTGGCCGGCCAGTCCTCGACCCTCGACGGCTACGTGCAGAGTGAGGATGGGCGCTTGGCGCTGAGCGGTGATGCCGACTGGCAGGACCCCGCGGAGTGGCGCGCCAACGTCAATATCGACGGCAAGGAGCAGCCGATTCTGGTCGCCATGCCGGCCTACGGCCGCCTGCGCATCGCGCCGGATCTGCAGATCCGTGCCACGCCGCAGCGGCTGCAGGTGCGGGGCGATGTCAGCGTGCCCTGGGCGCGCCTCGAGATCGGCCAGCTACCGGCCTCGGCGCAGGTACCCAGCAGCGATACCGTGATCATCACCGAAGAGCAGGATCGCCAGCAGCAGGCCGCGGCCGCCGCGCGTGCCAACGACGAGGGGGCGGGCACTGCCCAGGCCCTGGCCGATGCCGGTATGCAGCTCGATATCCGCGTCAAGCTGCACCTGGGGCCGGATATGAAGCTCGAAGCCTACGGGCTGAAGTCCGGGCTGCGCGGCGAGCTGGAGATTCGTCAGGGCACCGGGCCGGTGCAGCTCTACGGCGATGTCAATCTGATCGGTGGCACCTATACCTCCTTCGGTCAGGATCTGATCATTCGCCAGGGGCAGGTGATCTTCAGTGGCCCGGCGTCGCAGCCCAACCTGCAGTTCGAGGCGATACGCAATCCCGATACCACCGAAGACGACGTGATCGCCGGGCTGCGGGTGACCGGCCCGGCCTCGGCGCCGCGTCTGACCATCTTCTCCGAGCCGGCGATGAGCGAGAGCCGGGCGCTCTCCTACATCCTGCGCGGGCGCGCGCCGGATGACAGCGGCGGGGGTGACGACGCCTTGACCTCGGCGCTGATCGGGCTGTCGCTGTCGCAGACCGGTAGTGCCGTGGGCAAGGTAGGCGAGAGCTTCGGGGTGCAGGATCTGAGCCTCGATGCGTCCGGCTCCGGCGACGATAGCCAGGTCGTGGTCAGCGGCTATGTCTTCGATGACTTGAAGGTGAGCTATGGCGTCGGCATATTCTCTCCCATCGCCGAGCTGACCCTGCGCTACCGCCTGATCCAGAATCTCTATCTGCAGGCGGTATCGGGGGCGGCACAGGCGCTGGATCTCATCTACACCTTCAGTCTGGGCCGCAGCGGCGGCCCTTGAGGATCGCGGCCACGCGCCGGCGCGGATGGGCAGGCTGGACATGCCGCCCATCCGCGACCACCAGGAGACACACCATGTTCAAGCAACGTCCCGCTACGCTCCCCGATGCCAGCCAGGCTTTGCCGGGCCGGGACACGCCGCTGGCCATCAGCGGTGTGCACCGCGTCAACGGCGCCTCGATGCTGCCGCCGTTTCCCGCCGGCAGTCAGGAGATCGTGCTGGGTCTCGGCTGCTTCTGGGGCGCCGAGCGGCTATTCTGGGAGCTCGATGGCGTACTGGTCACGGCGGTGGGCTACGCCGGCGGCGTCACCCCCAACCCGACCTACGACGAGACCTGCACCGGGATGACCGGCCACGCCGAGGTGGTACGGGTGGTGTTCGATCCCCAGCGGCTGTCGCTCGAGCAGCTGCTGACGGTGTTCTGGGAGGCCCACGATCCGACCCAGGGCATGCGCCAGGGCAACGATCTCGGCACCCAGTATCGTTCGGCGATCTATACCCTCGACGCCGGTCAGCGCGAGATCGCCGAGGCGAGCCGCGATGACTACGCCGAGGCGCTGGCCGCGCGCGGCCTGGGGCCGATCACCACCGAGATCGCTCCGCTGGAGACCTTCTACTATGCCGAGGAGTATCACCAGCAGTACCTGGCCAAGAATCCCAACGGCTACTGCGGGCTGAAAGGCACTGGCGTGAGCTGTCCGATCTCGGCCTGAGGGCCTTCTCTACCCGAGGTCGATCAAGCACCGATCAACGCCTACCTATGCACGGGGCCGGTTCGACCGGCCCCGTTCAGCGAGGCGCGACTCTCTGCGTTTTGATCACTCTGAACCTATCTCTCCGCACCCATCTTTCTGCACCCAACTTTCTGCACTTCTCTGCGCTGCTTTGGAAGCGCTGAATAAATCGCCGAACGAGATGAAGGGCAAGGCGCACGGAACGCAGAAGGCGAGACATAACATGAAGTTAGGCGAGCCTTCGAGTACCGCGCAACGCAGTCATTCGCTCGTGCAGGCATTTATGCAGTGGTTCCCTTTCACGCCTGGCGCTGTTCAGCGATCCTCGAGTGTCGAGTGCATTGCCGTGCGCATCGTCGTTTCCCGCTGTGGTATCCACGCCAGCAGTTGCTGGCCCACGCGACGCGACAGCCATGAGCACAAGCGCCCGTCACGTCGCTCGACATAGCCTACGTGGCCGCCATGGCGCGCCACTTCCACACGCGTGCTCGCCGAAGGCACGGCAATTCGCGCCAGCAGATCGCTGGGCATGAACGGGTCGTCACTGGCATGCAGGATCAGCGTGGGCACCTCGATCTCGCCCAGCAGCGGGCCGGCCGAGGCGCGGCGATAGTAGTCGCTGGCCGAGGTGAATCCGTGTAGCGGGGCGGTCACCGCGTCGTCGTAGTCCCAGAAGGTGCGCAGGGCGGCGAGCCGTTTGGGCGTCAGCGCCAGCGGGAAGGGGGCGCTGGCCATGCGCATCGCGACCTTGCGCTTGAGCTGGCCCAGCAGATAGCGCTGGTAGAGCCGTGCGGCACCACGATTCAGGGTATCGGCACAGGCGGCCAGGTCGAGCGGGGCGTTGATGGCGATGGCGCCGCGCAGGCCCAGGTCATCGCGGCCCTGCTCGGCGACCAGCTTGAGCAGCATGTTGGCCCCCAGCGAGACCCCGGCGGCGACCATCTCCGCATGCGGATAGCGCTGGGCGAGCAGGCCGATGAGCCAGTAGGCGTCGGCGGTATCGCCGGAGTGGTAGGCGCGGGGCAGGCGGTTGGGCGCCTCTCCGCAGCCGCGAAAGTGCATCAGCAGGGGCCGAAAGCCGAGCGTGCTCGCCTGGTAGAGCAGTTCACGCGCATAGGGTGAATCGAACGATCCCTCCAGGCCATGGAACAGCAGGAAGATCGGTGCCTCTGGATCCCGAGGGGCCGGTTCCGCCCAGGCCAGCTCGACGAAATCGCCGTCGGGGAGATTGACCACTTCGGTGCGCCGGGCTAGCGCACGCTTGGGCAGCAGGCGCGGCAGCAGGGTCTGCAGATGGCGATTTTGCAGGGCGGCGGGCGGTTCGAAGGCCGCGGGGAAGGCCCACGGCTGTCCCTCTGGCAGCCTCACCGTGCGTCGAGCGCCGCGGCCGGGGTCAGGTTGGCATGCCCCTCGGCGGTGATCAGGACGTTGTCCTCGATGCGAATGCCACCGT
The DNA here is from genome assembly GCA_000737985.1 of Gammaproteobacteria bacterium MFB021. GTDB lineage: Bacteria > Pseudomonadota > Gammaproteobacteria > Pseudomonadales > Halomonadaceae > Salinicola. The sequence goes on along the minus strand of JNVT01000071.1, from coordinate 106,301 downwards.
GGTCGGCGAGCCGGTCGACCCGATCCCAGTCGACCGCCTGGCGCTCGCTACCCTCGCGGAAGGGGGCGAGCAGGAACGGAATGATGTAGAGCCCGGGTTCGATCGTCACCACCATGCCGGGTGCCAGTGTCCGCGTCAGACGCAGCGCCGGGTCAGCCGTCGGTGGCGGCAGCGGCGCGCCGCTGGCATCGCGCTGACGGCCACCGACGTCGTGCACCTGCACGCCGAGGCTGTGGCCCAGGCCGTGGGGGCAAAAAGCCCGCGTCAGGCCGCTGGCCACCGCGGCCTCGGCGCTCCCCCGGATGATGCCGGTGTCAGCCAGCAAATCGCCCAGGTAGTGATGCATGCGCCGGTGCAGGTCGACGAAGTCGACCCCCGGCGCCAGCTCGGCGATCAGGCGTTGCTGAAACGCCGTGACCCCCTCGATCAGCGGCGCGAACAGCGGGTCGGCATCGAGCGCCGCCCAGGTACGCGTGATGTCGGCGCAGTAGCCGGCGTGGCGGTGTCCGGCATCCACCAACAGCGAGCGCAGAGGGTCCGAAGCCTCGGTGGCGTAGTGCTGGTAGTGCAGGGTACCAGCGTGGGCGTTGATGCCGACGATGTTCTGATAGGGCAGTTCGCTTTCGCGCTGACGCGTGGCCGCGAGGTAGGCGAGCTGGATATCCAGCTCGCTGGCGCCGGCGGCGAACGCCTCGCGGGCCGCGGCGTGACCGGCCAGGGCGTATCGGTTGGCCAGGCGCAGGCAGTCGCTCTCGTAGTCGTCCTTGTAGAGCCGTAGCTCATCCAGCGCGTGCAGCAGGCTGGGCGGATTGAGCGTGGCGGTAGCGGGCACGGCATCCGCGGATACGTCGCCGAGCACTGCTACACGGGGGTGGGCGCCAATCAGCGCCGCCGCCGTGGTCGGCTGGGCGAGCGGCGTCGGATCGAGACACGCGGCGCGCACGCCCTGCGGTGGGGGTGTCGGCAGGTGCCAGAAATCGGTCGGCGCGTAGTAGAACCAGCGCGGCGTGGCGCCGGGGGCGATCCACAGCCACTCATGCTGGTGGTGAGGGGCGCCGGTCCAGTGGACGAAGTGCCCGAAGGCGCTGAAGCTGCTCTCCTGGTCATCGCCATACTGAGGGCGAGCGTGGCCGCTGTAGATCAGCACGGCATCGAAACCGCCGTGCTCGAGCAGTTCAGCGTAGGCTTGTTGCAGGCGGTCGAGGTGAGCCCGGTGGGCGCTATCGCGATCGGTGGAGGTCATCGAGTCCTTCCTGAAGTTGGGCCAGCGTGTCGTGAAGTGCCGGATGGCGGCCATCGTGACGAAAATAGAGACGGATCGACAGCGGCACGTCCCAGCGGCGGTCGCCGGCGCGGGTCAGCTCGCCCTGGGCCAGGGCCTGACGCACGGTGCGGAAGGGCAGCCAGCCCAGGCCATAGCCCTGCAGCACCAGCTCGCGGATATTGGAGGTCTGTACGCTCTCGTTGAGGGTGCTCAGATGGACCTCCTGACGTGAACGGTCCCAGTGTGCTCTGAGCGCGGCGGCGATCAGTCCACTGGCATGATAGGCGATATGCGGCAGCGGGCGGCGCTTGTCGCCGGGCAGGGCGAAACGTGGCATGCCGGCGGCATTGGCGGCGCTCACCGGCACCAGCAGTTCCTCGCCCAGCGTCAGGTAGCGCAGGCCGCTCAGGTCCAGGTCCAGGGCCATGCGCCCCTCGGGCCAGTAGCAGAGCGCCAGATCCACCTCGCCGCGTTCGAGCGCTTCGACATAGTCGCCGATCAGCCAGCTGGTGGCGCGCAGATAGGGCTCGATCCGGGCGTGGAGTGCGTGCTGCTCGAGCCACCCGGGCACGAAGTGGGTGAGCAGGCTCTGCGGTGCCGCCAGTCTGAGGCGCCGGGTGGCGTCGTGATGCAGATGCTGCAAGCGCTCGCGGGTCACCCGCACCCGCTCGGTGATCTGCTTGCACAGCGTCAGGAACTCTTCGCCCGCGGGAGTCAGGCTCAGCGGCATCGTCTGGCGGTTGACCAGGGTCGCGTCCATCGCCTCCTCGAGCAGTTTGATGCGGCGCGAGAAGGTCGGCTGCGTCACGTTCTGCTGTTCGGCAGCCCGGGAGAAGTGGCGGGTTTCGGCCAAGACGATGAAGTCTTCCAGCCAGCGTAGTTCCATGCGGCTCTCGATGGTGAATCAAACTGTGGTGAATCGAATGGCGGTGAATCGAATTCAAGGGCGTGACGCTGTCATGATTCCGGGCCTAAGTGCGCCTCCGTGTCCATCCGGACCGCGTCTGCGTCGACGGCATGGCAGGCGACCGCGTGGCCGTCGCCGAGTGCCTCCAGGCGTGGCGGTTCCCGCGCGCAGCGTGGCGTGGCCAAAGGGCAGTGCTGACGGTAGACGCAGCCCCCCGTGATCGATAAATCAGCGGGCGTGTCGGTGCTGGCGGCGATGTGCTGAGCGCCAGCATCGTCGAAACGTGGCCGTGCTGCCAGCAGCGCCCGGGTGTAAGGGTGGCGTGGTGCAGCGAAGATCTGCGCCGCCGGCCCGACCTCGCACAGCGTGCCGCGATAGAGCACGGCGACATGGGTCGCCAGATATTCGACCACGGCGAGATCATGGCTGATGAACAGATAGGTCAGGCGGCGGGCGAGCTGGGTGTCGACGAGCAGGTTGAGCACCTGAGCCTGGACCGAGAGATCCAGCGCCGACAGCGGCTCGTCGGCAACGATCAGTTCCGGTGAGACGCTCAACGCCCGGGCGATGGCCACGCGCTGGCGCTGTCCGCCGGAGAGCTCGTGGGGGTAGCGCTCACCCCAACCGCGATCGAGCCCGACGTCGCTCAACAGGGCTTCTACCCGCTCGCGCGCCTGCTGGCGTGATACCTCCGGGAAGTGCACATGGATCGGCTCTTCCAGTGCCTGGGCGATACGCAGACGCGGATTGAGCGAGGCATAGGGGTCCTGAAAGATCATCTGCATGCGCCGGCGATAGCGCTGGCGCTGACGATCCTCGAGATGATCGATGCGCGTCCCGGCATAGTGCACCTCGCCTGCCTCTGGGGTCAGCAGCCCCATGATCAGGCGTGCCAGGGTCGACTTGCCGCTGCCCGACTCGCCCACCACGCAGAGCGCATCGCCGCGCCAGAGTGTCAGGCTGACCGCGTTCAGGGCCTGAATCTCCGCAGGCCGGCGACGGCCGAACACGCCCCGTGGCAGGCGATAGCGATGGCTCAGCCCGCGCACCTCGAGCAGCGGCTGCGCGACATCCGCGGGCTGGCCGAGGTCGCCGAGCGCGGATGCCGGGGTAGATGCGGGCGTGGAACGCATCTCAGCCGAGCGATTCATCGTGCACCTGTGCGGCATCGATCGCCTCGTGATCGGTCATCTCGTGGTCGATCAATTGCGCCACCCAGTGGCAGGCGACTTCGCTGCCGCCGCTGGGGATGAGCCCGGGGGATATCCCCTCGCAGCGCCGGCGCAAATCGTCGTCCCCGGCATGACGGTAGCGGCAGCGCGGATGAAAGGTGCAGCCGGTGGGCGCTGCGCCAGGCGCGGGCGGGCTGCCGGGAATCGGGCGCAGCGGCGCCCGCGGCGGATACATCTGCGGCAGGGCATCGACCAGCGCCTGGGTGTAGGGGTGCTGGGGGTCGTTGATCACTTCGCGCGTCGGCCCGCTTTCGACCACCCGACCGGCATACATCACCAGCACGCGCTGGGTCAGCTGCTGGATCACCGCGAGATCGTGGGAGATCACGATCAGGCTCAGGTCGAGGGTCCGGCAGAGTGAGGTGAGCAGGGCGACGAGTTCGCCCTGAGTGGTGACATCCAGCGCGGTAGTGGGTTCGTCGGCGATGATGATGTCCGGGTCCAGCAGCAGCGCCATGGCGATCACCACGCGCTGACACTGGCCACCGGAGAGCTGGTGCGGATAGCGTGCGAGCTGACTCTCGGGCGCCTCGAGGCCTACCTGGTGCAGCCGATGCAGCACCATCCTGCGCGCCAGACGTCGGGAAAGACGCCGATGGGCGCGCAGGGTCTCGTGCATCTGCTGGCCCACGGTGAACAGCGGATCGAGCGTCGCACGGGGGTCCTGGAATACCATCGCCATGCGCCGGCCCCGAATGGCGCGCCAGCGCCGCTCGGAGAGTGTGGTCAATTCGCGCCCCTCGAGCCGGATCCGGCCGCTGACGATACGCCCCGGTGGCGCCAGCAGATTGACCAGACTGAAGCCGAGCACCGACTTTCCCGCACCGGACTCACCGACGATGCCCAGGCACTCGCCGCGCCCCAGGCGAAAGCTCACCCCGCCTACGGCCTCCAGCACCATCCCGGGCAGCGTGAAGTGCACGCAGAGATCGTCGACTTCCAGCAGTGCCATACGCGCTATCCTCCCCTCGAGCTGAGTGCGATGGGCGCCCGATACGGGTCGAGATGCTCGCGCCAGGCGTCACCCAGCAGATTGACCGCCAACACCGTCAGCACCAGATAGGCCCCGGGCAGCAGAGTGATCCACCAGGCCCCGGACTGCAGATAGTCGAACCCGGACTTGATCAGCGACCCCAGCGACGGCTGGGTCTCGGGCAGCCCCAGGCCGAGGAAGGAGAGCGCTGCCTCGGCCATGATCGCCTGGCCGATCTGGGCCCCCGAGATCACCAGTAGCGCCGGCAGGGTATTGGGCAGCAGATGACGCAGCACGATACGCGGTGCCGAGAAGCCCAGCACTCGCGCCGCCTCGATGTAATCCTTACGCTTTTCTGCCATCACGCTGGCGCGCACCGTGCGCGCATAGAGCGGCCACTCGCTGACACCGATGATCAGGATCAGCAGCCAGATACCGTAGTGGCCGTAGAAGGCGCCGCCGAAAGCGGCCTTGACCACGGCCCCGATCACGATCGCCATCATCAGGGTGGAAAATGCCAGCTGGACGTCCGCCCAGCGCATCAGCAGGGCATCGAGGCGCCCGCCGCGATAGCCCGCGAGCAGTCCGAGGGTCACGCCCAGTAGCAGTTGCAGCAGTACCGCGCCGAAGCCGATCGCCAGCGATACCCGCGCGCCGTAGAGCATCAGCGAGAGCAGGTCGCGTCCCTGAATATCGGTGCCCAGCGGGTGGCCGGGCAGGCTGCCGGCGAGCCACCCCGGCGGGCGCAGCGAGTCGCGCAGCTCGACCAGGGAAAGATCGTAGGGGTCGTTGGGCGCAAGCCACGGGGCCAATAGCGCCGCCCCCGCCAGGAATACGAACAGACCCAGGCACAGCCATAGCCGGCGACGCTGTGCGAGGCGGCGGAGCGTGTTCGTCAGCGGCCCCGACGACGCCTTCGAAGCGAGCGAATTCACTGCATCCCCCCTGGCGCCACGACCCGAGGATCGAGCAGCCGGCAGCAGAGATCGACCACGGTGTTGATCAGTAAAAACAGCACGCCGGCCACCAGCAGATAGGTCACGATCAGCGGGCGGTCGCCGCGCTCCACCGCATCGAGAAACATCAGCCCCACGCCGGGCCACTGGAACACGCTCTCGACCAGTAGGGTATAGGCCATCAGTGAACCGAGCTGGATGCCGCCCAGGGTCACCACCGGCAGCAGCGCGTTCTTGAGCGCATGGCGGGCGTAGATCCGCCATGGTGACAACCCGCGAGCGCGGGCGAAGCGGATATAGTCGCTCGCCAGCACGCGGCGCATCTCGGTATGGATCAGGCGCACGAATAGCGGCAGCATGCCCGCGGCCAGCGACAGCGCCGGCAGGGCGAGATAGGCGAGCCCCTGCCACGAGGCGAAGTTGGTCGCCCAGCCGCCCCACAGCGCTACCGGATTGCCGCGCCCATAGGCGGGCATGCCACCGAGGCTGGCCAGCCAGCCCGTGGAGTCGCCGGACGCAGCGCTGGAAAGGCCCAGTGAGAATACCTGGATCAGCAGAATGGCGGTCAGGAACACCGGCAGCGAGACGCCCAGTGCCGCCAGGCGCAGGATCAGGCGCGCCCCGGCGGCGTGTGGCTTGATCGCGCTGTAGATTCCCAGCGGCACGGCGAACAGGGCGGTGAGCAGCCCGCCGGCGAAGACCAGCTCCAGGGTCGCCGGCAGGTAGCCGAGCACCACCTCGAGCGCCGGGCGATGGAAAAAGCTCGAGGTGCCGAAATCCAGCCGTAGCAGCTGCGCCAGGAACTGCGGATAGCGACGCCAGGCAGCACCGCTGCCGTCCGCATCCGCGCCGGGCAGGGCGTCGCGCAGCAAGAAGGCGATCAGGCTGATCGCCAGCAGTACCCCTACCGCCTGCAGCAAGCGCTTGAACAGAAAGCGCGTCATCGACATCCAGCGTCTCTCCTTTCCCCGGCGCGTACGCTCAGCGGCTGTGGGTCTCTGTGGCGCGCGGTGTCACCACCACATCGCCCAGGTAGGGCATATTCATGACGTTGAGCACCGGCTCGATGGCGACCCGATCTGACGCCGCCCAGGCCAGATTCTGCCAGTAGAGCGGGATGAACGGGGCGTCGGCGTAGACCATCGCTTCGGCCTGGCGCAGCATGCTGGTGCGCCGGCGCATGTCGGTCTCGCTGTTGGCCAGCGCGACCAGCGAGTCGAGCTCCGGGTTGCAGTACTCGCTGGCATTGTACTGGCCGGTGCCGCTGCGGCTATCGGAACAGAAGGTGAGGTATTCGAAGAAGTTGGCCGAGTCGCCGGTGTCCGAATACCACCCCATCATCATGATATCGGCGGCGCGACGGTCGTACTCCGTCCAGTACTGATTCTTCGGCAGTGTCTTGAAATCGACCCGGATATGGATCTTGGCCAGCATCGCCGCCACGGCCAGCGCCACCTGCGCGGTCTGGGCATCGTTGACATAGCGGTTGTTGGGCGCCATCAGGGTGACTTCGAAGCCATCCGGATAACCGGCCTCGCGCATCAGGCGTCGGGCCTTGGCCAGATCGTAGCGCGGTGTGAGCTGATCGTCGTGCCCGGCATACCCTTCAGGGGACATCTGCGCCGCCGGGGTGACGAACCCCTCGAGCAGGTGCTTGGCGATCGCGCGCTGGTCGACGGCGTAATTCATCGCCAGGCGCACGCGGCGATCGCGGAAGGCCGGCACCCGGCGTTGATTGAGCTGCAGCAGGGTAATGCGTATCCCGGGCATGGTGATCAGATCGATCCCTGGCGCATGCTCGAGGCGGCTCAGGGCGGTGGCCGGCACCGGCGCGATGAAGTCGACATCGCCGGCCAGCAGGGCGGCCACCCGGGTCGCACTCTCACCGATCGCCACCTCGGAGAGGTGCTCGACGTTGCCCGGCGAGGCGTGATCCCAATAGCCGGGGAAACGTGTCAGCTCGATCCGCGCGCCGGGTTGAAAGCGGGTGACCTCGAACGGCCCGGTACCCGACATATGGCGCGAGGCGAAGGTATCGCCACCCTTGACGATCGCCGCCTTGTCCTGACTTTGGCCGTCAGCGGTAGTCGCCGCGCGCTCGCCACTGTAGAAGCGGCTATCCATGGGAAAGATGTAGGTCGCCAGGTTGAGCAGCAGCGGAAAGGGGCTGTGCGTATGCAGGTCGACGGTGGCATCGTCGACCACCGTGACGTCGACGATGGGGGCGAAGATCGCCTTGAAGTCGGGGCTGCGCTTGAGCCGCGCCACGGTCCAGGCAACATCGCGCGCGCTGAACGGGTTGCCGCTGTGGAAATGCACCCCGCGGCGCAGATGCAGGCGCAGCGTGGTGTCGTTCAGACGCTCCCAGGACGTGGCGAGACGCGGCTCGAGCCCGAGGTGGCGATCCCAGCGTACCAAGGGGTCGAACGCCAGGTGCGCCAGTCTGAGCACGCCCACCGTGAGCTGCTCATGAATATCCAGCGATACCGGCAGGGTGTCGTAGGCCACGTCGAGAGTGACATCGTCGGCACGGGCCGTCGCCGAGAGCGCGCAGACGCAGAGCAGGAGCGCGCTCAGGAGACGCCATCGTCGCGCCTTGAAAAGAGCGACTTGCCGGGCTTCGAACCGGTTGCTGTTGCGCATGCGTGCCTCATCGAAGTGCTTGTCTATTGTCATCGATCGGCGACGTGGTGATCGCTCCAGTCGCTCAGCAGGCGCCTGGCATGATGCGGATGGTGCCGGTCTGGTCGGCACGCGATACGGTGCAGCCGAGATCGTTGACGCGGCCATCCTTGAGCCCGTAGACCCAACCGTGCACCGACAGCGGCTGTTCGCGCTCCCAGGCGCGCTGGATGATCTTGGTCCGGCACAGATTGGCGACCTGCAGGCGGACGTTGTGCTCACACAGGCGGTCCACCTGCTCATCCAACGGCAACGCCTCAAGTTCGCGCTTGTGCTGCTGGTACAGCTCACTGACGCTGTGCAGCCAGTAGTCGACGATACCGTGCTCGCCGCCGGTGATCGACGCCTTGACCCCACCGCAGCCGTAGTGGCCGACCACCATGATGTGCTTGACCTTGAGCACGTCGACGGCGAACTGCACCACGGAGAGGGCGTTCATGTCGTTGTGATAGATCAGATTGGCGACATTGCGGTGAACGAAGACCTCGCCCGGCGGCAGATCGACGATCTGGTTGGCGGGTACGCGGCTATCGGAGCAGCCGATCCACAGATAATCGGGGTTCTGCTGCTGGGAAAGGCGCGTGAAGAAATCGGGATCCTGCTGCTGGATGCTGTCCGCCCATTGACGGTTCTGCTTGAGGAGCGTGTCGATGCTCATGGAGGTCACCTGAAACCTGAAGGGAGACGGACGGCTGGACGCCGCACGAGGGGAAGAATTCTAGGTCATTCCGACCGGTATGCGTAGTGAGATGCCCAGATAGGGATGTATTGGCTGGGTATATGGCCCTGATAGGCAAGGTCTTTCCCGCCCCCCGAACTGGGCTGGTATGATCGCGACAACATTTTCCAAGGAGTCAGACAGTGGCGAGTTACGATTACGACCTGTTCGTCATCGGCGCCGGTTCCGGCGGCGTGCGTGCCGCGAGGACCGCGGCGGCAAATGGGGCGCGCGTGGGGGTGGCCGAAGATCGCTACCTCGGCGGTACCTGCGTCAATGTCGGTTGCGTGCCGAAGAAGCTCTACTCCTACGCCGCTCACTTCCATGACGCCTTCGAGGATAGTGCCGGGTTCGGCTGGACCCTGCCGCAGGCGCCCAGCTTCGATTGGGCCACGCTGCGCGACAACAAGGTCGCTGAGATCACGCGTCTCAACGGGATCTACGGGCGGCTGCTCGACAACGCCGGCGTGACCCTGATCAACGGTCGCGCGAAGGTCGTGGATGCCCATAGCGTGGAGATCGACGGCGAGCGTATCAGCGCCGAGAAGATCCTGGTGGCAGTGGGAGGCTGGCCCTGGGTGCCGCCGTTCGAAGGCAGCGAGCTCGCCATCAGCTCCAACCAGGTGTTCGATCTCGAACGCTTCCCCGAGCGCTTCCTGGTGCTGGGCGGTGGTTATATCGCGGTAGAGTTCGCCAGTATCTTCAATGGCCTGGGGGCCGAGACTCATCTGATCTATCGCGGCGACCTGTTCCTGCGCGGATTCGATCAGGAAGTGCGCGAATTCACCCGCGACGAGATGGCCAAGAAGGGCGTCAACCTCCACTTCGAGGCCAACATCGAGCGGATTCGTCAGGTCGACGGCGGTCTGGAAGTGACCCTGACCAATGGCGAGAGCCTCGAGGTCGATGCGGTACTCGCGGCGACAGGCCGCCGGCCGCATCTGGAAGGGCTAGGGCTCGATACCCTCGGCGTGGCGCTGAACGACGATGGCACGCTCAAGGTCAATGAGCGTTTCGAGACATCGATTCCGTCGATCCTGGCGATTGGCGATGTCACCGGCGGTCCGGAGCTGACCCCCGTGGCGCTGGCGGAGGCGATGCATCTGGTGGCGCATCACTTCGTCGATCACCAGGATGGCAGCACCCCGGGGTCGCTCGATTACGACGATATCGCCACCGCCGTCTTCTGCCACCCCAATATCGGTACCGTGGGGCTCTCTGAAGAGGCCGCGCGTGAGCGCTATGCGGCGATCCGTGTCTACAGCGCCGACTTCCGGCCGATGAAGCACACCCTCTCCGGCAGTGACGAGCGCTGCCTGATGAAGCTGATCGTCGATGACGAGAGCGATCGCGTGGTGGGCGCCCACATGGTCGGTGAAGAAGCCGGCGAGATCATCCAGGGTCTGGCCATCGCCGTCCGCGCTCGGCTGACCAAACGTGACTTCGACGCCACTGTGGGTATCCACCCGACCGCGGCGGAAGAGTTCGTCACCATGCGCAGCGTCACCCGCCGCTGAACCTCCCAGCACAGTGCACATCGACGGCCACCCACGGGTGGCCGTTTGCGTTGGCGGACGGTCGTCTGCAGTCTCCTCCGTGATCCTGCCCCGGGCGTTTTTTCCCTGCTGGTCTAGACTGGAAGCTGCGATTGACGGTGTCTCCAAGACGCTCGCCAATATGACATAACCATTGTTTATTGAAATCGGATGGGTGGATAACCTGCCGTTTGAAGCAGGCGCGACACCTTGTTATCCTGTTAAGACATTAGTCATGGCGATGGACAAGATGACCAATCCCAACCCGGCATTCACCCCTTCGGCGGATCTGGCAAGACCTACGGTGGCAGACGCGGTGGTCGGCAAGCCCGACATGCCGCTGTTCATCCGCAAGCCGACCACGGAGGACGGCTGGGGGATCTACGAGCTGGTCAAGGCGTGCCCGCCGCTCGACGTGAACTCCGGCTATGCCTATCTGCTGCTGGCAACGCAGTTCCGCGACAGCTGCGCCGTGGCGACCACCGAGGAGGGCGAGATCGTTGGTTTCGTCTCTGGCTACGTCAAGGCTGCCGCCCCCGACATCTACTTTCTGTGGCAGGTCGCGGTAGGCGAGAAGGCGCGCGGTACGGGGCTGGCCCGCCGCCTGGTGGAAGCGGTGCTGACTCGCCCGGAGCTTGCAGGCGTCAATCATCTCGAAACCACCATCACCCCGGACAACCAGGCGTCCTGGGGGCTGTTCAAGCGGCTGGCGGATCGCTGGCAGGCACCGCTGATCAGCCGCGAGTACTTCTCCACCGATCAGCTCGGCGGCGAACACGATCCGGAAAATTTGGTCCGTATCGGTCCGTTCGACCCGCAGCACATCTGACTTTCGGCGCCGGCAGCCGGTCACCCTACGCTGCTGGGCCGTCTCCAAGCCTCATCACTTGCACATCATCAGCCAGGGAGGTTGCATGCAGACCCAGATTCTCGAACGTATGGAGTCCGAGGTACGGACTTATTCGCGCTCTTTTCCGACCGTCTTCACCAAAGCCAAGGGCGCGCGTCTGACCGACGAGGCCGGGCGCGAGTACATCGACTTTCTCGCCGGTGCCGGCACGCTCAACTACGGCCACAATCACCCCAAGCTGCAGGAAGCGCTGGTCGACTACATCACCAGTGACGGCATTACCCACGGGCTGGACATGTGGTCCCATGCCAAGCGCGACTATCTGGAAACCCTGGAAGAGGTGATCCTCAAACCGCGCGGTCTCGACTACAAGGTGCACCTGCCGGGGCCGACCGGCACCAACGCGGTCGAAGCGGCGATCCGCCTGGCGCGTGTCGCCAAGGGCCGTCATAACATCGTCACTTTCACCAACGGCTTCCACGGCGTGACCATGGGGGCGCTGGCGACCACCGGTAACCGCAAGTTCCGCGAAGCCACCGGTGGCATCCCCACCCAGGGCGCCAGCTTCATGCCGTTCGATGGCTATCTGGGTGACGGCAACGACACCCTCGACTACTTCGAGAAACTGCTGGGCGACAACTCCGGTGGCCTCGACGTGCCCGCCGGTGTCATCGTCGAGACCGTGCAGGGCGAGGGCGGTATCAATCCCGCCGGCCTCGATTGGCTGAAACGCCTGGAGAGCATTTGCCGGGCCCACGACATTCTGCTGATCGTCGATGATATCCAAGCCGGCTGCGGGCGTACCGGCAAGTTCTTCAGCTTCGAGCACGCCGGTATCTTGCCCGACATCGTGACTAACTCGAAGTCGCTCTCGGCTTACGGTCTGCCATTTGCCCATGTGCTGATGCGCCCCGAGCTGGACAAGTGGAAACCGGGCCAATACAACGGCACCTTCCGCGGCTTCAACATGGCTTTCGTCACCGCCGCTGCCGCGTTCAAGCACTTCTGGAGTGATGACAAGCTCGAGCGCGACGTCCAGCGCAAGGGCCGTATCGTCGAGGAGCGCTTCACCAAGATCGCGGCCTGGCTGACCGAGCGCGGCCATGAAGCAAGTGAGCGCGGCCGTGGTCTGATGCGCGGCATCGACGTGCGCAAGGGCGAGATCGCCGACAAGATCACCGCCAAGGCGTTCGAGAACGGCCTGATCATCGAGACAGCCGGCCATGACGGCCAGGTGATCAAGTGCCTGTGCCCGCTGGTGATCAGTGACGAAGATCTGCTCGAAGGGCTGGATATTCTCGAGCGCAGCGTGGAAGAAGCCATTGGTTGAGACATGACGTCTCTGGCCGGCGCGGGCGCCGGGTTCACGGATGCCGCGCCGGGTAAGTGTCACCCCGGGGCTTGTCTCGCGCAGGCAGACCCCGAGTTCATCCCCAAGGAGCAGAATCGATGATCGTACGTAACCTGGAAGAGTGCCGTAAGACCGAGCGTTTCGTCGAAGCCGAGAACGGCAACTGGGACAGCACCCGTCTGATGCTGGCCGACGACAACTGCGGTTTCTCCTTCAACATCACCCGGATCCACCCGGGCACGGAAACCCATATCCACTACAAGAACCATATCGAGGCGGTGTTCTGCTACGAGGGCGAGGGTGAAGTCGAGACCATCGCCGATGGCAAGATCCACACCATCAAGGCCGGCGATATGTACCTGCTCGATCAGCACGATGAGCACTGGCTGCGCGGCAAGGAGAAGGGCATGACCGTGGCCTGCGTCTTCCTGCCGGCGCTGACGGGCCGCGAGGTCCACCGCGAAGATGGCTCTTACGCGCCGCCGGAAGCGTGATCTGCGCGTCCTGACGGACGTAACGAAAAGCAGTACAAAAAAAGACGGGCAGCCCTGAGGCTGCCCGTCTTTCTATTACCATCTATCTATTACCACCTGCTAGCACGTTACTGCTCGCCAACGAAGGGCTGGTGAGAGAGCGCGCCTCAACCCAACGCCAGCGACACGATCGACTCCGCCATCGGCAGGCGGCTGTCGACCGACATCATCACGCTCAGCGCGGTGACCACCATGATCGAAAAGCCGAACACCTTGCGGGCCCAGGCCTGATCATCCTCCGCGCGGTAACCGCGCAGGGTGATCACTAGCCAGTAGAGACCCACTGCGACGGCCACGATCGCATAGATCCAGCCGGTGTAGCCGGCCACGCTCAGCATCACCGACGCCACCACGAAGAGTGCGGTATAGATCACGATATGCCGCTTGGCCACCCCGATGCCGCACTTGACCGGCAGCACGGGAATCGACGCCGAGGCGTAGTCGTTGAAGCGGAAAATCGCGATCGCGTAAGAGTGGGGCATCTGCCAGATACTGAAAATGATCAGCAGCAGCAGGGCGCCCAAGTCGAACTGACCGCTGACGGCGCAGTAGCCGATCACCGGTGGCGAGGCCCCGGAAAGACTCCCCACCAGCGTGCCGTAGACCGAGTGGCGTTTCAGATAGAGACTGTAGGCACCGACGTAGATCGCGAACCCGAAGGCAGCGAAGCCGGTGGCCAGTGCCGTGGTCTGCCACGCCAGTAGACCGAAGCCGAGAACACCCAGTACGCCACCCATCAACAGTGCGACCGGAATCGAGATCTGACCGGTGACCATGGCGCGCGACTGTGTGCGCGCCATGTGCTGGTCGATGTCTCGATCGATCACGTTGTTGAAGACGCAGCCGGAGGCCACGACCAACGAGGTGCCGATCACCGCAGCAAAGAACAGCAGGGGATCGAAACGGCCACCGGCGGCCAAAAAATAGCCGCCGATGACTGTCACGAGGTTACCGAAGATGATGCCGGGCTTGGTCAGCAGCAAGTAGGGCTTGAGGGCCATTTGCGTGCTTAGTTCAGCATCATGTTGACGTGGATGTTGTGCATGATCCATAGGGAACCACCAATGATCAGCCCCAGGATACCGACCGTGAAGACGATGGCGATGAAGTTCCAGCCGCCTTCGGCCTTGGTATTCAGGTGCATGAATAGGACCAGCTGCACCAGCACCTGCGCGATGGCGGTGACCACCACGGTCACCATCATCACCGGTACGCTGAAGCCACCGGCCATGACCACACCGAACGCGATCAGCGTCAGTACGATCGAGAGGACCAAGCCGATGAAGTACGACTTGTAGCTGCCATGGCTGGCGCCGTCATGAGAGGTATGGATATCGCTCATGGTTACATGGCTCCAAACAGGTAGACGAAGGAGAAGACGCAGATCCAGACGATGTCCAGGAAGTGCCAGAACAGGCTCAGGCACAGCATGCGCGGCTTGGTGACGCTGTCGAGACCGCGGCGCGAGATCTGGATGAACATGGTCGCGATCCAGATCAGACCGAAGGTCACGTGCAGACCGTGGGTGCCGACCAAGGTGAAGAAGGACGACAGGAAGGCGCTGCGATCCGGCCCGTGGCCCGCGACGATGAGGTGATGGAACTCGTACACCTCCATCGCGACGAAGCCGAAGCCGAGCAGGAAGGTCACGGCCAGCCACTTGAGCACGGCACCGCGATCACCGGCGTTCTGCGCCAGCACGGCGAGGCCGAAGGTGAAACTACTCACCAGCAGCAGGAAGGTCTCGACCAGCACGAAGGGCAGCTCGAAGATCTCCTGTGAGGTCGGGCCGCCGGCGGTGGCGGTGCCCAGAACCCCGAAGGTGGCGAACAGCGATCCGAAGATCACCAGGTCGCTCATCAGGTAGATCCAGAAGCCGAACACCTTCATTGCGCCGGCATCGTGGTGCTCATGCCCGTCGTGGGCATGAGCGTCGTGGTTAGTCAGGGTATCGGTTGCCATGGTTACGCCTGCATCTCCAACCGTTTGTGGTATTCACGCTCGGTCTTTTCGACCTCGGCAGCGGGGATGTGATAGTCCACGTCATCGTTGTGGATACGCACCATGAAGGTCACGAACATGCCGATGGCGCCGACGGCGACCAGCCACCAGATGTGCCACACCAGGGCGAAGCCGAAGATCAGGCTGAACAGCCCCAGGATCGGACCTTCGTTGGTGTTCTTGGGCATGTGCACGTCTTCGAAGTGGGTCGACAGCTCACGCTTGAAGCCACCCGGCTGCTGCTTCATCTCCCAGTAACTGTCGATGGAGTGAACCTCCGGCAGATGGGCGAAGTTGTAGTTCGGGGGCGGCGAGGAGGTGGACCACTCCAGGGTGCGGGCATCCCACGGGTCGCCGGTGACGTCGCGATTCTTCTCGCGGTCACGGATACTTACCACGAGCTGGATCACGATGCAGGCGATGCCCAGGGCGATGATCACGGCGCCGACCCAGGCGACGATCATCAGCGGCTGCCACTCGGTCTGCTCGTAGGACTGCATGCGACGCATGGCACCGAAGAAGCTCAGCGCGTAGAGCGGCATGAAGGCCATGTAGAAGCCGACCAGCCAGCACCAGAAGGAGCGCTTGCCCCATTTCTCGCTCAGGGTGAAACCGAACGCTTTCGGGAACCAGTAAGTGAAGCCAGCCAGCATGCCGAAGACCACGCCGCCGATGATGACGTTGTGGAAGTGGGCGATGACGAACAGGCTGTTGTGCAGCACGAAGTTGGCGCCCGGCACGGCCAGCATGACACCGGTCATGCCACCCAGGGTGAAGGTGATGATGAAACCGATGGTCCACAGTACCGGCGCGGTGAACTCGAGACGCCCGCGGTACATGGTGAACAGCCAGTTGAAGATCTTCACACCCGTGGGTATCGCGATGATCATCGTCGTGATGCCGAAGAAGGCGTTGACGTTGGCACCGGCACCCATGGTGAAGAAGTGGTGCAGCCAGACGATGAACGACAGGAAGGTGATCGCCACCGTGGCCCAGACCATGGTCTTGTAGCCGAACAGGCGCTTCTTGGTGAAGGTCGAAATGACCTCGGAGAAGACACCGAACGCCGGCAGGATCAGGATGTACACCTCGGGGTGGCCCCAGGCCCAGATGAGGTTGACGTACATCATCTGGCTGCCGCCCATGTCATTGGTGAAGAAGTGCATCCCCAGGTAGCGATCCAGCGTGAGCAGGGCGATGGTCGCGGTCAGGATCGGGAACGACAGGATGATCAGGACGTTGGTGCACAGCGCCGTCCAGGTGAAGATCGGCATGCGGAACAGGGTCATGCCCTTGGTGCGCATCTTCAGGATGGTGACGAAGAAGTTGATACCGGTCAGGGTCGTCCCGATACCCGATATCTGCAGTGACCATATCCAGTAGTCGACCCCGACGTCCGGACTGTACTGCAACTCCGATAGTGGCGCGTAGGCGAGCCAGCCGGTCTTGGCGAACTCACCGATGACCAGCGAGACGTTGACCAGAATGACGCCGGCAGCGAACAGCCAGAAGCTGACGTTGTTCATGAACGGGAAGGCAACGTCGCGGGCGCCGATCTGCAGCGGCACGACCAGGTTCATCAGACCGATGACCATGGGCATGGCGACGAAGAAGATCATGATCACACCGTGGGCGGTGAATATCTGATCGTAGTGGTGGGGCGGTAGATAGCCCTCGGCACCCCCGGCCGCAATGGCCTGCTGAGTACGCATCATGATCGCGTCGGCAAAGCCGCGGATCAGCATCACCAGGGCGACCAGGAAGTACATGATCCCGATCTTCTTGTGGTCGATGGAGGTGATCCATTCACGCCACAGATAGCCCCACTTGCGATAGTAGGTAACGAGCCCGACGACCAGGGCGCCGACGATTCCGATGACCGTCGCCGTGACCATGATGATCGGCTCATGGTAGGGAATCGAATCTAAGCTGAGTTTTCCGAACATGACGTTACTCCGCTGCCTGCGCACTCATGGGCATTGAAGGCTCCTGTGCTTGGTTGTGCTCGCCATGGCTCTGCGTACCACCGTGACCAGACTTGTAGCTTCTGATCAGGTCGCCGTAGAAGTCGGGCGAAACCTGCGAGAAATACTGCACCGGCGCGCCGATGGTCGGCTGTGCCAGCTTGTTGTAGTCGTCCGGGAACATCATCGTGTCGGGCGACTGCTTGACCTTGTCGACCCAGGCCTGGAAATCGGCTTGCGACGTCACGTGGGCGTCGAACAGCATTTCCGAGAAACCTTCGCCGCTGTAGTGGGTCGAACGACCACGGAAGGTGCCGATCTCGCTGCCTTCGAGATAGACGTCGTTGTTCATCCCGGCCATGGCGTAGATCTGGCTGCCGAGGTTGGGAATCATGAACGAGTTCATCACCGTGCCCGAGGTGACCCGGAAGTGCACCGGCGTATTCACCGGCATGGCCAGCTCGTTGACCGTGGCGATGCCTTGCTCGGGATAGATGAACAGCCATTTCCAGTCGAGCGAGATCGCATCGATGGTCATGGTTTCGTCTTCACTGGCGATCGGCTTGTGCGGATCGTAGGAGTGCGACGTCTGCCAGGTGAGGATCCCCAGGAAGAGGATGATGACGCATGGGATGGCCCATACGAACAGCTCGATGACGTTGGAATGCTCCCAGTTGGGCGTGTACTTGGCCGCCAGGTTGGTGCCACGATACTTCCAGGCGAACAGGATGGTCATCACGATGACCGGAATGACCACGATCAGCATCAAACCGAAAGCGGTGATGATCAGTGACTTGAGCCCCTGACCAACAGGACCACTCGGGTCCATCAGTGCCGAACCGCAACCGCTCAACAGCAGTGGCACGGTCAGCCACGTCATCACACTCAAATACTTGAGGGAGTTCCTTTTTCTCATCTCACGACCCCAGTGGAGGAAAGCTTTTGGCCCTGCAACATCGGCTAGCGGCCTGCATCATACGCCGCTCGCCAGGGCTGACAACTCGAATGACGAGAACCGCCGTTGCCATCGGCCTCGACAAGTCGCCAACGAAGTAGGGATTTCGCGGACGACATTATACCTAAAAAAACCTTGCCCAGCAGGCCGGTGGCGGCAAAGTGCCGCGCGTGTGGCGATTTGTCGCACTGTTTTTCGCACCATCAGTCGCACCACCTGTCGCAGCCGTCGACGCCGGGTCGCCCAGGCTGTGTGGCGGTGCCACTCAGACTAGTTCATCGGCACGCGACGTGCGCCGCCTTGAAGGCCAGCTTATCCGACATGTCGGACCGCGGCGCCAGGCGCAGGATAAGAGCAGCGCACATGATGCCGGGATGCCGGCACTCAGACCAGGCCGGTGTAAGACGCAGCGCTGGGGATGGATCGGTGTGCTGGTTCTTGACTGCGCCGGAGATTGGCCATTGGCCACCCTCGTTCTTGATGGCCCGTAGTTCGCATAATATATATTATGTTAAATACCCCATGCGTAGGCTTTCCCGGCTGCCACTGACATCGGCCGGCGCCGTGTCTTTCTGATTCTCGCCGTCGCCCTTCAGATCAGCACCCTTTGTGAGCATCCACTGCTTACCCTTGCGCGCGCGAAGCCTCTGGCCAGGTGCTCGGTGGCTCTGCTCAAGGTGAGCGCGTAGAATGATGAATTCTTTGTACAACGGCTCGGGATTGTCGATGATCGACTCGGATGCCCTGCTCAGACAGGCAGACCAACAGTGCCAGGAACGCGGCGTGCGCTTCACACCGATCCGGCGCCGCGTGCTCGAACTGATCTCCGCCACGCCCGGCGGGCTCAAGGCTTACGATCTGCTCGACCGGCTCTCCGACGAACACGCTGCGGCGCGTCCGCCGACCGTCTACCGCGCGCTCGACTTTCTCATCGAGCAGGGTCTGGTGCACCGTATCGAATCGCTCAATGCCTATATTGCCTGCCCGTGTCCGGAACACGTGCATCGCTTTCAGCTATTGATCTGTCGCCACTGCGGCCGTGTCGAGGAGCTGCATCAGGAAGCGGTCGGCGAAATACTGGCGAGTACGGCGCGGGAGCGCGGCTTTACCATTCAGCGCCAGACCATCGAGCTGCTGGGTACCTGCGATGCCTGTCGCGACGGCGCCGAGCGCGCCTGATTGTCCGCGAACACCCCACGAATCCATCCCTTTGATCCTATTCGGCAAAAGCCGATTTTCCTCACTCGACGAGAGACGCCATGTCACGCCTGTTTGACGATCTGGAGACCGCAGCCCCCGGCACTCGGGTGGCGCTGGACGAGCTGGTCGAGAACGCCCGCTGGAACGCCGACGGCCTGATGCCGGCGATCGCCCAGCAGCACGATAGCGGCGAAGTGCTGATGATGGCGTGGATGAACGCCGCCGCCCTGCGCGAGTCCCTTCACACCGGCCAGGTCTGCTACTGGTCGCGTTCACGCCAGACTTTCTGGCGCAAGGGCGAAACCTCGGGCCAGCGCCAGCGCCTGGTCGAGGCGCGCCTGGACTGTGATGGCGATACCTTGCTGCTCAAGGTCGAACAGACCGGGCCCGCCTGCCATACCGGGCGACGAGACTGCTTCTATATCCGGCTCTCGGAAGACGCCGGTGAGGTCGATCGTGAACCGCTGATCGCTCCCGAGGCACTCTACGGCAAGCCACGCTGATCGTATGCTGCGCCGCCTGGCCGCTGCCCTGATGACCGGGATGATCCAGGGCTATCGTTACCTGATCAGCCCCCTGCTCGGCCCCCGCTGCCGCTTCTGGCCGACCTGTTCCAGCTACGCGCTGGAGGCGATCAAGCTGCACGGGCCTTGGCGTGGCGGCTGGTTGACGCTAAAGCGGCTGGGCAAGTGTCACCCGTTCCATCCGGGAGGCGTCGACCCGGTGCCCGAGCCGCGTCGTCGCTGCAGCTGCGCGGCTCGCGAGCCGTTCCGCGACGGCACTATCCAAGACACTCCGGTCCATGACACCCACGATGGCACACGCGACGGCAGTTGCCAGATAACAGCTGACGCCACGGCAGCCTCCGAACACGACAAAGACCGCGACGCGCGCTGACGAGTGCAGGCGATGTCGCGGCGCGGCGGCTTAGGCGGCCTGAGCCTCACGCGCAGTGGCATGAATACGCTCGAGCATCGCATGCAGCCCGTTGCTGCGGGTGGGTGACAGATGCTTGTCCAGCCCCAGCTCGGCGAGGAAGGTCGGCTGACTGTCGAGAATCTCCTGCGGTTCACGTGCGTCGTAGATGCGCAGCAGAATCGCGATCAGCCCGCTGACGATCGCCGCATCCGAAGTGGCGCGGAAACGTAACCGCCCTGCTTCCGGTGTCGCGGTCATCCACACGTTGGACTGACATCCTTCTATCTTGTGCGCCGGGGTACGGTCCGCTTCCGGGAACGCCGGCAATTGGCGCCCCATGTCGATGATGTACTGGTAGCGATCCATCCAGTTGTCGAACATCGAGAATTCTTCGAGCAGTTCGGCCTGGGCCTGTGCGATGCTCATGGGCTCTCCTTGGTTGTCGATCGCGCCATTATAGAGGCTGTGACCGGCCGACCCCAGCCACACCTGCAGCCCGCGCATTACGACTCGATTTTACGTATCGTTTTTACGTAAATGGCCTATGCTGTGAGCAAGACCATCGTCAGTGGCCCAGCGCCCTGCCGGTGGCAAGCGTGAAGGCGCCGCAGAAGCGCTTCCAAGACGCTATCGAAGGTACGAAATCATCAAGACAGGGAGCACACCCATGGCCCGTAACGGCATCCGCTATGACGATGTCTGTCGCGCGATCGAGACGTTGAAACATCGCGGTGAGACGGTCAGCGTGCAGAAGATTCGCGACTTCCTCGGCACCGGCAGCTACACCACCATCAGCGATCACCTGCGCGAATGGCGCCTGCGCCAGGATACCGGCGCGGTCAACAGCATTCCGCGCACCCACGAGCGCCCGGAGCTGCTCGAAAGCTGGATCGCCGACATCTGGGACAAGGCGCAGCAGGCCGCCTATGAGAAGCTCGCGGTCTATCGTCAGCAGGCCGACGAGCAGATTCTCGACGCCAACGAGGCCAGCCAGGCCGCACAGCGCCAGTGCGAGGATGCAGAACAGCGTCTCGCTGCGCTCAACGAGCACATGCTCATCGTCCAGGAGCGGCTCGAGAACAAGACCAACGAAGCCGCCCATCTGCAGGCGGAACTACAGGCACTGCAGGCCCAGCAACAGCAGCAGCAAAAACGGCTGAACCAGCTGGAGCAGACCTGCCAGCGCCACCAGCAGGCGCTGGAACAGGCCGAGCGCCAGCATCGAGAAGCCTTGGCCAAGCAGCAGCAGACGCACCAGACCAAGCTGGCCCAGGAAGAGAAACGCCACGAAGCCGCCGAGAGTCGCCTGATGACGCTGCTCGACGAGGCGCGCCAGGAGCGGCTCAAGCAAGAGAAGCAGTACGAACAGCGTCTAGCGACACTGGACCAGCGCAGCGAGCGGCTACAGATCGATCTCTCCGAGCAGCGGCGCCAGTACACTCAGCTGCAGGAATCACTGCGCGCGGACAAGGTGCACACCGAGCAGCTCGAGAGCGAGCGCCGTCTGAGCGACGACCGACAGCAGACGCTGCAGCAGGAGAAGCAGCGCCTGGAGGCCGAACTCAAGAACCTGCGCGCGGCCAACCGCGAACTGCATGAGCGCCTCTCCCGCGCCGCCCTGCCCCCGACCGCCGTTTGAGCGCTGGCCTGGCGCCCAGGGGCTTTCGCCAACAACCTGCTCGAAAGGACATGAAAAAAGCGCTCTGGCGAGCGCTTTTCGAGACAGCCTTGGCGGTCCGGCGGTAGCCGCCGGACCTGGCCTGATCGGTAGTATGCCTTATCAGTAGTAGGCGTTGGTGGTATCGGTATGGTCGGTGACGTCACGGATGCCGGCAAGCTCGGGAATCCGCTCCATCAGCGTGCGCTCGACGCCCTCCTTCAGCGTCAGGTCGACCGCAGCGCAGCCCTGACACCCGCCGCCGAACTGCAGCACGGCCACCTGCTCTTCGGTGAGCTGGATCAGACGAATCTCGCCGCCGTGCGCCGCGAGCCCGGGATTGATCTCACTGTAGAGGATGTAATTGACGCGATCCTCCAGCGGACTGTCGGCGTTGACCTTAGGCATCTTAGCGTTGGGCGCCTTGATCGTCAGCTGCCCGCCCATGCGGTCCGGATTGAAATCGACCACCGCCTCTTCCAGGAACGGCACGCTGTTCTTGTCCAGGAAGACATCGAACTTCTCCAGCGTGAGACGCTCGTCGCTGGGCTCTTCTTCGCCCGGGCGGCAATAGGCCAGGCAGGTCTCGGCATAGGGCGTGCCCGGCTGGGTGATGAAGACCCGCACCGCGATGCCCTCGACGTTCTGCTTGGCCAGCAGTTCGGCCAGGTACTCCTGCCCGCTTTCGGTGATCTGAATCGGTTGGCTCATGTCGCTGCGAACTCTGCTTGAGACGTAGTGGAACGAGATGGCGTGACGCTGGGCTTCGATCTCGTGGATGGTGACCATGGTAGAAAAAAGTGGGCACCAAGACAATCCCGAGTGATTTAGTCAGGAAAGTATCGGTACGCTACCGACAGTCCCGGCGAGTCTCGCCCGCTCGCGCTTTCTGCTACCCTGTGGCCCCCGCCGTGCTCGACTGAGCCAGGGGCGCGCGAGCGCGCATCCACTCCCTCTTTTACGAGCCGTTTTGCCGCAGGAGATCCGCATGGCCGTTCATCGCAGACCGTCGTTCGAGGCGCTGAGCCAGACCCTCGCAGCACGCATCGTGATTCTCGACGGCGGCATGGGCACCATGCTTCAGGAATACCGCCTCGACGAGGCCGATTTCCGCGGCGAACGCTTCGCCGACTGGCCCAGTGAACTCAAGGGCAACAACGACCTGCTGACCCTGACCCAGCCGGCGGTGGTCGGTGCGATCCACCGCGCCTATCTGGAAGCGGGCGCCGATATCATCGAGACCAACACCTTCAATGCCACCCGGCTGTCGCAGTCGGACTACGGCATGGAGGCACTGGTCCCCGAGCTCAATCGCGAGGCAGCCCGCCTGGCCAGCGAGGCCTGCGATGCGGTCGCCGCCGAGAGCGGTGTGCCGCGCTACGTGGCCGGTGTCCTCGGCCCCACCTCGCGCACAGCGTCGCTCTCCCCCGATGTCAACGATCCGGCCAAGCGCAACGTCACCTTCGACGCCTTGCGCGACAACTACACCGAAGCCGCAAGCGCGCTGATCGAAGGCGGCGCCGATATTATCCTGATCGAGACCATTTTCGACACGCTCAATGCCAAGGCGGCGATCTATGCCTTGGAGGCGCTGTTCGAAGCCCGCGGCGAGCGGCTGCCGGTGATGATCTCCGGCACCATCACCGACGCCTCCGGACGCACTCTCTCAGGGCAGACCACTGAAGCGTTCTGGAACGCGGTGCGTCATGCGCGGCCACTGGCTGTAGGGCTCAATTGCGCCCTGGGCGCGGAGGAGCTGCGCCCCTACCTCGAGGAGCTCTCGCTCAAGGCCGATACCTTCGTCTCCGCGCACCCCAATGCCGGCCTGCCCAACGAGTTCGGCGAATACGACCAGAGCGCCGAGGAGATGGCCGCGATCGTGCGCGAGTTCGCCGAGAGCGGCATGCTCAACGTGATCGGCGGCTGCTGCGGCACCACGCCCGAGCATATCGCCGCGGTCCGGCGCGCGGTCGACGGCCTGGCGCCAAGGCAGATCCCCGAGCGCCCCGCCGCCTGCCGCCTCTCGGGGCTCGAGCCGTTCAACATCGAGGCGCAGTCGCTGTTCGTCAATGTCGGCGAGCGCACCAACGTCACCGGCTCGGCGCGCTTCAAGCGCCTGATCCAGGAGGAGGACTACACCACCGCCCTGGAAGTGGCGCTGGAGCAGGTCGAGAGCGGTGCCCAGGTGATCGACATCAACATGGATGAGGGCATGCTGGAGTCGCAGGAGGCGATGGTGCGCTTCCTCAACCTGATCGCCGGCGAGCCCGATATCGCCCGGGTGCCGATCATGGTCGACTCCTCCAAGTGGGAGATCATCGAAGCCGGCCTCAAGTGCATCCAGGGCAAGGCGATCGTCAACTCGATCTCGCTCAAGGAGGGCGAAGCGTCGTTCCGCCACCAGGCCACCGAGTGTCGGCGTCACGGTGCCGCCATCGTGGTCATGGCGTTCGACGAGCAGGGCCAGGCCGATACTTTCGCGCGCAAGACCGAGATCTGCGAGCGCGCCTATCGGCTGCTGGTGGACGATATCGGCTTCCCCGCCGAGGACATCATCTTCGACCCCAACATCTTCGCCATCGCCACCGGGATCGAGGAGCACGACAACTACGCCGTCGACTTCATCGAAGCCACCCGCTGGATCCATGAACATCTGCCCCATGCGATGATCTCGGGCGGGGTGTCCAACGTGTCGTTCTCGTTCCGCGGCAACAATACCGTGCGCGAGGCGATCCACTCGGTCTTCCTTTATCACGCGATCAAGGCGGGCCTGACCATGGGCATCGTCAACGCCGGCCAGCTGGCGGTCTACGACGACCTTCCCGCGGCCCTGCGCGAGGCGGTCGAGGACGTCGTCCTCAATCGCCGCAGCGATGGCACCGAGCGGCTGCTCGAGATCGCCGAGCGCTATCGTCAAAGCGAAAGTGGCGGTGCCGCCGGCGGGCCGAAGAAGGAGGATCTCGAATGGCGCGGCTGGGCGGTCGACAAGCGCATCGAGCACGCCCTGGTCAAGGGCATTACGGCCTATATCGAAGAGGATACCGAAGTCGCGCGGGCGGCGGCCGAGCGCCCCATCGAGGTGATCGAAGGCCCACTGATGGACGGCATGAACGTGGTCGGTGACCTCTTCGGCGCGGGCAAGATGTTCCTGCCCCAGGTGGTCAAGTCGGCCCGGGTGATGAAGCAGGCGGTGGCCTATCTGATCCCCTACATCGAGGCGGAGAAGTCCGGCGAGAGCCAGTCCAAGGGCAAGATCGTGATGGCCACGGTCAAGGGCGATGTCCACGATATTGGCAAGAACATCGTCGGCGTGGTCCTGCAGTGCAACAACTACGAGGTGATCGATCTCGGCGTGATGGTCCCCGCGGAGAAGATCCTCAAGACCGCCCGCGATGAGGGTGCCGATATCATCGGTCTCTCGGGGCTGATCACACCCTCACTCGACGAGATGGTTCACGTGGCCAAGGAGATGCAGCGCCAGGGCTTCACCCTGCCACTGCTGATCGGCGGCGCCACCACCTCCAAGGCCCACACTGCGGTGAAGATCGCCCCCCAGTACGCCGAGCCGGTAATCTACGTCAGCGACGCCTCGCGCGCCGTGGGCGTGGCCAGTCGTCTGCTCTCGCCCACGCTCAAGCCGGATTATGTCGCCGAGATCCGGCGCGAGTACGATCAGGTGCGTGAACGCAACGCCAAGCGCCGGCCCAAGGCGGCCGACCTGGGCTACACCGAGGCGCGCCAGCGTCGATTCCAGGCGGATTGGCAGAACTTCACCCCGGTGACGCCGGCACAGCCCGGTCTGACGGTGTTCGACGACTACGATCTCGAAGAGCTGGTCCCGCGCATCGACTGGACCCCCTTCTTCATGACCTGGCAGCTGGCGGGCAAGTATCCGCGCATTCTCGACGACGAAGTGGTCGGTGAAGCCGCGCGCAACCTGTTTCGCGACGCCCAGGCGATGCTGCGTCGGCTGATCGACGAAAAGCATCTGCGCGCCCGCGGCGTGATCGGGCTATGGCCGGCCAACAGCGTCGACGACGACGTCATCGAGGTCTATGCCGACCCGCAGCGCTCACGGGTCGTCGAGCGCCTTCATCATGTGCGTCAACAGAGCACCAAGGGGCGCGACGGGCTCTGCTACAGCCTGGCCGACTTCATCGCCCCGCGCTACGCCGCGGATGGCCGCGAACGCGATCAGCTCGACTGGATCGGCGGCTTCGCCGTCACCACCGGACACGGCGCGGACGAGCTGGCCAAGCGCTATGAAGCGGCCGGCGACGACTACAACGCGATTCTGGTCCAGGCTCTGGCCGACCGCCTCGCCGAGGCCTTTGCCGAGCGTTTGCACGAGCGCGTGCGCAAGGCGTTCTGGGGCTACGTGCCCGAAGAGACGCTGGACAACGACGCCCTGATCGCGGAGAAATATCAGGGTATTCGCCCTGCCCCAGGGTATCCGGCGTGCCCCGATCATACCGAGAAGGCGACGCTGTTTCGGCTGCTGGACGCCACCGAGCACAGTGGCCTCACTCTGACCGACAGCTTCGCCATGTGGCCCGCGGCGGCGGTCTCCGGCTGGTACTTCGCGCATCCGGCATCGAAGTACTTCTCCACCGGCAAGATCGGCCGCGATCAGGTCGAGGTGCTGGCCGCGCGCAAGGGGCTTGCGCTGCCCGAGATGGAGCGCTGGCTGGCGCCGGTGCTCTCCTATGATCCGGACGACACGGTAGCGCCGGCCGCCCAGGCGTCATGAGCGGAACCCGGCGGCTAATAACGCTTAAGCAACAAATTATGATCATTTATTCTTTTGTAGAATAAAGCAGAGGCGCTAAGGTGCCCTTGTTGGCAATCCATGACTAGCAGGATTCGGCCCGATGTATCGCTACGATGCCTATGACCAGACGCTCGTCGACGAGCGCGTGAACCAGTTTCGCGACCAGATGGATCGCTACCTCGCCGGTAAGCTGGGCGAGGAAGAATTCCGTCCCGTTCGCCTCCAGAACGGCCTCTATATTCAACGCCATGCGCCGATGCTGCGTATCGCCATCCCCTACGGCATGCTCAGCAGCGAGCAGCTGCGCGCGCTGGCGGCGATCACCCGCCGCTACGACCGCGGCTATGGCCACTTCACCACGCGCCAGAACCTGCAGCTCAACTGGCCGGCGCTGGAAGACGTGCCCGAGATCCTGGCCGACCTGGCCAAGGTGCAGATGCACGCCATCCAGACCAGCGGCAACTGCATCCGCAACACCACCAGCGACCAGTTCGCGGGTATCGCCAAGGACGAAGTGGTCGATCCACGGCCCTGGTGCGAGCTGATCCGGCAGTGGTCCACGCTCCACCCGGAGTTCGCCTATCTGCCGCGCAAGTTCAAGATCGCGGTGACCGGTGCCACCGACGACCGCGCGGCGATCCATGTTCACGACATCGGCCTGCGGCTGTGGCTCGACGATGCCGGCGAGCTGCGCGTACGCGTGCTGGCCGGGGGTGGCATGGGGCGCACGCCGATGATCGGTGAAGTGGTGCGCGAGGATCTGCCGTGGCAGCACCTGCTCACCTATCTCGAAGCGATCGTACGCGTCTACAACCAGTTCGGCCGCCGCGACAACAAGTTCAAGGCGCGCATCAAGATTCTGGTCAAGGCGCTGGGCGTTGAGGAGTTCACCCGTCGCGTCGAGGCCGAATGGGCGCATCTCAAGGATGGCTCGCAGACCCTCAACGAGGCTGCCGTCGAGGCTGCTCGGGTCCACTTCCCCGAGCCGGCCCGCCGCCCGGTCGACGAAGCCGCCATCGCCGAGTACGAACGGCTCCGGCAGGACAACCGCGCCTTCGCGCGCTTCGTCACCAACAACGTGATGGATCACAAGGTACCGGGCTACAAGGCAGTCACGCTGTCGTTGAAACGTCGCGAGGCGGCCCCAGGCGATATTACCGCCGATCAGATGGACGCGGTGGCCGAGCTCGCCGAGCGCTACGGCTTCGGTGAACTGCGCGTCACACACGAGCAGAACCTGGTGCTCTCCGACGTGCCGGTGGACGAGATCGAAACCCTGTGGCAAAAGCTCGATGCCCTGGGCATGGCCAACCCCACGGTAGGCACGCTCAACGACATCATCTGCTGCCCTGGCGGTGATTTCTGCTCGCTGGCCAACGCGGTATCGATCCCGATTGCCCAGGCGATCCAGGAGCGCTTCGAGGACCTCGACTACCTCTACGACCTGGGGCCGATCGATCTCAACATCTCGGGTTGCATGAACGCCTGCGGTCACCACCATGTGGGCAATATCGGCATTCTCGGCGTCGACAAGAAAGGCGAGGAGTACTATCAGATCTCGCTGGGTGGCAACGCCGACGACGACGTCTCGCTGGGCAAGATCCTCGGCCCGTCGTTCTATCGCGAAGACGTGCCCGGGGTCATCGACAAGGTGCTCCAGGTCTACGTCGAGAAGCGCCTCGACGACGAGCGCTTCCTGGATACCTATCGCCGTGTCGGTCACCAGGCTTTCAAGGAGCGGGTCTATGCCTGAATCGGATACCTCACTCGAAGCACGTGAAGTCGTCACGACTCGCGCGCCGCTGATCAAGCTGGGTCAGCGCGTCGAGGACACTTGGGTGCTGTCGCGCGATACCGAGACGCTACCCGATAGCCGCCCGGCAATCGTGCCGCTGTCGCTGTGGCAGGTGCGCAGTGACGACGCCGAACTGGCGCCCTGGCTGCCCAGCGATACCGAGCTGACGCCGGCACTGGCCGCCACCCTCGAACAAGCAGCGCTGGTCGCGATCGACTTCCCCGCCTTCACCGATGGCCGTGGCTATACGCTGGCCCGGCTGCTGCGCGAACGTTTCGGCTACGCCGGCGAGATTCGCGCCATCGGTGATGTGCTCATCGATCAGCTCTACTACATGAGCCGCTGCGGCTTCGATGCCCTGGCCCTGCGCGAGGATCAGGATATCGAAGCGGCGCTGCGCGCGCTCACCGCGTTCAGCGTCAGCTATCAGCCGGCGGTGGATCTCCACGAGCCGCTGTTTGCCCGCCGTCTGCGCGAGTATCGAGCCGGCTGAGTCAGGCTCAGCAACGAAAAAACCCCGGTGCAAACCGGGGTTTTTTATGGTCTTGCGCTGCCTCGCGCGCCCTCTAGCCGCGGCGCTTCTGCTGGCGCTCGCGGTTGGCGGCGCGGGCACGCTCCGACTTGCGCAGCATCACGAAGGTCGCGCCGAGCCCGCCCTGCTGCGGTGGCGCCGAGGCAAACGCCTGCACCTCCTCGAACTGCTGCAGCCAGTGATGGAGATAGGAGCGCACGACGTTGGCACGCCCGTTGTCTTCGCTGGAACGCCCGTGGACGATCAGCACACTGCGTAGATCGTGGGTGTAGGCATCCTTGAGAAAGCCAAACAGCGCGCGCCGACACTCGAGTACCGGCATGCGCATCAGGTGCAGACGCGCCTCGGCGGCGTAGCCGCCATGGCGCAGGCGTTCGAGCACGCCGATCTGGATACCGTCGCGGCGGTATTCGATCGGATCATGGGCGCCGACCAGGTCGACGAACTCGTCGGAGAGGAAGTCGCGCTCGTCGGCGAGCCCCTGCTGCGCACTTTCGCGGCGGGCCAACTGCGCTTCCGAAGGCGCTGCGCGCCGCCGCTCGACGCGCGCCTTGTCGCCGCCTTTGGTCAGCGGGCGAACGTCACTGCCCAAAGCTTGTCGGAAGGCCTGATGCTCGTTGGTGGCATGACTCATGATGGCGCTCCTCCTATGATCGGCTCGGGCACCCCGCACCGCGGGCGATAGAGTGGCATCACGTGATGACAGGCGGCGTGATGACACAGGGCTGATATGAGGATCAGCCTCTTCGAATGCTAGCACGAGGATCGGCAACTGCCTCAATCCTTGGCTGCGAACTGCCGACATCATGCTATCTGTCGACATCACGCTATGCTCCAGATGAATGCTTCGTGATCACTGCGCCGATCCGCCCGAAACTCACGCTCAGGAACCCCGATACGCCCATGCTACGTACGCTGAAATGGATCTTCGTCGCGCTCCTGGTGCTGCTGGCCACGGCAGCCGGCTGGTTCTGGTACACCTACAAGAGCCCCTACGGCTACCACCCTGTCGAGCCGGCGATGGTGGATACGCGTATTCCGCGCCAGGATGTCTTCGTCTACGGCACTTTGCGCCAAGGCTGGATTCGCTGGCTGGTCACCGGTCGCGCCGGCGATAGCCGCCCCGCCACACTGGCTGGTTACCGCAAGCAGGATCTCGACGTCATCGCGGATGACGAGGGTCAGGTCGACGGCGAGATCATCAGCGTCACGCCGGATGAATTACGCGCGCTCGATCGCTACGAGCGTGTCGGTGTGCGTTACCAGCGCGAAAGCGTCAAACTCGAAGACGGCAGCATCGTCTGGATCTACCGACTCATCGATAAATAGATGTTCTATGGCAAACACAAGATAACGGTATAAATAAGAAAAGACAGAACGCCTCACAGGGCTCCGGTTTGAGCCCGATCCGGGGCGAACGTACAATACGGACTCTTCCTTCGATCGGACCTGCAGGCGCCATGGCCACGCTCACGCTCTACCACAACCCGCGCTGCTCCAAGTCACGCGAAGCCCTATCGCTGCTGGAATCGAGACGTATCGATGTCACCCTGCATCGCTATATGGACGATCCGCTCGACCGCGGACAGCTCGCAGCGCTGGCCGGTCGCCTGGGTGACGACGCCCCGCTGATGCTGCGCCGCGACGAGTCGGAGTGGCGCCAGTTGGGCATCGACGACCCAACCCTGGCGCAGATCCTCGATGCCATTGCCGAACACCCCCGTCTGCTGCAGCGTCCCATCGCCGACGATGGCGAGTACGCGGTCATCGGGCGGCCGCCGCAGGCCGTGCTGCAGCTGATCTGAATACCGCTCGACGCCTCTCCGACAAGGCTTGTCCCAAAAAGGGCCACCCCCACTACGCCACCGACTCCCGAGGAGATCCAATGAGCTCTGACAGCGCTACCCGAGGCACCGACCTGCCCTACGTGCTGGTGCTCTACTATTCGCGCCACGGCGCGACTCGGACCCTGGCCGATGAGTTGGCCAAGGGCGTCGACAGCGTAGCCGGCATCGAGGCGCGTCTGCGCACCGTGCCGGCGGTCTCGCCGGTCAGCGAGGCGACTGCGCCGGCGATTCCCGAGGAGGGGGCGATCTACGTCGAGGAGGACGATTTACGCCAGTGCGCCGGTCTGGCCCTCGGCAGCCCCACCCGCTTCGGCAACATGGCCGCGCCGCTCAAGTACTTTCTGGATACCACCAGCGGTCTGTGGATGAACGGTGTCCTGGTGGATCGCCCGGCCACCGCCTTCACCTCCACCGCGAGCCTGCACGGCGGTCAGGAGAGCACCCTGCTGACCATGCTGATCCCGCTGCTGCACCACGGCATGGTCTATGCTGGTGTGCCCTACAGCGAAACCCGCCTGATCCATACCCGCAGTGGCGGCACGCCCTACGGCACCAGCCATGTCGCCGGCGCTGACGGCTCGCGTGAAGTCGACGACGACGAGCGCCACCTGGCCCGCGCCCAGGGGCGGCGCATCGCCGAGCTGTCGCTGGGCCTGACGCAGATGCGGGAGGCACGCGGATGAGCGAGCGACCCGCAGCCGAGCCGCCCACTGATGCCTCGTCAGATGCCTCGATCAAGGCACGCCGTGGCGTGTGGATCGCTTACCTGGTGCTACTGGCGTTGCTGATCATTGGCGGCATCTGGCGCTATTCGCAGGCTCACGCCGAAGCCGCGGCCCTGGTGGTCCGGGCGCTGCCGCTGGTGCTGTTCCTGCCGACGCTGCTGCTGCGCCGCCGGCGCGGCCATCTGTGGCTGACCGCGGTGGGGCTGCTCTACCTGGCCCAGGGCGGGTTGATCATGGCCAACGGCGGCGTGTCAGCGCTGGTGATCGCCGAGATGCTGGCCGCGGCGGCGCTTGCGGTCTGTGCCTTGCGCTATTTCCGTAGCCAGAGCCCGCGCCAACGCCCTGCCTCATGAGGCCATCCGGTGCGCTGATCCTGGCCATGCTGGCGCTCAGCGTGATCGCCAGCCTGCTCGACTGGCCTCTATGGCCGGCGGCGATCCTGGCCTGGCTGGCGACCCTGCGCCTGCTGCGCGGTCTACCGCGTGCCTCACGCCGGCAGGCCGGGCTGCTGCTGGGCGCGGGTATCCTACTGTGGGGAATCGCGCTGGCGCGAGGTACGCCGTACCCGCTATGGCACGCCTTCACCACCAACCAGACCTTGCTGATGATGTTCGCCGGGGTCAGCTTCCTGACTCTGGCGACCCCGGCAGTGCGTAGCGGTGAAGCGCGCAGCGGCAGCCGTCTGGGGACGCTGCTGGGCGCGCATTTGTTCGGCGCTGCGATCAATCTTTCGGTGGTGTTTCTGTTCGGTGAGCGCATGCAGCGCGACGGCCGCCTCAACCGCACCCAGGCATCGATCCTGGGGCGCAGCTTCGCCGCCGCCGCGACCTGGTCACCCTTCTTCGTCGCCATGGGCGTGGCGCTGACCTATGCGCCCGGGCTCGACTATCTGGCGCTGCTGCCCTGGGGCCTGCTGGCCGGTGCGGCGCTGCTGCTGGTCAATCTGGCCGACGTGGCGCGCCTGGACGAGCCCTTTCAGGGCTACCCGATCGAGCGCAGCGCCCTGCTGCTACCCTGCCTGCTGGCGCTGGCGGTGATCTCCCTCCACCTGCTGTGGCCGGCGCTCTCGATTCCGCTGATCATTGCCCTGGTGGCACCGCCCTTCGCTTTACTGCTGATGCCGCGTGACGATCGCCGTACGCGGCTGCGACGCCATTTCACCCAAGGCCTGCAGGGGTTGGCGCCACAGTTCGCGCTGTTTCTCGCCGCCGGTGTCATCTCCACCGGGTTGACGGCACTGCTGGCGAGCCTGCCCCAAGGGCTCGACCTGCCGCTGTCGCACTTCGGCCACTGGCAGGCGTGGTCTGCTCTGGGGCTGATCGTGGCCATCGCCTTTACCGGGGTACATCCGCTGATCGGTATCGCCACCCTGGCGCCGCTGGTGGCACCGCTGCACCCGGACCCGACGCTGCTCGGCATGCTGTTTCTGATGAGCTGGGCGCTGGGCACCGGCAGCAGCCCGCTCTCCGGCAGCAATCTGGCGATTTGTGTGCGCTACGGTATCAAGGCGCGCCACATGCTGCGCTGGAACCTGGCCTACGCGTTGGGCGGCTGGCTGGCCTGTGGTGGGGTGTTCGCGCTGCACGCCGCCGCGGCATGATGCCTCCCGGATGAGGAACGCCTTGACGTCGGCCACCGGGCTGCAATGATGACAGTCAAAGACACGCCAACGGAGAACCATCATGAGCGACCTGGCCGGCCTGCGCCGCGATTACGAGGGCGAGTCCCTGGCACCCGAGCACACCCCTGACGATCCGATGGCGCTGTTCGACCACTGGCTCGAGCAGGCGATCGCCAGTGAGGGCCTCGACGCCAATGCCATGACCCTGGCCACGGTCGACGGCGCCGGCTACCCACACGCACGTATCGTGCTGCTCAAAGGGGTCGACCCGGACGGCCTGCTGTTCTACACCAACTACCAGAGTCAGAAAGGCAACGAGCTGGCCCACGTCGCCCAGGCTGCGCTGGTGTTCTGGTGGCCCGGTCTGCAGCGTCAGGTGCGGGTCGAGGGGCGGGTGGAAAAGGTCACACTCGAGCGCTCGGACGACTACTTCGCCAGCCGCCCGCGCAAGAGCCAGCTGGCGGCCTGGGTTTCCCAGCAAAGCGTGGAGATCCCCGGGCGTGACTGGCTCAAGGAGCGCCTGGCGCGCTTCGAGCAGGTGTATGCGGACAAGGACGTCGAGCGCCCGCCGCACTGGGGCGGATACCGCGTGGTCCCGCAGGCGATGGAGTTCTGGCAGGGGCAGCGCAGCCGCCTGCACGACCGCGTGCGCTACTCACGCCACGACGAGCGCGACGCTACCTGGCACCGCACCCGTCTCGCCCCCTGAGGCAGGCGTCACCGGGAGCGCCACCCCTGGCCCGATAGCGCCAGTCACAAAAGAAAACGCCCGGTCGTCATGACCGGGCGTTCTCGTTCGGACTCGGGCGCCAGCTTACTCAGCAGTGCCTTCGGTCCACTTCTTGACCAGCTCAGGATGCTCGCTGACCCACTTCTTGGCGTTCGCGTACGGGTCGCTACCCGGCTCCTGGTTCATCAGCATCACCTCGCTCATCTGCTCTGGCGTCCAGTAGAAGTTGTCGAGGATCGCGTAAGCCTGCGGCATGCGCTCCTTGAGCCCCTTGTGAACGACAGTGTCGATGTGTTCGGCATCGCCGTAGGCTTTCTTGGGATCTTCCAGATACTTCAGATCCCAGCGCGCGAACATCCAGTGCGGGGTCCAACCGGTGACCACGATGTCCTCGTGGTTCTTGATCGCATTGCCCAGCGCCGAGGTCATCGCCGCGCCGCTGCTCGACTGCAGCGAGAGGTTGTTCATCCCGTAATCTTTCATCGCTTTTTCGGTCATCGACATCAGACCGGCGCCCGGATCGATCCCCACGATCTTGTCATCGAAGAGATCGGCATTGGCGTTGAGATCGGCGATCGAGGAGACCTTCTCATAGGTGTACTCGGGCACTACCAGCCCCAGCTTGGTGCCATCGAGATTGGGACCGAGGTCTTCGACCTTGTCCTTCACCTTGGCCAGATAGTCTCCGTGGGTGGTCGGCAGCCAGGCGGCGACGACGGCATCGGCATCGCCGGTGCCCACCGCCTGCCACATTACCGCGGCGGAGAGCGAATCCATGTTGACCTTGTAGCCCTCCTGCTCGAGCACCGCGCGCACCACGTTGGTGGAAGCGACTTCAGAGGCCCACTCCACATAGGCGAGATTGATCGTGCCCTTGTTCTCCTGGGCCTGGGCGGCACCCGCACTGAGACTGATCCCCGCGGCCATGGCGAGCATGGAGTAACGAACCGATTGCGACAGTAGATTGCGTGTCATCGACTTTCCCTTCTTGTGCTTGGTTTGGCTTGACGTACTGACTTGCTTGACGCACTAACGCTCGGTACTGAACCAGGTCGCGGCTGAGCCGTGACCCGGAGCTGCCGGCAGCAGCGCTCGCGGCGGCCGAAGCCGACGCGCCGAACTCGGCTGGCCACACCGCCAGCGGTGCACTGGCGGCGTAGCCTCACTTGGCCCGCTTGCGGCCGCGGAACGACTGGGTCAGACGGTCCAGCAGCATGGCCATGATGACCACCGCGAGACCCGCCTCGAAGCCGTCACCCGGGCGCAGGCGCTGGATCGCCCGCCACACTTCGCTGCCCAGACCGTTGGCACCGATCATGGCGGCGATCACCACCATCGACAGCGACAGCATGATGGTCTGGTTGATACCGCCCATCAGCGTCGGCAGCGACAGCGGCAACTGCACCTTGACCAGCTTCTGCGTCCGGGTCGAGCCGAAGGCATCCGCGGCTTCGACCAGCTCCGTGGGCACCTGACGAATCCCCAGGGTGGTGAAGCGGATCGCCGGCGGCATCGCGAAGATGACCGTGGCGAAGATGCCGGAGACCGAACCGATACCGAAGAACGGAATCGCCGGAATCAGATAGACGAAGGCCGGCATCGTCTGCATGAAATCCAGCACCGGCATGATGACACGATAGAAGCGATCGGAGACCGCAGCCAGAATACCCAGCGGCAACGCAATCACCACCGCCACCAGGGTGGCGATCACCACCAGGGTGAGCGTCTGGATCATCGGGTTCCACAGCCCCAGATTCCAGATCAGCGCCAGCCCCAGGGCCGCCCCGATGGCGAGTCGATGCCCGCTGAGCCGCCAGCACAGCAGCACGATCAGCCCCAGCAGGGCCCACTCCGGTAACCACATCAAGCCGTCGTTGAGCAGATTGATGCCCGCCTGGGTGGTGCGCGAGATGGCCCGCGTCACTCCGGAGAACTCGGTGGTCAGAAAGTTCAGACCGCTCTCGATCCAACTGCCGAGCGGGATTCTTGGGATCTCGAAGTTCATTTATGCCTCTCCCGCTGTCGCCAGTTGTTCGAGTACTGCGCCCTTGACCACCACACCGAGCAGTCGCTGCTCCTCGTCGACCACGGCAATCGGGCAGTGGCGCTTGGTGAACATGGAGTAGAGCCGGGAGAGCGATTCGTCCGGCCCGACGCAGGGGTAGTCGTCATCGATCAGCTCACGAATCGAGTCCGAACCGGCCTTGGCCGCTTCGTCGGCCCTCTCGGCATCGACGACGCCCAGCAGCTTGCGTTCACGATCGATCACATAAATCGAGTCGAGACTGCTCTCGACCATCTTGCGCAGCACGGTACGCGGGCCGTCTTCGATGCGGGCAGTCGCCCGTACCGGGCGCATGGCCCGACGTGCCGTCACCACCCGCGATCTGTCGACCCCCTGGGTGAAACGCGCCACGTAGTCGTCGGCCGGAGAGGTGAGAATCTCCTCAGGCGTACCGATCTGCACCACCTCACCATCGCGCAAGAGGATGATGCGGTCACCGATATTGAGCGCTTCGTCGAGGTCATGGGTGATGAAGATGGTGGTCTTCTGCATGCGATGCTGGAGCTCGATCAGCTCCTGCTGCATGTCACGCCGAATCAGCGGGTCCAGCGCCGAGAAGGCTTCGTCCATCAGCAGCACGCTGGAGTCGTTGGCCAGCGCCCGGGCCAGGCCGACGCGCTGCTGCATGCCGCCGGAGAGCTGATTGGGGTAGGAGTCCTCCCAGCCTTCGAGCCCGACCTGCTTGAGCGCATCGGCCGCCTTCTTGGCCCGTTCTTCCTTGGGGATGCCACGAATCTCGAGCCCATACTCGGCATTCATGCGCACGGTACGGTGGGGAAACAGCGCGAAGTTCTGGAACACCATCGAGAAGTGCTTGCGACGACACTGCAGCAGCGCCTTCTCGCTCAGTTGGGGGATGTTCTCCCCGTCGATGATGATATCGCCCTCGGTGGGCTCGATGAGACGGTTGAGACAGCGGATGAGGGTGGACTTGCCTGACCCCGAGAGCCCCATGATGACCAGGAGCTCGCCCTCATGGACGTCGAAATCGATATTGGAAAGGCCGAGTGTCTGCCCTGTTTGCTCCAGAATCTGGGACCGGTTGAGTCCCTGGTCACGTAGTTGGAGCGCTTTCTTGGTGTCGCTACCAAACACCTTGCTCAAGTTACGAACTTGAATCTTGGCTTGCTGTGCGTTTGTCATTTTGTGGCCTGGTTTGGCTGAGCAAAAAGGTCCCGCGCGAGTGTCACCAAAAGGCCGCCGAAGACACACTGTGTTGCTTTGGATACGCAGTGTTTCTGATGGCTTACACGCGCTCGGCCCGGTCGCATCATACGAAATTATGAAAAACCCTTCAAACGACGATGATTTGTAATTGGAAACTCATTCAAGGCGTCATTTCTGCTGGCGCACGATAGCGTGGCGCTCTGTCCCTCCTCCTCGTCTGCGCTAGCCCTCCCAGGTTCCGCACGAAAACCGCCTGCGCTCGCTGGCTTTTCGTCACAACCCTGGATGGCAACATCGCCGGCATCGACGCGACCCATCGCGTCTCGGCCGGCATCAATCCAGCGCCGCCTCCAGACGGTGGCGCTGCCATTCACTCTGCGGCGCATTGAGCTTCAGCGTCGCCTCGATCACACCCTCCTCCAGATTGGTGACGAGGGTGAATCCCAGTTGCTTGAGCAGCCGTCGCATGGGCTGGTTATCGGTCATCACGGTACCGACCATGACCAGGGTGCCCACCTGCCGGCTGTAGCGAATCATCTTCTCCATCAGTAGCCGCCCGAGCCCGATCCCGTGGAGGTCATCACGCACGATGATCGAGAATTCGGTACGGATATTGTCGGGATCGTTCCACACCCGGACCACGCCGAGCATCTCCTCACGATCTCTCTTTTCCGGCGCCATCGCCTGCCCCTCGTCAGCCTCTGCGAGTGGCAGACGGCGAACGGCAATGAATGCCATCTGACGGTCGTAATTGATCTGGCTGAGCTGGGCCAGCTCGCGCATCGACAGCACCGCCTTGTGATGGAAATAGCGGTAGCGAATGCTCTGCTCCGAAAGCCGGGTATGGAACTGGGTGATCAAGGGCGCATCTTCACCGCGGATCGGCCGCACTTCGACCTCGCCACCTGCCAGCGTCACCGTCTCACGCAGCTCTTCGGGGTAAGGCATGATCGCCTGCACCGCGCGCTCGCCCAGATCGAGGGCGAAGTCGACCGCAGTGAGCCCATCGCGATTGAGCAGCAAGGGATTGAGTTCGAGCCCCTTCAGCCGTGGCAGATCCGACGCCATCTGTGACAGCTTGACCAGCAGCTGGGCGACCTGGGTGATCTCCGCCGCGGCATCCTCGCTGTGAGCGCGAATCAGCCGTCCGGCACGGGTACGATCGATCAGCTCCTCGGCCAGGCGCATGTTGAGCGGGGGTAGCGCGATCTGGCGATCCGCCATCACGTCGATCTTGTAGCCGCCGCTGCCGAAGACGATCACCGGACCCAGCTCGGGGTCGCGGGTGATCCCGGCGCTCAACTGCCAGGAGCCCTTGCCACGCTGCATAGTCTGCAGGCAGTAGCTGTAGATGGGGCTCTGCGGCAGCGTCTCGGCGATCCGCTCTCCCAGCCGCACCACCGCATCGACCACGCTGCCGGGCTGCTCCAGGTCCTGCGCCAGCGCGCTGGTCTGACGCGAGGCTTCCCGCCAGTAGCGAAACGGCTCGCAGTTATCGCGATGCACCACCTTGACCGCCCATGGGCCCGGCAGTGTCTGGGTGGCGCGCTCGGCCTCCTCGAAATCCGCCACATAGCGACTGGGCGCACTCTCGATGCCGTAGGCGGCGAGTACCTGGGCGGTCTCTTCATGCGTCAGGCGGTCGCGCCCGCGGCTCAGCGACGCGTCGATCAGGGCATGGCAGCGTTGGCGGATCTCGGTGTTGGAGTCGAACGGCAGCGAAGGCGGCGTCTCGTGGAGCAGCGCCTGGACCCGGCGATAGCGCACCAGGTGCAGGAAGGCACGTACCGCTTTCTCCGGCGACAGGTAGCTGGGAATCCCGGCGCGATTGAACGCCGCCCGGGCCGCCAGCGCCTCCTTGAGGCCCATCCAGCTCACCAGCAGCCGATGACGATAACGTTGCCGGGCCGCGATCAGCGCCTCGGCGGTGGCTTGCGCCGGTGCCAGCCGGGTCGGCGCGTGGAGCACCAGCACCGCATCCACCTGGGGGTCGCGGGTAACGATATCCAGCGCCGCCAGATAGTCCGCGGGGGTTGCCGAGCCGCCGAGATCGATCGGGTTACGCCCCGGCCGGCTGACGTCTAGCCCCGCCTCGAGCAGTGCAGCCACCGTGGTCTCGCCGAACTCCGCCAGCTGGCCCCCGCCGTCGATCAGCTTGTCGATCGCCAGCAGCGCCGGCCCCACGCCGTTGGAGACGATCGCCAGCCGGTCACCCCGCGGCGGTTTGAGTCGGGAGAGCGTCTCCAGCGCGTCGAACAGCTCGTCGGAGTCCTCCACCCGCACCACGCCGGCCCGCGCCAGGGCGGCCTCGATCACCGCGTCGCGGCGTTCGATACCAGGCGTTTCCGGTAGCTGGTCCAGGGTGGCCTGGGGCGTTCGCCCGCTCTTGATCGCCAGTACCAGACGGTTGCGCGAGGCGTCACGCAGGGCGGTCATGAAGTGGCGCGCATTGCGGATACTTTCCAGGTGCAGCAGCAACGCCCGGCACTTGCTGGAGAGATTGAGATAGTCGATGACATCGGGCAGGCGCACGTCGAGGCTGTCGCCAAGGGTGACCAGGTGCGAGAACCCCACTTCGCGCCCCGCCGCCCAGTCGATCATGGCATTGCCGAGCATGCCCGACTGCCCCAGGTAGGCGACGCTGCCGTCGGCGATCGGCTGCGCGGCATAGGTGGCGTTGAGCCGCCAGGAGGGTACCGCCACTCCCAGGCATTCCGGTCCCAGCACGCGCATGCCCGAACGCCGGGCCGCCTTTTGCAAGCGCCCACGCAAAGACGCCTCGCGTTCGAGCGAGGCGCCTCCGGAAAGAATGAGTGCCGCACGCACCCCGATCGCACTCAAGTCGTCGATCACCTTGGGCAGGCTGCGTAGCGGCGAACAGATCACGGCCAGATCGGGCGGGCGTGGCAGATCGGCAATGCGGCGCAGGCACTCGACACCGTGCACGTCGGCGTAGCCGCGCGGATTGACCGCCCAGAGCGGCTTGTCGAACTGCCCTTCCAGCAGGTTGCGCAATACCACTCCTCCCAGCGACTCGGGCTTGGGGGACGCTCCGATCACGACCAGTGACTGGGGCGCGAAAAATCGACGCAGGAATTGCGTGGCCACGGTGGACCTCACGGCTCGGGTTATGGTTATTTCAACCCTACACGCTCAGCGCTCCCGCGTTGAGCCCTGGTCTGGATTTAGCCATACCGCCCGAACCCATGGGATCGGTACCCCAGCGCCCCGGAGGGTCGAAACCGCCGATGATCACGTCGTACCTCACTCACCCCGACTTCGCTCGGCACGACATGGGCGGCTCGCACCCGGAAGCGCCCGTACGCCTCGAGGTGATTCGCAAGCGCCTGATGCTCAGCGGCCTGCTGCAACAGACCATGCAGTCGGAGGCGCCGCCGGCGAAACCGCTCGCTCTGGCGCGCGTTCACGCCCCAGACTACCTGGAAACACTCGCTTGCCAGCGTCCCCAAAACGGCTTGCAGACGCTGGATAACGACACGCGCATGGGCCCGTGGACGCTCGAAGCGGCGGCGCTTGCCGCCGGTGCCGCGATCAAGGGTGTCGACCTGGTCTGCGGTAACCGCGCCGACAACGTCTTCTGCGCCGTGCGCCCTCCCGGGCACCACGCCGAACGTGCCCTGGCGATGGGCTTCTGCTTCTACAACAACGTCGCCGTCGCCGCGACGCACGCGCGTGCCGTGCACGGCCTGGAGCGTATCGCCATCCTCGATTTCGACGTCCACCAGGGCAACGGCACCCTGGACATCTTTCACGACGACCCGAGCGTGCTGATCTGCAGCAGCTACCAGGAGGCGTTCTATCCCTGGCGCTACCTCGAAGGCGACTGGCCCAACGTGGTCAACACCCCGCTGCCCGCCGGCACCGCCAGCCGTGACTTCCGCCTGGCAATCGAGCGTGACTGGCTGCCGGCACTGGAGCGCCACCGCCCGCAGCTGGTGCTGCTCTCCAGCGGCTTCGATGCCCACCGCGACGACCCGCTGGGAGAACTGGCGCTGGAGCACGGCGACTTCTACTGGATCACCCACCTGGCGATGGACATCGCGCGCCGCTACGCCGGGGGCAAGCTGGTGTCGGTACTCGAGGGCGGCTATCACCCCAAGGCGCTGCCGCTGAGCGTGGAGGCGCATCTCACCGCGCTGCTCGGCCAGCCTTACCCCGGTTAGAGCATCTATCTCAAAGAGACTGCCTGGCTCGGCGAGACAGACACGCCGGCGACGCTCTCGTCACGCGCAACGTCGTCATGTGGCAGAGCCCGCCCGGGGCGCTGTGATATTCTGGGCCCAAACCGACCCAGACAGAGATTTTCATGGCCGCCAGCAACGATCAGGATGCCGCGCTGCGCATCGCCTCGGGCCGCAAGCCCTTCGTCGAGCCCCTGCGCCTGGGTGAACGGCTCAAGCAGATTCGCCTCTCCAACCAGTGGACCCTGGGCGACGTCAGCGCACGCACGGGGCTGGCGCGTTCGACCCTGTCCAAGATCGAGAACGACCAG
This sequence comes from Gammaproteobacteria bacterium MFB021, assembly GCA_000737985.1. Classification (GTDB taxonomy): domain Bacteria; phylum Pseudomonadota; class Gammaproteobacteria; order Pseudomonadales; family Halomonadaceae; genus Salinicola. Next base: position 64,839 of record JNVT01000071.1, on the reverse strand, counting down.
ATCTCGCCTACCTTCAGTGCGGTGCAGAAACTGATCACCGGGCTGGGCATCGATCTGCCGCAACTGCTGACCCCAGCCAAGTCGCGTTCCCACTCCCGCGGGCGGCGCGATCTCACCCCCAGTGGCGATGGCAAGCAGCACCCCACCCCCACCTACGAACATGAACTACTCTCTTGGCAGCTGGCGCAGAAACGCATGGTGCCGTTCAAGACCATCGTGCGGGCACGCCGCTTCGACGAATTCCAGGAGTGGGTGCGCCACGCCGGCGAAGAGTTCCTGATGGTGCTCGAGGGCGACATCCTGATCTACACCGAGTTCTACGAACCGCTCGCCATGGCCACCGGCGATTCGCTCTACTTCGACAGCGACATGGGCCATGCGCTGGTCTCCACCAGCGACACCGATGCCGTGGTACTGTCGGTCTGCACGCCCGGTGAAGGTGACTAGTCAGGCGACGACGATGGCCTGAACACGCCTTCTCGTCTGCTTTTACCGCGTTCTCAGTCCTGTCTTCCCGATCCGAGGAGCCCCTACCGATGCAACATCTCGACGACGCCACGCGTACCGAACTCGAGGCGGCCGCTTTCCGCCGCCTGCTGCGCCATCTCGACGCCAACAAGGACGTGCAGAACATCGATCTGATGATCCTCGCCGACTTCTGCCGCAACTGCCTCTCCAAGTGGCTGGTGAACGCCGCCGAAGAGCGCGGCGAGACGCTCGACTATGAAGCCGCGCGTGAATACGTCTACGGCATGCCTTACTCAGAGTGGAAGGCCAATCATCAGGCACCGGCCAGCGATGCGCAGTTGGCCGCGCTGGAAGCGCGCCAACAGCGCAAGACCAACGGCGGAGCGGACGCATGAGCGAGGCACTGATCCCGCTGTCGATCGCGGTGCTGACCGTCTCCGACACCCGCGATGAGCAGAGCGACCGCTCCGGCCAGACCCTGGTCGAGCGGCTCGAAGGAGCCGGCCACCGGCTGGCCGAAAAGCGCATCGTGCCGGATGACGTCTATCGTATCCGCGCGGTCGTCGCCACCTGGATCGCCGACCCCGAGGTACAGGTGGTCCTGACCACCGGTGGCACCGGCTTCACCGGGCGCGATTCGACCCCGGAGGCGATCGCACCGCTGCTCGACAAACATATCGAGGGCTTCGGCGAGCTGTTCCGCCAGGTCTCGTTCGAGGAGATCGGCAGTTCCACGGTGCAGAGCCGCTGTCTCGGCGGCCTGGCCAATCGCACCGTGATCTTTGCCCTGCCCGGCTCCACCGGCGCCTGTCGCACCGGATGGGACCGCATCCTCGGCGAGCAGCTCGACAGCCGCCACCGCCCGTGCAACTTCGCCAATCTGGTGATTCCGGAACGAGGCACCCACACGCATGGCTGAAACGACACCCCCGCTGGAGAGCGTAGAGCGCGCCCGGGAAGCCCTGCTCGACGGCGTGACCCCATTGGGCGCCGAGCGTATCGCCTGTGCCGAAGCTGCCGGCCGCGTGCTGGCGCAGGAGGTGGCCGCGGCGCTCGACGTGCCGCCTGCCGACAACAGCGCCATGGACGGCTACGCCCTGGCCAGCGGCGACTCCGGCGGCGCCCTGCCGATCTCGCAGCGCATCGCCGCCGGCCAAGCGCCGCAGCCGCTGGCACCCGGCACCTGCGCACGCCTGTTCACCGGCAGCGAGATACCACCCGGCGCCGACTGCGTAGCGATCCAGGAAAACGTCACCCTCGAGGATGGACTGGCACGCATACCCCCCACCCAGCCGGGCCAGAACGTGCGCCGCCGCGGGCTCGACGTCAGCGTGGGCAGCCGCCTGCTCAGTGCCGGCACCCGCCTGGGCGCCGCCGCGCTGGGTCTGCTTGCAGGCCAAGGGCTAGACACGGTCGAGGTGGTGAGGCGCCCGCGGGTGGCGCTGCTGCTGACCGGCGATGAGATCGTCGAACCGGGGCAGCCGCTGGCGCCGGGGCAGATCTACAACAGCAACGGAGCGATGCTGGCGAGCCTGGTCGCGCGCTTCGGCGGCGAGCTGGTGGCCCAGGTGCGGGTCGCCGACAGTTTCGACACCACCCGCGCCCGGCTCGCCGAGGCGGCGGCAATGGCCGATGTGATCGTCACTACCGGCGGGGTCAGTGTCGGCGAGGAGGATCACGTCAAACCGGCGCTGGAGCAGCTCGGTGAGCTAACGCTGTGGCGCCTGGCCATGCGCCCGGGCAAACCGCTGGCACTGGGGACCATCGGCGCCACGCGGGTGGTCGGCCTGCCGGGCAACCCGGTATCCAGCTATGTCGGCGCCTGGCTCTATTTGCGCCCGCTGCTGGGCGCGCTGATGGGATGCACGGATCAACTGGAGCTGCCACGGGTCCCCGCCGAGGCGGATTTCAGCACCCGCACCGAGGGCCGCCGCCACTATCTGCGCGCCACCCTGGCATTCGAGGGCGAGCGCATCGTGGCGCGGGCTTATCCGGAACAGAGCTCCGCCGTGCTCACCTCCTGCGCGGCCACCAACGCCTTCGCGGTGATTCCGCCGCACAGCGACATCTCTCCCGGCGATCGGGTCGAATGCCTCTGGCTCGAAGCCTGACCCAGGCGCAGAAACAGAAGCCGTTCGAAGACAGCCGGCGAGCCGCTGGGCTCGCCGGCGCTAGCTTACGTTGACGACCGATTCAGCGATGGCAGCTCCCGGCTCACATCACCGATCAGCCGGCAAAGCGCGCCTGCATCTCCGGCCACAGCCTCACGAACGCCGCCTCGAGCCGCGGATACTCGTCATCCAGCCAGGGCGTCAGTTCCGCCAGCCGATTGGGGCCGCGGAGCCGGCTGCCGATACCGGCAATCGCGCGGCAGGTGAAGGCGAAATCGGCATAGCGCGCCAGCCAGTCACCCTCGATCATCGCTGGTACCAGGCGGCCCAGCCGATCCGGCGCCGGGGCACCGCCGAGCACGCGATAACAGCGGGTGACCAGCTGAGGATCGGGATGGCAGGCGGCGAGGAAGTGATCCCACACCAGATCCAGCGCAATACCCACGAAGCGCCGCTGGGCGGCCGGGGCGCTGGCACGCAGCGCAACAACCTCGGGATGGCAGTCGATGGCGGCATCCACCTGGCGATGGTGACGGATACCCGCCGCCACCGCTGACGGCCACGCCGCCAGCTGCTGCCCCTTGACGCCATCGGCGATCAGATTGCCCAGCAGGAAGTCGTCACTGCCGTGGCGGGCGAGCTCGGCATGGGCGAGAAAGTTCATCGGCTGGCGCTCATATACGATCGCTCATGCGGAGTCACAGGCAGTTAGTCGGTTTGGGTAGCCCGGCCAGACGCGCGCCCACCTTGGCCGGGCTCTCCGGAAACAGCCGCATCAAATAGATCGAGCTGCCCTTCTCCTCGCCCAGTGCCTGGCGCACCGCCTTGACCAGCGGGCGCATCGCCGGCGCCGCCTCGTAGCGCTGGTAGAAGTCGCGCAGCACCGTCAGCACCTCCCAGTGCGCGGCGCTCAACGCGCGCCCCTCCTCACTCGCCAGTGCCTCCGCCACCGCCGGCGTCCAGTCGGCAAGCGAAACCAGATACCCTTCGGGGTCGAGAGCGATCTCGCGCCCCTCGACCGTTATCGTGCGTGCCATCGTCGTCATCAGAACCAGCTCAAGCTATGGGGGAAGGTCGCCGTCAACGCGACGAAGCCGGCCATATCGACCAGCGCCACATCGTCACTCAGACGCCCCAGCAGGCCGCGTGATTCAGCGTCTTCCGAGAGCACCGAGACGCGCCCGCCGAAAGCCGCCAGGCTGGCTGCGGCAGCGGGCAGTGCGGCGTAGCAGGCATCTTCGATCAGCAGCAGGTGGTCGTCGGCACCGAACGCCTCGCTCAAGTCCCAGTAGAGACCGTCGAACTGGGGCGAGCGGTTGAGCAGGTGCAGCATCATCGAAATCTCCTCGCTCAGAAGAGCAGCGTGTGCGGCTGCGCGTGGACCAGGCGTTCGAGCGCATCGGCCTCGAGCAGTTGCACCGGCAGCATGAGATCCGCTGGCGTGAGCCCACGGGCGCGCAGAGCGCTCGCGCTGACCCAGAGCCGCTCGATATCGTACATCTCCAGCATGGCCAGCTGCGCATGGGTGCCCTTCTGGCCCAGCGGCCCGGCACGCTGACCCTCGACCAGCGCAAAGACACCGTCACCCTGGAACAGCAGACCCACTGACTGGCCGAAGGCCGCCGCCACCAGCGCGACATCGACGCCCTCGCGCAGCCAGCTGCTGCCGTGGGGCGGATGGCGCAGGATCACCAGCAGATCGAGCGGCGCTATCGGGGTATCGGCGGCCAGCGCCGCCTCATCGTCTTGCATGGCACTTACTCCGACACTCAATCTCTGACACTCACTCATGGGTCGGCGCTCAGGGGGCAAAGGTGATCACGCGGTCGTTGGCCTGCATCGCATCGACCAGTTGCCCCAGCCCGGTCAATACGAAGGGTGGCTCGAGGTTGTGCGCCTCGCGACCGTGGCGCACGCCCTCCTCAGCGTTCATCAGGCCACGACGCAGGCTCGCCGCGATGCAGACCAACAGCTCAGTGCCATGTTCCTGGGCCAGCGCGCGCCAGCCCTCGGCCAGGTGCACCTCGTCCTGCGGCGGCGCCATCAGCGTCGAGGCGTTGTGCACGCCATCGCGGTAGAAGAACACGCTCGACACCCGGTGGCCCTGCGCCACCGCCGCCTGGGCGAAACGCAGCGCCGAGAGCGCACCCTGTTCGCTGTAGGGCGCGGCGTGTACCAGCAGCGCATAGCTCAACACGTCGTAGGGCCTATCGATCAGGAGAAAAGTCGCATCTTACCAAAGCCGCCCCCACCGCCAAACCTCAACCCCAAACGCAGAAAACCCCACCGAAGTGGGGTTTTCGTTCAGCGATTGTACCGGTCATTGCCCGGCGTGCGGATCAATCGTCGGACATCACACCCAGAATCGACAGCAGGCTGATGAACAGATTGTAGATCGACACGTAGAGCGTGATGGTGGCGAGAATGTAGTTGGTCTCGCCCGCACGGTGAACGATCTCACTGGTCTGGAACAGGATCGCCGCCGACGAGAACAGCACGAAGCCCGCCGACACCGCCAGCGCCAGACCCGGGATGTTGAAGATCAGCGCCGCGACCATCGCCAGCACCAGCACGATGGCACCCGCCACCATGAAGTTGCCCAGGAAGCTGAAGTCCTTGCGCGTGATCAGCGCCACCGCCGACAGCCCCAGGAAGGTGGCCGCGGTCATGCCCAGCGCGGTCATCACCAGCTGCGCCCCATTGGGGATGGACAGATAGAGATCGATGATCGGCCCCAGCGTGAAGCCCATGAACCCGGTGAATGCGAAGGTCGCCAGAATGCCGGCAGACGAGTTGGCGGTCTTGTGCACCAGGAACATCAGGCCATAGGCGCCGATGAAGAAGATGAAGATGTTGATCTGTGTGACGCCTAGCGCCATCGCGACGCCCGCGGTCACGGCAGAGAACATCAGGGTCATGGCCAGCAGCATGTAGGTGTTGCGTAACACCTTGTTGGTGCTGGCCACGCTCGGTCGACGCTCGGTGACGTCGTGCGATGTGCGGTAGTCCATACGTATCCCCTCGGTTATGTCGATTACACCCATGGACCAGAATGCCCTTGCAAAGTTCCCCTGACAAGCGTAAACGGCACCGCCGGAAGTGAAATAACCCTTTGAAAGCTAAAGAACCTGTTGACGACCGAGGGAGAGCTGGTACTATCTCCCGCCGTAAGCCGGAGGGATGGCAGAGCGGTTGAATGCACCGGTCTTGAAAACCGGCAAGGGTTAATGCCCTTCCAGGGTTCGAATCCCTGTCCCTCCGCCACTTTTTATTTAAGGGTCAGCTATTTAGCTGGCCCTTAGCTTTTTCTAACCTGGTCAAAAAGCGACCAAAAGTGCAACGGGTACAACGCCTACCGTTGCACCGCCCCCATCACCGCCCTTCGATCTACCCCCGGCGGCTCCTGAATCGAGCGCCGCACATATCCACCACGGCCATCCAGCAGCACGCCAGCGGCGACAACCCCGTCTGACTGGTGTTCAGGATAACGTGGTAGTTGCTGGTGTCCCCGCGCCGAACGCCTTTGCCCAGCCTAGGGCGAAGCATGAGTTCCACCGGCAGCCGATACCGCCAAGACGCACCGCAGCAAGGACCAGCACGTGAGGTGCGGCAAAAGACCAATGTGCTATTGGCATCGCAAAATCCCAGTGTAATGCTCCAATAGCGCCCAGAAGAGGCGCTATAAAACCTACACGCAGGGAAGCAACATGAAACCGCTAATGATCGCCATGCTGATCAGCATGGTCGTGGCCGCCACGGCCTTTGCCGCAGAAACCCGTGCCGAACCCCAGCCTTCCCAAGTATTCATTCAAGAAATCGCCTTTGAAGGCGAGTGCCCGGCCGTCGCCCCGGAGTTCTCCACACTCACCGCGGACGATGGACAACTGCTGGCCCAAGGCTGCTGCAAGGTCTGTCGCAAGGGCAAAGCCTGTGGCAACAGCTGCATCAGCAGGAACTACACCTGCCATCGACCACCGGGCTGTGCCTGCGACGGATGACTTTCCCCCTACCCCAGCTGCGCTTCGATCGCGCGCTTGTCGACCACCGACAGGACGCTGACGATCTTGCCGTCATGGCAGGTGTAGAAGACGTTCTCGGCGAAGCGAACTCGGCGGCCATCGACCGCCAGGCCAAGGAAAGTGCCTTGTGGCGTGCAGTCGAACGCCAACCTGGCAGCGATGCACGGTGGTTCGACCACCAGCAGCTCGATGGTGAAATACAGATCCGGGATGGCCGCGAAATCCTGCTCCAGCATCTCGCGATAGCCGGCGAGCCCCAACTGGCGGCCGTTGTGGGTCACGGCTTCGTGGACGAACCGCCCCAGCGCGTCCCAGGCCTGGCGGTTCAGGCAGTCGATATAGCCCTGGTAGAGATCGGCAAGGTCGTCTCGGTGCATCTCGGGCTCCGTTGGGTCAAGGCCGCGTCGCGGCGAGGGAGTCAGCCGCCCGCGCAGTCTGGCATGGCCCTGCGGCGACGGCGAGTCGCTTTACGAACAAGCACTTGAAACAGGAATTCTGGTAACAAACCGTGCCAGGAGTGCTACGCTTCGGGGCAGTCCCCGGTGAAGCCTCCATGTGTCGTCTGCTACCTCTCATTCTGATCTGCTGTCTGCTGGCCGGCTGTGTCTCGGCGGTACCGCGCGTGAGTGCGACGAATTTTCTCAGAGACAGCCGTACCTGCGAGCGCCAGACGCACCAGATCGCCGGCGAGCCCGAGTACCAGGCGTGCATGGGCCGGCTTGGCTGGCCGGACCCGCAGACCCAGAGTTCGCGAATCCAGAGCGACCTCAGCAACGCCAATCGCGACCAGGACTTGCTCAACGAGGCGGTCAACGGGTTACAGTTTGGGTTGCAGTGGGATCTCGATCCCGACTAGCGCCATGAGGTGTGCCCTAATCGAGCATGACGCCAAACGGTCACAGGCGGGCGTTAGGCTGATTTGGGGCAGGCCCGCCTGACCGCGGACACTACCGCCCCATACCGCGACGTTACACCCCGTACCATCGCACCCTATACAGTGGCATCGAGTGAGCTACGCTCAACGTTCATCTCTTGCGCGAGGATTCCAGCATGGCAGAGCCTTTCATCGAAGTGCGAAAGACCCTCAAGCCGGGCAGCCACAATCAGGTCTGCTACGAAGTCTTCGACGGCGATACCGGCGGTAGCCTCGGCTATTTCGACGAGGAGTCGCAGGCCCAGCACCGCGCGGCGCGCATGAACGGCATGATCGAGCGCGAGACCGGCAAGCAGCTGAGCCGCCCGTCGCTGGATGCCGAGGTCGAGTAGGTCGCCGCGAGCTCTTGGCTTTATTCAGCGAGGCCCCCTCTCAGTGAGGAGCATTTCTTTCAATAAGTACTTTTAGCAATAAGCACTTCCCACTCGAACCCGGGCCATCTCCTGCCCGGGTCTTTGTCTGCCGGTCCTTCCAAGATAGCCCGATTATAGAGAGGCTCTGGTTTTCGAGAGACATTGGTTCTCAAGCGAGCAGGGCTTGCCGAAACGGCCTGGCTGTCAGTGATAGAGCCTGAGACCGACTCGCGTCACCCGGTTGCCTTCCATCTCGCTGACCACCCAGTGGAAGCCGTGCCAGTCGACGTCGTCGCCTACCACCGGATGGCCACCGACACGTAGCGCCACGAACTCGCCCAGCGTCATCTCCTGCTCCCCCGGGCTGAGGGTGAGACCGTAGGCGTTGGCCACGTCCTGCATCAGCGCTTCGCCGTCGAGCGAGAAGGTGCCGAAGAAGGCGCGTTCGCGCTTGAGCTTGGCTTCACCGTTGAACAGCCGGTTGAGCGAAGGCAGATCGCCGGTGCGCCCGATCAGGCAGATCACGTCTTCCAGGCGCAGCCGGGTGCTGCCCTTGGGGTGGAGCATGGCATGCTGGCGAAAGATGGCCGAGATCAAGGTGCCCGAGGGTAGCCGCAACAGGCGAATAGGCACGTCGTCGAGCGACTCGTTCTCGACCTTGTAGACGAACATCTCGTAGTCGTTCTCGGGCAGCACGCCAAGCTGGCCTCGGCGGTCAGGCGTGGTGCTCTCGGGCAGTGCCACGCGCATCCAGTGGGCGAAGCGCGCCAGGGTCGACCCCTGCAGCAGCAGCGAGATCAGGACCACGAAGAAGGCCACGTTGAAGTAGAGCGCCGAGTTTTCGACGCCGCTAATCACCGGGAAGATCGCCAGCACGATGGGCACCGCACCGCGCAGCCCGACCCAGGAGATGAAACACAGCTCGCGCCAGCGGAAGTTGAAGAACGGCAGCAGCGAGGCGAGTACCGCCAGCGGGCGCGCCACCAGGATCAAAGCCACCCCCAGGATCACGCTGGGCACGGCGTAGTCGATCATCTCGGACGGGGTAACCAACATGCCCAGCACCAGGAAGAGCCCGATCTGACTCAGCCACGCCAGACCGTCGTGGACCGGCAGGATGTGCGTCAGGTGACGCCCGGGCTGATTGCCGATCATCAGCCCGGTGAGATAGATCGCGAGGAAGCCACTGCCGCCGATGGCGCTGGTAGCGCCGAAAATGCAGAACCCCAGCGCCAGGGCGAGCAGCGAATAGAGCCCCGGCGCCAGATCGAGCCAGCGCAGCATCTTGGCCGAGATCCAGCCACCGCCGAGGCCGATCGCCAGCCCTACCCCGAACTGCAGCACGAAGCGCATCAGGGTGTCGCTCAGCCCGCCTACGCCGCCGGTGAGCATCTCCGCCAGGGTGATGGTAAGAAAGATCGCCATCGGGTCGTTGGTACCCGACTCGATCTCCAGGGTGGCACCGACACGCTCGTTGAGATTGACGCCCTGCCCCTTGAGCATCGAGAAGACCGCCGCAGCGTCGGTGGAGCCGACGATCGCCCCTACCAGCAGCCCCTCGATGAGACTGAGATCGAGCAGCCACATCGCCAGCAGGCCGACGATACCGCTGGTGAGAAAGACACCGATGGTGGCCAGCGACAGCGCCGGCTTGAGCCCCACGCGGAAGGTCTGGAAGCGGGTGCGCAGGCCGCCGTCCAGCAGGATCATGGCGAGCGCCAGGTGACCGATCAAGAAGGCTTGCGAGTAGTCATCGAACTGCAGGCCGAGCACGCCCTCCTCGCCCGCGAGCATGCCCAGCCCGAGGAAGAGTACCAGCAGCGGCACGCCGATCCGTGAGGAGACACGGCTGGCGAGGATGCTCAGCGCGATCAGCGCGCCGCAAACGAGAAACAAGCTATTGATCGAGTCCACGAGACTATCGTCGATATCCGTCAAGAAAAATTCAGTATGCCATGCCGCCACCCGATTGCGCCGGGAGGGGCGCCGATTTTTTTATCTTTTTCATATGCCTAGAGCCAATGGGGAAACTCCTTCAGGGATAGGCTCAGAGGCCCCAGCACGCCAAGTGCCAGGATGACCGCGCGCATGCCATCTCGATAGGCATCGAGCGACGGCAAGTGCTCGGCGCCGTAAGCCTCGACGAAGGCCTCACGCTGCGCCGCGTTCTCGAGCATCAGCTCGAGCAGGCACAGATCGAACTCCAGCGGTGCCCATACCAGCGCCTCCCAATCGGCCCAGTAGCCATCCAGTCCGCCGAGCAGGAACTGATCGGGACGCAGGTCGGGCAGGCTCCAGACCGCACGGCTCGGCCTCGGCCAGTTCAGACTGGCTAGCTCTACGGGATCGAGGACGCCGCGGCTGATGACGAAGGCCCGCGCCGCCCGCGGCCAAGCGTCGAGCGCATAAACGCCGCTCGCCGGATGCCCCCACCCTGGCAGCGAGTCATGGTGAAGTCGCCGCAATTGCCGCCCCAACTGGCCCGCGAAGGCGGCATCCATCCGCGCTGCCGGCGCCTGACGCCAGGGCAGGCTCCATAGCGGCGCACCTTGTAGCCGTCCCAGCCAGGTCAACGGCAGCGGTGCCAATGGCAGATGTTGCGGCAGCGAGCCTGCCAGCGCCGGCAGCTCATGGGCATGGCGCCAGCGATCGACACCGAACAGCTCGCGCATGCCATGCCAGAACGGATCGCCTTCGGCATCGGTACGGGCCAGCTTGTAGAGCTTGGGCGAGAGCTCTTCACTGCGCCACAGCCAGTTGGCGCTGTCGGCGAAGCGCAGCGGCAGCGGCGTCAGCGCCACCCCGGCATAGAGCGACACCCGGCGCGTGAGTTCGGCGTCGGCCATGGGCAGAACATCTGACAAGATCGCGACTCCTCTCGAGTTCGGTGCATCGGGGGCGAAGGTGGGCAGCGGCTTCCGGGCGGCGTACAATCGGCGCTCACTGGATAGGGGTGCCCGCCGGACGGGCTGAGAGTGCAGCGCACAACCCTGGAACCTGAACCGGTTAGCACCGGCGGAGGAAAGGCCAGCCTGCCCGCGCATGATGCCCCCGCCGTTGCAGCCCCCGTCATGGGAGTGGTCATGTCACCACCCGGGCTGGACATTCGCCGCGCCTCGCTCACCTTCGGCGCCCGGCCATTGTTCCACGATCTCGCCGTCGAATTCGACGCCGGCAGCTGGACCTGCCTGCTCGGGCGCAGCGGCTGCGGCAAGAGTTCGCTGTTACGCATGATCGCCGGCCTCGCCCTGCCCGACCGCCATCACATCGAGTGCACGACCAGCGACGGCCAGCCGCTGCGGGGGCGCTTGGCGTGGATGTCGCAGCAGGATCTGCTGGTGCCTTGGCTGCGGGTCATCGGCAACGTGATGCTGGGCACCAAATGGCGCGGCCGGCGAGCGGGGCCGACAGCCCCGGAGGCGCGTGAGCGCGCACTGGCGCTACTGGCCCGCGTGGGCCTGGCGGACAAGGCCGATGCCTGGCCGGCGGCACTCTCCGGCGGTCAGCGCCAGCGTGTGGCACTGGCACGCACGCTGCACGAGGATGCCGGGGTGGTCCTGATGGACGAGCCCTTCTCCGCGGTCGACGCGATTACCCGGCTCGAGCTCCACGATCTGGCCAGCGAACTGCTTGCCACCCGCACCGTGATCATGGTCACCCATGACCCGCTGGAGGCGCTGCGGCTCGCCGACCGCCTGCTGGTACTGCAGGGCGAGCCGGCCCAGGCGGTACCGCTGGCGGCGCCGACCGGCCAACGGCCGCGGGCGCTGGACGATCCGCAGCTGCTGGCGCATCAAGCCGAGCTGGTGGCGCTGCTGCGGGAGCCAGCGCATGTCTGAATCGACTTCGATCCAGAGAGTCCGGCCCGGTCTGGCGCGTCAACTCCACGGCCCGGCGCGCGCGCTACTGGCGCTGGCGCTGCTGCTAGCCGCCTGGCAGGCTGTCGTCAGTCTCACCGGCGTGCCGCGCTACATTTTGCCGTCGCCGCTGGCGGTGGTGCGGGCGCTGCTCGATCAGCGCGCGCTGCTGGCCCATCACGCCCTGGTCACCGCGACCGAAATCTTGGGCGGCTTCATCGGTGGCGTACTGCTGGGCCTGGCCACGGCGCTACTACTGGCACGCTTTCGGCCGCTGCGGCGCACCCTGCTGCCACTGCTACTGATCAGCCAAGCGATACCGCTGTTCGCGCTGGCGCCGATCCTGATGCTGTGGCTCGGCTATGGGCTGTGGCCCAAGATCCTGATGGCCATGCTGATCATCTATTTCCCGGTCGCCTCCACCGGCTACGACGGCCTGCGCCAGACCCCGCAGGGGTGGCTCGACCTGGCCACCACCTTCGGTCTGTCACGCCGTCAGACGCTGCTGCGGGTCCAGCTGCCGGCGGCGCTGCCATCCCTCGCCTCGGGGCTGCGCATGGCCGCCAGCGCGGCACCGATCGGCGCGGTGATCGGTGAGTGGGTCGGCGCCAGCCAGGGCCTGGGCTATCTGATGCTCAATGCCAATGCGCGCCTGCAGATCGACGTGATGTTCGCCGCCCTGGTGGTACTGGTGGCGTTCGCGCTGGCGCTCTATTTCGGCGTCGACGCGGCGATTCGTGCGGCGATGCCCTGGCACCGCGATCGCCTGGAGGCGAGCGTATGAAACCCGCCCCGAAACCATGCGATCACACATCGACAATAACCCCAACCAGAGGGAACCTGCGTATGCCCACGCTATCTCGAACCATCCCCGCCACACGCGAACCGCGCCGCCCGGCGCTGCTCGGCCTGATCCTGCTGGTGCTGGCTACGCTGCTGCCACTTCACGCCCAGGCCGATGACGACGCGTTGGTGCCCCCCAAGATGATTCCGCTGAGCGTGATGCTCGACTGGTACCCCAACCCGGTGCATGCGCCGATCCTGGTGGCCAAGCAGCTTGGGCTGTTCGCCAAGCGCGGACTGGACGTGGACATCCAGTCGCCGGCGGACCCCAGCGTGCCGCCCAAGCTGGTCGCCGCAGGGCGCATCGACCTGGCGCTCAGCTATCAGCCGCAGCTGCATCTGCAAGTCGACCAGGGGCTGCCGGTGGTGCGCATCGGCACGCTGATCGCGACCCCGCTCAACGCCCTGCTGGTGCGCGCCGACAGCGGTATCGACGATCTCTCCCAGCTCTCCGGCAAAAAGATCGGCTACTCGGTTGGCGGGGTCGAGGAAGTGCTGGTGGCGGCGATGCTCGAGCATCACGGGCTGACCCTGGACGACGTCGAGATGGTCAACGTCAACTTTTCGCTGACGCCGGCGCTGATCAGCCAGAAGGTGGATGCGGTTACCGGGGCCTTCCGCAACTTCGAGCTGGCACAGATGAAACAGGAAGGCGTCGAGGGCAAACCGTTCTATATCGAGGAGGAAGGCGTTCCCACCTATGACGAGCTGATCTTCGTCGCCAACCGCGACACCCTGAACCAGCATCGCGACGCCTATCGCCGCTTCATGGACGCGATCGGCGAAGCCACCGCCTGGATCATCAATCATCCGGATGAGGGCTGGCAGCGCTTCATCGCCTATGACCCGTCGCTGGACACCCCGCTCAACAAGGCGGCCTGGAACGCGACCCTGCCGCGCTTTGCACTGCGCCCGGCGGCGCTGGACGTCAAGCGCTACCGCGACTTCGAAGCCTTCCTGCTCGAGCGCGGCCAGATCAAGAGCCAGAGCCCGATCTCGCGCTTAGCGGTCGATCTCAACGCGCCCTGACGCGCAATCGGCCAAGGCGAGCGGCACCGGCCAAGGTAAACAGAATCGGCTAAAGTGGGGAGCATGAGCTCCCCCATGTCCCTCTACGACCCTCGCCGCGATCCCGCAGAATCGCTACCCAGTACCGGTATCGATACCCTCGATACCCTGCCGTCGCGCACCGGCGTCTACGTCTTCTTCGGTCACAACGACCTGCCGCTCTACGTGGGCAAGAGTCTCGACATTCGCACACGCGTACGCACCCACCTGCGCGATCCCGCTTCCGGGCGTCACCGCCATATGCTCGAGCAGACCCAGCGTATCGCCTGGATTCTGACCAGCGGTGACCTCGGCGCGCAGCTGCTCGAAGCCGACCTGATCAAGCGCTGGGTGCCGCTCTACAATCGCCAGCTGCGTCGCCGGGTCCGGCTGATCAGTTGGGACTGGCCGGAGGGTGAAGCGCGTCCCGAACTGAGCGATGGCCAGTGGGTGGTCACCGCGCGCTCACGCTTCTACGGGCTGTTCCGCAATCGCCACACGGCCCGCGCCACGCTCAAGGACATCGCCACAGAGCAGGGCCTGTGCCTGCGGGTGCTGGGACTGGAGACCGGGCGCGGGCGCTGTTTCGGCTATCAGCTAGGGCGCTGTCGCGGTGCCTGCTGCGGCGAAGAGAGCCTGGAGAGCCATACCCGGCGCGCCAGGGCGGCAATGGAGCGGCTACGCATCGAGAACTGGCCGTGGCCCGGGCGGGTGGCGTTTCGCGAACGCAGTGACAGTGGCGAAATCGGGCTGCACGTGGTCGACCACTGGCACTACCAGGGCAGCGTCAGCGATCTCAACCAGCTCGAGGTACTACCCGACAACCGCGGTTTCGATATCGATACCTATCGGATTCTCAACCGCTTCCTTGCCGCTCAGCCCGACAATCTCGATATCATTCCGGTGGAGGGAGAGGCCAACGACAGCGATTGAGCGCCACCGGCTTAGAGGGTGTTTACAAAATGCCTGCGCTCGGCAATACGGCGTTAAAATCGGTCTCAAAATGCTCATTTACCCCATGTAAACTCCGCTTTTTCGACCGATTTTGCCTTGTCTTGCCTTCGCTCGACGAATTTGTAAACACCCTCTTAGAGCTCACTTCCAAACCCTCTGACGATGGGCGCCGGGGGCAGGACAAAGCGAGGGTCCTTTGCCAGGGATGGCAAAGGTAGCGCCCAGGGAGGGGTTCACAGCGCCCTCGCGACGCCCTGCCGCCGGAGGGCTCACGTCGCCTAGCGGCTGTGAAAGGCGCTTTTACAGGGTGGCGCGCCAGTGCCGACTCAGATAGCGGCGAAAAAGCGTGATAGCGCCTGCTGAAACGCTTCCGGCTGCTCGGCATGGAGCCAGTGCCCCGCTCCCTCCAGCGTCTCCCAGGTCGCCTCGGGCATCACCGCTGCCACCGCCTCACGGTAAGCATCGCGCACATAGGGGGAGTTACCGCCGCGCAGCAGCAGCGCAGGCCCAGGGTAAGCGCCTTCGCCGTCCGGCGCGGCGATGATGTCCTCATAGCCGTCGGCGATCTCATTCAGCCCCACCCGCCAGCGCAGAATACCCTCGTCGTCGCGCACCAGGTTGGTAGCCAGAAACTGGCGCGTGGCAGCGACATCCACGCTTTCGGCCATCAGCGCGTCGGCCTCACGGCGCGATTCGGGCTGCCCCTCGACAACCCGGCGCATGGCGGCAAAGATCTCGTCGTGACCATGCTCATAGGGTACCGGGGCGATGTCGGCGACGATCAGGCTGGCCACTGCTCGGGGCCGCTGCCGGGCCAGGGTGATCGCCACCTTGCCACCCATGGAATGCCCTAGCAGATCGAACTGCGTGATCTCGAGCGCGTCGAGCGACTCGGCGACATCCTCTGACATCTGCGCGTAGCGCATTCCCGACGCATGCGGCGACCGCCCGTGATTGCGCAGATCGAGCGCCACCACGCGGCGCGTCTGCTGCCACTGCTTGATATGCGAGCGCCAGTTGTCGGCGCTCCCGAACAGGCCGTGCAACACGACCAGCGGGCGTGTGGGGTCATCGGCATCGACGGTGCCGGTATCGATACAGTGCAGTTGCAATCTGGCTCTCCTCTTATTCCACCACTGCCGGCTTGCTATCACTCGCCGACTTTCCACCACTCGCTGGCTTTCGGCCGCTGACTCGTCTCTCTGCCAGCCTTGCGAGCACCGACTAGGCGTTTTTCGACGCGAATCGTAAGAATAACAGAGCGCCAGGCGGGCCGTGCCTCGGCCCGCCAGCTCACCACCTCAGCGCCGCGGCAGGCCCGGCAGTGATTCATCGCGGCCACTGAGCACGACCCGCCCCAGCCAGGCCAGCAGTACACCGTAGAGCGGCAGGAAGAACAGCAGGCTGATGGTCAGCTTCACCGCGTAGTCGAACCAGGCGATATCCACCCAGTGCTCGCGCATGAAGGCGTCGGGACCGTGCCAGAAGGCGATCGCAAAGAACGCGAAGGTGTCGGCCAAGTTGCCGAGAATGGTCGACAGCGTCGGCGCCACCCACCAGGCGCGCAGGCGGCGCAGGCGATCGAAGACATGGATGTCGAGCAGCTGCCCCAGCACGTAGGCCATGAAGCTGGCCAGGGCGATACGCCCGACGAACAGATTCCACTGTCCTAGCGCGTCGAAGCCCTGGAAGCGGCCCTGCTGGAACAGCACCGATACGGCATAGGAAACCATCAATGCCGGCACCATCACCCCGGCGATGATACGCCGCGCCGCCGACTTGCCGAACAGCCTTACGGTGAGATCCGTCGCCAGGAAGATGAACGGGAAACTGAACGCCCCCCAGGTGGTATGCAACCCCCACAGCGTGAATGGCAGCTGCACCAGATAGTTGCTGGCGGTGATCACCGCGACATGAAAAGAGACCAGCCACAAAAGCGCCTTGCGGATCTGACTTTCGTCGAGTTTGAGCATGAAAGAACCTTTTTCGTCTGCCGGTCGGCCGAGGGGTAAGGGAACCCTCAGTCACATCTGTTCCCGTCTGTCGCGGCTTCGGGCCGCATCGGCGGGGGCGGCATTATAGGCATCCTCTCGATACCAGACCAGATGGACCACGAAAAAGACTTTGTAACTTAACGTTACAAAGGTTAATATAAGAAATGGATGTAACAGATCGTTCAGCGCCGGCCCTGCGAATGCGGACTTCACATATGACGGAACAGACACTTTCGGAAACCCAGTTCGGGCCAGCCACCGCGACCCTGAAGGCCATGGCCAACGAGAGTCGGCTACGCATTTTGTGCCTACTGATGAGCGGTGAGCGCTCGGTGACCCAGATCAACCAGCAGATGGCGCTGAGCCAGTCGGCGCTGTCACAGCATCTCGCCGTGCTACGTCAGGAAAGACTGGTCACGACACGGCGCAGCTCGCAGATCATCTACTATTCGCTCAACGGTGATACCGCGGGCCGGCTGATTGCTACCCTCGCCGGTCTCGGCATGGGCTAGAAACACCCGGTAAGGGGTGTTTCACGCCCGCGCCTGATACACGCGAGACTCTGACTCGCGAACCGATCTGTTGCGCGTAGAAAAGCACGGCGCATCTTCGCGCCGGCGCTCAGAGGGTGTTTACGAATTCGACGAACGAAGGCATTTCGTAAACACTCTCTCAGTGACGCTCCCAGCTCAGACGACCTAACCGCTCCAGCAGCCGATCCAGTGTCCGCTCTGCGCCCGTTTCGACACCCTTGGCCAGACGGCCGGCGAGGCCGCGACGACTTGCCAGTGAGACTTGCAGGACCCGCGCCCGGTTGGTGATCTTCTGCAGCAGGTAGGCGTCGCTGGTACCGACGGCATCGACCAGTCCCTGGGACTGCGCTTCACTACCGTACCAGATCTCACCGGTCGCCACCTGCTCGAGGTCGAGCTGCGGGCGTCGCTCGCCGACATAGCGCTTGAACAGGTCGTGGGTCGACTGCAGATCCTCGAGAAACTTGGCCCTGCCCTCCTCGCTGTTCTCGCCCAGCACGGTCAGGGTGCGCTTATAGCGTCCCGCCGTCAGCAGTTCGACATCGACGTCATGCTTCTTGAGCAGTCGGTGTACGTTGGGAATCTGCGCCACCACCCCGATCGAACCGATCACCGCGAAAGGTGCCGCGATCAGATGATGGGCACAGCACGCCATCATGTAACCACCGCTGGCCGCGACCTTGTCCACGCATACCGTGAGTCGCGCGCCAGCGTCACGCAGGCGGTCGAGCTGCGCCGCCGCCAGGCCGTAGCTGTGCACCAGCCCGCCACCCGAAGTCAGCCGCAGCACAACCTCATCACCCGATTCCAGTTGGGCGATCAACAGCGACACCAGCTCGGACAGCGCCGGCGTCGCCGAGGCCTTGAGATCACCTTCGAAATCCAGCACCCAGACTCGATCGTCCACAACCGCCTTGGCCGCCTGCTTCTTCTCTTCACGCTTGAGTCGCTTGGCCAGTTGGCGCCGCCCCGACTTGGGGGTCGCCGCCAGTTGCAACTGGCGCTGCCGCCCAGAGAACCGGGCATTGAGTGAGGTTACCCGCAGCTGGCCGCCGCTATCGCCATCGCCGCTGCGCCGGCCGCGCGCCACCAGGGTCAGGACCAGCGCCAGCGCGACGACAAGTGTCGCCGTCTTGGCCAGAAACATACCGTACTCCGCCAGCCATCCGATCACGTCCCGCTCCTTATATGATCTAACACTAATTCAAAACCTGTCCGACCCACGCCTTGTACACGGCCCTCCGCGCCAGGCAAACGCCGACACCTCCCACGAGCAGCCGGGAATCGGCTTGAGAAACCGTAACTTGCATAACGTCAGGCGCAGTGGTTTGCTTGTCCCAACGCTAATGGAGGGCCATCATGGATGACGACCAGCTGATCGCCAAGCTGCAACGCCGCTTCGACCCCGCGGCCGCCGGCGACCTCAACGCAACCTATCAGTTTCTGCTGCACGACGCCGACGATCATCACCTGGTGATCGAAGGTGGCAACCTCAACGTCCACGCCGGTCACCACACGGCCCCCGATGTGACCATCGAGAGTGACACCGCCACCCTCGTGGCCCTGATCAAGAAAGAGCTCAATGCCATGCAGGCGCTGGTCGGCGGCCGGGTCAAGGTCAAGGGCGATATTGGCCTGGCTGCGCGGCTGCCCAAGCTGTTCGGCAAGCACAACGACTAGGCACACCTTTTTACAACCGCTAGATGACGTGGGCTTATCCGGCGGCAGGGCGTCGCGAGGGCGCTGTGAATCGCTCCGTGGGCGCTACCTTTGCCATCCCTGGCAAAGGACCCTCGCTTTGCCCTGCCCCCGGCGCCCATCGCTAGAGTGTTTCGAAATGGGCTCGAAGCGCTCTCTGACGAGGGCAGTCGGTCCCGACTGTCCTCGCACATCACCTGCTCGGCGTGTGACATCGACAGTCTCTCAGCGGGTCGCCACCGCGCGCCGGTGCGTCTCGATCAGCTGACGCGAGATCGAGTAGCTGGGTGGCAGTTCCGGCGGGCGTTCGGGCGTGAACCAGGCCGCATCGGCAATTTCGTGGCCGTCGATGCGAATACGCCGGCTGGTCGCCTCGGCGAAGAAGCCCATCATCAGCGAGTGCGGAAAGGGCCATGACTGGCTCTTGAAGAAACTGACCCGCCCCACCTCGACGCCGACCTCCTCCATCACCTCACGGCGCACCGCCGCCTCTACCGCTTCGCCGGGCTCGATGAAGCCGGCCAGCGTCGAGTAGCGCCGCGGCGGAAAGCGCGGGCTACGTGCCAGCAGCATATCGCGGCCAAAGGTCACCAGGGTGATGATACAGGGCGAGATACGTGGATAGGCACGCAGACCGCACTGCTCGCAGCTCATCGCAAACTCGTGCGCCAGACGCTGAGTCGGATGACCGCAACGCCCACAGAAGCGGTGGTCGCGCTCCCAGTGGCTGACCTGCAGCGCAGTCGCCAGCAGCTCGCTCTCGGCCGGCGATATCTGCGCCAGCCAGTCGCGCGCCGCAGGCCATGTCTCGTTACCCGTCTCGATCGACAGCGCCACCGGCTCGTCGTGCCAGAAGCCCAGGCGCAGCGCCTGCGGCGGCCAGTCTACGTCGCGTTCGAGCACGCTCTGGCCGTCACCGCTCGGCGCCACGCCGTGGGCGTTCATGCGGATAAGCCAGCCCCGTCGCACATCCGCGGGGGGCAGCTCGCGACGCAGCATCAGGAGGCGGCCCCATCACCGTTCAGCGCGTCCCAGCGACACTGGCCAGCGGCTTGGCGGATCTGCGCCAGGCGCTCGCGGTGCGCCTCCCATTCGGCATCGCTGGGCTGCGCCACGACCAGCGGCGTGGCCGCCCGATCGAGCTGGAGATGGGCACCGGCGCCGCTCTCTTCACGGCTTTCGCTCTCTTCGCTACCGGCCAGCGACAGCGCCGTCTGGCCGCCGGTCATGGCGAGGTAGACCTCGGCCAGGATCTCCGAGTCGAGCAAGGCGCCGTGCAGCACGCGCTGGCCATTGTCGATATCGTAGCGCTTGCACAGCGCATCCAGGCTGTTGCGCTGCCCCGGGTGCATCTGCCGCGCCATCTTGAGGGTGTCGAGCACGCTGCAGTGCTCGGCCACCGGCCCCAGCACCGGCTCGCCACGCGCGGCCTTGAGCAGTCGGAACTCGTGGTCGAAGAAGCCGACATCGAACGGCGCGTTGTGGATCACCAGCTGGGCGCCACGCATGAATTCCCACAGTTCGTCGGCGATCTGCGCGAACACCGGCTCGTTGGCCACCCGCTCGTTGGTGATCCCGTGGATCTCGATCGCCTCGGCCTCGATGTGACGCTCGGGATTGACGTACTGATGATAGGTACGGCCGGTGAAGCGGCGGTTGATCAGCTCGATCCCACCGATCTCGATGATACGGTGCCCTTCGCGCGGGTCGATCCCGGTGGTTTCCGTATCCATGACGATTTGGCGCATGTGGCTCTCCTCGCTCTCAAGCGCTCGATCTGTAGTAGCTCGATCTGTAAGTAGCTATATCTGTAGCAACACCAGCGCTCACACGCCGGGGCTCTGGTTGGCGCGCGTCAGTCGCCGGCGATCACCGCGTCGATCGCCTCGTTGACCAGCCGGTCAGCCGCCTCGTTACCAGGGTGACCACTGTGGCCCTTGACCCAGTGCCACTCGATGCGATGACGCTGGGTCTCCGTCAGCAACTCACGCCACAGCTCGGCATTCTTCACCGGCTCTTTGGAGGCGGTCTTCCAGCCACGCTTCTGCCAGCCGTGAATCCACTCGGTGATCCCCTTACGCAGATACTGGGAGTCGGTCCACAGTGCCACCTGGCAGGGGCGATCCAAGGCACGCAGCGCCTGGATAGCCGCCATAAGCTCCATGCGATTATTGGTGGTATGACGCTCGCCACCCTTGAGTGACTTCTGGTGCTGGCCCGAGACCAGCAGCGCCCCCCAACCGCCGGGGCCAGGGTTACCGCGGCAACCGCCGTCGGTGTAGATGGTGACCTGAGGCGGATTGGCCTGAGACGTGGCGTCAACGGCGGAGTCAGATGAAGAGGAAGCTGGCAAAACGTGAATTCTCTCTGGCGTATTGACCCACCGGCGACATGCATCGATGGGTAGTTCGACCGCACCATCGGCGTCGGGCGATCGGCTATCGGCGGCTGGCAGCGCCCCGGCATCCTGGGGTCAAGCGTCGTGCGACGTCTCCAGATGTCGCACGGCGGCATCTTGCAGCGAGCGCGCCGTGGGGGAACCAACGGCACCGGCGGCATCCCGTGTCGGTGCCTGCGGGTGATGCCGCGCCAATCCCAGCCAGGCACCGGACTTGGCACTTACCAGGGTCGGCTCGCGCAGCGCGATGGGCTGCACTGGTAACGTCCGACGCCGGGCGATCAGCAGATAAGCCTGCCCCAGCGGCACGTTATAACGCCGGCCGAAGGTTTCCAGCCGTCGGTTGCGTGCCGAACGCCAGGGCAGCCGAAAGCCGCAGTAGTCTACTCGCTCGATCTCGAAGTCGACAAACTCGAGCCAGTCGCGCAGCCGCCGGGGAGTACGCCAGGCCCGCTGCCACGGCGGCTGGTGCCGGCGCGGGGCGCCTCCGGCCGGCGCATAGGGGTGCCAGCCGAAGACCACCAGCCGGCCGTCGGCGCGGGTCACCCGGGCGGCCTCCTGCAGCACCTGATGAGGGCGCTCGACCGCCTCGAGCAGGTGATGGACCACGGTCAGGTCAAGACTGTCATCGGCCAGCGGCAGGCGCTCCGGCGCGCAGATCAGGGTATTGGGCTGGCGCGCCAGCGTCGCGCTGGGCGCCCACTCCAGCGCATGGCGGATCGGGCTCATGTCACTGATCAGCGGCGCCATCCCGAGCTGGAGACTGAGCACGCCATGGTGCTGCTCGCAGAGGGGGCCGAGACAGGCACGCTCGGCGCGCCACAGCGCGGCGCCGGGCACGGACTCCCAGAACTGGCGGCCGTGCCGTACCGCTTCGGCGAGCCGTTGCTGCGTAGACGTGATTGACACGGGCGCCTTAACTCCCCAAGGTTATCGCTTTTTGAGCGGTTCGCGGCGCCATACTCGGCGCGGCCGAAGGCGGCATGCGGTGGAACCGGCCGGGTCGATTCGGGTCTCAGCGAGGTCGATCGACCCGAGCCTCCCGGCATCGCCTCATCGATGAAGCCTTTCATCCGAGGCCTTCGCCGTCGGCAATCGCATGATTGTCGACGCCCGCTCCCTCGTCGCAAGAGGATGACACATGCTGAGCGTGAAGCCGATTCCCGCGCTGGATGACAACTATATCTGGCTCCTGCGTCAGGACACCACCGATGCCGTGGCCGTGGTCGATCCAGGCGACGCGGCGCCGGTGATCGAGTGGCTCGAGCGCGAACAGCTGCGCCTCGAGAGCGTACTGATCACCCATCACCATCATGATCACACTGGTGGTCTGCGCGAGCTGATCGAACGCTATGCACCGCAGGTCTACGGCCCCGAGAATCCGCGTATCGAAGGTATCGATCAGCGTCTCGGCGAGGGCGACGAATGCCGCGTGCTGGGACGCCGCTTCGAGGTCTCGAGCGTCCCCGGACACACCCTCGATCATATCGCCTTCTATGCACCCGGTACGCCGGGGCTGCTATTCGCCGGAGACACCCTGTTCTCCGCTGGCTGCGGACGCCTGTTTGAGGGGACACCGGAACAGATGCGCCACTCCCTGGCCAAGTTCGACACCCTCCCGGACGACACTCTGGTGTTCCCAGCGCATGAGTACACCCTGGCCAACCTCGCCTTCGCCAGCGCCGCCGAGCCCGACAATGCGGCCCGCGACGCTTATCGTCAGGAGTGCGAGCAGGCGCGCCGCCTCGACCGGCCGACGCTGCCCACCACGCTGGGCCGCGAGCGCCAGATCAATCCGTTCCTGCGCCTCGACCAGCCTTCGCTACACCAGACGCTGAGCGAGCAGGGCCCCTGCGCCAGCGCAGCAGAGGCCTTCGCCACGCTGCGCGGCTGGAAGGATCGTTTTTGAACGTTGCCGGCCGACACGGCGCCTCGACCGGCGCCGCGGGCGGCGATTCACACCGAAGGATGTCTGCTGCATGAATGCCCGCTCGAGACGCCGCTATCTGGTCATCGGCCTGGCCGGCAGCCTGCTCTGCTCGGCGCTGCCGGCGATGGCCTGGAACGACGCCGCTCAGCGTCAGTCCGCCCAGCCGCGGCCCGCCACCTTCTGGTCGGCGCTACGCCTGACCGAGAGACCCGCAGCCGACGCCTGGGACACCCTGCGTCGGGGCTTCGCGCTCTCCCACGAGACCGACAACCCGCGCGTGGCACGCTGGCTAGCGTGGTACCGTGAGCATCCGCACCACGTCGAGCTGATCGCCGAGCAGGCCCGCCCCTGGCTACACTGGGTTACCCAGCGACTCGCCGCCAATCACCTGCCCACCGAGATCGCCCTGCTACCGTTCATCGAGAGCGGCTACGATCCGACCGCCACCAACCCCGGCGGCGCTACCGGGCTGTGGCAGTTCATGCCCGCCACCGGCGATGCCATGGGGCTGTCGCGTACCGCCTGGTACGACGGCCGGCGCGATGTGGTCGCCGCCACCGGCGCCGCCATGCGCTATCTGCGTCAGCTTGCCGACCGCTGGTACGACGGCGATCTGCTGCTGGCCCTGGCCGCCTACAACGCCGGCGCCGGTACCGTCAACGCGGCGCGCGATGCCGCCGCCAACCGCGGCGAGCCGATCGACTACTGGCACCTGCGCCTGCCCAGCGAGACCATGGAGTACATTCCACGGCTGCTGGCGCTGTCGGAGGTGATTGCCAAGCCCGCGGACTACGATGTCGCGCTGCCGTCGATTCCCGACCGCACGCCGTTCGTCAAGGTAACCACCGACGGCCCGCTGACGCTGTCGCTGGCGGCCGAACTCTCGGGAGTCGATTCGCACACGCTGCGCGAGCTCAATCCCGGCTTCAAGCGCGCCTCGACCCGGCCACGCGAGGATGCCAGTATCCTGGTACCGGTGGCGGCCAAAAAGCGCTTCCTGGCCAATCTCGCCAACCTGCCGGCGTCCGAGCGCACGGTGCTCGATCGCTATGTGGTCAAGCGTGGCGACACCCTTTCCGGTATTGCCGCCCATTTCGCCACCAGCGTCGGCGAAATCCGGCACGAGAATGGGCTCCACGGGAGTACCATCCGCGTCGGCCAGACCCTCTCGGTACCAGCCCGCGCGCTCGCCAGCAATTCGCGCTGAGGTCGCTGGCCAGCCCGTAACACACATCTGGGGCTGCCAGCGGCATCGACGCGCACACGCCGTTTGCGTACAAAAGCCGGGGATTCGGGTATAAATCACGGCCAGACAACGACGAGTACGGGAGCACGCATGCGAGGGAAGCGGCTGCGAGGTGGTAGCTGGAAAAACGCCCTGGCGCTGGGTGTGGTGCTGATGCTGATGGCGACCAGCGGCGTTGCCGACACCCTACCGGTGCCTACGGTGCACGCGCTGGCGCTCTACGACGATCCGGCGCTGCCAGCGAACTTCGACCACTTGCCCTACGCCAACCCCGATGCGCCCAAGGGTGGCACCTTGCGCCGGGCCGCCAGCGGCAGCTTCGACTCGACCAACCCGTTCATCATCCAGGGCACTCCCGCCAGCGGGCTCGAGCAGATCTACGACACCCTGATGGCCTCCAGCGCCGATGAGCCCTTCACCATGTACGGGCTGCTCGCCGCTGGAGTGCGGCTCGATCCTGACCGCCACTGGATCGAGTTCGATTTGCGCCCGGAGGCACGCTTCCACGACGGCACCCCGGTCACCGCCGCGGACGTGGTGTTCAGCTTTCGCCTGCTACGCGACAAGGGCTCGCCCTTCTATCGCGCCTACTATGCCGCCGTCGACTCGGTCACCGCGCTCGACACCCACCGCGTGCGCTTCGACTTCCCCACCAACGACTCCCGCGAGCTGCCGCTGATCTTGGGCCAGCTGCCGGTGCTGCCCAAGCACTACTGGCAGGGGCGCGACTTCACCCGCCCGACCCTCGACAAGCTGCTCGGCTCCGGACCCTACGCCATCGCCGATGTCGACCCCGGCAGGCGTATCGTCTATCGCCGGGTCGACGACTACTGGGGGCGCGATCTACCGATCAACCGCGGCCGCTACAACATCGATCGCCTGGTCTATGACTACTACCGCGATCAGTCGGTGGCGCTGGAAGCCTTTCTGGCCGGCGCGCTCGATCTGCGCCTGGAAAGCAGCGCCAAGAACTGGGCCACCGCCTACGACACCCCGGCAGTGGCGGACGGTGCGATCCGCCGGGTGATTGTCCCCGACGGGCAGCCCGCCGGCATGCAGGGCTATATCATCAATACCCGCCGCCCGGCGCTCTCCGACCCTCGCGTGCGCCACGCGCTCAGCCTGGCTTTCGATTTCGACTGGCTCAACCAGCACATCTTCTATGGCGCCTATCGCCGCACCCAGAGCTATTTCCAGAACTCCGAGATGGCCGCCAGCGGCCTGCCTGGCCCGGCAGAGCTGCAGCTGCTAACTCCCTACCGCGACCAGCTCCCGGCGGCGGTCTTCGACCAGCCGCTACCGATGGCCCAGCCCCAGGCGCTGCGCCCGCGCCTGCGCCAGGCCCTCGAGCTGCTGCGTGAGGCGGGCTACGAGGTGCGCAACGGGGTCATGGTCGAGCGCCAGAGCGGGCGTCCGCTGACGCTGGAGTTCTTGCTCTACGATAGCCAGTTCGAGCGCATCACCCAGCCCTTCGTGCACAACCTGGCCCGGCTCGGCATCCAGAGCCGCATCCGTGTGGTCGACGTCAACCAGTACCTGAGCCGGCTGCGTCAGTTTCAGTTCGACCTGATCGTCGGCAGCTATCCGCAGTCGGCCAATCCGGGCAACGAGCAGCGCGACTTTTGGACCAGCGCCTACGCCGAGACCCCGCAAAGCCGCAATCTTGCCGGGGTCAGCGATCCGGTGGTCGACGCGCTGGTCGACGATCTGATTCGCGCCGACAGCCGCAGCGCGCTGGATACCGCCGCTCGCGCCCTCGACCGGGTACTACGCTGGGGCTTCTACGTCGTGCCGCAGTGGAACTTCGACGGCACCCGGGTGGCGCTGTGGAACAAGTTTGGCTACCCGCAGCCGTTCCCGCGCTATACCCCGGATTTCAGCGTGTGGTGGGTCGACCCGGACCGCGCCCCGGCGATCACCGCGCGTCAGCGCGGGCAGGAGTGAACACATCCATGGCCAGCTATGTTCTGCGTCGCCTGCTGCTGATGATTCCCACGCTGCTGGGGATTCTGCTGCTCAATTTCGTGATCGTGCAGGCGGCCCCCGGCGGCCCCATCGATCAGATGATGGCGCGCTTCGAGGGCTTGAGCAGTAACGCTAGTACCGGCCTGGAAGGCGGCGGCGGGGACAGCGTCGGCGGCCAGCGCGGTATGCGCGCGGCGGGTATCGACGACCAGCTGCGCCAGCAGTTGACCCAGGAGTTCGGCTTCGACAAGCCGGCCTGGGAGCGTTTCGCACTGATGCTGCGCGACTATGCCACCTTCGACCTCGGCGACAGTCTGTTCCGCGGACGACCGGTGCTCGACCTGATTCTCGATCGCCTGCCGGTATCGATCTCGCTGGGGCTATGGACCACGCTACTGGTCTATCTGATCTCGATCCCGCTGGGGATTCGCAAGGCGCTACGCCACGGCAGCGCCTTCGACGTCTGGTCATCGGGGGTAGTGATCGTCGGCTACGCCATACCCGGCTTCCTGTTCGCGATCCTGCTGATCGTGGTGTTTGCCGGCGGCAGCTACCTGAACTGGTTCCCCTTGCGCGGGCTGACCTCGGCCAATTTCGACGAGCTCTCGCTATTCGGCAAGGTACAGGACTACTTCTGGCACATCACGCTGCCGGTGGCCGCCTCGGCGATCGGCAGTTTCGCCACCCTGACCATGCTGACCAAGAACAGCTTCCTCGACGAGATCCACAAGCAATACGTGCTCACCGCACGCGCCAAGGGGGCCTCCGAGCGCCGCGTGCTCTACGGACACGTCTTTCGCAACGCCATGCTGATCATCATTGCCGGGATGCCGGCGGCACTGATCGGCATCTTCTTCACCGGCTCGCTGCTGATCGAGGTGATCTTCTCGCTCAACGGCTTAGGGCTGCTGGGCTTCGAGGCCGTGATGCAGCGCGACTATCCGCTGATCTTCGGCACCCTCTACCTGTATACCCTGATCGGCCTGCTGCTCAAGCTGATCTCGGATCTCACCTATGTCTGGGTGGATCCGCGTATCGATTTCGCTACCCGAGAGGCGTGATGAGGGACATGATGAACAACGTGATCCCACCCGTGCATGCCGAGGCGTCGCGCCAGCGCCGCTCACGGCTCTCCCCCATCGCGCGCCGGCGTCTGCAGATCTTCCGCGCCAGCCGTCGCGCGCACGTTTCGCTCTGGTTGTTCACACTCCTGTTCGTGGTCAGCCTGGGTGCCGAGCTGATCGCCAATGACAAACCGCTGGTGATGCAGTACCAGGGCCACTGGTATGTACCGCTGCTGGTGGACTATCCAGAGACCGAGTTCGGCGGCTTTCTGCCCACCACCACCGACTATCGCGATCCCTTCGTGCGCCAGCAGATCGAGCGCAACGGCTGGGCGCTGTGGCCCCCGGTACCGTTCTCCTACCAGACCCTGGATCGCGATATTCAGGGCCCGGTGCCCTCGCCGCCCAGCCTGCGCCACTGGCTCGGTACCGACGACCAGGGCCGCGATGTCTTCGCCCGCGTGCTCTACGGCTTTCGCCTATCGGTCGCCTTCGCTCTCGCTCTGACCGTGGGCTCGATCGTGCTCGGGGTGCTGATCGGGGGTGTGCAGGGTTACTACGGTGGCAAGGTCGACCTGCTCGGTCAGCGACTGATCGAAATCTGGTCGGGTCTACCGGTGCTGTTCCTGCTGATCATCCTTGCCAGTCTGGTCGAGCCCAACGTGTGGTGGCTGCTGGGCATCATGCTGTTGTTCTCGTGGCTGGGGCTGGTCGATATCGTGCGCGCCGAGTTCCTGCGCGCGCGCAACCTGGAATACGTGCGCGCGGCACGGGCCCTGGGTCTGCCTTCGCGACTGATCATGTGGCGCCATGTGCTACCCAACGCCATGGTCGCCACCCTCACCTTCATCCCGTTTCTATTCACCGGTGCCATCACCACCCTGACCGCGCTGGATTTCCTCGGCTTCGGCCTGCCCCCCGGTTCACCCTCGCTGGGCGAGCTGGTGGCCCAGGGCAAGAACAATCTGCAGGCGCCGTGGCTCGGCATCACCGCTTTTCTCTCCCTCAGCGCGATGCTGTCGCTGCTGGTATTCATCGGCGAGGGGCTGCGCGACGCCTTCGACCCGCGCCATATCGTCGTCACCGCCACGCCCGGCGCTATCACCGACAGCCCCGACAGAGCCGATAGCGCGAGGGCCTTGCCATGAGCCATCCCCCACTGCTCTCACTCGAAGCTCTGGCGATTCGCGTCGGCGGTTTTCAGGCCGTGACCCAGCTCGACCTGGAAGTGGCGCCGGGCGAAACCGTCGCCGTGGTCGGCGAGTCCGGCTCCGGCAAGTCGGTCAGCGCCCTCGGCGCGCTGGGGCTACTGCCGCCCGGCAGCGAGGTCAGCGGGCGGCGCCACTTCGCCGGCGAAGACCTGGCGCGCCTCACCGCGCGGCAGTGGAATGCCCTGCGCGGCGGGCGCATTGGCTTCGTGTTCCAGGAGCCGATGACCTCGCTCAACCCACTGCACACGGTGGGCAAGCAGCTGCGCGAGAGCCTGCGCCTGCATCAGGGCCTGCGCGGCGAGCGCGCCACACGGCGCTGCCGCCAGCTGCTCGAGCAGGTGCGCCTGCCGCGGGTCGAGGAGCTCCTGGCGGCACGTCCGCATCAGCTCTCCGGCGGCCAGCGTCAGCGGGTGATGATCGCCATGGCGATCGCCAACGACCCGCAACTATTGATCGCCGACGAGCCGACCACCGCCCTCGACGTCACCGTGCAGCAAGAGATACTTGCCCTGCTCGGCGAGCTGCGCCGGGAACACGGCATGGGCATCTTGCTGATCAGCCACGATCTCAACCTGGTGCGCCGCCATGCCGACCGGGTGGTGGTCATGCATCGCGGCCAGGTGATCGAGAGCGGCCCGACGGCGCGGGTATTCGACGCGCCCGCGGCGGACTATACCCGCGCACTGATCGACGCCACGCCCGCCGGCACGGCACCGGCGCCTCCCGCCAATGCCCCCACGCTGCTGGCAGCGCGCCGTCTCGGGGTCGAGTTCCTGCGCCCGAAACCCCTGCTGCGGCCGCGGCCGCCGGCCTTCGTCGCCCTGGCACCGCTCTCGCTCAACCTGCGTCAGGGCGAGACGCTGGGCCTAGTGGGCGAATCCGGCTCGGGCAAGAGCACCCTTGCCGCCGCTCTGATCCGGCTGCTGCCTGCCCAAGGGGAGATCGAGTTCGACGGTGAACGTCTCGACCGCCTCAAGGGCAACGCCCTGCGCCGACGCCGTCCGCAGTTCCAGATCGTGTTCCAGGACCCCTACGGCTCGCTGTCACCGCGTATGCCGGTCGCCGATATCATCAGCGAGGGTCTGCGCTTCCATCACCCGGAACTGGATGAGGCCACGCTGACGACACGCGTCGCCGAAGCGCTGGCCGAGGTCCATCTGCCGGCGGACTGCGCCCAGCGCTATCCGCACGAATTCTCCGGCGGCCAGCGCCAGCGCATCGCCATCGCCCGGGCGCTGATTCTCAAACCGCGCCTGCTGGTGCTGGACGAGCCCACCTCGGCGCTGGACCGCAGCGTGCAGAAACAGCTGATCGAGCTGCTGCGCCAGGTGCAGGCGCGCCACGGCATCAGCTATCTGTTCATCAGCCACGATCTCGCCGTCGTGCGCGCCATGGCGCACCAGATCCTGGTACTCAAGGAGGGTCAGGTGGTGGAGAGCGGCGAGTGTGCCCAGGTGCTCGGTGCCCCGACCAGCGACTACACCCGGGCCCTGATCGCCGCGGCAGCCCTCGACTAACGTGAAAGCGGTATGCCTCGGAGCTCATATGAGTGATAAAGGACAGGCAGAAAAGATAACGGTATAAACTACAAAGTCCGAACTCGCCGACGCAGGAAGATGCGGCCTAAAAGGCCGCGATCTCCTCCGGACGCAAATGCCGGCACTCACCGGGTTCGAGCATCGGGTCGAGACTGAGCGGGCCGATCGCCTCGCGATGCAGCGAGGTCAACGGATAGCCAACCGCTGTCATCATCCGCCGCACCTGGTGATAGCGCCCCTCGGTGACGCCGATCAGCACCTCGTGCGGGCCCACCCGCTCGAACGTCGCCGGCCGGGTCGGCTTCTCTTCGCCCTGCAGCGTGATGCCCTTCTCGAACTGCTGCGCCACCTTGGCGGCGACACTCTCCGACATCGCCTCGGCAATCTCGCCGCGATAGCGTTTGACGCAGGCGCGGTTGGGCGAGGTCACCCGGTGGGTCCATTGGCCATCGTCGCTGATCAGCAAGAGCCCCGAGGTGTCGACGTCCAGCCGCCCTACCGGGTGCAGGCGCTCGATCTGTTCGATCTCGATCAGGCTCATCACCGACGGGTAGTGCGCCGGGCGCAGCGAGCACTCTACCCCGACCGGCTTGTGCAACATCAGATAGCGCCAGCCGACCCGCGCCAGCGGCGCTCCCTGCCAACGAACGTCCTGGGTATCCGAGACCTGACGCGCGGCGTCACGCACGACCTCGCCATCGACACTGACTTCCAGCTGACGCAGGGCACGCTTGGCCTGGCTGCGCGTCAGCTCGGTGGCTTCACTGAGAAATCTGTCCAACCGCATGAATTCGAGACTTTCCTTGGGGCGGCGGGCTCATAGCCAGCCGCGATACTTGAAGTAGAGATAGGGCGAGACCCCTGACAGCGCCATCAGCCCGATCGCCAGCGGGTAGCCGAAGCTCCAGTCGAGTTCGGGCATCACGTGAAAGTTCATCCCGTAGATGCTGGCGATCATGGTCGGCGGTAGAAACACCACCGAGGCAATCGAGAAGATCTTGATGATCTGGTTCTGCTCGATGTTGATGAAGCCCTGGGTGGTATCCATCAGGAAGTTCACCTTGTCGGACAGGAAGGTGCTGTGCGACATCAGCACCTCGACGTCCTGCAGCGCCTCCTTGGCCTGCTCCTGCAGCTCGGCGTGATAGCGCAGGTGACGAATGAGGAAGTAGAGCGAGCGTTGGGTATCCATCAAGCACAGACGGATCTTGCCCACGCTATCCTCGACCTTGGCCAGTCGATCGATCGCCTCCTCCAGATCGGCATCCTCGATCTCCAGCACCATATGGCTGACCTGCTCGAGGTCGCGGTGCATGTCCTCGATACTGTCGGCGAGGTTCTCGACCTTCTGCTCGAACAGCGTAACGATCAGCGACTGCGGCGAGTGGGCCTCGGTCTGACCGCGCCGCGCGCGCAGCCGGAACAGGCGAAAATCGGCCAGGTCGTCCTCACGCAGCGAAAGCAGGCGCTGCGATTGCAGAATGAAGACCACGGTGTTGGTCTGATGCTTGCCCTCGTTGCGTGACAGAAACAGCGAGTGCACGTGCAGGCCATCGGTATCGGTGAAGAAGCGCGCCGAGGATTCGATCTCCTCGATATCGGTATTGGCCGGCAGCTCCTCGGCGAGGAATGGCTTCAGCGCCTCGCGATCGTCGTCATCGAGATCATAGGCATCGATCCAGTTGGCCTCCAGCAGGCGTTCGGCGATGGGGCCTTCGCTGAGCTCTTGAAAATCGTTCTGGTCGAGGCGAAAGGTTCGGATCATTGCCCATCCTTACTCTGCAGGTCATCGTCGAAGTCGGTCAACGCAAAGGCATCTGCGTCTCTCCAGGCGGGGAAGGTATCGCGAAACGATGACAGTGCCGCGGCCGACAGGGTCACCGTCTCGACGAAAGGCGCCTCGGGCGGATGATCCACCAGCGGGTCGCCCTTGAAGTCCACGGCCAGCGAGTCGCCGCTGTAGGCCAGACCGTTGCCATCCTGGCCGACGCGATTGACGCCGACCACATAGCTCAGGTTCTCCACTGCCCGCGCCTTCAGTAGTGTACGCCATGGGCGCCGCCGAGGCGCCGGCCAGTTGGCTACGCACAGCAGCAGATCGTACTCGAACGCCTCGCCCTGGGGTGGCTGCTGGCGCAGCCAGACCGGAAAGCGCAGGTCATAGCAGACCGCAAGCAGGATCCGCAAACCACGATACTCGACCACCCGACGCCGGCTACCGGCGGCGTAGTGGCGCGGCTCCTCCCCCATGCGAAAGAGATGACGCTTGTCGTAGGTCAGCGTGCGGCCGCCGGGCTCGGCCCAGACCATGCGGTTGTAGGCTCGCCCACCCTCGGTGATCGCCAGACTCCCGGTGATGGCACAGCCACGCTCGCGCGCCTGCTGCTCGAGCCAGGCCAGCGAAGCGCTTGACCCGGCAGGCTCGGCCAGCGCTTCGGCGTTCATGGTAAAACCGGTGGCGAACATCTCGGGCAGCACGATCAGGTCGGTCTGCGTCGAGTCCAGCGTTCCCATCCGGGCTTCGAGCAGCGCCCGGTTGGCCGCCGGATCTTCCCACTGGAGCTCCGTCTGGATCAGCGTGACGCGCAGGTCGCTCATGGGTATCTCCTTGTTCGTGCCGGGATTCTGGACCATTTTCGCACCCGAAGCGTGCCACGGACATGATAGATTACCGAGCCGCCACCACGAACAGCCAGAGACTCACCGCCATGCCAGCCGCCAACCGCCATGCCACGCCACCCGCGACGCCAACGGAGAGCGCCACCGCACAGCGTCGCGAGGCGCGTCGCGGCGTCGGTTTCGGGCTGGCCGCCTACGGTATCTGGGGCTGCTTTCCGCTGTTCTTTGCCCTGTTCGATGGCGTACCGGCGGGAGAGATACTGATCCACCGCATTCTGTGGTCTTGCCTGTTCCTGGCGCTGGTGATCACCCTGATGCGGCGCTGGGCACCGGTGCGGGCGGCCTTCCGCCAGCCCCGCCGGCTGTTGCCGGTACTCGGTTGCGCGCTATTGATCGGGCTCAACTGGGGGCTCTACATCTATGCGGTGGAGAGCCAGCACGTGCTCCAGGCCAGCCTGGGCTACTTCATCACCCCACTGGTCAACGTCGCACTCGGCATGCTGATACTCAAGGAGCGGCTGAGCCGCTGGCAGGGTGTGGCGATCGCCCTGGCCCTGATCGCGATCCTGATCCAGCTCGTGATGCTGGGCCGTCTGCCCTGGATCAGTCTGGTGCTGGCAGCTACTTTCGGCACTTACGGGCTGCTGCGCAAGCAGGTACCTCTCGACGGCTTGTCGGGGCTGTTCGCCGAAACCACCCTGCTGCTGCCCTTCAGCCTCGCCGCCCTGGCCTGGCTGGTGGGCCAGGATGCCTCGCACTTCGGTATCTCGCTGCACAACACCACCCTGCTGGTGGTCAGCGGCGTGCTCACCACCCTGCCGCTGCTGGCTTTTGCCGGTGCCGCTCGTCGCCTGCGCCTCTCCACCGTGGGCTTTCTGATGTACATCAACCCGACGCTGCAGTTCGCCCTGGCACTATGGGTGTTCGACGAGCCCTTGTCGCTGCCCCAGTTGATCACCTTCGTGCTGATCTGGGTGGGGCTGGCCTGCTATTCGCTCGACGCCTGGCGGGGAAGAAGCCCGCGCTGACGCCTGAACTCGCCACGACGATACGCGACAAGCCGGCCGTCCAACGCAAAGCGCCCGCCGCTGAAACCAGCGGCGGGCGCCATGACAGCGCATGGGTAGCGCTAAATCTGCATGCTCATGACATCTTTATAGGCAGTCACCAGGCGGTTACGCACCTGCACGCCCATTTCGAAGGAGACGCTGGCCTTCTGCATGTCGATCATCACGTCGTTCAGGGCGACGTCGGGGTCACCGGCCTGGAACGCCATCGCCTGCTGGTTGGCACTCTGCTGCATCTGGTTGATCCGCCCGAGCGAAGCCTGAAGCTCGCCGGCGAAGCTACCGGGCTGATCGGGAGCGGCCGCAGCACCGGCACTCTGCCCGGCGGCCTGGTTGGACAGCGCCTGCATCTGCTGCAGCGCGGCCTGAATGGCGGGAACACTCATGCGGGTTTCCTGTAAAAGGGTTGCCTGATGACGAAGGCCCGATCGCCAACGCCATGGCGCCACGCGATGGATGGGACGCTCGCAGACTAGCAGCCAGGGTCGCCATGCCATCGCGCTAAATGCGCGCGAAAACAGCGGCTTTTCCTGTCTTCGCGGTTTACGTTCAAACACATAATGGCTGCCATCACACCTATGCCCCCGCACCGGGGCCATCCCGTGCTCGCGAGCCGGGTCCCGGTGCGGGACGAGCAGTCCGCGATGCAGGGAACGGAAAAACCGTATGTCGTCGAGTCAAATCACGGTCGCTGAGCGGGGCGCGGCATGAGCACGGCCACGTCGCCCAACGACACTCAGGCAGCCGGTGCGCAGTCAGCACGCGCCGGCGCCACGCAGAAGCCCGGTCGCGACTGGCTGAGCAAGCTGCAGGGTAACCCGCGTATCCCTCTGATCGTCGCCGGCGCCGCGGCGCTGGCGATCGTCGTCGCGCTGCTGCTGTGGGCGCGCGCGCCCGACTACCGAGTGCTCTATTCGACGCTCACCGACGCCGACGGCGGC
Source organism: Gammaproteobacteria bacterium MFB021 (assembly GCA_000737985.1). Classification (GTDB taxonomy): domain Bacteria; phylum Pseudomonadota; class Gammaproteobacteria; order Pseudomonadales; family Halomonadaceae; genus Salinicola. The sequence goes on along the minus strand of JNVT01000071.1, from coordinate 30,049 downwards.
CGCATCATTACCCAGCTCGATGCCATGGGCGTGCCTTATCGCTTCAGCGAGGGCGGTCAGGCGCTGCTGGTGCCGGCCGATCAGGTGCGCCCGCTGCGCCTCAAGCTCGCCGAACAGGGCCTACCCCAGGCCAGCGGCGTCGGCTTCGAGCTGATGGACCATCAGGCCTTCGGCATCAGCCAATTCGCCGAACAGGTCAACTACCAGCGCGCACTGGAGGGTGAACTGGCCCGCACCATCGCCACGCTCGGCAACGTCGACCGGGCGCGGGTGCATCTGGCCATGGCCAAACCCTCAGTATTCGTGCGCGAGAGCGAACCCGCCAGCGCCTCGGTGGTGGTCGACCTGCAACCCGGGCGCGTGCTCAGCGCCGGCCAGGTCAACGCCATCGTGCACATGGTCTCGAGCAGCGTCCCCGAACTGGCCACGGACGCCGTCACCGTGATCGACCAGAACGGCGACCTGCTGACCCGCGATCAGGGGGACGGCACGCGGCTCGACGGCACCCAGCTCGACTACGTGCACAATCTGGAAAAGACCTACGCCGAGCGCATCGAAGCGATCCTCGCCCCCATCGTCGGCGCCAAGAACGTCAAGGCCCAGGTGACCGCTCAGGTCGACTTCGCCCAGCGCGAGCAGACCGCCGAGCGCTACGGACCCAACCAGGGTTCCAACGAGGCTGCGGTGCGCAGCGAGCAGAACAGCGCTTCCTACCAGAGCGATGCCGACCTCGCCATGGGCATCCCCGGCGCGCTGAGCAACCAGCCGCCCGGTACCGCAGCATCGCCGATCAACGCGCCGGGCACCCAGGCCAACGCCAACGGTGGCAATAACGCTGGCAACAATGCCGGAAACAACAATGCCGGAAACAACAACGGCGGTAATAACAACGCCGCTAACGGTGCTGGCAACAATGCTGGCCAGGGCCAGACCACCCAGAACGGTAGCGCGCAAACCGGGCAGATGCGCCGTGACAGCACCATCAACTATGAAGTGGACCGCACCGTCGAGCACGTCAAGCAGCACAGTGGTGCCCTCGAACGCCTGTCGGTTGCAGTGGTGGTCAACTACCGCGAGACCACCGGTGAAGATGGCCAGCCCAAGACGGTCGCCCTGAGCGATGCCGAGATGGATCAGATCCGCGGCCTGGTACGCCAGGCCATGGGCTACTCCCAGGCCCGCGGCGACGACCTGGCGGTGGTCAACAGCCCCTTCCAGACCAGCGAACCGACCTTTACCCCACAACCCTGGTGGCAGTCGCCCGAGATCTGGAGTCTGGGACAGAGCGTGCTGAAGTATCTGCTGGTCGCACTGGTCGCCATGTTCCTGTGGTTCAAGGTGGTCAAGCCGCTGGTTCGGCGCCAGACCCGCGATGCCCAACCCGCCGCTTTCAATGCGCCCTCGGGTGTCTCGGGCGCGGCCGGTGCCGCCAGCTACCAGCAGGTGAGCGAAGCCGGCGGCGATGACGAGCCCGCTCCCGTCAATGCGACTCGTGAGCGCAGTCGTCGCCGCTCCTCCGGCTACGAGCAGGACCTGAAGGACGCGCGCGAGATCGCCCAGGAAGATCCGCGCCTGGTGGCGATGGTGGTCAGAAGCTGGATGGAGGACAAGTCATGACGACGCAGATGACCGGCGCCCGCCGCGGCGCGATCCTCCTGCTCTCGCTGGATGAAGATAGCGCAGCCGAAGTGTTCAAGTATCTCTCTTCCCGCGAGGTCCAGGAGATCAGTCAGGAGATGGCACAGCTCGGCCAGGTCTCGCACCAGGACATGGCCGATGTGCTGCGCGACTTCCACAACGAGGCCGAGCAGTTCACCGCGATCAACCTGCATACCAATGATCACATTCGATCGGTATTGACCAAAGCGCTCGGCAGCGAACGCGCCAGCAGCCTGATCGAGGACATCCTGGAGAGCTCCAACACCGCCTCCGGGATCGACTCGCTCAATCTGATGGAAGCCTCGATGGCGGCCGAACTGATCCGCGACGAGCATCCGCAGATCATCGCCACCATCATGGTTCACCTGGATCGCAATCAGGCGGCAGACATTCTGGAGCTGTTCGATGACAAGCTGCGCAACGATGTGATGCTGCGTATCGCCACCTTCAGCGGCGTGCAGCCGGCGGCGCTGCAGGAACTGACCGAGGTACTCAGCTCGATGCTCGACGGCACCAATCTCAAGCGCAGCAAGATGGGCGGCGTGAGAACCGCTGCCGAGATCCTCAACCTGATGAACTCCTCTCAGGAAGAGCAGGCTATCGACGTGGTCCGCTCGCACAGCGAAGACCTGGCTCAGAAGATCATCGACGAAATGTTCCTGTTCGAGAACCTGCTCGATATCGACGACCGCGGCATCCAGCTCATCCTGCGCGAGATCGAGACCAACTCGCTGGTCATCGCCCTGCGCGGCGCGGAAGAGGCACTCATCGACAAGTTCACCCGCAACATGTCACAGCGCGCGGCACAGCTCATGCGCGAGGATATGGAGAACCGCGGCCCGGTGCGCCTGTCCCAGGTGGAGAACGAACAGAAGGCGATTCTCGGCGTGGTGCGGCGCCTGGCCGACTCCGGCGAGATCGCCCTGAGCGGTGGCGACGATGGCTACGTCTGATCGGCGCCGCGGTGCGAACTCTTATGCCGACGGCGAGCGCTGGCACCGCTGGCAGATGGGCGAACTCGAGCGCCAGCAACCGGCGCCGGCCGGCCATGCCAAAGACGAGCACGCCGAGGCGGCCGCCGCCCAGCAGCAGAGCGCCAAGGCGGCAGCACTGCGCGCCGAGGCCGAGCTGGCACGCAATCAGGGCTACGAGGCGGGTCACGCCGATGGGCATGCGAAAGGCTACCGCGACGGCTACGCCGAGGGCCTCGCGGCCGCCAATGCTGCCGCCGAGCTCGAATTCCACAAGCGGGTGTCACTGCATCTGACACCGCTTGCCGGCCTCGCCGAGAGTTTCCGCGAGGCTCTAGCCCAACTTGATGACGAAACCGCCAACCAGTTGGTAGAGCTGGCGCTGATCACCGGCCGCCAGCTGGCCGGGGAGTCGCTGGCCGCCAACCCCGAACACATTCTCAGCGTGGTGCGCGAGCTGCTCGAGGCGGACCATAGCCTCAACGGCAAATCGCGCCTGTGGTTGCACCCGGACGATCTGACCCTGGTCAGCACAGCGATCGGCGATACCCTCGAGGCCAGCGGCTGGGAGTGCTGTGCCGATCATTCGCTCGAGCGCGGCGGCTGCCGCGTGACCAGCGCCAGCGGCGGGCTGGACGCCAGCCTGGGCACCCAGTGGAAGGCGATTCTCGACCAGCGCCGGCGACGCCAATCATCCGCGCCGGATACCGGGGCAGAGCCCGACACATCCGACGCACCCGATGCCGCAGATCACGATGAGTGAAGCCGACACCACCACCCCCGACGCCGCGCGTCACCAGCACCACTGGCGGCAGACACTGGAGAAGGTGCGTCACCGCATCGAGGCGCTGTCGCACTATCGCCACGAAGGACGTATCACCCGCGCCACCGGTCTGGTGCTCGAGGCGGTGGGCCTGCGCCTGCCACTGGGCAGCGCCTGCCTGATCGAGCTATCGAACCAGGGTGACGAACGTTTCGCCGAAGCCGAGGTGGTCGGTTTTGCCGGCGACAAGCTGTTCTTGATGCCCTTGGCGGATACCAGCGGGCTGCTCCCCGGGGCACGAGTCCTGGCATTGAGCGGCAACCGCCTGGATATCGCCAGCGCGCGGCGATTCCCGCTCGGCGAAGGGTTACTGGGACGGATCGTCGATGGCAACGGGCGCCCGCTCGACGCCCGTGGTCCGCTCGACCTCACCCCGCACGCGCCGCTGGAGACGCCGCCGATCAACCCTCTGGCACGCGCCCCCATAGAGTCCGCCATCGACGTCGGCATCCGCGCCATCAACGGTCTGTTGACCATCGGCCGAGGCCAACGCATGGGGCTATTCGCTGGCTCCGGGGTGGGCAAGAGTGTGCTGCTTGGCATGATGGCACGCTTCACCAATGCCGATGTCATCGTGGTCGGCCTGATCGGCGAGCGTGGCCGCGAGGTGCAGGACTTCATCGAGAACATTCTGGGCGAAGAGGGACTGGCACGCGCGGTGGTGGTAGCCGCGCCGGCGGACACTTCCCCGCTGCAGCGTATGCAGGGGGCCGCCTACGCCACCCGCCTGGCCGAGGATTTCCGCGACCAGGGGCGTAACGTGCTGCTGATCATGGACTCCCTCACCCGCTACGCCATGGCCGCGCGCGAGATCGCGCTGGCGATCGGCGAGCCGCCGGCGACCAAGGGCTATCCGCCGTCGGTGTTCGCCAAGCTGCCGGGGCTGGTCGAACGTGCCGGTAACGGCAAGCGCGGCGGCGGCTCCATCACGGCTTTCTATACCGTTCTCACCGAGGGCGACGATCAGCAGGACCCGATCGCCGACTCGGCGCGCGCGATCCTGGACGGCCATATCGTGCTCTCCCGGGCTCTGGCCGAGAGCGGCCACTACCCGGCGATCGACATCGAAGCCTCGATCAGCCGCGCCATGCCGGCGGTGGTCAGCGGCAAGCGGCTGCGCCAGGCGCAGCGCTTCAAGCAGTTGATCTCGCGCTACCAGCGCAACCGCGACCTGATCAACGTCGGCGCCTACGTCAGCGGCCAGGACCCGCAGCTCGATCGCGCGGTCACGCTCTACCCGCGCCTGGAGGCCTTTCTTCAGCAGGGCATGGACGAGATTTCCGACATGGCGCATACGCTGGCAGAACTGGACCGCCTGCTGCCCGAGACCGACTAGACTCGGGTCGAATCACGCCTGGAACAGACCGGGTCTGGATTGATCCCGAACCGCCCTCCTCGCCTGTCGAATAGCCGCCCTCGACACACGCTAATCGGCGCTTTGCTCTGGCCAGGCGTGGCCGACAATGGCATTCGGTCACGGCTCTCTCATCGCGTGACGTCCGGATCACGGAGGTACGATTTTGGCCAATATGCAAGCCATGGCGATGCTGCGCGATCTCGCGCGAGACAGCAGCGACAAGGCGGTCAAGGATCTGGGGCAGCTGCAGCGCCAGCGCCAGGAGGCCGAGACGCGCCTGGAGCAGCTCTTGCAGTATCGCGAAGAGTATCAGCACAAGCTCCATGCCAGCCTGACCGAGGGCGTCTCCTCGACGCAGTGGCGGGATTTCCAGCAATTTCTGGGCTCGCTCGACAGCGCCATTGCCCAGCAGCGTCGGGTGCTCAGCGAGCAGGAGTCGAGAGTCGAAAGCGGCGTGACCCGCTGGCGTGGTGAACAGCGCAAGCTCAACGCCTACGACACGCTCTATGCCCGCGGCGAGCGCGATCAGCTACAGCACCACGCACGCGCAGAACAGCGACATAGTGACGAGATGGCAGCCCAGCTGCGTCGGCGTCAGCAGGATAACGGCCGCACCTACTAGCCAGTGGTTGACTAGTCAGCGGAGAGCCGCAGTCAGGCGGTAACGGGGCACAGACCCCGACACTCACAGCGAGATGACGACGCGCATGGACGTGACACCGATTCCCCGTATGACCGCTGCAGGCGACAAGGCAGCGAGTGCCAAGTCGAGCGGCGAGGCATCGCCATCGACGAGCTTCGCCGCAGCGCTGACCCAGGCCGGCGCTAAGCCACGCTCGCCCTCGGACGCTGGCACCGCCGAGACCGCTGGCGGCCGCGAGGCGCGCCCCGATGCCGCCCGCCTGAGCGACGACGATACCAACGCCCGGCTGCCGGCCGATCAGGCCGAGACTCTCGCCAAGCTGGCACTCACAGACACGGCCCACGCCAGCGGCGACGACATCGCCGAGGGACTACGCGCACTGCTCGAAAAGGCCAGCGGTGCCAGTGACGATGACATGCCACAGGGGCTGACCGGCGCAGACAGCCAGCGGACCGCAACCAGTGAACAAGCCGATGCGCTGGCGCTGGCCGCGCTATTCGCCGGTCTGCAGCCGCTGAGCGCCAGTAGCGATCCGCGCCTGCCGGCGGAAACCCGTACCGGGCAACTGCTGACGCCTGGCACATCGACGACGAAGGGGCTAGCCGGCTCGGCCAACGCGCTGGCCTCCGCCATCGGACTCGCCACCCGCGAACGCGCCGGTCAAGCGCCCGCCGACGATGGCGAGGCCGCACGTGCCGGTGCGCGCGCGCTGTCGTCGGCACTGGACGCGACGGCGGCTCAGCGCCATGGCGATACCCTGGCCCAGCGCGACGCGCAAGCTCGCGGCGAGTCGCCACTCGCCGCCCTGCTCACGCGCTCGGCGGCGGGGCATCAGGCCTCGACCCAGGCACAGGCCACCGCCACGGACGCGCCTTTGACCGCGGAGCAACTGGCCGCGCGCGCCCAGACTGCGCCCCAGGGGGGCGAGCTCTCCTCGCTGAGCCGCGGTCACGGCGCCTCCACCGAGGGCACTGCGGGCTTTGCAGGCCAGTTGCAGCAGCAGAGCGGTTCACCGCTGGCGATGCCAACCAGTGCAAGCCCCGCGGCCGTGCCGAGTCACGCCCTGCCCGTCGCGGTTCAGTCGCCCCAGTGGCCCGCCTCACTCGGCCAGCAGGTGCTGCAGATGCAGCAGCGTGGCGACAGCCAGATGGAACTGAAGCTGCACCCCCGCGAGCTAGGCGCCCTGAGCGTCAGCCTGAATGTGCACGACAATCAGGCCCAGCTGCAGATTCTCTCCGCACACGCGCCGGTACGCGCAGCCGTCGAAGCCGCGCTACCGCAGCTGCGTGAGGCGCTGGCCCAGAGCGGTATTGCCCTCGGCGAAGCGATGGTCGGCGACCACGGTCAATTCCAGCGTGAACAGCAGGAAAACGATGGCCGCGCTACCCCGGGCGGTACGCTCAATGCCAGTGGGCTGGCCGCCCTCGACGAACCCGCCGACGCCGCCACCGCGACGCTGAACACGCTGCTCGGCGCCCGCGGCAATATCAACCTTTATGCCTGATCCGCGCTGCCGATAACACGGGTGCCGGCACTCGCCGGCGCCAACCTTGCTGTCGCGCGAGCCACATGGGCCCACCCCGTCTGAAAGGCGCAGTTAGCGCAGGGGATCGGGCCCTTTTCCGGCGATGACCGGTCACCGCGACAGCGCATAATCCGCTGCAACTTTCCAGGATTCCTATTCATGGCAGATGCAATGGCTGCACCTCAAGCCGCGCCACGCAAGAAACGCTCGCGCCTGATCATCGGTCTATTGATCGTGCTGCTGGCCGCCGCCAGCTCCGCCGCGGTCTACTTTTTTCTCACCTCGAAAAGCGGCGCAGAGGACGTCGCTGCGGTCGAGGAGAAACCGGCCGAGCCGCCGACGCCGATCTTCGTCACCATCGCCCCGTTCACCGTCAATCTGCAGAGCGATTATGGCGACCGACTGCTCTACGTGGGCCTGTCGCTGCGAGTCGGTGATCAGGCCACCAGCGATTTCCTGGTCCAGCATATGCCCGAAATCCGCAGCCGGCTGCTGATGCTGCTGTCGGGGAAGAGCGCCGAGGAACTGATCAAGCCGCAGGGCAAGGTCGAGCTGAAGCAAGAGATCCTCGGCCTGTTCGATACGCCGATCACCACACCACAGCCCAAATTGTCGATCGACGACGTGCTGTTCTCCGATTTCATCGTGCAGTAGGCGGCGCCAGGTTACCCATGTCCCAAGACGATTTGCTGTCGCAGGAAGAAATCGACGCCCTTCTCAATGGCGTCAGCGGCGACGACAACGACAAGCAAGCCGAAGAGACGCCCGGCGAGAAGCGCACGCGTCCGTTCGACCCGGCCAATCAGCACCGGGTCATTCGCGAGCGCCTGCAATCGCTGGACATCATCAACGAGCGCTTCGCGCGCTTGTTCCGCGTGGCGCTGTTCAACCTGATCCGGCGCAGCGCGGACATCACGGTGTCCGGCGTGCGCTATCAGAGCTACAGCCAGTTCGCCCGCAACCTGCCCGTGCCGACCAACCTGAACCTGATCAGCCTCAAGCCGCTGAAGGGTACCGCCCTGCTGGTGTTTCCCCCCAGCCTGGTGTTCATGGTGGTCGACAACCTGTTCGGTGGTGACGGTCGCTTCCCGACCAAGTCGGACGGGCGTGAGTTCACTGCCACCGAGCAGCGCATTATCCAGCGCCTGATGTCGCTGGCGCTGGACGGTTACGGCGACGCATGGAAGTCGGTCTACCCGCTGGAGGTCGAATACATGCGCTCGGAGATGCAGGTGCGTTTCGCCAATATCACCAACTCACCCAACGAGATCGTGGTCAACAGCACCTTCCATCTCGAAGTGGGCAATCTGGCCAGCGACTTCAATATCTGCATTCCGTTCTCGATGATCGAGCCGATCCGCGACGTCCTGTCGAGCCCGATCGGCGTCTACGGCAGCAACGACGCCCAGTGGGAGTCGCGCATGGCCGGCGAGATTCGCCAGACGGAGGTCGAGCTGATCGCCGACTTCGCCGATATCGACGCCACCCTGGGCGAGGTCATGGCACTGGAAGTGGGTGACGTGCTGCCCATCGACCTGCCACAGGTTCTCGACGTACGGGTCGACGGCGTGCCGGTCATGGCCTGCGAATACGGCACGCGCCAGGGCCAGCGGGCTCTGCGCGTCAAGCATCTGATCGACCATGGTACCTATTCCGCCATGAAGGACTTCGACAATGAGTGACGACAACAAGCCCGGTTCCCCGGCCGACGACGCCAAGCCACAGGATGAGCAATCCCAGGCGGCGACACAGGAAGACGCGGAAGATCTCTGGGCTGCCGCCATGGCCGAACAGGGCGTCGAGCCGGAACCCGAGCCCGAACCCGAACCACAGCCCGCCGCCAAGCCGGCGCCGCGGTCGGAGCCCAAACCGGCCAAGGACAGCAACGATGCATCCTTCGTCAGCGCCGCCGACGAGCGCGCGATGTTCCAGTCGTTCGACGAGGGCGGCCCGTCGCACCCGACCCGTGATCTGAACATCATCATGGACATCCCGGTGAAGCTCTCGGTCGAGCTCGGGCGCACGCGCATCACCATCAAGCAACTTTTGGAACTCGCCCAGGGCTCGGTGGTGGAGCTCGACGGCCTGGCCGGAGAGCCGATGGACATTCTGATCAACGGCTATCTGATCGCCCAGGGCGAGGTCGTGGTGGTCGAGGACAAGTACGGCATCCGTATCACCGAGATCATCACCCCCTCCGAGCGCGTGCAGAAACTCAACCGATGAAGGAAGACCTTGCCCGCCAGGCCGAGCCGCTGGTCGGTGGCGCCGGCAACGACATCGGCCTGCTGATGATGGGCAAGACCGCCGTCTCGCTGCTGGTGGTCATCGCCATCATCCTGCTCTGCACTTGGCTGCTGAAGCGCCTGGGCACGCAGCGCCGAGGCGGCGGCAAGCACCTGCGCGTGGTCGCCAGCACCTCGATAGGCCAGCGCGAGCGCGTGGTCATCGTCGAGGTCGAGAATCGCTGGCTGGTGCTCGGCGTGGGCGGCGGCCAGGTCACCAAGCTCGACACTCTGGACTCACCACCAGAGCCGCCACCCGCCCCCGAGGCGCCGGCAGGCGCACCGCTCACGGGCAGCTTCGCCAGCCGCTTGCGCCAAGCGATGCAGCACAACCTGCGCCAATCACTCAAGCCGCGCCAGCGCCGGGAGGACGAGTCGTGAGTGCACGCCCCCGCCTCCCTGGTGCCGCCCTCGCGCTAACCGCTGTCGCCCTGATGCTGGCGCCGGCGACTCAAGCACTGGCCCAGGCCCTACCGAGTATCGTCAGCGAGCCGCTGAGCGACGGCGGGCAGCGCTGGTCGCTCAGCCTGCAGACGCTATTGTTCCTGTCGTCGCTGGCATTCCTGCCCGCCCTGCTGCTGATGATGACCTGCTTCACCCGCATCATCATCGTGCTGGGGCTGCTGCGTACCGCGATGAGCACGCAGTCGTCACCGCCGACCCAGGTGCTGATCGGCCTGGCACTGTTCTTGACCTTCTTTGTGATGTCGCCGGTGCTCGATCGCGTCTATCAGGACGCCTGGCAGCCCTACGCGGCGGAGCAGATCTCGCTGGAACAGGCGCTCGATCGGGGCAGCCAGCCGATCCGTGAATTCATGCTGGCGCAGACTCGCAAGAGCGATCTGGCGATGTTCGCGCGAATCGCCAAGATCGGCGACATGCAGGGGCCGGAGGATGTACCGATGCGCATTCTGGTGCCCGCCTACGCCACCAGCGAGCTCAAGACGGCGTTTCAGATCGGCTTCACCATCTTCATTCCGTTTCTGATCATCGACCTGGTGGTGGCCAGCGTGCTGATGTCGCTGGGGATGATGATGGTGCCGCCGGCGACGATCTCGCTGCCGTTCAAGCTGATGCTGTTCGTGCTGGTGGATGGTTGGCAGCTGCTGATCGGTTCGCTGACCCAGAGCTTCTACATGAGTTGACACGCATGGCCACCGCGGTGGCCGGCCCGGAGGTGTGCAATGACGCCCGAAATGGTAATGAGCCTGGCCTACCAGGGAATGAAGCTGACGCTGATGATGGCCGGTCCCCTGCTGCTCACGGCGCTGCTGATCGGCCTGTTGGTAAGCCTGTTTCAGGCCGCGACCCAGATCAACGAAATGACGCTGTCGTTCATCCCCAAGATCCTTGGCGTCTTCACCGCGCTGATCATTTCCGGCTCGTGGTTGATTCAACTGCTGAGCAATTTCACCATCGAGCTGCTGACGAACATTCCGCAGATGGTCAACTAAGCCGTCCCGCATGATCGATATCACCAGCGCCCAGTGGCAGGCCTGGCTGCAGCTGTTCGGCTGGCCCAGCGTGCGCATCCTGGCATTTCTGACTGCCTCGCCGATCTGGAGCTGGTCGAGCGTACCGCGTCAATTCAAGCTGCTGTTCGGGGTGGCCCTCGCCTTCGCCATCGCACCGTCGTTACCGCCCATGCCCAACGTGCCGCTGTTCTCGCTGGAGAGCGTCGGCATCATGCTGCAGCAGATCCTGATCGGCGCCGCCATGGGCCTGGTGCTGCGAATCATGATCGCGGTGGTGATCAACGCCGGCGAATACATCAGCATGCAGATGGGCCTGGGCTTCGCGACCTTCTTCTCGCCGGACTCGGGCACCAACACCATGGTGCTGTCACGTTTTCTGGAGATGATCACGCTGCTGATGTTCCTGGCCCTGAACGGGCATCTGATCACCCTCGAGATCCTGGCTTGGACCTTCGAGGTGCTGCCGGTGGGTGCCACCTCGATCGATGCCAGCTTCGCCGAGACCCTGGCCCGCTGGGGCGGCACCATCTTCACCTCGGGGCTGCTGCTGGCACTGCCTGTCGTCGCTTCGCTGCTGCTGATCAATCTGTCGCTGGGGATTCTCAACCGCGCTTCGCCGCAGCTGACGATATTCTCCATCGGCTTCCCCATGACCCTCACCGCCGGTCTGGCGATGATTCTGGCACTGACCCCCAACCTGGGTGGCTTCCTGAGCGATCTGTTCGAGCATCAGCTGCGGTTCATGCAGGGCATGATCGAACAGATGGCCGGTACTGGCTGAGATCCCCTTCGCCCTTTCGGCGCTACTTGAGCCACTTCGGCACGACTTGACTTGACAACGTCGATCGAAAACGCCGACGCCCGGCTGCGAAGTACTTCGCAGCCGGGCGTCGTGTTCGGTGTTCGTCAAACCAGGTCGAACAGCGAGGTACCCTGGAGATTCATGAACGACTTCTGCGCCGCCTGCAGCCCGACCTGACGCAGCACGTACTCGGAGACCGCCGAGTTGTAGTCGAGATCGATCAGGTCGCTCTTGGTCTGGGTATAGGCGACATTGCGATCATTACCCACGGTATCCAGCACGTCGAGCTCGTTGAGACGTGCCCCGACGGATGCGCGTACGGTCAGCACGTTGTCCAGCGCGTTGTCCATCTCGCGGCTGGTCGTAGAGAGCGTATTGGTGAAGGCCGCCTGCGCCTGATCGGAATCGATCGGTGTCTCCAGTACACCGAGCATCTTCTCGAGCGCGCCGAAGACGTCGGGGTTCATATTCTGGGCGCGGCCCATGGTGAGCGTGTCACCGTCCGCCGGGCGCCCCTCGAGCTTGAGACGTACGCCACCGATCTCAATCGCGCCGCTCTTGCCATCGTAGGTGCCGCTACCGCCCGGACCACCGCTCACGTTGTAATCGTAGGTGCCATCACCGTTATCACTGAAGGTGACGTCGAAGGTGTTGCCATAGCCGTCTGCCGTGCTGTCGATGGTCTCGGGGCCGGTGAAGGTGAGCGAGCCGTCATTGCCGTCTCCTGGACGGGCCAGATAGCCGGCCCCGGTGGCCACACGCTGAAACACTTCGTCACCGGTATTGCCCACCGCCATCAGGCGTGACGGCCCGACCTTCTGCTCGCGTCCTTCGGTGGCACCCTGATAGCTGACACCCCCGTTGGTCTCGACAAAGGGCGCCGCGCCATCCTTGTAGCCGCCGAAGAGATAGTTGCCACTGCCATCGGTGGCATTGGCCTGCCCCACCAGCGCCTCGTAGACGCCGCGCAGCTCGGTGGCCATGGACTGGCGGGCGGCATCGTTCAGCGTACCGTTGCCGCCCTGCACCAGCAGCTCCTTGGCCCGGACCAGCGCATCGGTCACGCTGTTGAGCGAACTCTCTTCCTGGCTCAGCGCGTTGCGCGCGGTGATGCGGCTGTCTGACTGCTGGTTGTTTGTCGCCATCGACTGCGAGACGCCGACCGCACGCGCTGCCGCCTGGGGGTCATCCGAGGGGCGCACGACGCGCTTGCCGGAGGCGATCTTCTCGCCGATCTCCATGAACTGGCTTTGCTGCCGGTTCATCGAGCTGACGCTGCGCTCGAACATGATAACGGTGCTGACGCGCATGACACTCTCCTGACTGGGTGCCCACGGCGGGCACGCGCTTGGTCGATTCGGTACGCGGCCTTCTCCCGAGGAGGCGAAGGCCGAAGGCTTAGCTTCTCAGGCCGAGGATCGTGTCGAGCACCGAGGTGCCGGCATCGATAATCTTGGCGTTGGCGGTGTAGTACTGCTGATAGCGCAGCAGGTTGGCGTACTCCTCGTCCAGGTTGACCCCGGAATCAGCCTGCTGGTAGCTGTAGAGCTGATCCGCCAGCCCCTGCTGAGTGGTGAGGTTGGCGTTGACGATCGCCGACTGGTTGCCGACGTCGCTGACCAGCGCCGCGTAGGCGCCGCTGAACGTGGCCTGCCCGCCCACCTGCTTCTGGTTCTGCAGATCGAGCAGCTTGAGCGCGTTGCCGTTATCCCCACTGCCGCCGTTGGCGCTGGCCGCCGCGGCAAACCGGCTGGTATCGGTGAAGGCGATGTCGAAGCCCGCCGCGGCATTGCGCGTCGGCTGCACCAGGAAGGTATCGCCATCGGCTGGCGTACCGCTGGGCGTCACCGAGACGCCACCGAAGACCAGATCGCCGTCCGCATTGGTCGCGACGGTCGAGGTCTCACCGCTGGTCAGGTTCTGCAGCTGGTAGTCATCGCTGGCGCTCTGATAGGTGAGCCGGTAGTCGTCGGCGCTCAACGGCGTAGCATCGCTGTAGCTGGCACTCAGAGTGACGTTGGAAGCGTTTCGCGTATTGGCCTGGGCACTTGGCGAACCAATGGAGAAGAACTTCTCGCCCGGCTCACCCTCGAGATCGAAACCCTGCTCCTGCACCGCATTGAAGCTGCCCGCCAGGCTGGCAGCCAACTGCCCCAGCTTGTTCTGCGCCCCGTCCAGGGTATCGTCACGGAAGCGCAGAAGACCGCCGAGTTCACCGCCCTGAATCACCGAGGCATTGAGCTGACGCACACCGCCGGTGGCGTTGCGGTAGCCGATCGCCTGATTGGCGCTGTCCTCTTCGCCGGCGATGGCGCGCAGCTGATAGCTCTTGTTGCCTGCCACCAGCGGCAGGCCATTGGAGAGCGATACCTGGTAGGTGGAGCCGTCCTGGATGGTCACGTCGACATCCACCAGCTTGCTCAGATCCCCGACCAGCTTATCGCGCTGGTCGAGCAGCGCATTGGGCTCTTCACCGGTCTTGGCCCGTGCCAGGGTGATCTGCTTGTTGAGATCGGCGACCTGGCCGCTGAGATCGTTGACCTGGGAGACGACACTGCCGATCTGGCCATTGACGCCGTCGCGCATGTCCTGGAGATAGGTATCGAAGGCGCGGAACTGCGCCACCATGCTCTGCGCCGTCCCCAGCACGCCCTCACGCGCCGCGGCATCCGACGGCGAGCCAGAGAGATCCTCGAGGCTGGAGAAGAACTTCTGCATCAGCGTCGTGAGCCCGGAGTCGCCGTCCGCCAGCAGGTCATCGACCTGGTTGATCTGCTGCTGGTAGGTCTCGAGCGCTGTCTCGCGGCTGTTGGCCTGATTGAGCTGCCCCGTGATGTAGGCGTTGTACTGGCGCTGAACGCCGCTCACTTTGACACCGGTGCCCATTTCACCGCTGCTGGCATTCTCGCCGAGCTGAACCAGCTGGCGATTGTAGCCATCGGTGTAGACGTTGGTGATGTTGTTACTGGTGGTGGAGAGCGCGGACTGCGCCGCCCCCAGACCACTCAATCCAATCGAGAACAGGCTCATGTCGAATCCCTGTCAGACGCCATGTCAGATGGCGAGTTGCAATCACGTTGAGACCTTTATCGGCGCCATGGCAACGCGCTTTAACATTACGGCCGTTGATTTCGCAATGTTTTGTAATCGGTCCTGCTGTCACCGGGCGCCCGGCATCGAGATCAGAACAGCGTGGTCGGTGCCCGTGCCAGTGAGTAGGGATCTGAGACCGCTGCGAGGGTCGGCTCGGCGGATACCGACGCCAGATCGCCCAACTGGCCGATGATCCGATTGAGTTTGTCGGCATAGTTGGGATCGGTGGCGTAGCCGGCCCGCTGGATGGCGTGAGCTGCCTGTTGCGGCGATGAGGCGGCGACCACGTTGCTATAGCGCGGGTTGTCCCCGATCAATGCCGCGTAGTCGGCAAAGGCATCGGCGTAGGAGTCGTAGACGCGGAAGCGATCCACGGTCTGGATCGGCCGGCCATTGACGTACTCGGTGGTGGCGATATCGGTGGTCTTGCCCTGCCAGGCGCTGCCCGCCTTGATCCCGAACAGGTTATGACTGTTGTCGCCGGATTCCGTGGGAATCTCCCGCTTGCCCCAGCCCGTCTCCAGCGCAGCCTGGGCGAGAATCAGCTCGGCGGGCACCCCGGAAGCCTGCTCGGCGCGCTTGGCCGGTGCCGCCAGTTTGGCGAGGAAGTCGGCAACATGCGCGGCACGTCCGGCAAACTGAGTCGCCGCGCCGGCAAGACTGGCCGCCGACGTTGCAAGCTGGTCCGTGGCCGTTCCGGGCGCCTCATCATCTGCCGCCGGCGTCGTCGACGGCGAGCGCAGCGCGTTCGTCAAGGGGGTGGGAATACCGCGCGGGATGCCGGCGATCAGCTTGCCGATATCCTCCTGCTGCGGGCGGGCCGGCTGGGTGCCGGGCAGGCCGCTGCCCTCGAGCTGCGTCACCAGCTGCTCGGCCAGACCGAAGCCCTTGCCGGCCAGCTGCTGGGCCCACTGCTGGTCCTGCATCGACTGCAACATATCGCCCTGCTGACTGTGCAGTAGATCCGACTTGGGGGTGGCTGCGCGCATGCTCTTGAGCATCATCTGCAGGAACACCGCTTCGAACTGCTTGGCGGCCTCCTTCAGACTGCCTTGAGGCGAATGCCCAGCGCTGTACTTGAGCTTCTGGATGCCCTGGACATCCAGCGCGAACTGCGACGAGAGGTCGTTACCGGTCATCAGATGATCTCCAGTTCGGCGTTCAGCGAGCCGGCCGCCTTGAGCGCCTGCAGGATCGACATCAGATCCTGGGGCGAGGCACCCAGCGCATTCAGCGCATTGACCACGTCCATCAGGTCGGCACTGGTCTGGACCATCTGCAACGCACCGCCCTCCTGCTGCACGTTGATGTTGGCGTTGGGTACGATCGCCGTGGTGCCACCGGAGAGCGCATTGGGCTGGCTCACCTGCGGGTTGGAGTCGATCACCACCGAGAGATTGCCGTGGGCAACCGCCGCCCGATTGAGCGTTACCGTATCCGACAGCACCACCGAGCCAGTGCGCGAGTTGACGATCACTTTGGCCGGCCCGCGAT
Organism: Gammaproteobacteria bacterium MFB021; assembly: GCA_000737985.1. Classification (GTDB taxonomy): domain Bacteria; phylum Pseudomonadota; class Gammaproteobacteria; order Pseudomonadales; family Halomonadaceae; genus Salinicola. The sequence continues at coordinate 13,922 of JNVT01000071.1, read as the reverse complement.
CGGCGGTCACATCGACCCCCTGAACCCGCGCCAGGAAGTTGACCCGGGCATTGGGGTCCGCCGGCAACTGAAGGCGCACGGTGCGGCCATCCAGAGCGGCGGCGACCGGCGCGCCGAACTCCTGATTGATCGCTGTCACCACGCGTCGCGCATTCTCGAAATCGGAGCGCTTGAGGAACATGTCTAGAGAACCATCGGCGGCCCCCAGACGCACAGGCACCTCCTGCTCGACGAGACCGCCACCCGGGATGCGCCCCGCTGCCTGGTGGTTGATCGCCACGCTGCTGCCTCCGGCCTGGGCGCCGACGCCACCGACGTAGACGTTGCCCTGGGCCAAGGCGTAGACACGACCGTCGGCCCCTTTCAGCGGGGTCATCAACAGGGTACCGCCGCGCAGGCTGTTGGCGTTGCCCACCGAGGAGACGGTGACATCGATCTCCTGCCCCTGGCGCGAGAACGGCGGTAACTGGGCGGTCACCATGACCGCCGCCACGTTGCGCAGCTGCATGTTGGTGCCGGCCGGAACGGTCACACCGAGCTGCGACAGCAGGTTGACGATACTCTGTCCGGTGAACGGTGCCTGGGTGGTCTGGTCACCGGTGCCATCGAGGCCCACCACCAGGCCGTAGCCCACCAGCGGGTTATCGCGCACGCCGGCGAAGTTGGCCAGGTCCTGGATCGGCTGGGCCTGGACACCGGCAGTGGTTGCCAAGGTCGCAGCGAAAAGCAGCCAGCGAGAAAGACGAGTGCGGCAGCGGGATAGCAGTGTCATAAGCATCAGAACGGCGCGATATTGAGGAAGAAACGCTGCAACCAACCCATGGTCTGCGCCTCGTTGATATAGCCGTCGCCGACATACTCGATACGGGCATCAGCGACCTGAGTCGACTGCACGGTGTTGGAGCCGCTGATCGAGCGCGGGTTGACCACCCCGGAGAAGCGGATGTACTCGGTGCCCTGATTGATCGCGATCTGCTTCTCGCCCCGCACCTTGAGATTACCGTTGGCGAGCAGATCGTAGACCGTCACCGTGATGGTGCCGGTAAAGGTATTGTTGGCGTTGGCGCCTCCCGATCCGTTGAAGACATTGCTGCCCTCGACATCGGTACCGTAGTCCTCGAGCACGCTAAGCGGGCTGGGCACCTGGTTGACGGTCAGGCCGATGGTGCCGTCGCGCGAGGCTTGGGCCGCAGAGCTCTTGCTCGCGCTCACCTGCTCGTCGAGCACGATGGTGATGATGTCGCCGACCTGACGCGGGCGCCGATCCTCGAACAGCGGCTGGAAGCCGAAGCGCGCCTGATAGATCGAGCCGTTGGCCTGAGACGGCGGCGTCGAGGGGATCTCGACCGGCGATGAGTTCTCGACCACCGAGTGGCGCGGTATCTGAGCGCAGCCGCTCAGGCCCACGAGCAGGCAGAGCAGCACGATACGGTGGCTGCGAAAGCCACCCTTGGTCAGCAGCCGCCAGGTGCGCAACAGCAAAGATCCCATGAGTGCTTGGCCTCGGTTACAGCTGGCTCAGACGCGCGAGCATCTGATCGGAGGTCTCTACGGCCTTGCTGTTGATCTCATAGGCGCGCTGGGTCTCGATCATGCTGACCATCTCCTCGACCACGTTGACATTGGAGGTCTCCACGTAGCCCTGATAGACCGTACCGGCGCCTTGCAGGCCCGGAGTCAGGCTGGTGCTCGGCCCCGACGCATCGGTCTCGAGATAGAGGTTCTGGCCGATGCTCTGCAGACCGGTCGGGTTGATGAAGGTGGAGACCATGATCTGCCCCACCTGATTGCTCTGCGAGGTCCCGGGCTGAGTGACCGAGACCGTGCCATCCTGAGCCACGGTGATCGACAGCGCGTTCTGCGGAATGGTGATCGGCGGGTCGACCGGATAGCCGCCGGCGGTTACCAACTGGCCGTTCTGGTCGACCTGAAAGCTGCCGTCACGGGTATAGCCGGTGGTACCGTCGGGCATCTGTACGGCGAAGAAACCCTTGCCGTTGATTGCCAGATCGCGCGAGTTTTCGGTGTTCTGCAGCCCACCCTGGGTGTGCAGACGCTCGGTGGCCACCGGACGCACCCCGGTACCCACCTGCATGCCGGAGGGCAGCGTGTCGACGACCGACGACTGAGCGCCAGGCTGACGCACGTTCTGATAGAGCAGATCCTCGAACACCGCGCGCGAGCGCTTGAAGCCGTTGGTCGAGACGTTGGCCAGGTTGTTGGAAATGACGTCCAGCTTGACCTGCTGTGCTTCCAGGCCGGTCTTGGCGGTCCAGAGTGATTTGATCATGATGGCATTCTCATAGTCGTGAGCTCGGCACCAGGCGGGCTCAGCTGGTCAGCGACAGCAGGCTATTGGCACGCTGCTCGTTTTCGTCCGCGCTCTCGATCATCTTCATGTGCATGTCGTAGCGGCGGGAGGAGTCGATCATCGAGATCATCGCCTCGGTGGGCGTCACGTTGCTGCCTTCGAGCGCACCGGGAATCACCCGCAGGGTATCGTCCGCCGGCACCGGATTGGCGTTCTGCTGCCCCGGCGGCGGAGTCATGCGGAACAGGCCGTCTTCACCCCGGACCAGATTCTCGTTACCCGGCGCCACCAGCTTGAGCTTGGCCAGCGGGGCGATGGAGTCAGGATTCTGGCCCGGCTCGAGCACGCTGATCGAGCCGTCCGCGCCGATGGTGACATCGGCGCCGACCGGGATCACGATGGCCTGACCGTTGTCGCCCATTACCGGGTTGCCGAGCGAGGTCAAGAGCCCGGTGGCATCGACCTGAAGGTCACCGCGCCGGGTGTAGGCCTCTCCGCCATCGGGCGGCTGCACCGCCAGCCAGGCATCGCCCTGTAACGCGACATCCAGACTGCGACCGGTGGTACTGATGTTACCTTGGGTGAAGTCGGACCCCGGCGTGGTCATCATCGACGCGACACGTGTGGGCAGACGCGACTCGCCTTCGATCGGGACGGCGCGCATCGCCATCAGCTCGCCGCGGAAACCCGGGGTCGACACGTTGGCCAGGTTGTTGTTGACCACCGCCTGCTGCGCCATGGTCTGGCTGGCACCACCGCCGGCAGTGTAGAGAATTCGGTCCATCTTGAGGCCCTCGGCAGGGCCGGCGTCACTGCACGCTCAGGCGCGCAGCGATCAGCCGGCTGGGTGCTGATATCAACGCAGGTTGACGACGGTCTGCAGCACCTGATCCTGCGTCTTGATGGTGTTGGAGTTGGCCTGGAAGTTGCGCTGGGCGATGATCAGGTCGACCAGTTCCTTGCTCAGGTCGACGTTGGAGGCCTCCAGCGTGCCCGACTGCAGGGCACCAAAAGAGCCGGTGCCAGCCACACCCACCACGGCCTGACCGGAAGCGGTCGTCTCCTGCCACAGGTTGTCACCGATCGGCTTGAGCCCCTCGACGTTGGCAAAGTCCGAGAGCACCACCCGACCCAGGGCAACGCTCTGGTCGTTGGAGTAGCTGCCGCGGACGGTGCCATCCTTGTCGATACTCACCCCGACCAGCTGGCCGGCGGCATAGCCATCCTGGTTGGGCGAATTGATCGCGTAGGATTGCTCGGTCTGACTCGACCCCTTGAAGTCGAAGTCGAACGCCAGATTGTTGGCGCCGTTGTTGGGGTCGAAGCCCAGGGCCAGGGTCGAAGGGTCGTTGGTCAGACGGCCGTTGGGATCGAAATTCAGGGTACCGGTGCCGGCGTTGGCGACAGTGCCATCATCCAGTGCCACCTGAGAGTTCACACGCCACTGGTTCTCGCCAGTCTTGGTGAAGTAGAGCTGCAAGTTGTGCGACACGCCCAGCGAGTCATAAACCGTGGTCGAGGTGCTGTAGTTGAAGGTGTCCGGATTGTTGGCATCGAAGTTGGCGGTGATGGTGTCACCACTGGCATCGAGATCGATGGCGGCGGAGGCATTGGCGGTCGCCTTGGCGGTGATCGAACCACTAGGGATCTGGATCACTTCCGGCTGGCCGCCGGTCGGCAGGGTCGCGGCAACGTTGGGATCGTTGAAGTTGCGCACGTTGTAGCCCATCAGCGTACCGCCCTGGGCATTGGCCAGATAGCCTTCGGTGGTCATCGTCAGCTGTCCGTTACGCGAATAGCCGACCTGATTGCCCTGCTGGAAGCGGAAAAAGCCGTCGCCGCTGATCCCCAGGTCGAGGTTGCGGTTAGTGGTCTCCAGCGTACCGTTGCCGAAGTCCTGCAGCACACCGGCCACGCTGGTCCCCAGACCGATCCTGCTGCTGGCGTAGACGTCGGCGAACTGCACCGTAGAGCTCTTGAAGCCCTTGGTCTGGGAGTTGGCAATGTTGTTGCCGATGGCGTCGAGCTGCTGCGACGCCGCGTTCATGCCGCTGAGCGCTTGTGAAAAGCCCATGTTCGATTCCCTGCGTTAGCGTTGCGGGCCGATCGCCGGGATGGCGATCGAGGTGCGTATCGAGAAAAGCGTGCTGGCGTCGCCGGTCAGAGAATCTGACGAACTTCGCCCAGCGTCACCGGACTGCGGTTGAAACCGAGGTCCAGCTTCACGCCGTCGTCACCCTGCATCACACCGTTGACGAGGGCGTAGTTGAGAACCTTGGGCGATGTGCTGCTGTCGCCATCCAACACTTTCATCTCCACCGTATAGGTGCTGTCGCTGGCGGCCGCGGAGCCATCCTCGAGCTTGCCGTCCCAGGTAAAGCTATGCACGCCGGCATCCAGCGCGCCGGTCGAGAACGAACGCACCACCTGCCCGTTGGCGCCCTTGATGGAGACCTGTAGATCGCCGACCGCGCGATCCAGATCGACGCCGACCGGCGTGGTGGCCACGGCACCCGTGATGGTATCGGCATTGCCGACCAGAATCCGATCGCCGGGCACCATGACGCCCTTGCCGATCAGCGCGGTCGCCTGCAGCGCCTTGCCGGCATCGATCTGCTCGGTGATCGCCTGCAGGCTATCGTTGAGCTTGTTGATACCGCTGACCGTGTTGATCTGGGCCAACTGCGCGGTCATCTGCGAGTTGTCCATTGGATTGGTCGGGTCCTGATTCTTCAACTGCGTGACCAGAAGCGTCATGAAGCGATCATTGAGCTCGCTGCCGGAACTGGTGCCGGTCGCCTTGCTCGGGGACGCGGTGCCATTGATATTGGCGAGCGTGCTGCCGCCGATGACTGGACTGGACATACCGTTTCTCCTTGGCGTCCGATCTCGGCTGTGGAGACCGTGACTACCTCAAGCTGGGCCTTGGGCTCAGCCTTCGCCGATGGTTAAGGTCTTGGTCATCAACGTCTTGGCGGTATTCATCACCTCGACGTTGGCCTGGTAGGAGCGCGACGCCGAGATCATGTCCACCATCTCGTTGACGGGGTCGACATTGGGCAGGGACACGTAGCCCTGATCGTCCGCCAGCGGGTTGCCAGGACGATACTCCTTGCGCAATGGCGTCGTGGTGTCTTCCACCACGCGGTCGACGCGCACCCCACCCGGGCCGCGGCCGTCCTGCCCCAGCGCCTGGAACATCACCTGCCGTGCGTGATAAGGCTTGCCGTCGGGCCCGGCCACGCTGTCGGCGTTGGCCAGGTTGCTGGCCGTCACGTTCATGCGCTGGGAGTTGGCCGTCAGCGCCGAGCCTGAAATTTCGAAAACACTGAACATCGACATCGGTTTACTCCGGTTGCATCGCCTTCTTCAGCCCCTGAATCCGGCGACTGACGAAGGTGACGTCCGCCTGGTAGCGGACCGAGTTATCGGCGAAAGCGGCACGCTCACGGTTCATGTCGACGGTGTTGCCGTCGAGACTGGGCTGATCCGGCACTCGGTAAAGAAGGTCATCGACGCCCGAGAGGCGGGGCCCCTCGGCGGCGATATGCCGGCTGGACGTGCGGTTCAACGAGAGACCGCCCTCGCCTGCCAAACGCCCCTGCTGCATGACCCGATCGAGCTCGGCACGAAAGTCGAAGTCGCGCGCCTTGAAGTTGGGGGTGTCGGCATTGGCTATGTTGTTGGCCAGCACCTTCTGGCGCTCGGCGCGCAGATTGAGTGCCTCCTGCTGGTAACGCAGCGCACTCTCCAACTTGTCGAACATGCCGATGACCTCCTGATGATGGCTGGACGGTGACGGGGCTGATCATGATGGCCTTTCATCGCCAGCTTTCTTGGACAGGGTGGAGAATAGCGGCGAGTTACGCATGGTAAACTCGTAAACAGACCGTCAATTGCGCGTCATTTCCTGCGATGCCCCCTACCCTATCGCTCTACAATCGCTCTCCAAGATGGGAAGAACCGTACGCGCCGGGCGTGATAGCCACGCCTCGCCGGTGCGTTCTTTTCGATGCCGACACCAAGCCTGCAGCGGGATCCACCCCATGACAGCGTCTAGATCGGAAGACCCACAAGATGTCTGGCTCGCGCGCCGCCCACGCCTGCGCCGGCTACTGCTCGCCGGCGCAGGCATGCTGCTGCTGACGCTGTTTGGGCTTGCCCTGCTGCCACTACCTTCGATCGCCCAGGCGCAAGACACCACCGACACCGCCCCCTTGGCGGCCAGCGTCAAGCGCTTCCTGCTCACCCAGACGCGCTCGCTGGGGGATCAAGTCAGTGTGGAGGTGCACGACAACACCACCCGTCTCGGCCCCTGCGTGGCCCCGGAGCCGTTTCTACCGCGCCCGGGGACACCCCAGGGCCGCGTCACGGTCGGGGTCAACTGCCAAGGGGAAGAGCGTTCCCGTTACGTCCAGGCAACGGTATCGGCGAGCGTCAGGCACCTGGTGGCGGCTCGCTCGCTCGAGCCCGGAGAACCCATCGACGCCACGGCGCTGACATGGCAATCGTCGGATATTACCCGCCTGCAGCGCGGCTATCTCAGCGCCATGGCCGATGCGGCCGGGCACGTCGCCACACGGCGCATCCCTGCCGGGGCGACTCTCACCGACGCCATGGTGAGGCAGCCTTGGCTGGTCAAGCGCGGCGACACCGTGGTACTGGTCGCCCAGGGGCCGGGGTTTCGCGTCAGTCGCAGCGTGGAAGCGCTGGAAAATGGTGGCATGGGCAATACCATTCGCCTCAAGACCGAAGGCAACCAGATCCTGCAGGGTCAGGTCACCGGCCCCGATCAGCTAAGGGTCAACTTCTAGGGCGACACAATCTGCATACCTGATTGCAAACTTTTTTGACAAAACTCTGCGTGGCCGGCTTTCAGTTTCGGCCATGGCTGCCGATAATCCTTGCAAGCGGGCCAAGGCCCTACCCTATCGGCAAGCACATGACCGTGGGCATCGCCCAAAGGTGACGACATGAAGATCGACCAGACCAACTCGCTGACGCGCCTGACGCAGAGCGACGCCCTCGACCCGAAGCGTAACGCCAAGAGTGCCGAGAGCGCCGCAGCGCCGGCGGGTTCCAAGACCACGCTGAGCCAGATCGACACTCAGAATGCTAGCGGCGACATCGATACCGCCCGGGTGGCGGAGATCCGTCAGGCTATCGCCGATGGCTCGCTGCAGCTCGATACCGGCAAGATCGCCGACGGCCTGATCCAGAGCGTGCGCGACATGCTCGACGAGCGCGGCTGAACGGTCAGCCGCCCCATTTGGCACACCCTTCTCGAGAGCCTTAGATGAACGTCACAGACCTGCTCACCGAACAGCTGCATCAGCTCGAACAGCTTCTGGAGACGCTGACGGCAGAACGGGAGTGCCTGAAGGAGGGCCGCGCCGACGGCGAAGTTCTCAACGCCCTCGCGACCCACAAGCAAGCACAACTCTCCGAGCTCGAGCGGCTCGAACACCTGCGCCGTGAAGCGCAAAAGGCCCAAGGCCTGGGGGATGGCGCTCGCGGTGCCGAGCAGTTGGCGAGCAGCCATGACGCCGACGAGCTCTGGGGGCAGATTCGCCAGCAAGCGGATCGCCTGAAGCAGATGAACCGTCTCAACGGCTTCGTCATTTCTCAGCGCATGGAACACAATCAGCGCGCCATCGATTTTCTCGAGCGTGCCGTGGGTGGCAGCGTCTACGGCCGCAACGGCCAGGCCAAGCCCAAGAACTTCAGCGGTATCAGTTCCCGCGCCTGACGTCTTTGCTCCCCCCAGGATTTGCTCTTCCAAGAAATACCCGTTTCGCCGGCACTCAGTCGACGCAACAACGGTATATGACTCTCGTCTTTTGACCTGGTTTGAATGGCCAGCACTGCCGAACTGCGTTTTCGTCATTGCTGATCGACTCCCCACGCCTCCCCTTACAGAAACTGCTCGTGACGCGGCCGCAGGCATTTGTGCCCACCGTACCACAAGGCGGGCAAGCGACTGTTTTCGCAGGAGACCCGCCCCACTCCTCGGCCAGTAACCGCACGCACCCTCTACATCAGCCTCGACACATTTTTTCACAAAAACCGCAAATCTTTTTCTAAAGCTCCCCGGGGTAGCGCCGATAAATGGGACAACGGCCAAGGGGCCGTTGCAGCAGGATCCGACAGCCATTCGACGTTCTGCGGATCAGGCCCAAATCGCCCTCTCACTATGAGAAAGGAATACGACAATGGCAGTTATCAATACCAACATCACCGCGCTGATCGGTCAGAACAACCTGAACAAGTCGCAGAGCCAGCTCTCGACCGCCATGGAGCGTCTCTCCTCCGGCCTGCGTATCAACAGTGCCAAGGACGACGCCGCCGGTCAGGCCATCGCCAACCGCATGAGCAGCCAGATCACCGGTCTGAACCAGGCTAGCCGTAACGCCAACGACGGTATCTCGCTGTCGCAGACTGCCGAAGGCGCCCTTGACCAGGTCAACGACAACCTGCAGCGCATCCGTGAGCTGACCGTTCAGGCTCAGAACGGCACCAACAGCGCCGACGACATCGACTCCATCCAGAAGGAAGTCAACCAGCGTCTGGAAGAGATCAACCGCGTCACCAAACAGACTACCTTCAACGGTACCAACGTCTTCGAGGCAGCCAGCACAACCGGAACCTCGTTCAGCATCCAGGTCGGTGCGAACGACGGCGAAACCATCAGCATCAACATCGGTGGCGCACAAGCATCCGGTACGGCTAGCTCTGGTAGTGGCTGGAACATGTACACAACCGACGGTGCAACCGCTGTTACCCAGACTACCGTCAACGGCTCCGCGCGTACCGTCCAGACCTCCGGCTTCGATGTACTCTCGGACGACGCGCTTGCCATTCTCGACAACAAGCTCAACAACGTCGACAGCGAGCGCAGCAACCTCGGTGCGGTCCAGAACCGTTTCGAAACCGCTATCGACAACATCACCACCACCTCGACCAACCTGTCGGCAGCTCGTTCGCGCATCGAAGATGCCGACTACGCTACCGAAGTGTCGAACATGACCCGCGCGCAGATCCTGCAGCAGGCTGGCACCTCGGTTCTGTCCCAGGCGAACCAGACCCCGCAGACGGTTCTCTCGCTGCTGCGTTAATCCCTCCCCAGGGAGTGATGAGTGATGGAAGGCCGGCATCTTGCCGGCCTTTTTCGTTGCCTATACGCCACACCAGAGCCCGCGACCGAGAATGGCACCACCAAGGCCAACTATTCGCCGCTTCGCACTGCTCGAGACATGAGAAGCTTGAAAGACTTCTCACCTTCTGTCGGAGCTTTGCTGCTCATGAGTCATAGCCAAAACGTCCCCGCCCCACTACAAAAGCGCTTCATGGACCTCTATCGGCGCGGTGACTATCAGCAAGCCAAGAAAGATGCCTTAAGCCTGACAAGGCGCTTCCCGCAGGATGCCTTCGGCTGGAAAGCGCTGGGGAATTCTCAGCTCTATCTCGGCGACGTTGCGGCCGCGACCGCCTCCTTGGAGAGAGCTAAGGCGCTGACTCCCGACGATCCATTGGTGCTGATGGCGCTGTCGCGAGCATACTTCAGCCAGGGGCAAAAGCAGCAAGCATTGGAATTGCAGCGCCTCGGCCTGGAATTGGACGACCAAGCCGCCCAGGCACATTTCAATATGGCAACCATGCTCTACAATAGTGGTGATTATGACCTCGCGGAAGAAAGCTTGGTCGAGGCCGAAAAGGCTGGGCACCCCGCTGCTGAAATACTGACCATACGCATTACCATTGCTTCGGAGCGATTTCGGTTTCGAGAAGGTCTGGAAATGCTGGAGAAACTGCAGTCGCTCCAGCCAGAAAACCCCGAGGTGCTCAACACGCTCGGCAATTATCACAAGGATATGGCCGACTTCGAGAGCGCGCGGCATTATTATGGCGAGGCCCTCCGGCTGAGCCAGCAGTACTATACCGCTTATTCCAACGATCTGATCAACGACCATTACGATCCTGCGGCATCCGCCACGGATATTCTCGAGAAATCCAGAGCCTGGCGCGATAGGTTCAAACCTGACACCCAGTTCTCACATGACGGCAAGGACCTCACCCTGTCGCGCAATCTCAAGGTAGGTCTTCTTTCGAGCAATTTTCGCTCTCACCCTGTCGGCTGGATGAGCAGTAGCGCGCTAGCGAATTTGCCCAGCGATATCGAACTTTACGCGTACACCGACAACGACTCCCACGATCCGATTGCAGAGAAAATCAAACAGGTTTGTCACTGGATACCCTGCTATCACATGGATCACCAACAGCTTGCCGATAGAATTTTTGCCGACGATATAGATATTCTGATCGACATGGCCGGCCACGGCGCTCAGAGCCGGTTACCCGTCATCGATATGAAGCCAGCGCCGATCATCGTTAAATGGGTCGGTTCACAGATCAGCAGCATGGGTATCGAGGCATTCGACTATTTCTTGAGCGACTCTCATGAAACGCCGCCCGGGGTAGATCACCTCTATACCGAGAAGCTGATCCGCCTGCCCAACGACTACATCTGCTATACGCCGCCCGCCTATACCCCCGCGATCACATCGCTGCCAGCCATCAGCAACGGTTACGTAACCTTCGGCTGCTTCAACAACCCTGCCAAGGTCAACGATGTATTGCTGGCCGAATGGGCAAAGGTGATGCATCGGGTATCCGGCAGCCGCCTTTTTATGAAGGGTGGACAATACAGCAGCCATAGAGTCTGCGAGCGAGTGATTTCGACCCTTGAGCGTCACGGCATCAACAGAGACCGAGTAACGCTAGAAGGCCCCTCCGACCACAAGGAGCTACTCGAAAGTTACAACCGCGTAGATATCGCGCTGGATACTTGGCCCTACTCAGGTGGATTGACGACCTGTGAAGCCCTGCTGATGGGCGTCCCCGTAGTCACGCATGTCGGGCCGACCTTCGCCGGACGGCACAGCGCCACGCACTTGTCGAATACCGGCATGCCGGAACTGGTCACGGACAGCTGGGAAACGTTCCGCGAACGAGTGATCGAACTCGCATCCGACCTGCCGAGCCTGGCGGTGATCCGCGCGGCGCTGAGAACCTACCTCGAACACTCTCCGATCTGTGACGCGCCCAAGTTCGGTCGCCATCTGCGCAAGGCACTGAGGGCTGTCTGGCAGCGCTATTGCGAAAGCGCGAAGCCGGCCGCCCTCACCTTCGACGGCCATGGACGTGCTTATTTCGAGGATCGCGACGGGCCGGTGGAAGTGCCCCGCCCGCCAACGCTCGAGACGGATAACGGCTTCGGCTGGCCGCTCGAGGAGCCGATCATCGCGATCGACAACGGTGGCCAGCTACTCAACGATAAGAACGTCGAAAAACTGCTGCGAGACGAACGTCTAGAATTGATCGTGTTCGATCCGTCAGGGGCCGCGGCCCATCACCCCATGAGCCGTGCCGAGCGCGTACATTACTATGCCGGCCACGGCCTCGGCACGGGCTCACCGGCCACACTGTTCACGCCGAGCCCCAACTTGCCGAGTTCCCTCCACGGTGATAGCCGGAGTGAACAGCAAGCGCAGGTAGCGACCAAGCCAACCGCCTTCGACACTCTGGCTCTGGACAGTATCGAAGGTCTACCGGCCCTGGACTGGCTGCTGCTGGACGACGCCAGCGATGCTGCCGACATTCTGAGCCATGGCAGTCAGTCGCTGGCCGCGGCGCTCCTGATTCAGGTCAAGATCGCCTTCCAGCCGACCCACGAGCGCCAGCCCGATCTCGGCGAGGTTCAGCGCTGGGCCAGGGAGCACGGCTTCCGCCTCTATCACCTGCACGATCAGCAGCATCGCAGCGCGCTGCTCATGGATGAGATCCCCGCTGACGCGATCGCCTCCGAACTATGGTCCGCCCAGGCGCTGTTGCTACCCGACCAGACGCGCATGACCAGCCTGAGCGATAGCCAGCGAATCAAGCTGGCTTTCCTGCTGCACGTCATCTATGGATTCAAGGATGCGAGCGGCAGCTTGCTAAAGCAAGTTAATTATAGCTTGGCTAATAGCTATCTTGTTAATCACGTTTGGGTGCAGCCACCCGCCTGCAACATACCTACACCCTTGCAGGTTGAGACAGCGGAGTTCGGCGATTCGCGCATCGCCGTGGTTGATAAATTAAAGAGAAGCCTTTCCGGTAAAACAGTATGTTTTGTCGATACGGGCAACGCGGCTAATCATGGCTTGATTCGCAGCGGACTTTACAATATTTACCGCATTTTAGAGACCGGTGGTTGCAAAGTTCGATGGCTGGCTTCTAATGAAGCCACTCCAAAAACATTGATCGAAATCGCCGCTTCAAGAACCCATGTAATGCTAGGTGGAAACCGTTTTTACGATACATCAATCAGTGCCAGCGGCTACGGAAAATCCAATTTATTCCAAACTTTTGAATGTCCAATCATCGGAACCATAAGTGATCATCCCTACGCCGATTTCATGCTAGACAGAGTACAGAACGCATTTTCTAAGGGACTGTTCTTGGCACGCGGCTCTCTAGGAGAGGAGCTCTCATTCTTACGCCCCGATCTACAGTTCATCAATCGTGAACGCCTGGAATCCGCAAGTCAGGAATACCCAGGCTGCGAGCGCCCCCACCATCAGCGCGACATAGACATTCTGGTACCTATGAATTTTGCCTATGCTGTTCAGGCAGAGGAAAATCATGATCAATTGCTAGAGACAGCAAAAAACTATGGCGCTAACTATGTCAGGCTCGTGGAAGCGGTCATGGAGAGATTTTCCGACTTCTCGCAGTCTCTGCTATCGATATTTCGAGAGATATATCAGAAAATTTTTGGGTACTCTTGGAGCGTAGAGTTTCCTTGGCGCCCAGAAGATCACAAGTTGATCCATCTGCTAGGCCAAATTGACAATGTAATCAGAGGAAATAAGCGGCGAGAAGCACTACGATTCCTCGCCAATACCCAGACCGACATAAACATTGTCGTTCTTGCCAGTGAAAGAGAGAGAAGCCTGATTGAATCTTGTGTGGGGCACAATATAACTGCTCACTGGCAGTTCATCGGCGCACAGCCATTTGATCAGCTCAAAGGACTCTACGCTCGGGCTCGTTACGTGCTGAGCGTCTTCCCAACATATCATGACTTATTACATGAACGTCTACGCACGGCCGGAGCCGCAGGTTGCGCAGTAATTTCCAACATCAACCAACGCACACAAGAACTTCTTGTGGATGGCGAAAATATTCTAATTTACGAAGGCAAGACAATCGATGAAATTTACAACAAAAATCCTGAGGTGAGCGAAAGCGTCGGTCTTGCCCTGCGCGAATGCCTTCAGGAGTCTCTGATATCAACTGATACCGCCATCAACAAGACACTAAAGAGCTACGCTGACTATCTTTCCAATTTTTAACTTGAGCATCATATGCTCCACATAAGCATGTGGGGCATTGTAATGCCCCCCTGTTTTCTGCACACCCTACGCGACTAGTGCGGGGTGTGCTCGGGGAGCCACATAGCCCAGAGACTGATGCGGCCGTTCATCGTTGTAGTAGCGCATCCATCGGCTGATCACCGATCTGGCTTGGCCCAGCGACTCGAACCGATGCTGCCAGATGCACTCCTCCT
>JNVT01000070.1 GCA_000737985.1 Gammaproteobacteria bacterium MFB021 | reverse complement strand
CTCGACGACCCGGTGATGATGTCGCAGCTGCACTTCCGTGTGTGGAGCGATACGCAGGCGCACCGGGAGTGGTTCGAATCCGGCATGCCGTCGCGCGAGTCGACCCGGGTGCCGGTGTTCGGTTGAGCTGCCACTGTGTGGCGAACGCCAGGATGGGCCGACGATCGTCGGCCCATCGCGTTTATGGTCGGTCGCGGCCGTGAAGATTGCGCCCTGGGTGTCTATCCTTGAGTCGACGGCGGCAAGCACCGCCTCGACACCCCTCATCGGAATCAAGGAGTGACTCTATGGGCTTTATCTTGTGGCTGATCATCGGGGGTATCGCCGGCTGGATCGCGGGTAAGGTGATGCGCGGCGGTGGCTTCGGCATCCTCGGCAATATCGGCGTGGGTATCGTCGGCGCCGTGATCGGTGGCTTCATCTTCAGTCTGCTGGGGCTCTCTTCCAACGGGCTGATCGGCTCGCTGGTGGTGGCCACGATCGGTGCCATCATCCTTTTGTGGGTGGTGGCCAAGATCAAGAAGGCCTAGCGCCGAGCAGATGACAGGCCCGGAAGAAGCGCTCGAATAACGGCGTTCTGACCGGGTCTGGCGCCTTGCGCTGGGTATGCCGCACCATGAGGCGTGCCCGGCGGTGCGAATCGGGTAGAATGAGGCCTTTCGACGGCCAGAGATCTGCAAGGAATGCCTGATTCAAAGACCGCCGTGTCCGGCACGCAAAGCGCCGGCCAGAAGGAGCGTTTCATCGGCCTGGAGTGGCTGCGCTTCTTTCTCGGCCTGTATATCGTCATCTTCCATACGCTGCACACCTATCCCTCGATCAGCAGCTGGTCGCACTATGTGACCGATATCGGCTTCTTCTCGACCAGCGCGTTCTTCGTGCTCTCGGGATTTCTGCTGACCCACGTCTATCTCGACGACGCGCATCGCATGCGCGAGCCGGTCAAGAGCTTTCTGCTCAAGCGCTTCTCGAATCTCTATCCGATTCATATCGGCTCGTTGATTCTGGCGATGAGCGTGTCGGCGCTGGTCGGCTATCTCGCTATTGCCCCGGGTGACAGTGACATCTCGCTGCGCTTCGTGGTCTACGACGTCAACAATGACATCGGCCAGCTCGACTGGAAAAGCCTCAACCACACTATGTCGCCGCTGGAAACGGGCATCAACCTGCTGCTCAACCTGACCTTGCTGCACGCCTGGAACCCGCTCTATCTGACCTTCAATCCGCCCTCCTGGTCGATCTCGGCGCTGTTCTTCTTCTATCTGACCTTTCCGTGGCTGGCGCCGCGCCTGCGTCGGGTGCTGCATCCGCGGCGCGCCATGCTATGGGTCAATCTGATCTATCTGATTCCTCCGCTGATCGTGGTCTTCACCACCCATTACGGCGTGCCGGAGACCGGCATTCTGCACCGTAATCCGCTGATCCGGCTGCCGGAGTTCGCTGCCGGCATTCTGCTCTATACCTTCTATGCCCAGCAGCGGGACGCCGGGCGCTCGATGTCGCCGAGCCGGCAGCTGTTGGCGTTGCTCGGTGTTGCCGCCAGCATTGCGGCGGCGCTGTTCCTGCTCGGGCGCGGGCACGCCTGGTACTACCTGCTGCACGATGGGCTGCTGCTGCCGGCGCAGCTGACGCTGGTCTATGTGGCCGCGCAGTGGGGTGAGCCCAGGAGCCGGCGGGTCAAGCGCCTAGCCTCGCGTCTGGGTGGTGCCTCGCTGCCGATGTTTGCCCTGCACGTGCCGCTTTACGCGGTGTTCTCACGGGTTGAACGGGTGCTCTCGGGTGATCCGGGGCTGTGCCTGAGCGACTTCCGCGGCTGTCTGGCCGCAGCCGGCGAAGTTCACCTGTGGCTCTATCCGGTCTTTCTGCTGCTCACGGTGCTGTTCTGTATCGTGTTCCAGGAGCAGTTCGTGGTCCGGGTTCGGCGTTGGCTGCTGCGCCATCTGCTGCACAAGACGCCGCGCACGCATGTCGACAAGATGAGCTGATTTGGCGACCCGCGCGATGCCCCGGCGACCTGGCGGTCGGCGGGGCGTTCGCTTTCCGGTATACTGTGCCGCCGCGTCCGTGGCGGTCTTCTCGATCTTCCGGCGGGCGTCCTGTCTTCGGCGTTTCACGAGGTCTCTCTTTGCGCGAACTTCTCGTCCAGTGGTGGGCTCAGCAGCTGACACTCTGCGGTTGGCCCGGGGGCGCCGATCCCCGCCAGGCGCTGTCGCCGGTGCAGGCGCGTGAGCGCCTGCAGACGCTGGCGATCACGGATCGCGACGAGTTCGCCTGGCGGCTGTGGGAGAGCACGGTCGATGGGCAGCAGCCTCCGCTGTCGCGTCTGGCGGCGCTCGAACTGCTGGCGCTGGGCGGTGCGGCAGGGTGGCTCGAGGGCGAGCGCCAGGCCGCTTGGCTCACCTGGCTGGCGGCGGAGATCGTCGCTTCTTACCCCTCGCTGACCCGCTGGCGCGCGGCGCTGGCGCCGTGGAGCGATCCGCTGCTGGATGCTGCCGGGCGCGCGCTGGCCAAGCGCGAACGCCAGGGTCGTGGGGTCGACTGGCAGGCGCTGGGGCGTCAGCTGGAAGCGGCGCAAGCGGAGCCCGAGTCGCTGTGGGCCGATCAGCTGTGGGGTGCGCGCGCGACCTTCGCCCCGGTGCTGTGCTGGCCGTTCACCCCCGACCCCGACGAGCGCCTGGGATGGCAGCGTCTGCTGCGTGAAGAGCTCGATATCGCCGGGCGCGATGCGCTGCTCGCGGGTCTCGAGTGGCTGGCGCGCCAGGGTTATCGTTACGGTTGGGAGATGGATGCCGCCCGCCTTGGGCGTGAGGGCCCGGTGGAAGCCGAGACCTGGCTCGCCTCGCTCGGCGAACAGCGCGAGTACGGCCAGGTACTGGTCGCCTTCCTGGCCCGCGCGGAGCCGCTCGAGTGGGCGGCCTGGGATTGGCTGCGGCTGATCGATCAGGCTTATCTCGGCTTCGGCGCGGGCTGGCTGTCGGCGCAGGAGGCCGAAACCTTCGCCGCCCACGGCCTGGATCTGCTGCAGCAGCGCTACGCCGACTGGCCCGCCATGGCTCACGCCTATCAGCGTGGCCGTAGCCTGTTCGAGGGGCGTGATCTGTGCGCTGACTTCGACGCCGATTGGGGCCGTCTGCTGGGGATGACCGGCAGCCCTTGGCAGATGCCGCTGGCACACAGCCTCGACGATGGCCGTCGCCAGCAGGCGCGGCGCGTGGTGCGTGAGCGTCACGCCTCGGCCGATGCCTGGGTGCTGGCGCTGGCGGCGGTGCGGGAGCCGGATCTGGCGACCCGCCAGCAGCTCGGCGAGCCGCTGGCACCGGCGCGGCGTGAGGATGCCGAGCGCTATCTCAACGAGGTGCTGACGCTGCGCCGGGACGAACCTCTGATGGCGCTGGCGCGCTACTGGATGCCGGCTCAGGCGCATCATCTCAACCAGTTGGCGGCGGATGCGCGTCACCCCGGCGCGGCAGGCAGCGGTCGCGTGGCGGGCGAGCGGCGTCAGGCGTTGAAGGCGTGCGCTGACCATGCCGCGACCATCTTCATGGCCGAGAAGTACGCTTTCTATCTGCTCATGGCAGCGGACAGCGAGCGCTATGCGCTGGCCGAGCTACAGGCGCAAGCGCGCTCGCTGGCCGGCGTGCTCGGGCGTTTCTATGCCACGCCGCAGACGCTGCTCGCGGCGTGGCTGACGTGGGAGACGCTGCTCAGCCCCGAGGAAGCGCCGGAGGAGACCGGGCTGGGCGATGATATCGCCTGGCACTTGCGCGATCCGGGCTCGCGCTTTCACTGGCTGACCCCAGTCTTCGATAGCCAGTGGCAGGAGCCGGGGCCGCGCCCGAGTCTCGAACAGTTCACGGCGATCTCCCTGGCCGGTCCGCTCAACGAAGCGGCGTGGCAGTGGCCGCTGCCGCTGGCGGCGGAGGATCGGCGCGCGCTGCAGGAGTGGCTTGAGCACCAGTACGCACTGCAGGGGGCCGTGGGACTCACCGAGTTTCTCGATTTCCTGCTCGAGGCGGGGGATCGTCAGGAGTATCAGATCAACTACGCCCCCTATACCCTCAATCGGCGCCGGCTGGCCGAGGAGATCGCGATTCTCGAGTCCGGTGACTGCGGCGAGGAGGAGCGGGTGCATCTGCTGCGGCTACGCCATGTGCGCGACAACGCCTGCGGCTGCAACGACGAAGACATGACCGCCTGGGATATCGCCCAGCTGGTCGATCTGAGTCTCGCCGGGCGCCAGCTCGACTGGCTCGACGATGCCACGCTGACGCGCTATCTCGAGGCGGCGGGGCGCCTCGCCGAGCGCCACTACAGCAGCTGGCAGGCCTACGCTGAAGGGCTCTACAGCGGTTTCGGCTTCTTCATGGACGACACTCCAGAGCGCGACGATTTCCTGCGCCGCTTCCGTGAAGCGTTGAATGCCTGGCTCGGCGCCTCGCCGCTGCTCGCCGGCAGCTGGGCGAGTCTCGACTTCCCTGGTCGTCCGGGGCGTCACTCGACGCCGTTGCACGTCGACGTGCTGGTAGGTGGGCCGCACCGGCTGCATTGAGCGCGTCGCTGCGAGCGAATCTTGCTTTCATCACGATAGGGCTCGTCAAAGCCCTATCGATGACATATCATCCGCGATGTGCTACGCCCGTCGGCCAGACGGTGCGTGGTTTTTTTGATCCTGACTGTCGATGATTCGAGCCGAATACTGGCCGCTTTGGCGGTGATACCCCCACCGGTGTCACCACCACAGCGACTCAATTCGCCCGATGGCGCTTGCCCGGTCGTGAGACGCCCGCGGCGTGTATCGAGGCATGCCCGTGGTGGCTCACCGGTGAATGAGGTTGCGCTGAATGCTCAAACGCACGGCCCTGGGGTTGGCCATCGCCTTTGTCGTGAGTGGCTGTTCGACCCCCGCACAACAACAACAGGTTCACGCGCAGTACGCGCTTCCGGTGGCCAAGTCGCGCTTCGTCGCCGCCCAGCAGACGCCGGCGGCATCACCTCCCCGGACGCATCAGCAGGCACGCCAGGTGCGTGACTACCGCCAGCCTTCCCCCGTCTCGCCTACCATCATTCGCGAAGCGCTGCTCGATGAGCACCAGCGCTGGGTCGGCACCCCCTATGCACTCGGCGGCAATGGCCGTCACGGCATCGACTGCTCGGCGCTGATGCAGCATGTGTTCACCGAGGCCTTCTCGCTCGAGCTGCCGCGCACCACCGAAGAGCAGGTTCAGGAGGGCAGCCGCGTCTCGCGCAGCGATCTCAAGGCCGGCGATCTGGTCTTCTTTCGCCCGCCGGGGCCCTACAACCATGTCGGTGTCTATGTCGGCGATGGCTACTTCCTGCACGCCTCGACCTCGCAGGGTGTCAAACTGTCGCGGCTCGACAATGTCTACTGGGGACGCTACTACTGGCAGGCGCGGCGCCCGATGGAGCGCACCCAGCTGGCGCAGCGGGTGGTCCTGGCCAGCGAGGGCTGAGGTGTGACGCGACAGCTTACGTACTGCGCCAGGCGCGCCTCGTACGTACAGTCACGCGCCACGATGGACGCAGACAAAACCAGTCGCGATGAACGCAGACAAAAAAAGGGCAGCCGATAGGCTGCCCTTTTTCGTTGCGCCCGCGAGAGCGGAGCGCCGCGGTGTGCGACTCAGTGCTCGTGGCCGCCTTCACCGTGGACGTGACCGTGGGAGACTTCGTCTTCGGTCGCTTCACGCACCTCGGTGATCTCGACGTCGAAGTTGAGCTTCTCGCCGGCCAGCGGGTGGTTGCCGTCGACGGTGACGGTGTCGCCTTCGACCTTGGTCACGGTGACCATCAGCGGGCCTTCCTGGGTCTGGGCCTGGAACTGCATGCCCGGCTGGACTTCCTCGACGCCCTGGAAGGCATCGCGCGGCACTTCCTGTACCAGTGCCGGCTGCACTTCACCGTAGCCTTCGTTCGGCTCGACGGCGACCGTGAGCTTGTCACCATTGGTACGGCCTTCGAGCTGCTTCTCCAGCCCCGGGATGATGTTGCCCGCGCCGTGAAGATAGGTCAGCGGATCGCGGCCTTCCGAGCTGTCCAGGACCTCGCCCGCGTCGTTGGTCAGGGTATAGTGAAAAGCGACCACGGAGTTCTGGGCAATCTGCATCTGGGAACCTTTGCGTTTGTGCATGTCTCCAATATCGTAACGTGCCATGGCTTCCGTGTCAGGTGGTGAGCGGCTGTCATGGGCGAAAACCATGCCTCTCGCCCGGCATTCACCGGCAGTTGCGCCGGATCGAGGCTGTGAGTACCCTGCGGAAGGCATTGATATCGTGATCTCTGGGGTGAGGAGAGGTGTTGCATGACCGTGTTTATCGTATGGCTCGTCGCCTTTGCCGTGCTGCTGTTCCTGGCGCTCAAGGCGTGGGAGGGGGCACTGGGGGGCGCGGCTGAGCGCTGGCTGCCGGCGCAGCTCAGAGGGGATCCGGCGCAGGATCGCTGGATGGTGTCGGTGGCGTTGGCAATTCTCGGGGCGACGTTCATCGTCAAGCCGATCTCGATGCTGCTGACGCTGATTCTGCTGGCGCTACTGGTGTGGGTCGGCAAGCGTTTGGCCTGCTGGGCGCTGCGCAAGGCCAAGCTGCACTGAGCAGTATTTCGGCGATACCACCAGCCAGAGTGACGACGGGCGCTGTCGCGAGCACAGCGCCCGTCTTGCTTCAGGCTTGGGAGTCGCCGGGCTCAGAGCCAGGTGGAGAGAGTGAGCGAGCCGAATCGGTCGCCGCCATCCTGCTCGTCGAACTCCTTGGTGCGCCACACAGCGCTGTAGGAGAGCTGCCAGCGGTCCCAGGACAGCGCCAGGCCGAGCTGGGCGTCGCCGACCCAAGGGCGACGATCCACCGAGTGGCTATCCTCGAAGGTATTGCCGTCGAGCAGCATATTGTGGGCCATGAGCCGGCCTTCGAGATTGGCGAAGAGATACCAGTTGAAGCCGCTGTTCTCGCGGAAGTAGACCCGACTGCCCTGTGACGGTGCCACCGCCGGCACGCCGAAGCTCTGGTCGAGCCCCTCGCCCAGGCGTAGGCCCAGGCCGCTGGCGGCGTAGGTGTAGAGATTGCCCACGGCGAAGCCCACCGAGGGGCCGAATTCGGTTTCCAGGCCGCCAAGGCGGGCGGTCTTCCACCAGGCAGTCTCGTAGGCCACGTTGACGAAGGGCTCGTTGTGGAGCTGGTTGTGCCAGCCCTCGGGTTCGTCGCTGCCGATCCAGTGGTGGAAGTTCTTCTGCACCGTACGCGCACCCGAGCCGGGGCCGACCAGGCCGGCGTCGAAGAACAGGCCGCTGGAGCGGCGCCAGCCGGGTGTGCGCGATTCGTCGAACAGTGAGAGTCCGGCATAGAGGACGCCGGCATACGGGCGGTCGTCTTCGACCAGGCTGCGCTGGTCGATGTCCTCGGGGGTGTAGATCTGCTGGCCGAAGCGATAGGCGGCGCCGTCCAGCGTGGCGCCGCTCCACCCCGGCAGGATATCGGCGAGCTGGCGCGTCCAGTGGCCGGCACTCGGCGCGAAGGACCAGCCGATCTCGAGGCCGTTGGTGTAGTGACCGTCGCCGCCGCTGGCGAACAGGTCGTTTTCCGCTTTGAGTGTGAGCAGGCCATCGGCAGTGGCGGTACCCGACAGCAGCGCCGCGGCGGCAGCCAGGCCGGCCGTGGTCAGTATGCGTCCCTTCATGTCCCTGTCATTCCCTTAAGAGTCTTAACCACAGAACATACGATAGCGTATGTAAAGTGCGGGCGACAGGCGAAAATAGTATCAGGCTAACGATGCGTGGCGATCGGGAGGCAGAACGCAGAAACGGTGCCCCGTAGGGCACCGTTTCGTGACTGCGGACCTGCAATCGGCGCAGGGTGGGCGCCGACAGGCGTCAGTAGGGGGCGACGCTGACGCTTGAGCCGCTGGCGATCAGGCGCACACGTTGGCCGACCTGCCAGTTGCGATCGGCCTTCTGCACGACCACCACGTTCTGACCGCTGTCCTGGCGGATCTCCAGCTCGTAGGCGTCGACGCGATCGGTCGCCTGCTGGACCTTGCTGCCGGCGATGGTGCCGCCGATCGCACCCGCGGCGGTGGCCAGCGTCTTGCCGGAGCCGCCACCCACCTGATTGCCGAGGAGCCCGCCGATCACCGCGCCGCCCAGGCTACCCAGGACGCTCTCGCCGTTACCGCCCTGGATCTGCACCGGGCGCACCGACTGAATGGTGCCGTAGCTGACCGACTGTGCGGTCTCGGCTTGATTGCCGCGGTAGACGTCGCCCGAGTAGGTCGAGTTGTTGGCGCAGCCGGCCAGCGCCAGCACGCTCATGGCCAGCGCGGGGATAAGCAGTTTCTTCATGTTCACTCCTCCTGAACCTAGCAACAAGGCGTTGTGCCAAGAATATTAAAACAGTGTTTCCGAACTCGTCCAGCATTTCTGCCGCGGCCGGCCCGACTCAGTGTAGGCGGCCTGCGACGAACTTGCCGCCGCTGCACGCTCACGCATCCTCGTCGTCTTCCTCATCCTCGTCCCAGCACAGGCTGCCGGCGTCGAGCAGCGCGGCCAGCACGACGGCCGCCTCGGGATGGTCCAGGCTCTCCTGGCCCAGGGGCTCGGCCTCGCACAGGCGTTGCGCCAGCGCCGGATCGCACTCGAGGGCGTCGCCGTCGGCGAACAGCGTCGCCCGGGTCGGCGTCTGCCCCCGCCAGGCGAAGCGTGACCCGGGGCTATGCAGCAGACGTTCGCCGGCGGCCAGTGCTGCCGTCACCTCGGCCGGATCGCTGGGGTTGTCGCTGGGTACCAGCTGATCGAGATACTTGGGCTGGGTCATGGCGCGACCGAACCATTGCGCCATCTGATCCGGGCGATCGATGGCGGCCAGCAGCAGCGCGCGCACGCGTTCCACCGCGGCGTCGTCCAGCTCGCCGGGGTGCTGCGGCGGCTGCAGATCGGCATCGGTGTAGCGCTGGGAATCCCCGAGCTGCTCGCCGATGTAGTCGGCGAAGGCAGTGACTGTCTCGTCGACCGAGGGTGCGCGAAAGCCGATCGAGAAGGTCATGCAGTCATCCGAGGCGCTGACCCCGTGATGGGCCACGCCCGGTGGCAGGTAGAGCATGTCGCCGGGTTCCAGGACCCAGTCCTGATCGGGCTGGACCTCGAAGGTGTCGAGAATGCGCAGATCGATCCCGGCGATCAGCGGCGCGTCGTCGCCGGGCTTGCCGCCCAGCTGCCAGTGGCGTCGTCCGCTGGCCTGCAGCAGGAAGACATCGTACTGGTCGACATGCGGGCCGACGCTGCCGCCGCTAGGGGCGTAGCTGACCATGATGTCGTCGAGCCGCCATTGCGGCAGGAAGTCGAACTGGGCGAGCAGTGCGGCGACCTCGGGCACGTAGTGGTCGACTGCCTGCACCAGCAGTGACCAGCCGCTCTCGGGCAGGCGCGCGAAGGTGGCGTCGTCGAACGGGCCTTGGCTCACCTGCCACGCCTTGTCCGGGCCCCGCTCCTCGACCAGGCGCGACTCGACCTCGGGTTCGCAGGCCAGGCCGGCGAGGTCGTCCGGGTCCAGGGGCGAGACGAAGTCGGGCAGTGCGCCGCGAATCAGCAGCGGCGACTTCTGCCAGTGGCGGCCCAGGAACTGGGCGGGCGTCAGGCCGCCCAGCAGCGTGCGCGGGGTGTTGGCGGCGGTCATGGCATCCTCCTGCGGTGGGGCGGGCGCGCTCAGGCGTCCAGCGCCTTGGCCTGGGCGGCGGCGTTGCCGGTATAGGTGCCCGGGGTCAGCGCCTTGAGCTCACGCTTGACTTCGTCCGGCAGCGCCAGGGTGTCGATGAAGGCGGCGAAGCCTGCCTGGTCGATACGCTTGCCGCGGGTCAGTTCCTTGAGCTTTTCGTAGGGCTTTTCGATGCCGTAGCGGCGCATCACGGTCTGGATGGGCTCGGCCAGCACTTCCCAGCTGTTGTCCAGGTCGGCGTCGATGCGTTCCGGGTTGGCTTCGAGCTTGCTGATGCCCTTGAGCGTCGCCTGGTAGGCGATCAGGCCTTGTGCCAGGCCGGTGCCGAGGTTACGCAGCACGGTGGAGTCGGTCAGGTCGCGCTGCCAGCGGGAAATCGGCAGCTTCTGGGCCAGGTGCGTCAGCACGGCGTTGGCGATCCCCAGGTTGCCCTCGGAGTTCTCGAAATCGATCGGGTTGACCTTGTGGGGCATGGTCGATGAGCCGATTTCGCCGGCCACCGTGCGCTGCTTGAAGTAGCCCAGCGAGATGTAGCCCCAGACGTCGCGATCGAAGTCGATCAGGATGGTGTTGAAACGACACACCGCGTCGAACAGCTCGGCGATGTAGTCGTGGGGCTCGATCTGGGTGGTGTAGGGGTTGAAGGTCAGCCCCAGTTCGGCGACGAAGGTCTCCGCATTGGCCGCCCAGTCGATGTTCGGGTAGGTCGCCAGGTGAGCGTTGTAGTTGCCCACGGCGCCATTGATCTTGCCCAACAGCTCGACGGCTTCGATCTGCTGGAGCTGGCGACGCAGACGCGCGGCGACGTTGGCCATTTCCTTGCCCAGGGTCGTGGGGCTCGCTGTCTGGCCGTGGGTGCGCGAGAGCATCGGCTGGTCGGCATGCTTGTGGGCCAGCGCGACGATGGCGTCGGTGACCTCGTGCATCACCGGCAGCAGCACATCCTTCAGGCCGCCACGCAACATCAGGGCGTGAGACAGATTGTTGATGTCTTCACTGGTGCAGGCGAAGTGGATGAACTCGGTGACGGCGTTGAGTTCGGCGTTGTCCTCGACCCGCTCCTTGAGGAAGTATTCCACCGCCTTGACGTCATGGTTGGTGGTGCGCTCGATCTCCTTGATGCGCTGGGCATCTTCGACGCTGAAGTTGGCGACGATGGCGTCGAGCCAGGCACTGGCGTCGGCCGACAGCGCCGGCACTTCCTTGATGCCGTCATGCGCGGCCAGGCGCTGGAGCCAGCGTACCTCGACGGTGACGCGGGCGCGGATCAGACCGAACTCGCTGAAGTGCTGGCGCAGCGCGGCGGTCTTGTCGGCGTAGCGGCCGTCGACGGGAGAGAGGGCGGTGAGAGGAGAGAGTTCGATCATCTTGGGTTCCCGAAGCGTCGCGCGAGCGATCGGCTCGCGTTGGAAAAGGCGAAAAGGGGCGCGGGCGGCCCGCGCTCAGTGGCCGTCGAGCTCGCGCAGGGCACGCTTGAGCGCGCCACGCTGGAAGATCAGGCTCCAGCGCCGGCCACCCTGCTGGTGCCACAGCAGGGCAAAACGCACGCCGCCGAGCAGCGCGGTGCGGATGCGCGGGGGCATGCCCGGGCTCTGCAACAGGCTCGGCTCACCCTGTACCACGATGCGGTAGCGGAAGGTCGAGAGCGTCTCCTGGTACAGCTCGCCGAGGCTGGCGATCACGTTGTCGTGGGTGTTACCGAAGTGCTCGGCCTGGCCCTGGATGCGCCCCAGGCGCTCGCCCAGGGTGCGCATCATGGCCGGGTTCTTGCGCAGCTTCTGCATCAAAAGCACCATCGAGAAGCCGTAGCGCATCACCGCCGGGTCCGCCTGCTGGCGCGACATCACCGCCAGCAGGGTGTCGATACCCTGGCGCAGATTGTTGTGGTGGCCGCCGTAGATCGACTCGAAGGTGGGCGGGTCGGTGTCGAGCGTGGCGCGCACCAGCGTGTTCCAGGCGCGTTCGTCGCAGTGGCCGGTGCGCGCGAGCTGATCGACCACCGTGGCGGCCTGGAACACCCCGGCGAGGGCCAGCGCCTGACGGCCGGCGGCGCCCAGGGGGGCAGACTGGATGGGCGTTGGGTTCATGCCGAACGCGCGCTCCCTGTGAGTGAGGTGGGCTCGACCGCGCCGGCCGCGGTGGTGGCAGTGGCGCGGATCACCGCACCGCCGAGGCACACGTCGTCGGCGTAGAGTACCAGCGACTGACCCGGGGTGACCGCGCGCTGCGGGGTGTCGAAGTGCACTGCCAGGCCGCCATCGTCGAGCACCTGCACTTCGCAGGGTTCGTCCTGCTGGCGATAGCGGGTCTTGGCGCGCAGGCGCGTGGCCGTGGGCGGGGCGCCGGCGATCCAGGCGGCGGGTTCGCAGTAGGCGGTGTCGCTGTAGAGCAGCGGGTGCTCGCCCTGGACCACCACCAGCACATTGCGTGCGAGATCCTTGGCGGCGACGAACCACGGATCTTCGCTGTGCGCCTTGAGTCCGCCGATACCCAGGCCACGGCGCTGGCCCAGGGTGTAGTACATCAGCCCCATGTGCTCGCCGACCACTTCACCCTCGGGGGTCTCGATACGCCCCGGTTGGGCCGGCAGGTACTGCTTGAGGAAGTCGCTGAAGCGGCGTTCGCCGATGAAGCAGATGCCGGTCGAATCCTTCTTACGTGCGGTGGCCAGGCCGTGGCGCTCGGCCAGGGCACGCACCTCGGACTTCTCGAGTTCACCTACCGGGAACAGCGTCTTGGCGATCGCCGCGCCTGGCACCGCGTGCAGGAAGTAGCTCTGATCCTTGTTGGCGTCGCGGCCCTTGAGCAGCTCGGCATGGCCATCCGCAGTGAGACGCCGGCGCACGTAGTGGCCGGTGGCGATCAGATCGGCACCGAGCATCTCGGCGTAATCGAGGAAGACTTTGAACTTGATCTCTCGGTTGCACAGGATGTCCGGATTGGGCGTGCGTCCGGCCTGATACTCGGCGAGAAAGTGCTCGAACACGTTGTCCCAGTACTCGGCAGCGAAGTTGGCCGTGTGCAGCTTGATGCCGAGGCTGTCGCAGACCGCCTGGGCATCGGCCAGATCCGCCATCGCGGTGCAGTATTCGGTCCCGTCGTCCTCGTCCCAGTTCTTCATGAACAGGCCCTCGACGCGGTAACCCTGCTCGAGCAGGCGCAGCGCGGTGACCGAGGAGTCGACGCCACCGGACATGCCCACGATCACGGTGGTGGCGCCGGTCGCGGTCGGGCCCTCGGGGGTCTCGGATGGAGGTGTGGCAAGCGTCATGGCGAATCTCTGGCCGACAGGGTCCGTGGCGAGCGGGGCGCAACCCCCGGCACCGGCACGGGCCGCGGAATAAATGACCCGGGATTATAGCCGAAAGCGCGGGGCAGCATCGAGTGCGCCGCGCTGCCGGTGGCGCGGGCATAGCGGGGTGAGTTTGGCGACGAGGATCTGGCAGCGAGAGTCCGGCGGCGCTGACGTCAGCGTTCGCGAATCGCATCCAGCGGAAAGCGGCGGCCCTCGCGCACGTCGCGCAGGCGCTGCATCACCACCGGGCTGCGCAGGCGGCGGGCGCGCTCGAGGTCATCGATCTCATCGAAGGTCAGCCAGTGGGCGCTGACGATACCCTTGTCGAGGGGGTTACCCAGGTGCGCCAGGGGCAGGCCCAGGAAGGCATGGCTATGAAAGGTGAGGCCATCCTGGGTGTGGTGGACATAAAGGCCGAGATAGTCGGTGATCGCCACCTGCCAGGCCGCTTCCTCGCGCACTTCGCGTTCGGCGGCGGAGACCAGCCGCTCGCCGCGCTCGAGGTGGCCGGCCGGCTGGTTGTAGAGGCTGAACGGACCGCCACGATCCTCTTCGACCATCAGGTAACGGCCGGCGCGTTCCACCACGACGGCCACGGTCACGCGTGGTGTCCAGCGATTCATGTCATTTCTCTCCCCACTCGAACGCTTCCACGGCGCACTCTCGCTACCGGGCTGACTACGATCATACCGGGTCTGGCGTCGCGGCACAGCCCGTGCGGCCCTCCCCGAGGCTGCGCTCAGCGGCGTTGGCGCGTTCGCGCGCGGCCCGGAGCGGGTGCCGTCGGCAGGTTGAGCCGTTCACTACGCCACGCCCCGGGAGCCAGCTCCCCCAACTGCCAGGGGCCGATCGCCACTCGCACCAGGCGTAGCGTCGGGTAGCCGATATGGGCGGTCATGCGGCGTACCTGGCGGTTGCGCCCCTCGCGCAGCTCGATCTCCAGCCAGGTGGTGGGGATGTCGCGGCGAAAGCGCACCGGCGGGTCGCGCGGCGCTGGCGGCGGGCCATCCAGACGGCGAACTCGGGCCGGCCGCGTTGGGCCATCCTTGAGCGTCACCCCGCGGGCGAGCGCCGCCAGGGCGTCGTCGTCGGGTGCCCCCTCGACCTGCACCCAGTAGCGTTTGGCCAGCTTGTGGCGGGGGTCGCTGATGCGATGGATCAGGCCGCCGTCGTCGGTGAGCAGCAGCAGGCCTTCGGAGTCGTAGTCGAGGCGGCCGGCGGCGTAGACACCGGGCACCGCCAGATGGTCGGCCAGGGTGGCGCGACCGCGATCATCGGTGAACTGGCAGAGCACCTGATAGGGTTTGTGCAGCAGGTAGATTCGACCCATGGATTTCGCGTCGAGGCGGTTCCTGAAAAGGTGGGCAGGCAGCGTGACAGAGTGCGGTCGGCGAGTGACCGGGCGCAGTTGGTGGCCGCCGTCGGGCTGGCGTTAGAGCCCACGGCTAACTATTTTTTGTTCGGGCTTGCATCATGGCGATATCGGCCGCATCTTCAAGGGAACCTCGGGTCTTCAACGGTATCCAATACCCCACTGATACACGGCTCGATTCGCACCTGTGCGAGGCGGCCAGGTCGCCGACGCTGCACAGAGTACCGGTGCCGGGCGCCAGGCGCACCCGCCGCGATACCCGTGCAACGGTAGACGAACCCGGTCCGTGCACTCAGGAATTCATCCTTACCATGTTAGAGATCGTAGATAGCGTGTCGTCCGATTCCCATGGGGAGCCGGCGCGTCTCGGCATGACGCGCCCTCCCGACCCTGATCATCACGAGCAGGGAGACGTTGCCGAACAGGCGTCGGAGCCGCAGCTGGCGCCGCCGCCGATGTACAAGGTCGTGCTCTACAACGACGACTACACCCCGATGGAGTTCGTCGTCGAGATACTTCAACGTTTCTTCGCCATGGACAGTGAGAAGGCGGTGCAGATCATGCTCGCCGTGCACACCCAGGGGAAGGCGACCTGCGGCATCTTCACCCGCGACGTGGCGGAGACCAAGTGCCACTTGGTCAACGAGTATGCCCGCGAGTGCGAACATCCGCTCCTGTGTGATGTGGATGCCGCCGAATAGGGGTGGTGGGGCGGTCCGCGACGCTTTGTGCGTCGGGGACTTGCGAAACCGCTGTTTGTGCCCGATTGTGAAAGTGCCGACCGACGCCCTCAGTGGCTAAAAGGGGACTGCCATGTTGAGTAAAGAACTTGAACTCACCCTGAACACGGCCTTCACCGTGGCGCGCTCCAAGCGACACGAGTTCATGACCGTGGAGCACTTGCTGCTGGCGCTTCTCGACAATGCTTCGGCAGCCGACGTGCTGAATGCCTGTGGGGCGAATCTGGAGAAGCTTCGTGCCGATCTGCAGGATTTCATCAACTCCACCACGCCGCTGATCCCCGAGGATCAGGACGATCGCGAAACGCAGCCCACGCTCGGCTTCCAGCGCGTGCTGCAACGTGCAGTATTCCACGTCCAGTCTTCCGGCAAGAGTGAGGTCACCGGCGCCAACGTGCTGGTCGCGATCTTCTCCGAGCAGGAGAGCCAGGCGGTCTATTTCCTCAAGCAGCAGAGTGTGGCCCGCGTCGACGCGGTCAACTACATCGCTCACGGCATCTCCAAGGTGGCGGGCCACGGCCAGTCGCAGCAGCCTTCCCAGGAGTCCGAAGAGGGTGAGGAGGCCGCCGCCGAGAATGGCCAGCACCCGCTCACCAGCTACGCCACCAATCTCAACGAGCAGGCCCGTCTGGGCAAGATCGACCCGCTGATCGGGCGCGATCACGAGCTCGAGCGGGTGGTGCAGATCCTGGCGCGCCGGCGCAAGAACAACCCGCTGCTGGTGGGCGAGGCGGGCGTCGGCAAGACCGCCATCGCCGAAGGTCTGGCCAAGCGTATCGTCGAGGAAGATGTACCCGATGTGATCGCCGATGCGGTGGTTTACTCCCTCGACATGGGCGCGCTACTGGCGGGCACCAAATATCGCGGCGACTTCGAGAAGCGCCTCAAGGGGCTTTTGGCTGAGCTGCGCAAGCAGGAGAACTCGATCCTGTTCATCGACGAGATCCACACCGTGATCGGCGCCGGCGCCGCCTCGGGTGGGGTCATGGACGCCTCGAACCTGCTCAAGCCGCTGCTCTCCTCGGGTGAGCTGCGCTGCATCGGCTCGACCACCTTCCAGGAGTTCCGCGGTATCTTCGAGAAGGATCGCGCCCTGGCTCGCCGCTTCCAGAAGGTCGACGTGCCAGAGCCCTCGGTGGACGACACCATTCGCATCCTCAAGGGGCTGCGAGGGCGCTTCGAGGAGCACCACCAGCTCAAGTACACCGACGGCGCGCTGGAAAGCGCGGCGCGGCTGGCGGATCGCTACATCAACGACCGCCATCTGCCGGACAAGGCAATCGACGTCATCGACGAAGCCGGCGCGCACCAGCGGCTGCTGCCGCCCGAGGCGCGGGTCGCGACCATCGATGTCGATCAGGTCGAGGCGGTGGTGGCGTCGATCGCGCGGATTCCGCCGAAGAGCGTCTCCAGCTCCGATCGCAAGCTGCTCTCCAATCTGGAGCGCGATCTCAAGATGCTGGTGTTCGGGCAGGACGAGGCGATCACCAGCCTGTCGGCGGCGATCAAGCTCTCACGAGCCGGACTCAAGTCGCCCGACAAGCCGGTCGGCAGCTTCCTGTTCGCGGGCCCCACCGGGGTCGGCAAGACCGAGGTGGCGCGGCAGCTCTCGCATCTCATGGGGATCGAGCTGGTCCGCTTCGACATGTCCGAGTACATGGAGCGCCACACCGTGTCGCGCCTGATCGGGGCGCCCCCCGGGTATGTCGGTTACGACCAGGGCGGTCTGCTGACCGAGGCGATCAACAAGCAGCCGCACTGCGTGCTGCTGCTCGATGAGATCGAAAAGGCGCACCCGGAAGTCTTCAATCTGCTGCTGCAGGTGATGGATCATGGCCGTCTGACCGACAACAATGGCCGCGAGGCGGATTTCCGTCACGTGATCATCATCATGACCTCGAACGCCGGTGCCGAGCAGATCTCGCGTCGCTCGATCGGGTTCCAGACCCAGGATCACTCTACCGACGGCATGGAGGTGATTCGCCGGACCTTCTCGCCGGAGTTCCGCAACCGTCTCGACGGGATCATCCAGTTCCATGGCCTCGAGCCGTCGATCGTGCGTAACGTGGTCGACAAGTTCCTGGTCGAGCTCCAGGCCCAGCTCGACGAAAAGCGGGTGCAGCTGGATGTCGACGAGGATGCGCGTCGCTGGCTGGCCGAGAAGGGCTACGATCCGGAGATGGGCGCGCGGCCGATGGCTCGCGTGATCCAGGAGAAGCTCAAGAAGCCGCTGGCGGAGATGATCCTGTTCGGCGATCTGGCCGAGAACGGCGGCGTGGTCCACGTCACCGTGGAGAACGACGAGCTGCAGTTGGAGACCGAGGCCGAAGTGGCCTAGTCAAGCACCCTGAGTGGCTGGCCTGCGGCCAGCCGCTTGGTCTCCTGACAAGCGGTCTCGATACGGCAGAACGTCGAAACGACTTCATCTCGAAACGACTTCATCATCTCGAAACGACAACGCCTCGCCATGGCAACATGGCGAGGCGTTTTCGATTCTGGATGCTGGCGGCAGCTGACGCCCGTGACAACGGTGGCTCGGGGCGCAACAGGCAGGCGGGAAGCGAATTCCCGTCAGCGGGGCCGAAGGGCGTGGCTCAGCGCGAGCGGTAAACGATGCGGCCCTTGGAGAGGTCGTAGGGGGTCAGTTCGACCTTGACCTTGTCGCCGGTCAAAATACGGATGTAGTTCTTGCGCATCTTGCCGGAAATATGAGCAGTGACGACGTGGCCGTTTTCCAGCTCGACGCGGAACATGGTATTGGGCAGCGTGTCGACGACGACACCCTCCATTTCGATATGATCTTCTCGTGCCATATAGGCGATCCCTCTTGGGTATTGGTTGGCGGACCGCTCGGTCGGCCGTCGACGCACACCACCGCGAACGGCAGCGGTGCCATCCACGGTCAGCGACGAGCCCGACCCGGGCCTCTGAAGTGCGCGATATTATGGGCCATCTCGACGCCGAAGGCAAAAAGCGGCTCAGGTCAACGCCGTTATCGGCACCCGCCGCTGCCAGCGGCCGCCGTCGAGGTACTCCAGCGGCTGATACGCCTGCTTGTAGCGCATCTTCTGACTCTCGCGAATCCAGTAGCCCAGGTAGACATGGGGCAGGCCCCGTCTGCGCGCCAGTTCGATCTGGCTGAGCACCGCGAAAACGCCCAGCGAGCGGCGCTGCAGCGCCGGGTCTGGGTCGAAGAAGGTATAGATCGCCGACAGCCCATGGCCCAGCAGGTCGGTGGCGGCGACCGCGACCAGACGCTCGTCGAGCCAGAACTCGAGCAGCTTGGCGAATGGCTGGGTCTGGGTCAGAAACTGTCGGTACTGCTCGCGGCTTGGCGGGAACATGTCGCCATCGGCGTGGCGGGCCCGAATGTAGCTTGCGTAGAGCGCGTAGTGGCGCTCGTCGAACAGCGTCGGGCGCAGCCGCGTGGTGATGTCGCGATTGCGCTGTATCAGCTTGCGTTGCGTGCGCGAGGGGGAGAAATCTTCCACCGGAATGCGCACCGAGACGCAGGCATTGCAGGCACCGCAGTGGGGGCGGTAGAGATTGGCTCCGCTGCGCCTGAAGCCAAGCAGGGTCAGGGCGTCGTAGACATCCGCGGTGGGCGGCTCCTGCGGGTCGAGGAACAGCGTCGTCGCTTCGCGGCCGGGGAGATAGCTGCAGGGGTGCGGCACCGTCAGGAAGAAACGGAGATCGCGTGCCTGACGCTGCGCTGTGCTGCGGTTCGCATTGTCGCTGCTCACGGGGGCTCCGAGGGCCAGAGGCCGGCTGGGGTGGGTTGGTCCACGCTCTTCTCAAGGTAGTCGATGAACGTCTCGCGGGCGATCTCCCTGGCGCCCAGGCTGGCCAGGTGCGCGGTATGCATCTGGCAGTCGATCAACTGGAAGTCGTGAGTCTCGAGATGACGTGCGAGTGCCACCAGCGCGACCTTGGACGCGTCGGCACAACGGCTGAACATCGACTCGCCGAAGAACGCCTGGCCCAGTGCGATGCCGTAGAGCCCGCCCACCAGCTCGCCGTCGCGCCAGGTCTCGACGCTGTGGGCGTGGCCCAGGGCATGCAGGCGGCGGTAGGCGTAGGTCATCTCGGCGTCGATCCAGGTGCCACCGCTGCCCGCGCGAGTGGCCGCGCAGGCGTCGATGACCGCGCCGAAGGCATGATCGAAGGTGGTGGTGAAGCCGCCGTTGCGCAGGCGCTTGGCCAGGCTGCGGCGCACACGAACCTCTGCCGGGAACAGCACCATGCGCGGTGCGGGCGACCACCACAGCAGCGGATCGCCCTCGCCATACCAGGGAAAGATGCCGCGGCGGTAGGCGGCCAGCAGCCATTCCGGGGTCAAGGCGCCGCCGGCGGCGAGCAGCCCATTGGGCTCGTCGAGTGCCTGGCTGACGTCGGGGAACGCGACGGGGGCGGGGGGGAGCCAGCGAAGCATGCCATCCATTCCTGTAGGTCTTGCCGTGGGGCTTGCGGCCGCGGAGCGGCGACCCGCGTTGCCGTATATTAAGGTTCGTGCATTCGCTGCCGATAATCCGCCTGATCTTCTGACAACTCCGATCTTTCTGACGACAAGGTAGAACAATCGATGGCGGCAATTCGACAGCGGCTGCGCCATGCGGGTATCGGTACCAAATTGGCGCTGATCGTCGGCCTGCTTCAGGTCGTGGTATTGCTGGGTCTGGCCTTTGCCATGGCGCAGACCAGCAGTAGTCAGCTACGCAAGGCCACCCAGCATGAACTAGCGACGCAACAGGCATCCATTGCCGACATGCTATCGCTCTTCGACTATAGCCTGCAGCAGCAGGCCGATCGCTTTCTCGACATCTTCTCGGACCAGTACATGGGGCGCTTCGTGCTGCTGCCCGACCAGCAGGTCGAGGTGGCCGGGCGCCAGACCCCGATGCTCAAGGATGGGCTCGAGGTGATCAACGACAACACCTGGAAGCTCGATCGCTTCACCGAGCAGACCACCGCGCCGGCGACCATCTTCGCCCGCGAAGGCGACGACTTCGTGCGCGTGGCGACCTCGCTCAAGGATGCCGACGGCAAGCGCGCCATGGGCACGCTGCTCGATCGCGGCTCGCGCAGCTATGCCAGTCTGATGGCGGACAAGCCCTATACCGGCCTCGCCACGCTGTTCGGCACCGCCTACATCACCAAGTATCAGCCGATTCACGACGGCGACGGCAAGGTCATCGGCGCGCTCTTCGTGGGGGTCGACATCAGTGCCGAGATGGAGAAAGTGAAAGCGCAGATTCGCGGCATGAAGATCGGTCAGCAGGGCTATACCATGCTGATCGCCGCGGGTGGCAAGCGCGCAGGACAGGTCCTCGCGGGCGGCCCCTACGAGGGCACCGACTTGCGCCAGGGCGAGCGCGCCGCTGCCTTCGCGCCGCTGTTCGACAAGGCCTCCGGCGAGCTCGACTACACCGCGAATGGCGAGAAGCGGCTGCTGGCGTTCACCCGCTATCCGGACTGGCAGTGGACCATCGCCGGCTCGGTATCGATGGACGAGATCAACGCCGGAGTGATGGCTGCCCGCGACCGCTTCCTGCTGATCGCGGTGGGGATCGCGATCCTGCTCAGCCTGCTGCTCTACGTCATCTTCAAACGGCTGGTCTCGCGGCCCATGCAGCGCACGGTCGAGCTGGCCCGGGCGCTCGCCGAGGGTGACCTGTCGCAGCGTATCGACAGCCGCCGACGTGACGAGATCGGCCAACTGGTGCTGGCGATGAACGGCATCGGCGACGGCCTCGAGCGGATCGTGCGCCAGGTGCGGTCGGCGATCGAGGAGACCGACGGACATACCCAGGAGCTGGCTGCAGGCAACGCAGACCTCTCGGCGCGCACCGAATCCCAGGCCTCGAGTCTCGAGCAGACTGCGGCCAGCACCGAGCAGCTCAACGCTACCGTGCGCCAGAACGCACAGCGTGCCCAGGAGGGCGATGATCAGGCTAGCCGCACCGCCGACGCCGCCGGTGATGCGCAGAAGACGGTGGATACCACGGTCGACGCGATGCGGCGTATCGACGAGATGGCCAAGCAGATCGCCGATGTCGTCGGGGTCATCGACAGTATCGCTTTCCAGACCAATCTGCTGGCGCTCAACGCTTCGGTCGAAGCCGCCCGCGCGGGTGAGCAGGGGCGCGGTTTCGCGGTAGTGGCGCAAGAGGTGCGCAGTCTCGCCGAGCGCTGCGCCAACTCGGCGCGCGAGATCAAGGGGCTGATCGGGCGCACGCTGGAGGAGGTCGAAAACGGCAACCTTCAGGCCGCGGAAGCGGGCGAGCAGGTCGCCGCTATCGTCTCCCAGATCGAGCGCATCAGCACGCTGATGGCCGAGATCCGCCTGGCCTCCGAAGAGCAGTCTCACGGCATCGAGCAGATCAACGTCGCAGTGTCCCAGATCGACGAGACCACGCAGAGCAACGCCGCCCTGGTGCGTCAGTCGAGCCGCTCGACCCAGCAGTTGAGCGAGCAGAGCCGGCGCCTGAGCGAGACCGTGGCGCTGTTCCGGCTGCGTGCGGGCAGGGACGGCGATGACGCCGCACCGGATGCGCCTGTCGCCCCGGCATTGCCGGAACACACGCTCGGCTGATGCTTTCCTCGGCACTGCACCCGCGCCGGGTGCGGTGCCCCCCTGTGATGTCGACGCGGGCCCCGGTATGATGGCGGGTCGAGGAAACCGGCTCGCCGTTGCGGGCCGGTGGTGCATCGCCGCCGACCCGGGCGCCACGGAAAGCCCACGGGAACGCGGCCGTTGAGGCGTCCTGCGGGAAGCAGGCGCGAGGGGGTTGAGCGTTTGAGTGCCAAGAGTTCGGCCAAGAAGGGCCGTCGTTCATCTGCGCAAGCCAAGGAACAGGCACGTCGTGTGATCATGCAGCTCCAGGGCGTGACCCGCGAAGGCGCCGTGATTCTGCTGCTCGCGATCTGCGTGTTCCTGCTGCTGGCGCTGTTCAGCTATCACCCCGGCGACCCCGGTTGGTCGCATAGCGGACCCGATCAGGATATCGCCAACTGGATGGGCCAGATCGGGGCCTGGCTCTCCGATGTCCTCTATTCGCTGTTCGGGGCCAGTGCCTTGTGGTGGCCGGGCATGTTCGGGCTGGCGGCGTGGCGCATCATGCGTCAACACCAGGTACAGATCGCCTGGGATCCGGTCGCGCTCGCCGTGCACACCGGCGGTCTGGTGCTGCTGTTGATGAGCACCACCACGCTGGGCGACCTGCATTTCTACAACCCCGCCAGCGATCTGCCCAACCAGGCCGGCGGCATTCTCGGCATGGGCATCGCCGGCGGGCTGTCGCAGCTGGTCGGCGTGCATGGCACGACCCTGATCGCCATCGCCGCCTTCATGTGCGGCTTCACCCTGTTTACCGGCATGTCCTGGCTGACCGTGATGGACGAGCTGGGCAGCTCGTGCCATCGCCTGTTCCAATGGGGTCGGGCGCACAGCGCCGAGCGCCGCGAGGTGCGCGCCAACCGTCGCGCCGAGCAGCGGGCCGAACGCGAACAGATCGAGCGAGATCAGAGCGTAGCTGAGCAGAGCGCAGCCGAGGAGAGCGACGGCGTCGACGAAGCGCCCACTACCGCAGTGGACAAGCCGCGCTGGTGGTCGCGCTGGTTGCCGTGGCAGCGCGCGCCGGATCTCGAGCAGTGGGACGAAGAACCCTCGCTGGGCGCGGCGCTGCAGCCGGAGCCGGCCTGGGGAGGGGCGGGTGGCGAGTCCGGCAGCGGGCAGCGCCAGTCACGCTGGCGCCACGATGGTAGTACCGATATCCCCTGGGAGGTACCCGAGCGTACGCCCTCGGCCAAGCAGCCCGAGGCCGCCTACGCCAGCCGCCAGCAG
>JNVT01000069.1 GCA_000737985.1 Gammaproteobacteria bacterium MFB021 | reverse complement strand
AGCGCGGCCAGGGCACGGCGGCGTGGACTGCGGTGATTACGTAGATCAGCCCGCCCGCCAAGAGGAAGTGCCACAGCAGCGGGAGCGCCAGGTGCGTCGCCAGGTAGCCGAGCGCCGCGCCCGCGCCGGCGCCCAGGCTCCACAGCGCATGGAAGGAGGCCATCACCGGTTTGCCGAGGGCGCGCTCGGCCTCGCCGGCCCAGCCGTTCATGGTCACGTCCATGGCGCCCTGAGCGCCCCCGAACAGCACCAGCGCCAGGGCAAGAGACCACACCGTGGGCGCCGCGGCGACCAGGCCCAGCGTCAGGACGCAGGCGATGGCCAGGGTTCGGGTGGTGCGCGCCGCGCCGAAATGATCGGCCGCGCGCCCGGCCAGCGGAAACGAAATCAGCGCGCCGACGCCCAGGCCCAGCAGCAGCAGGCCTAGCCCGGCATCGTCGAGGCCGTGCAGTTCGGTGACGCGCGGAATGCGCGACGCCCAGGTGCCGAACAGGCCGCCATTGAGAAAGAACATGGCGGCAACGGCGCTCCAGGTGCGAACAAAACCCGGACGAGGCATTCAGGACTTTTTGGGCGTCGGGGCCACGCCGGGACCGGTGGGGGAGCCGACCTGGTGCCACTGGCGCCCGTCGCGTTCGATCAGCTCGTGTGCGCTCTGCGGGCCATCCTCGCCGGCGGCGTAGTCGCTCAGCTCGGGATTCTCGGCCCAGGCGTCGAGGAACGGCTGCACCGCGCGCCAGCCGTTCTCGATGGTGTCGGCGCGCTGGAACAGCATCTGATCGCCGGTGAGGCAGTCGTAGATCAACGTCTCATAGCCGGTGACCGCGGGCAGATCGAAGAAGTCCTTGTAGGCGAAGCCCATCTTGACCGTGTCCATCTCGAGCTCCGGCCCGGGGCGCTTGGCCTGGAAGTCGAACCACATGCCCTCGTTGGGCTGGATCTGGATGATCAGCCAGTTGGCCGCCATGCGCTCGACCTCGGTATCGCGGAACTGAGCATAGGGCGCCGGCTTGAAGCAGATCGCGATCTCGGTGTCGCGGGCGCTCATGCGCTTGCCGGTACGCAGGTAGAAGGGCACACCGATCCAGCGCCAGTTGTCGACCATCACCTTCATCGCCACGTAGGTCTCGGTCTGGCTGTCCGGGTCGACGCCCTCCTCATCGAGATAGCCGGGTACCTCGGTGTCGCCCAGCCTGCCGGCCGCGTAGCGTCCGCGTGCGGAGTTGGCGGCGGCCTCCTCCGGGGTCCAGGGGCGGATCGCTTCGAGCACCTTGGATTTCTCGTTGCGCAGGGCGTCGGCCCCGAACGCCGCCGGCGGCTCGATGGCGACCATCGCCAGCAGCTGGAACAGATGATTGGGCACCATGTCGCGCATGGCACCGGTGCGATCGTAGAAGGCGGCGCGCTTCTCGACCCCGACGGTCTCGGCGGCGGTGATCTGGATGTGGTCGATGTAGTGGTTGTTCCAGAACGGCTCGAACAGCACGTTGGCGAAGCGCGCGACCAGAATGTTCTGCACCGTCTCCTTGCCCAGGAAGTGATCGATCCGATAGATCTGGCGCTCCTGCATCACCTCCAGCAGTTGGGCGTTGAGCGTGCGTGCCGACTCGAGATCGTGGCCGAAGGGCTTCTCCACCACCAGCCGTCGGTACTGGCCGTCGCGTTCGCTGAGCAGCCCCGCTTCGCCCAGGCGGGTGGCGATATCGCCGAAGAAGCGCGAGCCGGTGGCGCAGTAGAACACCGCGTTGGCGCTGGTGCCGGCCTCGATCAGGGTCGCGATCTCGGCGTAGATGTCGCTCTGGGTGAAGTCGCCCTGGCGGTAGTGCAGGCGGCGGGCGAACGTGGCCCAGGTTTCGGGGTCAAGATCGGCCGCGCGCCCCTCGGCGTGGCTGGCGGCGTCCTTGTCGGCGAGAAACGTATGGAGATGCTCGCGAAAGCTGTCATCGTCGTGCTCGGCGAGATCCACCCCCACGATACGCATGGCGTCGTCGAGCAGACCGTCGCGATCGAGATGGTAGAGCGATGGGATCAGCAGGCGTTTCACCAGGTCACCGCTGGCGCCGAAGATGAACAGCGTGGTGTCGTCGGCGACAGGGGTGTCGCCGGATTGGCGCTTTGCGGATGCTGCCATGGAAGTCGTCTCCATTCGGTGCCGGACGCGCCGGCGTTACAATTCACCTACGCTGCTGTCAGCGCCTTGCACCGGTGTGCCACCGGTGCCGCTGCCAGGCAAGCATCACGATCCGCCGCCCGACGACAAGACCAAACTGGCCCGAGGAGAGAGAGATGCCGGACGCCCAGACTCACTATCAGCATAAGAGCAACCCGCAAACTCTGCCGCCATTGACGCTGCATATCGGTCATGAAGAGCTGGTGATCCGTAAGCGCTACGAGGTCGTCAGTATCGTCAACGACATTCTGATCGGCATCTGGTTCGTGATCGGCAGTTTTTTCTTCTTCTACGAAGCGTTGACCTACTACGGTACCTGGCTGTTCCTGATCGGCAGTATCGAGATGTTGATCAGACCGGTGATCCGGCTGATGCGCCATGTTCATATCCGACGTCTACGCGAAACGCCGCAGTTGCCGCCGGAGGCCACGCACGATTTCTGACGCCGAAAACGCTGTCCGTGGCAATCGCGAATTGTCCGTTGGCGTCTGACTGCTAGCCTGAAACGTCACAGGATGTCATCGACGCAAGCGGAGAGTTCAGGATGAGCAGCGCGAATCACGATAGCGGCCCGGGCAGCGATTTGGGCAGCGATTTAGGAAACATGGACGCCGGCAGCCTCAAGCGGCTGTTCGAGAGCGGCGAAGCCTCGCCGTTGGAGGCGACCCGGGCGGCGCTGGCGCGTATCGAGCGCTTCAACGACGCCGTCAACGCCTATGTACATGTCGATCACGAAGGTGCCGAGGCCGCAGCCAAGGCATCGGCACGGCGCTGGGGGCAGGGCAAGCCGCTGAGCGCGATCGACGGGATTCCGGTGTCGATGAAGGACCTGGCCGAGGTCGCCGGCATGCCGGCGCGGGAGGGCTCGCTGACCACTTCCACTGCGCTCTGCGAGCATGACTGCCCGCCGGCGCGCATGCTGCGCGAGGCCGGGGCGGTGATCCTGGGCAAGACCAACACGCCGGAGTTCGGCTGGAAGGCGGTGACCGACAACCGGGTCTTCGGCGCTACCTGCAACCCCTGGGATACCCGGCTGACCCCGGGGGGCTCCTCGGGCGGTGCTGCGGTCGCCGCTGCGCTCAATCTGGGCGTGCTGCACCAGGGCGGCG
The DNA here is from genome assembly GCA_000737985.1 of Gammaproteobacteria bacterium MFB021. GTDB lineage: Bacteria > Pseudomonadota > Gammaproteobacteria > Pseudomonadales > Halomonadaceae > Salinicola. The sequence goes on along the minus strand of JNVT01000069.1, from coordinate 39,432 downwards.
ATTCCGGGGGCTCGATCCGCATTCCCGCCGCCTTCACCGGGGTGTTCGGCTTCAAACCCACCTATGGCTGGACCCCGCAGTGGCCGCCGGCGACCGAGCCGTCGCTGTCGCATATCGGGCCACTGACACGCAGCGTCGAGGATGCGGTGCGCATGCTCAACGTGATCGGCCGCTACGACTATCGCGACCCCTATGCCACCCGCGGGCAGCCCGATGACTGGGGCGCCGAGCTGAGTGGCGACCTGCGCGGTCTGCGTATCGCCTACTCGCCGACGCTGGGCTATGCCGAGGTCGACCCGCAGATCGCTGCTCGGGTGCGCGAGGCGGCGCACAATCTCGAAGCGCTGGGAGCCGAGGTCGAGGAGCTCGATCCCGGGTTCGAATCACCGATCGAGATCTTTCAGAAGCTCTGGTTCACCGCCTCCCTCGACTTCTGGAACCACTGCGATGCGCGCCAGCGCGAACAGCTCGACCCGGGGCTGGCGGCCAACGCCCAGCGGGCCGAGCGCTTCAGTGCACTCGATCTGTTCCAGGCGCTGCGCGAGCGCGCCAGCCTCACCCAGGGTCTGGAGCGCTTCAACCAGCACTACCACCTGCTGATGACCCCGACGGTGCCGATCGCGCCGTTCGCGGTGAATCACGAGGTCCCCCCCGGCAGTGACATGCGCGACTGGGAGGAGTGGGCGCCATTCTCCTATCCCTTCAATCTGAGTCAGCAGCCGGCGGCCTCGGTGCCGTGCGGCTTTACCGAGTCGGGGCTGCCGGTGGGCTTCCAGCTCGCCGGCGGCAAGCACGACGATGTCCGCGTGCTGCGTGCCTGCCACGCCTATCTGCAGGCACATCCGCCGCGCTTTCCGCGGGTGCCGGACCCGGCGATCCAGGTGTGAGGCGTTGACGTCTCTTGGCGTGACTCCCGACACCTGACGGCTAGCCGTTGCGTGACCAGCGACTACGCTTAGACCGGCAGGTCGGTCCCTGAGAGTGGCCGAGTCGCGCGGGACCCACCATGAGCGCCCCGCGCCGTCGTATCCGCGAGACTGCGGCACCCGAGATAAAGAACCGTCATCACCCGGTGCGCCGGGGTTTATCCCGCGTCATGGCGATAAGCGCCGTCGACGTCGTTGCGAAGGAGTCATCTCATGAGTCAGAACGTCGCTGAAATCATCGTCGAAACCCTGGCCGAGGCCGGTGCCAAACGCTGCTACGGCGTGGTCGGGGATACCATCAATCACTTCACCGATGCCATCCGTCGCAGCGAGCTGGAGTGGGTACATGTGCGCCACGAGGAGGTCGGTGGATTCGCCGCCGGCGGCGAGGCCTACATGACCCGTGAACTGACCCTGTGCGCTGGCACCTGCGGCCCTGGCTCGCTGCACTTCGTCAACGGTCTGTTCGAGGCGCACCGCAGCGGCTCCCCGGTGGTGATGATCGCCTCCCAAGTGGCCACCGGCGACAGTGGTGTCGGCTTTCCCCAGGATGTCGATCCCGCGCCGATCTACGCCCAGTACAGCGTCTTCTGCGAGACCATCGTCAATCCCGATCAGGCGCGCCGCATGGCGGCGCTGGCGGCACAGACGGCGTTGGCCAAGAACGGCGTGGCGGTGCTGGTGGTACACGGCGACCTGTTCACCCAGACGCCGAGCCAGGATCTGCCCTACCGTGCCCATCGCTTCGATCCAGTAGTGCGCCCCAACGCCGAGGAGCTGGTACCGGCGGTGAAACAGATCAACGCCGGCGGCAAGATCTCGATCTACGCCGGCTTCGGCTGCGAGCACGCGCGTTCCGAGGTGCTGGCGCTGGCGGCCAAGCTCAACGCGCCGGTGGCCTGGACCTCGCGGGCCAAGGATTTCATCGAGCCGGACAACCCCTTCGAGGTTGGCATGACCGGGGTTTTCGGCCTGGCCGGCGGCTATCACGCGGTGGCCGACTGCGACACCCTGATCCTGCTCGGCTGCAGCTTCGCCTGGACCCAGTTCTATCCGGAGAAGGCGACCATCATCCAGGTCGATATCGACCCGCAGCAGATCGGCAAGCGCCACCCGGTCGATATTGGCCTGGTCGGCAGCGTGCGCGATACCTGCGCGGCGCTGGCACAGATCGTCGATGCCCAGAGCGATACCCGCTGGCTGGAAAAATGCCGCGAGCAGTATCACAAGGCGCTGGCCCACGACGAGCCCGAAAGCCAGGACGACGCGCTGATCCACCCCCAGGAACTGACCGTGGCGCTGGATGCCGCCGCTGCCGACGACGCCTTCTTTACCGCAGACGGTGGTAGCCCGATGGTGTGGATGCTGCGCCATATCCGCGCCCGCGGCGAGCGGCGCACGCTCTCCAGCCTTGTCCACGGCACCATGGCCAACGCCTATCCCCAGGCGATCGGTATCCAGAAGGCGTTCCCCGAGCGCCAGGTGATCGCGATGTGCGGCGACGGCGGCATGACCATGCTGCTGGGCGATCTGCTCACGCTCAAGCAGGAGCGGGTGCCGGTCAAGGTGCTGGTGTTCAACAACGGCTCGCTCGGCTTCGTCGAGATCGAGCAGAAGGTCGAAGGGCTGCTCGATAGCTATACCGAGCTCGACAACCCCGACTTCGGCAAGATGGCGCAGGCGATGGGGCTGTGGGGTGAGCGGGTTGAACAGCGCCACGAGCTGGAAGGGGCGATCGCCGCCTGGCTGGCCCACGATGGACCGGCGCTGCTCGACGTCAAGGTCAACCGCATGGAGCTGGTGATGCCGCCCAAGATCGAACCCGGTCAGGTTGCCTCCACCGCGCTCTACTCGGGCAAGGCGGTACTCAACGGGCGCTTGAGCGACGTGGTCGATCTGGTCAAGAACAACTTCTGGAAGTGAGCGAGAGGGTGTAAGCGAGAAGGCATGAACGAGCGCGCGGCAGCGGCAGGTGCCGTGGTCGTGCCCCGAGAGACGAGTCTAGGTGCTGTCTGAAAAGTCGACGAGCGAAGGCCAGGCCGGGGCGCGTAGCTAAGGCAAAAATCGGCGAAAACGGACCGGGCTGGCGCTCCAGTTTACGGTGTGTAAATGAGCATTTTGAGCCGATTTTTAACGCCGCATGGGCGAGCGCAGTACTTTTCAGGCAGTGCCTAAGATGGGAGGCAGCGATGAGCGACGATACCAGGCCGAGCCAGCGCGCACGCGGCGGGCTGCGCGACATGCGTCCGCTGGTGGCGCCGCGCCAGGCCGCGAGGGGCTCGACGGCTGTGACGGCGGCGCGTGAGGATCTCTCCGATCGCCAGGGATTCGCGCAAGATTTTCTGGCTGACTTCGAAGTGGCGCTGCCCACGCCGGTGGGCGAGCGCGCCGAGGACGTCACCCCGGTGCCCGGGCGCGATGACGGGCGTCTCGACTACACCCACTTCTCGCTGGTGATGTCACGCTCGCGGCGGCTGGCGATCTTCACCGCGCTCAATCTCGATGGCCGACAGCTGGTCTCCGTGCCGCGCGAGAACGACGACTGGCGCTTTGATCCGCGCATCGACCCGGCGCTACAGGCGGGCGAAGAACTCTACGCCCGCAACCCGCTGGATCGCGGCCATCTGGTGCGGCGCACCTCGGCCAACTGGGGTGAGCTGGCCGAGCAGGCCAATGCCGACACCTTCCACTTCACCAACTGCACGCCGCAGATGGCGGCGTTCAACCAGCGCACCTGGCTGGGGCTGGAGGACTACCTGCTCGAGCACGCCCGCGCCGATCGGCAGCGGCTGTGCATCTTCACCGGGCCGGTCTTCCGCGCCGGCGACCGCGACTACCGCGGCGTACGTATCCCCGAAGCCTACTGGAAGGTGATCGCCTTCCGCGGCGAGGATGGTCGCCCCTCGGCCACCGCCTACATGATCGATCAGGTCGACGAACTCGACGAGCTGGGGCCGGGCTTCCTGTTCGGCCAGTACCGCACCTATCAGCGCAGCATCGCCCGGATCGAGGCCCTGACCCAGCTCGATTTCGGCGAACTCTCCGACTTCGACGGCTTCTCCGTGGAGGAGCGCGCCACAGGCACTCGTATCGAAGCGGAGATCCGAGGTCCCGAAGATATCCGCGTGTGACGCCGAGAGCGGCACGGCGTCGCGATCAGCGCTTGCCCCCGCGTGCGCTTGCCTTACCATGCCCCGAGCGCGCCGACAGGACGCGCGATCATCACGTGGGAGGCAGAGGTCGATGCGGCAATCGAGGGCGGGGCAGGCGATTCCGAGTCAGGCGATTCCGAGTCAGGGGAGTGCGAGTCAGAGCGTGTCGAGTCAGGCAATGACGGGGCAGGGGGCGTCGGCGGAGGCACCGAACGAGCAGCCGATCACGGCCACCGACTGGCAGCATCATGCTGCCACGCTGAGGCTTCTCGCCGACCCGGCGCAGACCCGGCTGGTCGAGATCTCGCTGGCACTGGCGCCGCGTTCGCGCTGGCGCCGTGGCCTGCCGAGCGTGACGCTGACCGCCGCAGGGCAAGCGCCGCTCACCTATTCGCTGGAAGCGCGCCGCCGCGAGCAGCGCATCGCCTGGCGGCTGCCGCCGTGTACCACCGAGGTGACGCTGAGCCTGGCGCTCTCTGGCGCCCGGTTGACCCGTGCGCCACAGGCACGCTGCCATGCGCAGCCGGCGATCGAGGGGCCGATCCTGATCGTCGCCCCGCACCCGGATGACGCCGAGATCGCCGCTGGCGGTCTCTATACCGATCATGCCGAGTCGGTGCATCTGGTCACGCTCTCCTGCGGCGAGCAGCTCAAGGGGCTCAAGCGTCAGTACTTGAGCGGGCTCGATGACGATCTCGACAGTGCGGTCCGGCGCAAGGCCGAGTGGCGGCGTTGGAACGTGTTCGCCACGCCGCTGCTGTCGGGCATCCCGCCGGAGCGCTCGACCTTGGTCGGGGTGCCCGATGGGGCCGCGTGGGCGCTGGTGCATGATGGCATCGGTCAGCGTCCAGCCATTGCGCTGAGTGAGGCGCGCCGCTTCAATCATCTCGCGCTGCCGCCGATCCGCGGCGAGCAGCTCGAGCGTGATGACGTGGTCGCGGCGCTGCGCCATCTGATCGATACCCTGCAGCCGGTCACGCTGCTGGTGACCGATCCCGAGTTCGATCCGCATCCCGATCACCGTGCCGCGTCGCTGGCCCTCGCCCTGGCGCTCGACGGCAGCCGCCACCGGCCGAGCACGGTACTGCTCTACGCCAACCACTACCGCGACGCCTTCCCCCCGGGTCCGGCGTTTCAGCCGGCGTGGATGCCGCCGGCCGAGATCGCCATCGAGCGCTTGTTCGCCCCCGCACCCACGCCGCTGGCGTGGCCGCTGTCCATCGAGATGCAAAAGCACAAGGCGCTGCTACTGGATGCCATGAGCGACCTCTCGCCCCGCGCCGGCTTGTCGCAGCGGCGCCGGCGGGCGCGGCGGGCGGGCTTCGTGCCCACCTTCGCGCGTGAGCGCGACCCCTACTTCCAGGCCGCGATCCGCTCCACCGAGCTGTTTCGCGCACTGCCCTGCGAGACCTTTGTCGCGGCCTGGCGCGGGCGCACGCGCTGATCGTTATCCAAGCTGGCGAGGGCTTGACCTCAAGCTATGTTGAGGGAGGAGCATGTCGTCATCGCTCATGGAGACGAAGAGGAGGTCGCGATGCATCACCAGGGTTTCTTGTGCGCCACCTGTGGCATTCAGTATCCCGCCAGCGAGACGCCGCCGGCACACTGTGACATCTGCGAAGACGAGCGCCAGTTCGTGCCGGTGGAGGGGCAGCAGTGGATCACGCCGGGGCGCCTGGCGGCGGGGCACAGCAATACCTTTCGCTATCTCGCCGAGGGGCTGTTGGCGATCACCACCACGCCGCGCTTCGCCATCGGCCAGCGTGCTTTCCTGCTGCGCACGCCGCACGGCAATCTGCTGTGGGACTGTCTTTCGCTGCTCGACGAGGCGACGCGGGACATTCTCGACGGGCTCGGTGGGGTCGATGCCATCGTGCTCTCCCACCCGCACTACTTCAGCACCATGGCCGCGTGGGGCGAAACCTTCGATTGCCCGGTCTACGTGCACGCGGCGGATCGTGACTGGGTCACTCTGCCCAGCGAGCGGCTGCACTTCTGGGAAGGGGAGCAGATCGTGCCGCTGCCGGGGTTGGAGGTGCACTGTCTTGGCGGGCATTTCCCCGGCGCCAGCGTACTGCACTGGCCGGCGCGCCGCCTGCTGTTGAGTGGTGACACCCTGCTGGTGACCCCGGACCGGATGGCCTCGTTCATGTGGTCTTACCCCAACAACGTGCCTCTGGATGCCGCCTGTGTCGCGGCCATGGGCGAGCGTCTCTCCCGGCTCGAATTCGACAGCCTCTACTCGGCTTTCGCCGGACGTGAGATTCTGCTCGACGCCGACCGTGTGGTCGCCGAGTCGGTGCAGCGTCACTGCCGCGCGCTCACACCCTGAGGTGACCGTGTGATCGGTTGGTCGGCCCCGCGGCCAGTCTCGCGGCAGTGTATGCTGGCACCTGACAGCATCTATCGTGGAGATGAGCATGCCTGCCAAGTCGATCCCGGCCGAGCGCGACAGCCGGCGGTTCTGGCGCCATCCTGCGCTCGGCTTCCTCGAGCTGCGCGAGACCCGCGACGGGCGTGAGGTCAGCTACGCCCGCCATAGCCACGACAGCGTTTCACTGGGGGCGGTCACCGGCGGGCGCAGCCTCTACGAATACCAGGTGCAGGGGGAGCACTTCACCACACGGATGGTGTCGCGCGGCGACGTGGTGGCGATGAACCCGGGCGAGGTCCACGCCTGCAACCCCTGCGGCGACGCGCCCTGGTCCTACGTCATGTTCTATCTCGACCCGGACTGGCTCGCCACGCTGCAGCGCCGTCACGCCAACGAACTCGCCGGTGGCTTTCGACCACTGGCCTGGCATCATTGGCGTGACCCTGGGCTGCACGCGGCGCTGGTGGCGCTCGCCCGGCGCCTGTTCAGCGCCGCGGCGTCCCCCGCCACCCTGGCGGGCGAGTGCGAACGGCTGTTCGGCGCACTGATGGCGCGGGGCGAACTGTTCCGCCAGCAGCCTCCGGTGGACACGCCAGCGCTGGCCGAGGTGGTCGCCTATATCCGTGCTCACTGCAGCGAGGCGCTGACGCTCGAGCATCTGGCCGCGCTGGCAGGGGTCTCACCGGCGCATCTGGTGCGCCGCTTCAAGCGCAGCTACGGCATCACCCCCCACGCCTATCTGACCGACTGCCGGGTGCGTCAGGGGCAGATCGCACTCAAGCGCGGCGAGCCGATCGCCGAGGTGGCGCTGGCGTGTCGATTCGCCGATCAGGCTCACTTCCAGCGCGCCTTCAAGCGGCTGACCGCGATCACGCCGCACCGCTACCGTGCAGTGACATCGCCGCCAGCATCAGCGCACTCACCAGTAGCGCCAGTGCCATACCGCGATTGAGCCAGCGCACCCGCTCGGGGCTCGGCAGCCGCCGACGCAGCCCGGCACCCAGCAGCGCCCAGCTGCCCACGCTCAGATAGCAGACGCCGAAGAAGATCAGCGCAAAGGGCGCGACCCGCGCCGGGTCACCGGCGGTATAGGCGGCCATGCCGGCGCTCGAGGCGATCCACGCCTTGGGGTTGAGCCACTGCATCAGCGCGCCGCCCATGAAGGAGGGCGGGCGTGCGGCGGTGTTCTGCGTCAGTTCACCGTCGCTGCGCGCCAGCCGCCACGCCAGGTAGAGCAGGAAGGCCACGCCGCTCAGGCGGATTGCGTGCATCAGCGCCGCCCACTGGGTCAGCCACTGCAAACCGGCGCCGATCGCCAGCAGCAGCGCGCTGAAGCCGCAGGTCGCGCCGCTGACATGGCGCAGCGCCGGCCCCAGGCCGCGATTGAGCCCCAGATGGAAGGCGACCAGATTGACCGGGCCGGGCGAGAGCGAGGCGGCCAGAGCGAAGGCCGCCATCGACAAGGCAAGGGAGAGAGACACGCATAGCACTCCTGAGCGAAGGGAATCGCCGGCAGGCTAGCGTGTGTAGGGCGCGTCAGGATTGAACGATCTTGATCTCTCAGCCGGCCGTGCCCGTCTTACTCTGCTCATCCTTCTCGCTCCGCGTGTGGGCGACGTCGATATCCACCTCGACCATCATGCCTGGGCCGATCAGCTCGGTCGGGCCGTCGTCGATATAGATGCGCACCGGCAGGCGCTGGGTGATCTTGGTGAAGTTGCCCGAGGGGTTGGGGTCCGGCAGCAGCGCGAACTGGCTGGTGGCGGCGCGACCGATGATCGCCACGTGTCCGGAGAAATGGCGGTCGGGGAAGGCGTCGACGCTGATCGCCACCGGCTGTCCACGGCGCAGCTCGCCAATGTCGGTCTCCTTGACGTTGGCTTCGACCCATAGCTTCGACGGGTCGTGCATCATCAGGATCGGCTGGCCCGCGCTGACATACTCGCCCTGGTCGATCAGGGTCTTGTTGACGACGCCTGAGATCGGACTCTTGACCTCGAGATCGGCGATGCGCAGGCGCTCCTCGTCGAGCTTGGCCTGGGCTTCGGCCAACTCCTGGCGCGCGATGCGGATCTGCTGGCGCAGGATCGTCGGATTGGGCAGCGGTACCTGCACGCCGTTGAGGAAGCCGACTCGGGCGTTATCGGCCTGGGCCTGATTGACGGCCACCTCCTGCTTGGCCTGTTCGTGCTCGGCGACGGCCGCGCGGTAGCGGTAGTAGTCCTGGTCGCGGCGCTGCTGCGAGATCGAGTGCTTCTCGAGCAGTTTGGCCGAGCGCTGGTAGTCGCGCTGGGCTTGGGTCAGCCTTGCCTGCGACGCCTGCTCTGCCGCCTTGCTGGCATCGAGCTCCTCGCGCGAGATATCCAGACCGCCCTGGTACTGGCGCTGGGCCAGCTCGAGGCGAGCCTGCTGGTAGTCGAGGCGTGCCTGCTGGGTACCGACGCCGGCGGCCAATGCTGCCAGCTTGCGCTGGTCCGGCCGGCTGTAGAGCGTGGCCACGGCAGCGCCGCGCTGCAGGGTATCGCCCTCGGTCAGATGGAAGTCGGTGACCCAGCCATCGAGGCGGCTGCTGACGGTGACCTGATCTGCCATCACCCGTGCGTCCTGCACGCTGACATGGGTCAGGCGATGGGCGATCGCCAACCCCAGCCAGATCAGCCCCAACAGCAGGAGCAGCGCGAGCAGCGCCAGCTTGAGGCGCCGCGACAGGCGAGGGGAGCGAGCGGGGGCATCGGCGGTCATGGTGTCGGATCTTCCTCGGTCTAAGGAGTGGGAAAACTCACGCTGGTCTCAGGCGGGCCGCCGCCAGCGACTCAGTAGCAGCGACGGCACTACCACCGCCAGCAGGCTGGCGATCAGAGTCCAGAAGCCGTCCTGATAGGCCAGGATCGACGCCCACAGCGCCTCGACCCGACCCAGCAGATAGCCGGCCACGGCATGCTGTTGGGGCGCCGCGATGCCTAGCCGGGCGGCGAGGTGGGCGTAGTCGCCGAGCGCTTGCTGCGACAGCGCGTTGCCGGCGTTGACCCCGGCGTTGAGCAACTGGCCGTGCACTGCGGTATGGCGATCGAGCAGGATCACCAGGCCGGCGGTGCCCAGAGCGCCGCCGAGCTGCATCGAGAAATTGATCGCCCCGGAGCCGTGGCCCGTGAGCCGCGATGGCAGGCTGGCGATGGCGTTGGAGAGGGTAGGCGGCGGAAAGGCGGCCATACCGACCGAGAGAATCGCCATCGCCAGCGCCAGGTGGGCGAAGGAGGTGTTCCAGTCCATGCCCGCCATCAGCCACACCGAGAGCAGCGCGCAGGCGAGCCCGGGCAGCGTGATCCAGTGCGGCGGATAGCGATCGCTGAGCCACCCCACCAGCGGCACCAGCACGCCCAGCACCAGGGTCGACGGCAGAAAGATCTGGCCGGCGCTGATCGGGCTGTAGTGCAGCACCGACTGCACGAACTGCGGCAGCAGATACATGATGCCGTAGAAGGTGCCGCCGAACAGGCACATCGCCAGGGTGCCGACGACGAACGCCCGGTGAGAGAAGATCGCCAGATCGAGCAGCGGATGAGGGACGCGCCGCTGCCAGCTCACGAAGGCGATGGCGCAGGCCGCGGCCAGCCCCACCAGACTTGGCACACGCGGGTCGAACCACCCCCAACGCTGGCCGTTGGAGAGCGCCGCGAGTAGCGCGAACACCGCCACGAACAGCAGTACCACGCCGGCCCAGTCGAACGGCGGAGGCGGCCCCTGGTGCTCGCGTCTCGGCAGGAAGACCGCGCCCATGGCGATCGCCGCGAGGCAGATCGGCAGGGTAACGAAGAATACGTAGCGCCAGGTGAAGTGCTCCACCAGCCAGCCGCCGATCACCGTGGCCAGGGTCAGCGGTAGACCCAGACACATGCCGTACATGGCGGTGGCCATGCCGCGCCCCTCGGGCGGGTAGGCGGCGAACAGCGCCTGCATCGCCACCGGACGGATCAGCCCGGTCATGCCGCCCTGGATGATTCTGGCCGCCACCAGCGCCGCCATTCCTTGGCCCAGACCGCCCAGGATCGAGGCGGCGATGAAGGCGACCAGCAGGCCGATGAAGGTGGCGCGCTGACCCACCGCGGTCACCAGCCAGGGGGCGACCAGCAGCGACACCGTGGTCGAGGCCAGAAAGCCGGTCGATAGCCACTGCACCTGGGCGTCACTCATGCCGAAGGCGCCCTTGATGTAGGGGATCGCCACGTTGACGATGGTGATCGACATGCCCAGCGCGACCAGCCCCAGCATCACCGTCAGTGTGACCCACAGCCGGTAGCGTGGGCCATAGCGCGCGAACATCTCCTCGACCTGCGTCATCGCGGGCAGCTCCCTGGTGGTGGGCGACCGCGCGAACGCCGACAGCGGCCGCACCGGAAGCGAGCGGCCGAGCCGAGGACGTGAGGCGGCGAATGACGAAGGCCAGACGCAGTGGACCGAGAGCGGGATACGGCAGGCCGGCGGCGGGGCGGTCGCAACACGAAAAGAAGCCGGCGAATCGATAACCTGTCTACATTTCGCCGGCTAATGGATTGTCCCGGTCTCATGCCCCCCTTTCAAGGCACCCACGACCAACGTCTTAGCTGTGAGGGGGCATGGAGATCGGTGTCGCACGTATCAGGTGCGTGTGGCCGGTTCCGGCTGCGGTGTGATCACCCGAGAGCCACGGAAACCGTAGAAGGCGATGAACAGGTAGCAGATCAACGGCAACACGAAGGCGTGGTGGATGCCCACGGTGTCGGCGATCGCGCCCTGGGCCACCGGCAGAATGGCACCGCCGACGATGGCCATGATTAGCAGGCTCGATGCCTTGCTGGTCAACGGGCCGAGCTTGGCGATGCCCAGCGTGAAGATGGTCGGGAACATGATCGAGTTGAACAGGCCGATGGCGACGATGCTCCACATGGCGGTATGCCCGGAGGCCAGCATGGTGGTCAGCGTGAGCAGTGCCGCCACGATGGCGAACAGGCCCAGCAGCAGGCTGGGGCGGATCTTCTGCATCAAGGCCGAGCCGATGAAGCGACCTACCATCGCGCCACCCCAGTAGTAGGCGACATAGCTGGCGGCATCGCTCTCGCTCATGTTGCCGATCGCCGGCAGCGAGATGTAGTTGATCAGAAAGCTGCCGATGGACACTTCGGCACCGACGTAGGCGAAGATGCCGATCACACCGAACAGCACGTGAGGATGTCGCAGTGCCTGGGCGGCGGTGACGTTTTCGGTGGGGCTGTCGTCGCGGGCCTGGTCCTTGAAGTTGGGCAGCTTCCAGAGGTAGATCACGATCGCGAGAATGGCGAGCACCGCCGCCAGCAGCAGATAGGGGAGCTGCACGCTCTGGGCCTGCTGGACTTTGTAGGCCATCCGCTCGGCGCTGGACATCGCGGCCAGCTCGCTGGCGCCCAACACCGCTGCGCCCAGAATCAGCATTCCGCCGAAGTACGGTGCCAGTGTGGTGCCGAGTGAGTTGAACGCCTGGGCCAGGTTGAGCCGGCTGGAGGCGGACCCTTCCGGGCCCAGCAGGCTGACATAGGGGTTGGCCGCGACCTGCAGCATCGTCACCCCGCTGGCGAGCACGAACAGGGCGCTCAGAAACAGAGGGTAGGAGGGGGCTCTGGCGGCGGGGTAGAACATCACCGCGCCCACGGCGGCGATCAGCAGGCCCAGGCTGATGGCGTTCTTGTAGCCGATCCTGGCCAGCACCTTACCCATCGGCAACGACATGATGAAATAGGCGCCGAAGAAGGTGAACTGGATCAGCATGGTCTGGGTGTAGTTGAGCGAGAACACCGCCTTCAGGTGAGGGATCAGAATGTCGTTGAGACAGGTGATGAACCCCCACATGAAGAAGATCGTCGTGACGACGACCAGCGCGCTGCGATAGTTCGGGCGTTGCGTGTCGGACATGAGCGGAATCCTGGTGATGACAAGTCCTGAAAGGAGCGTTACCGACTCGACCTCGTCGGGTCAGCGCGGTTGCTGGCGCGAGATGATGCATTAAGCGAGGTGGCTTATAAAGTAGCCGTTCATCATTAGAGTGTTAAGGAACTTGTCGGTATCTATGCGCCGGACCATGGTGGTATTGACGCTCGCCGAGGTGCGTGATCGGTATTTTCGTAATCTTTATTCAATGCTGGTATTCATGACGCCTATACGGGCAAGCGAGCGCATTGAATTACGTCATTCAACGTCTTTTTGCAGTCGCTACTTCGAACGGCTTGCGGCTGGATTCGTGCTGGCGCCGTGCGCGTCGCTCTGCAACCTCTGTGCAGGATGTCGCTTGTGGACGACGCCGCACGTTTCTATACCTAGGGCATGTTGGACGTCATGGCTCGGATGGGGATATCCGGCATCGATGAATCGTAAAGGAGGACAATGCCATGCTGACTTTCTGGTCCTGGGGCTTTCTGCTGCTGGGCATCGCCACTGCGCTCGTGATCGCCGTCGACGTTTTAAGGCGCCCGCAGCCGATGTCCATCATGAACGTCACCTGGCCGATCACCGGCCTGTATATGCCGCTCGTCGGTTGGTGGGCCTACGCCAGGATGGGGCGCGCGGCGCCGAAGGGGCATGCGGGGCACCAGGGACACGCCGGCGATGACCGTTGCGCCCAGGCCGATCATGCCCAGGCGGATCATGCCCACACCGATCAGCACCAGCATGAGCATGGCCACGGCCATCATCACGGCGACAAGCCCAAGTGGCAGAGCGTGTTCGTCTCCGCGACCCACTGCGGCGGCGGCTGCACCCTGGGCGACGTGGTCACCGCGCCGATCGCCACGGCTACCGGCTTCGCCCTGCTCGGCTCGACGGTGCTGGGGCACTTTGCGCTTGCCTTCGTCGGTGCCTATCTGTTCGGGGTGCTGTTCCAGTATCTGCCGATTCGCGCCATGAGCGATGCCGGCCCGGCACAGGCACTGAAGGACGCGATCAAGGCCGATACCCTATCGCTGGTGGCCTTCCAGATCGGCATGTATGCCTGGATGCTGATCGCTCTGCACGGTTGGATGGGTGAGCTCGATGCCTTCACCGCACCATTCTGGTTCATGATGCAGATCGCCATGCTGATCGGCTTCGCCACCTCCTATCCGGCCAACTGGATACTGATAAACCGCGGGATCAAGCACGGTATGTAAGCCGGCGGCGGCGGGCGACTTGTGCATGATGGGCGACTACTCGCCCGGGTAGCGCTGGTCGCTGGGGCGGGGCCGTTCATCACGGCGCGCGCACGTCTGTGCCCCCGCCGACCCGGTCGGCGGGGCGCTGCCCTGACGTCAGACGCTGAGACCGACGCTATCCTCCAGCCCCAGATGCACGTTCATGTTCTGGACCGCCGAGCCGGCGGCGCCCTTGCCCAGGTTGTCCAGGCGCGAGACCAGTGTCACCCGCTCGGCGTTGCCGAACACGCCCAGGTCGACCCGATTGGTGTCGTTGCACGCCTGAATATCGAAGGCACCGCCGTCGAGCGTGGCCTCGTCGGCGAATGGCAGGATGCGCACGAAAGGCTCGTCGGCATAGTGCGCGCGGTAGGCCTCGAGCAGCTGCTCGGGGTCGATGCCGGGCAGGGCGCCGAGCTGTAGCGGTACGCTTACCGATAGCCCCTTGAGGAAGGGGCCGACGATCGGCGAGAACACCGGCGGCGCGGCCAGCCGGCCGTGCAGCTGCATCTCCGGCAGGTGCTTGTGGCCCTGTCCCATGGCGTAGGGGCGCGGTGCCTGCAGGCGGCCGTCGTGGTCGGCCTCGTAGGCGGCGATCATCTGTTTGCCGCCGCCGCTGTAGCCGGTCAGTGAGAAGGCCGACAGCGGATAGTCCGGCGGCAGCAGGCCGGCGTCGATCAGCGGCCGCACCAGCAGTACGAAGGCGCTGGCGTGGCAGCCGACGTTGGCGATGCGCTTGCTGGCGCGAATCCGCTCGCGCTGGCCGGGTGCCAGTTCGGGCAGGCCATAGACCCAGTCGTCGGCGGTACGGAAGGCGGTGCTGGCGTCGATCAGGCAGGTGTCCGGATTCTCGACCATCGCCGCGGCGTCGCGTGAGGCGGCGTCGGGCAGACACAGGAAAGCGACATCGGCGGCGTTGAGCAGGCGCGCACGTTCGGCCGGGTCCTTACGCTTGTCGCTATCGATGCGCAGCAGCTCGATGTCGCTGCGTGCCTGGAGATAGTCGAACAGGCGCAGCCCTGTGGTGCCCTCCTGTCCATCGACGTAGACCCTGTGTGCCATGGCGTTTTCCTGTCGTGTCCGAGTCGCGGTGTCAGCCTCCATTGTGCGGTTTTCGTGTCGCTGTGTCATGCCGCGCGCTGCCCGGGGGCAGGCAGAGGGTGCCCAAAAACGGGGGCGCGGGCGCCCGGCGGCAGAGCAGTTGGCGAGAGAGGCAAGTGAACGTCGCTTGGTGTCGATTGGGTGTCGTCTGATGTCAATTTCGGCCACCGGGCCGCGGCCACAATGGGGTTCTTGAAGGGCCTGCCGCCATGGCTGCGCCCTCGAACAAACGTCGCCCGGCCATAGCCTGCCGAGCCACGCCAGGGAGAGCCCGCATGAACCGAGACGTCATTCTGACCTGTGCTGTCACCGGCGCCGGCGATACCGCCGGCAAGCACCCGGACCTGCCGATCACCCCGCGTCAGATCGCCGATAGCGCGCTGGATGCGGCGCGCGCCGGCGCCAGCATCGTTCATCTCCACGTGCGCGACCCGCAGACCGGTGGCGTCAGCCACTCGACCGACCACTTCCGCGAGGTGGTCGAGCGCATCCGTGAATCCGACGTCGATGCGGTGATCAATATCACTGCCGGCGGCGGTGGCGATCTCTACCCCGAGATTCGCGATGGCGCCATTCACGGTCGCGCCGGCACCGACCTGCAGACCCCGGCCCAGCGCCACGAACCGGTGGGCGCGCTGCTGCCGGAGCTGTGCACCCTCGACTGCGGCAGTCTCAACTTCGGCGAGATGATCTATCTCAACAGCGCCGACTGGCTGCGCGAGCACGCGCGGCTGATCCAGCAGGCCGGGGTCAAGCCGGAACTCGAGTGCTTCGATCTAGGGCATATCTGGTTCGCCCGCCAGCTGATCGAGGAAGGGCTGATCGATGGCGACCCGCTGTTCCAGCTCTGTCTGGGTATCCCGTGGGGCGCCGAGGCCGATACCGAAACCATGCTGGCGATGCGCAACAAGCTGCCGGAAAACGCCATCTGGTCCGCCTTCGGCATCGGTCGCCAGCAGTTCCCGATGGCGGCGCAGTCGATGATCATGGGCGGACACATGCGGGTCGGCCTGGAAGACAATCTCTACCTGAGCAAGGGTGTCTTCGCCACCAACGCCCAACTGGTCGAGCGTGCCGCCACCATCGCCGAGAACCTTGGCGGCAAGGTGCAGACGCCGGCACAGACCCGCGAGTCGCTGGGACTGCGCAAGCCCTGATTCCGCCCGAACTCTCTTCGCTATGCGTGAACGCGCCTGGGATATCTGCCGAGTACGCGTTCGCCGTCAATTCTGTTTCGCATCGCCATGGAGTGTCTTGATGAACGCTTCCGCACTTCCCCGCAACGTTGCCGTGATCGGTACCGGCGTCATCGGCAATGGCTGGATCGCCCGGGCGCTGGCGGCCGGTTGCCGGGTCACCGCTTTCGACCCCGACGCCACCGCACCCGAGCGCACTCGCGCTTTCGTCGCGCGGGCCTGGCCGGCGCTGGAGCGGCTGGGGCTTGCCGAGGGCGCCGATCCCGCGGCACTGACCTTCGTCGATTCCCTCGACGCTGCGGTCGAGGGCGCTGAGCTGATCCAGGAGAACGTGCCCGAGCGGCTGGCGCTCAAGCACGATGTGTTGCGCCAGCTCGACGCCCTGGCCGCGCCGGACGTAGTGATCGGCTCCTCCACCTCTGGGATCAAACCGAGCGACCTGCAGTCCGCCTGCACCCGCGAGCCCGGCCGCGTGATCGTGGCGCACCCGTTCAATCCGGTCTATCTGCTGCCGCTGGTGGAGCTGGTGGGGGGCGAGCACACCGCGACCGATGTGATCGAACGCGCCCAGGCGCAGTACGCCGCGCTGGGCATGCGGCCGCTGGTGGTGCGGCGTGAGATCGAAGGTCACGTCGCCGACCGGCTGATGGAAGCACTTTGGCGGGAAGCGCTGCATCTGGTCAATGACGGTGTCGCTACCACCGAGGAGATCGATGCCGCGGTGATCTACGGCGCCGGCCTGCGCTGGTCGCTGATGGGCACCTTCCTGACCTTCCATCTCGCCGGCGGCGAGGGCGGCATGCGCCACATGCTGCACCAGTTCGGCCCGGCGCTGAAGCTGCCGTGGACCAAGCTGGAAGCCCCTGAGTTGACGGAATCACTGATCGATAAAGTCGCCGATGGCTGCGAGCATCAGGCTGCCGGACGCAGTGTCGCCGAGCTGGAGACACGCCGCGATGCGTTTCTCACCGAGCTGCTCGCGCTGACCCAAAAATACTGGCCGGAAGCCGAAGGGCTCGAGGGGCGGATCTGATGACGGCTCAGGCGCAGACGCTCTACCAGACTCGAGTGGCGGATGCCTGGGTCGACTATAACGGGCATATGAACGACGCCGAGTACGCGCGGGTCTTTTCGCTGGCGGTGGAGGCGCTGATGGATCGTATCGGTCTCGATGCGGCCGGCCGTGCCAGCCACGCCTACACGCTCTACACCCTCGAGACCCATCTCTGCTACTGCCGCGAGGCGCATCGGGGCGAGCCGCTGCGGGTGGCGCTGAGCCTGCTCGATAGCGATGCCAAGCGGCTGCATGTGTTCTTCACGCTGCATGACGCCGCGGGCAACACCCTGGCGACCAGCGAGCAGATGCTGATGGGCATCGATGTCGCCAGTGGCCGCCCGGCCGGCTTTCCCGAAGCGGTGGCGGCAGCCGTTGCGCTGCTGCCCAGGGCTGGGGAGGAGTGGCCCAGCGCGGCGGGGCGGCGGATCGCTATCCGCCGCGGCTGAGATGTGGCGCGGTGGTGGCCTCGAGGCTGTCGGCGCGTGGCTGGCGCGCGGCCCGCGGTGGATGCCCGTAGCGCTGACGGTAGGCGCGCGCGAAGCTGGAGGCGGAACCGAAGCCGCAGGCGAGGGCGATGCTGAGGATGTCGCGCTCGGTCTCTTCGAGCAGATGGCGCGCGCGATCCAGGCGCAGGTTCAGATAGTAGTCGCGCGGGCGCTGGCCCAGCTCGGCGTCGAACAGGCGCTGTAGCTGGCGCGGCGAGAGCCCGATGCGCGCGGCCAGGGCGGCGATCGCCAGCGGCTGTTCGAGATGGCGCTCCATCAGTGCCACGGCGTCCACCAGCGGGCGGCAGTGGGTGCCCAGGCGGCGGGCCAGAGGCAGCCGCTGGGCCTCCTCCCGCGGGCGTAGACGTGCATGGATCAACTGCTCGGCGGTATCGTCGGCGAGCGCCTGCCCATGGTCACGGGCGATCAGTTCCAGCGCCAGATCCATGGCGGCGGCACCGCCGGCGCAGGTGAAGCAGCGGGCGTCGAGTTCGTAGAGCGACTCGACCGCTTCCAGGGCGGGAAAGCGCTCGCGGAAGGCGGGCAGACTCTCCCAGTGCAGCGTCACTCGATGGCCATCGAGCAGTCCCATCTCGGCGAGCAGCACGGGACCGGTGTCGATGCCCCCGAGCAGCACGCCTTCGCTGGCGCGGCGATGCAGCCACTGGGAGAAGCGTCGTGTCAGGCCGCGATCGGGCTCGAAGCCGGCGCATACCGCCACTCGCGACAGGCTCGGCGCGCTGTTCAGATCGCAGTCCGTGAGCAGGGTCATGTCGTTGCTGGCGGTGACCGGCCCACCGTCCTCGCTGATCAGGACCCAGCGGTAGAGGGCGCGACCGGCGAGACGATTGGCGATGCGTAGCGGCTCCACGGCGGAGAAGAACGCCAGCATCGAGAAGCGGGGAATCAGCACGAATCCCAGCGTGATGGGCGGTGTCAGGCTTTTCTCCACGGGCATGTCTCCACAGCCATGTCTTGACGGACAAGAGTGGCGCCTAGCTAGGCGTGACGGCACGAACGCGAGCCGAGACGAACTTGCCTGAAGTTAGGGCCGCGCGTGGCGTTTCCAGGTAAAAAGGGTGTGTGCGTCTTTTATCGTCAAACTACGGGACGTCACGTTACCAAGGATTCCGCATGGACACACCGCTCTTCGCCTTCGCGCTGCACGATACCCTGGTCGATACCCAGGATCTGTCGGCGCTGCTGGCGCTGCGCCTGGGCGCGGCCGAGGCTGACGCCTTTACCCGACGCTTTCGCGAGAAGCAGTCCGAGTTCACCTATCGGCGTGGCTTGATGGGCGCCTACGCCGATTTCCATCGCATTCAGCGCGAGGCGCTGGAAGCCGTGGACCGCGAACGCAGCACGCGCCTGGGGGAGGAGAGCAAGCAGGCGCTGCTGGCGCACTGCCGTCGGCTGCCGGCGTTCGCCGATGCCCCCGCCGCGCTGACTCGCCTGCGCGGGCTGGGCGTACGCTGCGTGGCGTTCGCCAACGCCAGCCGTTACGACATCGAGCTGCTGCTCGACAACTCAGGTCTTGCGGATCGGTTCGAGGATATCGTCAGCGCCGAGGAGATACGGCGCTTCCAGCCGGATGCCGCGCTCTATGCCCATCTGCGCGCGCGCACTCACTCGCGCCCCGAGGCCACCTGGCTGATCTCGGCGGAGCCCGCGGAAATCATCGGCGCGCGCTATGCCGGGCTGCATGCCGCCTGGCTCCAGCGTGATCCCCAGCGGGCGTTCGAATCCTGGGGCGACCCGCCGGATCTGATGGCGCCCGATCTCGACGCCTTGGCGACTCAGTGTGCAGGGTGGTTCGCACGTGAGGGCTAGTCTGCGTCAGACCCTGGACGGATGGCGTCGGGCGCCCGCGGGCGTTGGCTTGCGAGTGCGAACGTGTATGCTGAGCGGGCCCTTTTCCGCGACCGCTACGGGAGTTCCGCTTGGCCACTTCATCCGCTTCTCCGGCGCAGCAGCCCAGCGCGCTGGCCATCTTCGATCTCGACGACACGCTGCTCGACGGCGACTGTACCCATCTCTGGCTCGAATGGGTGATCGCCTGCGGCTGGGTCGAGGAGGGCGAGGCGCTGCTGGCGCGCATGCGCGAGCAGGACCTTCAGTATCACGCCGGCACTTTGGACATGACCGAGCACCTGCGCTTCACCCTCGGCCCGCTGATCGGTCGCCAGCGCGACACGGTGCGAGAGCAGGTCGAGGCGTTCGTCCAGCGCGCGGTGGCACCCAGGCTGATGCAGGGTGGGGTCGAACGGCTCCGAGAGCACCGCGAGCGCGGCCATGCGACCCTGGTGATCTCGGCCTCGATGCATCATCTGGTCGAGCCGATCGCGCGCTTCGTCGGCGCCGACGGGGCGCTCGCCACCCTGCCCGAGCTGGATGCCGAGGGGCGTTTCACCGGCGAGCCCACCGGCATCCATACGTATCAGCAGGGCAAGCTCGACGCCTTCGCCGAGTGGCTCGAGGCCCACGACACCGGCTTCGCCGAGGGCTGGGAGACCTGGGGCTACAGCGACTCCCATAACGACCTACCGCTGCTCGAGTTCGTCGACCATCCCCACGCCACCCAGCCTGACGCCCGCCTGAGGGCCACCGCCGAAGCGCGCGGCTGGCCGATTCTCGAGTGGCGTTGATGCATACGCCTGCGACCCTGAGCGAACTCGGGAGCGAGGATTGACTCGCGGTAGACGCGGGGCCTGGCACGCGCTTTTTGCCATGCGCTACGTATGGCGCTCTTTACTTTTCTGCACACTGATGGGGGGCGCCCTCCTCACGCCACCGTCGGCCGTGGCCGCCCCGCTCTGGCTGGGCAGCGATATTCCCTATCGCGTCTGGAGCGACCCCAAGGGGCGGCTCTCACTGCGTGAAGCCGTGCCCGAGATCGCGCGTCACGGGACACTTGCGAGAGAGGTGCTATCGCGGGGTTATACCCGCGAGGTCGTGTGGCTGCGATTTACCCTCGCGGCGGACGCTTTCGATGGCGCACCGCTATGGCTGGAGATCAAGCCCAACTTCCTCGATGACATTCGTGTCTACTATCGTCCGCTGTCGGAAGATGGCTCTTGGCGCCAGCGACGTGTGGGTGACACGTTTGCGGCGCCCAGGGGCGATCTGGATTATCGCTTTCCCATCCTGAAGATGCCCCCGCCGCCGAGCGCGCTGGGCTATGAGGTCGTGATGCGAGTCGCGACGACCAGCTCCCTGCTGCTGCGGATCGGATTCTGGCAGCCAGAGGATTTCACGGCTCATGCCACGCGCTCGTCGGCCTACTATGCCTTCTACTTCGGGCTCGCGGGTCTCTCGACGCTGCTGGCGTTGGTACTGGCGATCCTGCTGCGCAATCGCCTGCTCTGGTCGGTGGCCTTCATGGCCATTCCCTATGCCATGATGGCCTCGATAGAGGGATTCGTGGCCTGGTCGCTGCCCGGGGCGGGTATCCTGTTTCAGCACTACCTGATCAGCGTGCTGGCGCTGCTCATGTCGGCATCCCTGCTGTGGATGCCGGTCGAGGCGATCGCGCTGCGCGAGCGCGTGCCGTGGCTCTATCGACTGTTCGTCGGCGCCTGCTGCTTGAGCTTGCCGCTGATGCTGAGCATACCTCTCGGTTTCTACAGTCAGGCGATTCGTCTACAGACCACGCTCCACTTCGGTATTGGCTTGCTCTTTCTGATTTACTGCCTGCGTGTCTGGATCAAGGAGAGGTTTAGGACGCTCTCCTTCGCTCTGAGTGTCGGGCCCTTCGTCGTCACCGCTTTGACGCTTTACGGCCTGCTGGTGCTGGCAGGTTGGGTGCCGTTCAAGATCGTCTTCTACCGTGCCTGGCAATATTCACTGGTGATCAACATGCTACTCGTCATGGGCGTGGCCGTTTATCAGGTGCGTCAACAATACCGCGAGGCCAGAGAGAAAAAGCTATTGGCCCGGGATCTGAGAATCGAACGCGAAGCGAGTTTCAATCAGCGTCAATTCATGGGGATGGTCGCCCATGAATTTCGAACGCCTCTGGCGGTGATTGCCGGCTGTCTGGAGAACTTGCGTCACGCGACCGATCTGGCGCAGGCACGTCAGCGATACGCACGCATCGAAAGAGCCAATGATCGGCTCGTTCAGTTGACCGATAACTGTCTCGTCGATGCCCGTCTCGACGCGGAAAACCTGCACCTCGACCTCCGGCCCGCCGATCTGTTGGAGATCGTGCATTCGGCGGTGGCACTCATCCATTTTTCCGATAATCACGCTTGCCAGCTCGATCTCGATCGCAGCGCACGTGTCGAAGCGCAGGCGGATGGGCTATACGATGAGCCACCCTGGATCGATGCCGCCCTGATGCGCATAGCGCTGTCCAACGTCATCGACAACGCGGTGAAATATAGTGCCGGGGGCATCATCCGGGTCGAGTGCCGGCGCGTGGGAACTTCGTTCACGCTGGCGGTGGAGGATCACGGCGAAGGTATCCCTGCGGACCGGGTCGATATCATCTTCGAACGCTATCGCAGAGTCGATTCCGCCATCGATACGCGGCGCGGATTTGGTTTGGGACTGCATGTCAGCCGTCAAATCGCACGTGCTCATGGCGGTGAGTTGGTGCTGGCGAGAAACACGGCGTCAGGCTGTCGCTTCGTGTTCACGATACCCTGGAACGCGACAAAAGGAGGTCGAGCGTGATCGAGTCGCTACCCAGAATCGCGGTCGTGGAGGATAACGAGGATCTCCGCGAAGAGCTGCTGTTCTATCTGAATCACAAGAGATTCCCAGCCTGGGGAACGGGCAGCGCGGAGTCCTTCTGGAAGCTGCTGCATCGCCATGACGTCGACATCGTGCTCGTCGATCTGGGGCTGCCGGGGGAGGATGGGTTCAGCATCGTCCAATTCCTGAACGAGCTGGGAGGCTATGGCACGATCGTGATCACCGCACGGGGAGATCAGCAGGATCGACTACGCGGGCTCAATCTTGGGGCCGACCTGTTTCTGGTCAAACCGATCAACTTCGCGCAGCTGACAGACGCTCTGGTACAGCTGAATCGACGGCTCAAGCAGGGTGGGGCCATCGAGTCTCGCGATGTCGAGGCCGACCGACAGGGCTGGTCACTGTCGCCCTCGGGCGAGCGCTTGCTCGGGCCTGGTGGCAGGACACTGTCGCTCTCTCGCCAGGAGAGCGCACTGCTGTCGATTCTGTTGACGTCGACGCACCAGGTGTTCACGCGTCAGGCGCTGCACGATCTGATGTTCGAACATGCCTCGGAGTCCGACCTGCATCGCATTGACGTGATCCTCAGCCGCCTGCGGCAAAAAGCGCGACGAGAGGATGTCCTCATTCCCATCCGTACGATCTTTGGTCGCGGTATCGTTTTCGCCGGCGATACGCCTTAGCGCTCGCATCCAGGCACATGGGTGCGGATCGCGTCGCTCGAGAGCGCCCCCATGGCCGCTCATGCGAACGAAACGCACGGCAGGAGTTTCCTGAAGTCACCCGAGATTGCGAGTGAGTCGGCATGATATTTCTGGTTTTTACCGATATTCGACGTCAAATACGCTGCATGTGAGAGTTCTGAGAGAATCGAGACTGACTGTCACTATTCGTTACGTGTGACGCTCCGCCGCGGGGAACCATAAATCGTGGTGGAGACTGTTGGTCATGAATCGAATCTATCGAGTCGTCTGGAATCACAACAAGAAAACCTGGCAGGCGGCATCGGAGGCAAGCCGCGCTCGCCCGAAATCGGGAGCCAGCCGGAAAGTATCGAGGGCTAGCAACACGTCTCGAGTGGCCAGTGGCGTCGGTCTGCTGATGACCTGGCTGGTGGCGAGCCCGGCTGCCTGGGCCGAGCAGTGCTCCTCCATTCCCTACAATGTACAAAGTCATTGCACCCTCGATGAGAACCAGAACGGCGATCAGGTCACTGCCTGGAACGCCGGTGGCACTGACTATACCGTCACCAATACGGTAGCCCAGACGCGCAGGCTGAGCGCGGACAAAACGATATACGGCCTCTATTACTTCATCGGTGGCGGCACGCCGACGCGCGACAAGCATCCCGCTGGCTATTCCGGCGGCATCCTGACCATCAACAATGGGGTAGCCGACAAAGACGGCAATATCATCAACGATAGCGCCACTATTCATATCAGTGGCGACCGCTCTGGCAGTAACAACTTTCCAGAACAGGTGTTCGCCATTCGTGCCCAGGGCAATGGCAGCAGCGGTGTAGAACCGGACGATCAGGGTGCCGATGGCGGCCGCGGCGGCGACGGCGGGGTCATCACGATCAATAATTATTCCGCCATCACTATCGAGGGCAACGCCGACTTCGGTGGTATCGGCATGGTCGCGGGGCTATTTGCCCAGAGTAAGGCAGGTAACGGTGGCCCCTTCAACAGTGCAGTGTTCGGCGATCAGTTGAGTGGCAACGGGGGGGACAGCAAGACCGTGACCGTTCTCAACCGGGCGCCCATCACCATCGGGTCGTCAGCCGATTCGTTCGAGGGCAGCGATCTCGCGCGGGTGATCAGTGCCGAGTCGATCGGGGGGCGCGGTGGCGATGGTGCGGATGGCACGGGCCAGGCGGGAGCTGGTGGGACCGGCGGTGTGATCAGCGTGGTCAACCAGGGGGATCTCGCGCTGTATTACCGCGAAACCGGTAATGGCGCCTATGGGGCGCAGGGGATATTCGCACGCAGTAATGGGGGCAATGGCAGCAACTCGGAGGACAACAGCGATCCCGGCGGTAAGGGTGAAGATGGTCGGGAGATCACCATCGACAACCGCGGCGACATCACCTTGGTCAAAACCGGCAATACCGCGCTGGGTAGCTACGAGTCTGCCGGCATCCTGGCGTTGTCCCACGGGGGTGACGGGGGCCGCTCGTCCGATGATAAAGCGGGAGGCATCGGTGGTGCGGGTAGCGCTCAGCGCAATGCCGGATCAGACGATACTGCCGGCGTAACAACGGTCGGCCATGCCGCCGGCAGGATCGCGGTGTCTGGGGACAACGTGAGCGGCATCGTCGCACGCTCCTATGGTGGCAATGGCGGCAACGGTAACGGCAATAGTCAATCCTCGGGAGGCAAAGGCGGCTACGGTGGCAGAATCCAGCTCAACCTGACCGAGGCGGGGGCTGTCGAGACGGCGGGTGACCGTGGTTACGGGCTGCTGGCACAGTCGATCGGCGGTATCGGTGGCAGTGATGCAGGAACGGCTGGCAGGGGCGGCAACGGTGGCAGTGTCGGTGTCTACGCGACCTCGGGTACACATATCGAGACGCAAGGCGACTACGCCGCCGGTATTACGCTGCACTCGGTCGGCGGTGGCGGCGGTACCGGTGACGATTTCGTCAAGGTTCTCTTCGGTAGTGGCGGCAATGGCGGCAACGGCGGCAATGCCGAGAAGGTGACCACGACCAGTGGCGCCGATATCACCACGCATGGCGATCATGCTTACGGCTTTTTGGCACAGGCCATCGGCGGTTCTGGTGGCACCGGGGGAACGGGCGTTGCCGTGATCGCGCTGGGTGGCAATGCGGGGGGTGGGGGCAGCGCGGCAGATGTCGAGCAGAACAATACCGGACAGATCACCACGACCGGTGATTACTCGATCGGCGTGCTGGCCCAGTCGATCTCGGGCGGGGGTGGCGCTGGGGGAAGTTCCGGCGGCGCGGTCACAGTGGGCGGTGGCGCCGGGGGTGGTGCCAACAACGACAGGACGGCCTACGTCACCAACAGTGGCGATATCGTAACGTCGGGTCAGGCAGCCTCGGGCATCGTGGCCCAGGCGATCGGTGGCGGCGGTGGCATCGGCGGCGGCGCCGCGGGCGTTGCTGTGGTCGGCGGGAGCGGCAGTGCCGGTGGCTATGGCGGCAAGGCAGAGATATTCCATGTCGGAGGCGAGGTGGCCACCCGGGGCGATTCCGCCTACGGCCTCGTGGCACAGTCGATCGGCGGCGGTGGCGGGAACGGAGGCAATGTCTTCAATCCCTCCGTGGGTGCCGGTGTCGGCATCGGCGGTTCGGGCAGCGGCGGAGGGAATGGCAGGACGGCGTGCGTCACCAATAGCTATCAGGGCTGCGGTGGTCTTCCGAGCGTATCGAATCCCGGGGGCGACAGGACCGATCCCGGCTCGGCGGCACCGCAGAGCACCGAAGGCAGTGCGATCAGCACGGCTGGGGCGTTTGCGCATGGTGTCATCGTGCAGTCGGTCGGTGGGGGCGGCGGTAACGGTGGGGATGTCGCGGGGGCATCGGCGCTCAGCGTGGCCACGGTCGCCGTCGGTGGTAGCGGGGATGGCGGCGGCGCCGGGGGCGCGGCTAATGCCGATTTTCGTCAGCTCACGCTGACCACCACGGGGCAGCAGGCCAAGGGCATCATGGTGCAGTCGATCGGTGGCGGCGGCGGCAATGGCGGCAACGCCCTGTCGGTCGACGCAGGGACGCCGATCGCGATCCAGATTGGCGGCAGCGCCAAGGATGGCGATATCGATGGCGATGGCGAAAGCGACGCCAACGACGGTGGTGCCAGCCAGCTCGACCTCTACGGTAGCGTGGTCACCACGCGTGGTGCGAATGCGGGCGCTCTGCTGGTGCAGTCGATCGGCGGCGGCGGCGGAACCGGCGGCTCGGCGAGCGGCTACGATGTTTCCGTGGGACTGACGCTGGATACCGCCTTGGGTGGTACCGGCGGTGCTGGCGGTCACGGTGGCAAGGCGACGGCGCTGTTGACCGATAGTCGTATTCAGACTGGCTTTGGCGCCGACGGCGCTGCGCTGGGGGTCGATGCCGCCTCTGCCCATGGTATCACGGTGCAGTCGATCGGCGGCGGCGGCGGTGCTGGCGGCGGCGCGGTGGCAGACGCAGTCAGCGTGGCAGTGCCCACCGGTGAGGGCGCCTCGCTGGCGGCTTCCGCGGCCACCGCACTGGGGGGCCGTGGCGATATCGGGGGAGACGGCGGCGAAGTCAGCGTCGAACTTCACGGCAGTAGTCTGGTGCAGACCGGTGGGGATGGCGCCCATGGTCTGCTGACGCAGTCGGTAGGCGGTGGCGGCGGTGATGGCGGTAGCGCTTCGAGCATGGCGGGTACCATCGGTATCCCCGATACCGACTCCATCAGCCTATCGACGGCGCTGGGCGCTTCCGGGGCTGGTGGTGGCATGGGTGGGTCGGTCCACGTCTGGCTGGCCGACGCCGCCTCGATTGCCACCTGGGGAGACAACGCCAACGCCGTCCTGGCTCAGTCGATCGGCGGTGGCGGCGGTGATGGCGGTGTCGGCAACGCGGGAAGCAAGCAGATCGGTGGCGGTGTCAGCGTCGATGCCGATATTGGCCTGGGGGGCGCTGGCGGTAACGGCAGTCGTGGCGGTGAGGTCGCACTCTCTTTGGCCTCGACCACGCATCTGCAGACTCGAGGATCGGGGTCGCGAGGCTTGGTGGCGCAGTCGATCGGTGGTGGGGGTGGCACCGGCCAGGGCGGTAATCTCAGTCTCGGTATCGGCTTCTCGGTCGGCGGTAGCAAAGCCGCCGAGCCAGACGCCGAGACCCTGGCTACCAGCGAGGAAACCGACTCGAGTGACAAGGACCCAACGGAGATCTCGCTCGCGTTTGGTCTTGGCGTGGGTGCCAAGGGCGGCAGCGGTAGCACTGGCGGCAATATCGTCTCCAAGAACGGTATCAATGCCACCATCGATACCCAGGGGGGCGATGCCGATGGCGTGCTGCTGCAGTCGATCGGTGGCGGCGGCGGTCTGGCCGGCTCGGCTGGTAACGACTTCGCCGACGGTGATCACGATGGCAGCGAAGGTGACCCGGCAACCCTGAGCGTGGTGGCGGCCATCGGGGGTAGCGGTGGCACTGGTGGTCGCGGGGGCGACATTGGGGGCGATACGGCCTTGAGTTTCAACGCCACTGTGACCACACGTGGCGATTGGGCCGACGGCATCGTCGCGCAGTCGATCGGTGGCGGTGGCGGGGTCGGCGGTAGCGCGCTGGCAGCGGGGGCCAACGCCATGGTGGATTTGGACATGGCCGTGGGCGGTCAGGGCGGCTCTGGCGGCGATGGGGGGAGTGTCAATGTCTTCTTCAACGATCTCGGTGGCCGCTCGCATGTGACCACCTTGGGCTACGCGGCACACGGGGTACTGCTGCAGTCGATCGGCGGCGGCGGTGGCCAGTCCAGCGAGGGCTCCGAGCAGGCCGGTGGGCGTATCTCCGTGGGGGGAAGCCTGGGTCGCGCCGGTGGGCCAGCCGGTGAGGGTGGGGCGATCACCGTGGGCAACGGCAGCTTCCTTCGCGTGGACACGCAAGGTGACGATGCCTACGCCATCATGGCGCAGTCGATCGGCGGGGGCGGCGGCATTGGCGGTAGCGGCAGCTCGAGTCAGTCGGACAAGCTGCTGGATCTCGAC
Source organism: Gammaproteobacteria bacterium MFB021 (assembly GCA_000737985.1). Lineage (GTDB taxonomy): Bacteria > Pseudomonadota > Gammaproteobacteria > Pseudomonadales > Halomonadaceae > Salinicola. The sequence continues at coordinate 11,568 of JNVT01000069.1, read as the reverse complement.
CTGGAGGTGGCCGTAGGTGGCAGCGGCGGTGCCTCCGGCGATGGTGGTCGTGTCGACCTGCACACGGGCGCGCACATCGAAACTCTCGGCAAGCGCGCTTTCGGGATTGTCGCGCAGTCCATCGGCGGCGGTGGGGGCGCGGGCGGTGCCGCCGACACCGACAGCCTGTTGAGCGTCGAACTCGGTACCAAGGACAATGACGGGACCAGCGGTGACGGGAAGGACGTGGGCGTGACGCTCACGAGCGGACGGATCGTCACCCAGGGCGAGGGCGCCCACGCGATCATCGCCCAGTCGGTGGGCGGCGGCGGCGGCATCGCCGGCAACATCACCGGCAATGTCATCTCGACCAGCCGGCCAGGGTTCGGTGACGGCAGTGGGCCCGAAGGTGACGGTGGCCATGTCCAGGTCGACGTCAACGGTGACATCGCCACGTCAGGCGTCGGGGCCTACGGTATCATTGCGCAGTCGGTCGGCGGCGGCGGCGGGCTCTACGGCGGTGGGGATGGCGTGCTGCACGCCGGCGCCACAGGCAATGCCGAGGCCTCCGCGCGTAATGTGGACGTCACTCAGAAAGGTACCCTGGCCACCCTAGGCACCAACGCCTATGGCATCTTTGCCCAGTCGATGGGGTCACGCTATAACGGCCGGATCAGTGTGAACGTCGATGGACAGGTCGTGGGTGGCAGCAAGAACGGTACCGGCGTCGCGTTCAGTGAAGGTCAGAATAACGTGCTCAATGTCGGTTCCGGGGGCAGCATCAGCGCTGGCGGTGGAACCGACGGCACGGTCCGCGGTTCGGCAGTACTGTTCGTTACCCAGGCCTCCTATCTGCCGACTCTTGCGATCCACAATGAGGGTGCCATTTACGGTGGCGTTCTTGCTTACGGCGGCACGCCGAGCACGGATGGCGGCGGCACGGTGTCGATGAACATGGCGCCGGCGAGCGCGCTGTCGACGAATATGGCCAGCGCTGCCCGGGTGACCTCACTGGCGCTGCTGGCAGCGCCGCCCGAACCCAGCATTCAGTTCGACAACGCAGCCGGGGCAACCTGGTTGCTGGACAAGGTGTCGCAGGCGGACCTGGTCAACGCCGGAACGGTAGGTGTGCTCTCCTCTGCGGGAAGCGTTGGTAACACGGCCACGCTCGAAGGCGATTTCGAGCAGACCGAGAGTGGGCGAGTGAGTGTGGCTGCCGACTTCGAGCGGGGTATTGCCGACCGCCTCGAGATTCAAGGCAACGCCAAGCTCGCAGGTGAGTTGCAAGTGCTCGCCGCGACGCTGGCACCGACCCAAGCGCTCGAGGTGTTCAGCGTCTCGGGCGGCACGACCGGTACGCTCGAGGCCGCTGATACCCCGGCAGTCGATTTCAGCAGTGAAGTCGTCGGCGGCAAGGCACGAGTTAAGGTAGCACGCACGCACTTCGATACCGCTTTCGCCGACCTCGACGCCAACCAGCGCGCGGTAGGCGAGCGGCTGGACGCGCTGTTTGTCGACGGCGCGGGCAACGGCTTTGCGTCGCTGCTGGGGCAGGTCAATGCGCTCTCCATGAATGCCGATGGGGGTGACAGCTATGCGCGAGGACTGGCATCGATGTCCATGGGTAGCGCGCAGGCGATAGCGGCGGCGCAGACGCTACAGACGAGTAGCTGGCTGGATGATGCCATGAGCTGCGGTGCACGCACCGGTGCGGTGGTGTCGCAGGATGGCGGCCACTGCTACTGGGCGGGTGTGGCCGACGCCAATATCAGCCAGGCGGGGACCGGCGGCTATCGTGGTGACGTCAGCGGTGTCGGCTTCGGTGCCCAACTCCGGGTCGCGCCACAGTTGACGCTCGGTGTGACCGCGGGCGGTGGCGATGCGGATCTGAAGGGGCGGGATGGACTCTCCAGTGCCGATGGCACCTCGGGCTACGCGGGCGTATCGCTGACCCGTGATGTCGGTAACCTGGCGTTGTCGGTCGGCTTAACCGGGAGCTATGGAGAGTACGATACCGAGCGCCACATTCGTGTTCCCGGCTATATGGCCACGGCTCGCGGCACCACCGATATCACCACCGTCGGCGCGCGACTGCGTGCGGCCTATACCGCCTCGCTTGGGGCCGCCTATCTGAGGCCGAAGCTCGATCTCGATCTGATCCATGTGCGAGCCTCTGGTTACGACGAGAGCGGTGCCGGGATTCTCGATCTCGACGTCGAAGAGAACAGCCAGACCGCGCTGATCACGACGCCGGCGCTGGAAGTGGGGGCCGGTCTGGCACTGGGAGAGGCCTGGACGCTGTCGGGATTCGGCGAAGTCGGGGTCAGTCTCTCCAACGCCGACGACTGGCAGAGCCGTGCCGAGTTCAGAGGCGCCGAGGCGGGGTCGGGCTTCACCTCCAGCGTATCGATGCCCGATACACTCGGCCGCTACGGAGCAGGCGTGTCACTGGCCAACGATAGCGGCTTCGAGGCGCGTATCGAGTACCGTGGCGCTTCCGGCGATGGCTACGACAGTGACGGAGGCTTCTTGAAGCTGTCGAAGCGGTTCTGATCGTCCGATCGATAATCCCCGCCAGCGGGGAGGCATGCGAGGGCGCCGGTAACGGCGCCCTTTGCGTTGCGCCGGCGCCTATCACCGCCATTTATCACTACCATTGGAACAACTCATCGCACGGCCCCGTTGCGCTTTCGATAACTCGGGTATATTTTGTCAACCATGGTTTAACTTGATAACCCGGGCGACAAAGCGCTGATGGCGCGGGCTCGCTCGGCCGTCGATGTCCCGAGGTCAGCGTGTTCAACAGTGTGAGTGATGCCCGCGCGGCACGCGCGAACCCGTCGGCGCCGGCACGGCAGCGGTCGCTGGTGATGCGTTTCCTGCCCTTCTTCGGCCCGGCGTTGATCGCCGCGGTCGCCTATATCGATCCCGGTAACTTCGCCACCAACATCGAGGCCGGCTCGCGCTACGGCTACACCCTGCTGTGGGTAGTGCTGTGGGCCAATCTCATGGCGATGCTGATCCAGACGCTATCGGTGCGCCTGGGGCTGGCCACCGGGCGCAATCTGGCGGAGATGATCCGCGAGCGCTATCCGCGGCCGCTGGTGTGGTTCTACTGGGTCCAGGCCGAGCTGGTGGCGATCGCCACCGATCTGGCCGAGTTCCTCGGCGCGGCGCTGGCGTTCCACCTGCTGTTCGGGCTTTCGATGCTCGAAGGCGCGCTGCTCACCGGCGCGGTCACCTACGCGGCGTTGACTATGCAGCGCTACGGTTTCCGCCTGCTCGAGGTGATCATCGGCAGCATGCTGCTGGCGGTGGCAGCGGGATTCATCGCCCAGATCCTGATGGGGCGGCCCGATGCCGGGCCGGCGCTCACCGGCATGCTGGTGCCGCAGTTCCCTGACGGCTATGCGGTCTTCCTGGCCGCGGGGATTCTGGGTGCCACGGTGATGCCCCACGTCATCTATCTGCACTCGTCGCTGTCCCAGCGGCGCATTCCGGCTACCACCGACGACGAGCGCAAGCGTGCGATGCGCTTCTACCGCTGGGACGTGATCATCGGCATGGGCGTGGCCGGGGTCATCAATCTCTCGATGCTGGCGCTGGCGGCGGCGGTGTTCTTCGACAGCGGACGCACTGGCGTGGCCTCGATCGAGCAGAGCTACCAGCTGCTGGCGCCGCTGATGAACCGCGAGCTGGCGAGCACGCTGTTCGGTTTCACCTTGCTGCTGGCGGGGCTGTCGTCATCGATCGTCGGCACCATGGCGGGGCAGGTGGTGATGCAGGGTTTCGTCGGTTTCACCATCCCCATCTGGTTGCGTCGGCTGTTGACCATGCTGCCGGCGATCGCGGTGATCATGCTCGGCCTGCCCGAGCAGCAGGTGCTGGTGGCGAGCCAGGTGGTGCTCAGCTTCGGCATCCCCTTCGCCCTGGTGCCGCTGATCCAGTTCACCGCGCGCCGCGGGGTGATGGGCAATCTGGTCAACCGGCGCTGGGTCACGCTGCTGGGTTGCGTGGTGGCCGGGGTGATCATCCTGTTGAATGGTTATGTGTTGGCCTTCGAGTTGCTGTAGGCTCTCTACGTGCCGTGAACGGGCGGTGCCGCCGGTGCGTGACCGTTCACCCCATTCGATGTCGATGAGAACACCATGCCAGGAACACCCCGACCACGTTACGCCCGCTTCGAGCGCACCCGTCTCGATCATCAGCAGGAGCTGGTGGAAGATTACGTGGAGGAGATCGCGCAGCTGCATCGTGACCATGGCGAGGCCCGCGCCAGCGATCTGGCAGAGCGTTTCGGCGTCAGCGCCGCAGCGGTATCCAAGGTGATCTCACGACTCAAGCGTGACGGCCTGGCCGAAGCGCGTCCCTATCGTGGGGTCTTCCTGACCGAACAGGGTCGGGCGCTGGCCGAGAAGGTCGAGGCGCGTCACCAGCTGGTGCTGGCCACGCTGCTCGCCCTCGGCGTCCCGGCGCACGTCGCCGAGGCGGATTCCGAGGGGATCGAGCACCACTGCAGCGATGCCACCGTCGAGGCGATGCAGCGCTTTCTGGAGTCGCGCACGGGCTCGCGCTGATGCCCGCGGCTGGGCTGATGACCACTTTGCTGTTAGACTCGCCGACGTTGTCGCCCCGCCCGCGGGTCATCGACCCCGCCGATCGCCGTTCATGCGGCGCGGCGGCGCGGCACGCCAGGAAAGGCGAGGCATCTTCTGCGCTTCGCCAGAGACATGGTATCGATAGGCACGCAACGATGACACGCGCCACCGTTCGCATGACGCCACCCTAGCGTCGACTCCCCCTCCGCGTGAGCCGCGCTCGCGCTCGACTTGCGACCCGCCATCCGGCCGGGCCACGCAGGTCCGTTTCCGTTCGTATCACCGATTCTCGTTGTGAACCCAAGCGTTTTGCACTCGACCGTGTAGAACCCAAGCCAAGCCGCGTGCCCTGGGTGGCAGATCGGCCGCCGTGTGCGCAGGCCGGCGTCGCGCCGTCACCCGTTCCGCGGCATGACCCTGAGTGGATCCTTCAATGCTCGACACGATAAGACAACACTGGTTCTCCAACGTCCGTGCGGACGTGCTGGCCGGCGCCGTGGTGGCGCTGGCGCTGATTCCGGAGGCGATCGCATTCTCGATCATCGCCGGCGTCGATCCCAAGATCGGCCTCTATGCCTCGTTCTCGATGGCGGTGGTGATCGCCTTCGCCGGCGGCCGCCCGGGCATGATCTCGGCGGCCACCGGCGCCACGGCACTGCTGATGGTGACTCTGGTGCGCGACCACGGGCTGCAGTACCTGCTCGCCGCGACCCTGCTGACCGGGGTGATCCAGATCCTGTTCGGCTACCTCAAGCTCGGCGCGCTGATGCGCTTCGTCTCGCGCTCGGTGGTCACCGGCTTCGTCAACGCGCTGGCGATCCTGATCTTCATGGCCCAGCTGCCGGAGCTGACCGGGGTCACCTGGCATGTCTACGCCATGACCGCCGCCGGGCTCGGCATCATCTATCTGTTCCCCTACGTGCCGGTGGTGGGCAAGACGCTGCCGTCGCCGCTGGTCTGCATCGTGGTGCTCACCGCGGTCTACATGTTCAGCGGCATGGATATCCGCACGGTCGGCGACATGGGCCAGCTACCCGACTCGCTGCCGGTGTTTTTGCTACCGGACGTGCCGCTCAATCTGGAGACGCTGTGGATCATCCTGCCCTATTCACTGGCGATCGCCGTGGTCGGCCTGCTCGAATCGATGATGACCGCGACCATCGTCGACGAGCTGACCGATACGCCCAGTGACAAGAATCGCGAGTGCAAGGGCCAGGGGCTGGCCAACATCGTCACCGGCTTCCTCGGCGGCATGGCCGGCTGCGCGATGATCGGGCAGTCGGTGATCAACGTGAAATCCGGCGGCCGCAACCGACTCTCGACCCTGGTCGCCGGGGTCTTCCTGCTGATCCTGGTGGTGTTCCTGGGTGACTGGGTCTCGCAGATACCCATGGCCGCGCTGGTGGCGGTGATGATCATGGTCTCGATCGGTACCTTCAGCTGGGAGTCGATCCGCGACCTGCGCCGCCATCCGCTGTCGACCAATATCGTCATGGTGGCCACGGTGATCGTGGTGGTGGCGACCCACAACCTGGCCATCGGCGTACTGGTCGGGGTACTGCTGGCATCGCTGTTCTTCGCCAACAAGGTGGGGCAGATTCTATATATCGGCAGCCGCATGGACGCGGACGGCGAGACCCGTGAATACGAGGTGATCGGTCAGGTGTTCTTCGCTTCCTCGACCCGCTTCACCGACAGCTTCGATTTCAAGGAGGCGGTGCCGCGGGTACGCATCGATCTCTCCCGCGCCCACTTCTGGGACATCACCGGGGTCGGCGCGCTGGACAACGTGGTGATCAAGTTCCGCCGCGAGGGTACCGAGGTCGAGGTGATCGGGCTCAACGAGGCCAGCGCCACCCTGGTCGACCGCTTCGCCGTGCATGACAAGCCGGAGGCAGTGGAGAAACTCATGGGCCACTGAGCGGCCCCACAGGACGCAGGCGGCGCCAGCGCGTCGCGACGACAACCCCGCCGCCCAGGGACGTGATAGTCTCGGGTGGCGGGTGCCAGGCAACAGGAGAATGCCATGAGTGAACGTCAGGTTCTCGGCTGTATCGACGACTCCAGCCACGCGCCGGCGGTATGTGCCGCCGCGGCGTGGGCCGCGGCGCGGATCGGCGCGCCGCTCGAACTGCTGCACGTGCTGAGCCGCGGGCAGAACGGCGCCGAGCGCGACACCAGCGGCCATATCGGCCTGGGCAGCCGCGAGCATCTGCGCGAGCAGTTGACCCGGCTCGACGAGGAGCGTGCCAAGCTCGCCCAGCAGCACGGGCGTGAGCTGCTGGCGGCGGCCAAGGCGCAGGCCGAGGCGTCCGGCGCGCCGGCGGTGGCCACTGCGCTGCGCCACGGCGATCTGCTCGAAGCGCTGAGCGAGCGCGAGGCGCAGACCCGGCTGGTGGTGCTGGGCAAGCGCGGCGAGTCCGTGGCCGAGGCGCGGGATCACCTGGGCAGCAATCTGGAGCGGGTGGTGCGCGCACTGCATACGCCGATCCTGGTCACCCCGCCCGAGTTCCAGGCGCCGCAGCGGCTGCTGCTCGCCTTCGATGGCGGTCAGACCACGCGCAAGGGCGTCGAGATGATCGCCGAGAGCCCGCTGCTCAACGGTCTGGTGTGCCATGTGGTGATGGTCGGCGCCGGGACCGATGACCAGCGTGCCCAGCTCGACTGGGCGCTGACCCGGCTGCGCGAGGGGCAGGTCGAGGCCGAGGGCGAGATTCTCGCCGGCGATGTCGACGAGGTGCTGGGGCATTACGCCGAGCGCGAGCGCATCGATCTGATGATCATGGGGGCCTACGGCCACTCGCGTATCCGTCAGCTGCTGGTGGGCAGTACCACCACGGCGATGCTCAGACATTCGCGCAGTGCCACCCTGATACTGCGCTGAGCCCGGCGGCTGCCGCGCCACCCAATCAAGACGCCGCGCCTGTCGTGCGGCGAGCCACAGGAGCGAGAACATCCATGACCATCCAACGCCACGACACCCAGACCCGCATGAGCCGTGCCGTGATCCACAACGGCACCGCCTATCTGTGTGGTCAGGTCAGCGGCCCGGAGGCCCGTGAGGGCGATATCACCGCCCAGACGATCAGCATGCTGTCGCGGGTGGATGCGCTGCTGGCGGAGATCGGCTCCGACCGCGAGCACCTGCTATCGGCGACGATCTATCTCGCCGATGGCGCGGATTTCGCCGCCATGAATGCGGTGTGGGACGCCTGGGTGCCGGCAGGCCATGCCCCGGCGCGTACCTGCATCACCGCGCCGATGCCGGCGCCCGAGCTGAAGGTCGAGATCACCGTCACCGCGGCGATCAAGTAAGCCGCGTCTTTCCCCCGGGCACGATTCGCGTCCCTCGTTCAGGCAGCGTGAAGACGGGCGGCGAGGCGTGATCCCCGCCCGCCTCACTCCGCCTCGCGGCTGGGTTCACTCCGCCTCGCGGCTGGGGGCGGGCGGCTGGTGGGCGAGGAAGTGGGTGAGCTTCTCCGGCTGGCTCTCGCCGACCCGACACAGCTGGCTGGCGATCTCGGCGTACTGCATCAGGGTCGGCACCATCAGTCGCTGGCGATGCGGGTCCTGCGCCTGCAGAGCGGCCTCTGCATCCAGCCACTCGAACAGCCGCGCCAGGCGGGTGTAGGTGGTATCGCCGCGGCCGCTGTTGCCGCGCAGGGCATCCACCGCCAGACAGCGCATCACGCTGCGCTTGTTGGGGTCGAGACTCTCCTTGTCCAGTAGCGCCTCGGCGTGACGACTGAACTGACTCATCAACTGGGTCAGTTCGGCCGCTTCGAGCTGGCGCTGGACCGCCTGCTGGCTCTCGTGCAGGGCCCGCTGCTGCTGGCTCTGGCCGCGCGCCATCAGCACCAGAGTCAGGCACAGCCAGCCGGCCAGCACCAAACTGAGCAGGAACAGCCCCAGCGGCGCCAGCGCGGCGTGCGGCAGCGGCCAGTGCAGGTCGCTGGCGTACAGGCCCGCGCCGCACAGGGCGAGCATGACGATGACGATCAATGCGATGGAAACGCCGGCTTTCATCTCGACTCTCGACTCCGCGGAATGGTCTCGATGGGCCAGCGGTCGCTGGCCCATCGAAGCGTTATCGGCCGGCGGCCAAGGCGCTTGAGCCGGCCGCCTGTCTTAGCACTATCTCAGCGCTATCAGCACATGCCGCCGTTGATGGCGATAACCTGCCGGGTGATATAGCCGGCGTCGCGGGAACACAGAAAGCTGACCGTGGCCGCTACTTCATGCGGTTCGCCGGGGCGCTGCATCGGCACCAGCTTGCGAATCTCTTCCCGCGACAGCGCCTCGGTCATGCTGGTCTCGATCCAGCCGGGGGCGACGCAGTTGACCGTGATGCGGCGCTTGGCCAGCTCCACCGCGAGCGCCTTGGTGGCGCCGATGATGCCTGCCTTGGCTGCACTATAGTTGACCTGGCCGCGATTGCCGATCAGCCCCGAGAGCGAGGAGAGGGTGACGATACGCCCCGGACGACGGCGCTGGATCATCGGCATCACCAGCGGGCGCAGCACGTTGTAGAAGCCGTCCAGATTGGTCTTGAGTACGCTGTCCCAGTCTTCGTCCTCCAGCGCCGGGAAGGGCTTGTCGACGGCGATACCGGCGTTGCACACCACGCCGTAATAGCAGCCGTGGGCGGCGATGTCCGCTTCCAGCAGCGTCTTGACCCGCTCGCGCTGGGTGACATCGAACTGGAGCAGACGCACCTGGGCGCCGGCAGCGCGGGCATCCGCCGCTACCTCGGCGATATCGTCGCCGTCGCGACGGCTGTGCAGCACCAGGTCGAAGCCGTCCTGGGCCAGGCGTCGGGCGATCGCGGCGCCGATGCCGCGGTTGGCACCGGTCACCAGGATGGTGTCGGCGCCACGCTCGCCTGTGGGAGAAGCGGTCTCTTGGGGGATACTCGGGCGTTCCATGCGCACTCCAGGCGATAAGGTGTCGAAACGAAAAAGAGTGTCTAGACGAAAGAGAGTGTCTAGATGAAAGCGAGTCGGGTCCGGCGGGCGTTCAGGTGGCCGGCGGCTGGCCGGGCAGGTCGAGCCCGGCGGGACGATAGAGCGTCAGGCTGCCGCTGGCCAGGCTGGCCGAGCCGTCGGCCCAGCGCAGTTCGCCATTGACCTGGGTCACGCCGTTGTCGGCGACGAAGTCGATGCTGATGGCGACATGGATACGCCGGCCGAACGGCCAGTGGGGCTGCACGGCGCGATAGCGGCGGCTACCCAGCAAGAGCCCCGGCGTTGGCGACTCGCCGCGGCGCTGGGCGTGGTAGCCGGCCCAGGCCGCCACGCTCTGGGCGATCCACTCGATGCCGACCCAGGCGGGCAGCCCCGCAGCCTCGGCGAACAGATCGTCGGGTCGGGTTTCGCCCTCGGCGATGGCACCCTCGGCGTCGGCCTCGAGCAGGCGCGTCAGCAGGCACATGCCGCGGGCGTGGGGAACCAGCGGGGCGACGGGGCAGGGCAGGTGCGCGGTGGTCGCTGTCACGGGTGATCCTCCGCAGGCGGGCAGTGGGTCGATAAGGTGCGCGCAGGAACCCGTCGGGATTGGCATTCAGACATCGTCACGACTCAGCAGCAGGCTGGCGTTGTTGCCGCCGAAGGCGAAGCTGTTGCTCAGCGCATGGCGCGGCGGTGCGCACGGCGCGGGCGCATGGCCCACCAGCGGCAGCGGCGGCAGCTCGGGGTCGTAGTCGCCGTCGTAGATGTGCCGTGGCAGCCGGCCGTGGGTCAGTGCCAGCCAGCAGAAGGCGGCCTCCAGCGCGCCGGCCGCGCCCAGGGTGTGGCCGGTCAGCGCCTTGGTCGAGCTGCACGCCGGCGGCCGTGCGAAGAGGTCGTTGACCGCGGTGGCCTCCATCTGGTCATTGAGCGCGGTGCCGGTGCCGTGGAGATTGAGGTAATCGATCGCCTCCGGGGCCAGCCCGGCCATCGTCAGCGCCTGCTGCATGGCCGCCACGGCGCCGCTGCCGTCGGGGCGCGGCGCCGAGATATGGTGGGCATCGGCGCTCTCGCCGACTCCGCTGAGCTGGATGCCGCCGCGCTCCGGGGTGACCACGAACAGTGCCGCGGCCTCGCCCAGATTGATCCCCCGGCGCTGGCGCGAGAACGGCAGGCAGGGTTCGTCGCTGACCGCATCGAGACTGGCGAAGCCGTTGACGGTGAGCCGGCACAGGCTGTCGGCGCCGCCGGCGATCACCGCATCGCACTGGCCGCTCTTGAGCAGGCGGCGGGCGCTGGCCAGGGCCCGCGCGCTGGAGCTGCAGGCGGTCGACAGCGCATAGCAGGGCCCGCTCAGACCGAGACGCTCGGCGGCGAAGCGTGCCGGCGCGCCGAGCTCCTGGCGCGAGTAGGCGAAGTCCGCCGGCAGCGGGCCATCCTGGCCGCTCTCGGCGATGGCCCGTTCGGTCTCGCCGATCCCTGAGGTGCTGGTGCCGATCACCACGCCGATACGCGCGGGATTCACCCGTGCCAGCAGGGGTTCCAGGGCATCACCCAGCGCGTCCAGCGCCAGGGCCAGCAGGCGGTTGTTGCGGCTGCGGTGGTCACTCTCCCAATCTCTGTCATCGGGTAGCGGCCGGGTCACGCGACCCAGCGGCAGCGCCCGCCCGGGGGTGAAGTCGTCGCTGATGGCGAGCTGGCGCTGACCGCTGAACAGCGCCCCGGCGATGGTCTCGAGGTCGCTGCCCAGCGAACACACCACCCCGGGCCGCGACAGGCGGCAGGCGAACGGGGAACTCATGGAGCACCTTCCTGATCGAGCGGGGTGATGGTCAGGCGGTAGCCGCCCTGGCGGTCGTCGAGGGTCAGGGTCTGGGGATGCGCGGGATCGGGCTGCGGGGTGATGCTGGCGGCGAGGCGGCCGTGGTAGCGGATATCACGCTGATCATCATGCTCGGTGACCTGCCAAGCGCTGCCGTTGAAGGCGCGGTCCAGCGCGGCGCGTGGCCACAGGCTCCACTCCAGGCGCGAGGCGAGCCAGGCCGGCG
>JNVT01000068.1 GCA_000737985.1 Gammaproteobacteria bacterium MFB021 | reverse complement strand
GTTGACCAGCACCAGACGAATACGGTCTCCCAGCACGATGTCGATTGGCTCGGCGTCGGAATACTTCACGCCGTCGAATGACCACATGTAGCGATCCATATTGCCGGTCAGGTGCAGTTCGATCGTACGTGACGGCGGGCGTCGGTCGCGCATGGGCTTGATGTTGCGTAGCTGACTATAGGTGAGCACGCGATGATCGACAGTCTCGAGACCGGTTCCACGTTCACCGAGCCGGTTGCGCTGCAGCTCGGCGACGTTGATGTTGCCGGGTCCGTGGCCGCCTTGCTCATGGCGTGACACGACCGGGCCGGCATCCTCTGCGCCCATTCCGCCCATTCCGCGCCCATTCCGCCCATTCCGGCCATGGCGTTGTGGTTGCCGCCGGCGTGATTCATACCCGACATG
>JNVT01000067.1 GCA_000737985.1 Gammaproteobacteria bacterium MFB021 | reverse complement strand
TGCTCGCCTCCACCCAGGCCGACGTCGCGCGCTACCTGGACGCGATGGAGCCGGCCCTGGCCCAGCTCTGCCTCGATCTGGTGCAACGCGTCCTGGACGAGTACGACGACGCCGAGCGCATCGCCAGCAGCGTGCGCCGTGCCCTCGGCGAGTGGCACCAGTCCCATCGTCTGCGCATCCGGGTCGCGCCGTCGCTCGAACGCCAGGTGAACGAGCGCCTGGCCGCGCGGCCGCCGGCCGGGGTCGACTACCAGGTCGAGGCCGACCCGCAGCTCGATCCGACCCAATGCCTGCTGGTCAGCCCCGTCGCGGTAATGGATATCGGCGTGGAAGCCCAGCTCGATGCCCTGGCCAGGGCGCTGCACACGCCACCCCGGGAGAGCGCATGACCACGTCCCCGCTCGACGGCCTCGTGCCGCGTCTCCAGGCACGCCTGGCCGAGGTAGAACCGCGCCGCGCCAACGGTCGCGTCAAGCGCATCCGCGGCCTGCTCATTCACGCCAGCATCGAAGGCGTCGGCATCGGCGAGCTGTGCTACCTACGCGATCCGATCAGCGGCCGCCGCGTGGCCGCCGAGGTGATCGGCTTCGAGGAGGAAGATGCGGTGCTCTCGCCGATCGGCGAACTCCATGGCCTCTCGCCCCGCAGTGAAGTGATCGCCACCGGGCGTGCCCAGGGCGTGGCGGTCGGCGAGGCGCTGCTGGGCCGCGTCATCAGCCCGCTCGGCGAGTGGCTGGACGCGGCACCGCCGCCCACCGGGCTGCACGACTACCCGGTCCACGCCGCCCCGCCGCCGCCACTGACGCGCCAGCTGATCGAACAGCCGCTGGCGCTGGGCGTGCGCGCCATCGATGCGCTGGCCACCGTCGCCCGCGGCCAACGCGTGGGGCTGTTCGGCGAACCCGGCGTGGGCAAGTCCTCGCTGCTCTCCGCCATCGTGCGCGGCAGCCGCGCCGAAGTAGTGGTGCTCGGCCTGGTCGGCGAGCGCGGGCGCGAGGTGCGCGAACTGCTCGAGGGCCAGCTCGATGCCGCGGCCCGGGCACGCACGGTGTGCGTCGTCGCCACCTCGGACCGCCCGGCCATCGAGCGCACCCGCGCCGCCCTGGTGGCCACCAGCGTGGCCGAGTACTTCCGCGACCAGGGCCGCGACGTGCTGCTGCTGGTCGATAGCCTCACCCGTTTCGCCCGCGCCCAGCGCGAGATCGGCCTGGCCGCCGGCGAGCCGCCCACCCGCCGCGGCTATCCGCCGTCGCTGTTCGCGGCCCTGCCACGGCTGCTCGAACGCGCCGGGCCGGGCCTCTCGGGCCAGGGCAGCATCACCGCGCTGTACACGGTGCTCACCGAGGGCGACGCCAGCCTGGACCCGGTGGCCGAGGAGACCCGTGCCATTCTCGATGGACATATCGTGCTCAGCGCCGAGCTCGCCCGCCGCGACCACTTTCCAGCGATCGACGTGCTCGCCAGCCGTAGCCGGCTGATGGACAGCGTCGCCACCGAGGCCCACCGCCGCGACGCCGCCAAGGTGCGCGACCTGCTGGCTCGCTATCAGGAAGTCGAGCTGCTGCTGCAGGTCGGCGAGTACCGCGAGGGCAGCGACGCTGCCACCGACGAGGCGATCCGCAAGCATGCCGAGATCGAAGCGTTTCTGCGCCAGCCGCGGGGAGAGACGGCCGCCTTCGACGACACCCTCGACCGTCTGGGAGCCCTGGCCCGATGACGACCCGACACGCCCTCGAACGTCTTCTCGCGCTGCGCCGCCAGCGCACCCGCCTGGCCGAACGCGAACTGGCCACCGAGCGGGCACGCTGCGACGACCTGGCGCGCGAGACCCAGCGCTTCGACACCGCGCGCCAGCGTCTGGCATACACGGCGCAACAGCAGGAGCAGGCGCACTTCGAGGCCGCCGCGGGGCGCCCGCTGAGCGCCGCCGAGACCCTGGCCTGGCAGCAGAGCCGGGCCGAACAGGCCGCGCTGCAGGCGGCCCTGGCCCAGCGCCAGCAGCTCTGCCAGCAGGCCGCCCGCCTGGCCCATCAGCGTGAGCAGACGCGGCGTGGCGAGTGGGCCCGCTGCCGCCAGCGTGAGCAGGCGCTGGCGCAGTTACAGGCGGACCAGCAGCGGCTTGACGCGCGCGCGGCCGAGTGTCTGGCCGAGCTGGAGCACGAAGATGGCCACGGCGGCCGGGAGCCACGCTCATGAACTCACCGCCGCGCATCGCCCCTGACACGCTCGCCTCCCGGCTGCCCCACGTCACCCCGCAGACGCTGGCATTGCACAACGCCCTGCACCGCCCACGCCACGCGCTGACGCTGCCCACCCGCTCGGGGTCGAGCGCCAAGCCGGCGCGGCTATGCCTGCTCGGCGAGCAAGCCGACATCACCCGCGAGGTCGCCTGCCCGCTGCATATCGGCGACGAGACACTGGTCGTGACGACGAGCTGGCGCACGCTGGAAGTGCTGGGCGCCCATCCCGGCCGCCGCCGGCCGCTGGCAAGTGTCGATGGTGAATTGGCCGCGCTATGGCTGGAAGCGCTGTGGCAGCCCTGGCTGGCGCCGCTGGAAGCCGCACTCGACTGTGACATCCGCCTCGCCCCGCTGGCGCCCCCCGCCTCGGCCATGGCAACCGCTCAGGGTCAGGCCGGCGACGCTGCCGACACAGCGCGCGCCAATAGCGTGACGCTGGCGCTGGCATACACCCTCGGCACCACCAGCTACCCGCTGGCGCTGGCGCTGACGCTGAGCGCGCCCCTGGCCGAGCGCCTGCGCCCGCTGTTCGAGGCGCGCTTTCCGCCGTGCCCGGCGCCGGCGCAGGCGCTGCCCGTGACCGCTCGCGTCAACGCCGGTCAGCAGTGGCTGACCCTTGCCGAGTGGCGCTCGCTGGATCCCGGCGACGTGGTCCTGCTCGAGCTCCCCTACGCCGAACCGGACACGCTCGCCGTCAGCATCGCCGGCCGTTGCGCCGCCGCCACGCCGACCGCCGACGGCGTGCGTCTGCTGGCGCCGCCACGCGTCCCTGCGGGTGGCCATCCGACCACTCGCCCCGCTCCCCACCAACGAGACCAGGAAGCCGCCGTCATGACCCAACCGCCTGTGGATAGCCCCCGCGACGATACCGATACGCAACCGGATGTGGATAACTTCGACGGTCTGGCGGTCGCGCTCACCTGCGAACTGGGACGCCTGACGCTGACCCTGGGCGAGCTACGCGAGCTGGGGCAGGGCAGCGTCTTGCCGCTGGCTCGCCGACCCGAGCGGGCGGTCGACCTGATGGTCAACGGCCAGCGTATGGGCCAGGGCCGCCTGGTGATGATCGGCGATGACCTCGGCGTGCAGATCGAGCGTCTGGCGCTCGACGCCCAGTCGCCCGATGCCCAGGCGCCCGACGCATGACCGAGTTCCAGCCCAATCTAATCGCGATCATCATCGTCGTCGCCACCATCGGCCTGGTGCCGCTGGCGGTGGTGACGATGACCGGCTTTCTCAAGATTTCGGTGGTGCTGTTTCTGATCCGCAACGCCCTGGGCGTGCAGCAGACCCCGCCCAATCTGGTGCTCTACGGCATCGCCCTGATCCTGACGGTGTATATCACCACGCCGCTGATCGGCGAGATGGCCCACCGCTTCGAGGCGCATCAGGCCGGGCTGGGCAGCATCACCGAGATCAAGGAGGCCGGGGAGGCGCTGCGCGAACCGCTCAAGGACTACCTCTCGCGCTATGCCAACGAGCACGAGCGGGCGTTCTTCATCGATGCCACCCGCAGCCTATGGTCGGAGGAGGCGCGCCGCGAGCTGCGCGACGACGACCTGATCGTGCTGATTCCGGCGTTCGTCAGCTCCGAGTTGACCCGCGCCTTCGAGATCGGCTTTCTGCTCTACATCCCGTTTCTGATCATCGACCTGATCGTCTCCAACGTGCTGATGGCGATGGGCATGATGATGGTCTCGCCGACCCTGATCTCGATTCCGTTGAAGATCTTTCTGTTCGTCGCCGTGGACGGCTGGTCGCGGCTGATGCACGGGCTCATTCTCAGCTATGGCGGAGGCTGACATGGACGACGCTATCTTCCTGTCACTGCTGAAGAGCGCACTGTGGACGGTGCTGCTGGTCTCGGCCCCGGCGCTGGTGGTGGCCATCGTGATCGGCTTCGGCGTCGGCCTGCTGCAGGCGCTGACCCAGATTCAGGACCAGACGCTGCCGCAGGCGGTGAAGCTGGTCGCGGTGCTGCTGGTGCTGATCCTGACCGGGCCGCTGCTGGCCGGGCAGATCGTCAACGTGGCCGATCAGGTGCTGGACAATTTTGCCGTCTGGTCGCGCTGAGGCCACGCGGCGCGTCAGGCTGTGGCAGGGGCGGATCGCAACCTCACGCGGCGGGCGAGATTCGGGAGAGCGATGAACTACCAAGCGTTTGCCCACTTCCTCAACGACTTCGCCTACCCGCTGATCGCGGCACTGGCGATCGGCACCGCGCGGGCGCTGGGCCTGGTGATGATGACCCCGGCGTTCAACCGGCTCGGGCTGACCGGCATGATCCGCTCGGCGGTGGCGGTGACGATCTCGCTGCCGCTGATGGCCGCGCTGTTCGCCGACTTCACCGCCCTGCGCGACATCGCGAGTGTTGCGCTGATGGGGCTGGTGATCAAGGAGCTGGTGATCGGCGTGGCGATCGGTCTGGTCTTCGGCGTGCCGTTCTGGGCCGCGGAGGTGGCCGGCGAGCTGATCGACCTGCAGCGCGGTTCGACCATGGCGCAGATTCTCGACCCGATGGGCGCCAGCGAAACCGGCGTCACCTCGACGCTGCTGTCGATCATCCTGCTGGCGCTGTTCTTTCTCACCGGCGGTTTCATGCTGCTGCTCGACGGCTTCTATCGCAGCTATGCGCTGTGGCCGGCGATCGACTTCACCCCGCTGATGACGCGCGCCTCGGCAATGGCGGTGCTCGGCCTGCTCGATCAGGTAATGCGAATCGGCGTGCTGATGATCTCCCCGCTGGTGATCGCCCTGCTGGTGGCCGACCTGATGCTCGCCTACGTCGCCCGCATGGCACCCAATCTTCACGCCTTCGATCTATCGCTGCCGATCAAGAACCTGCTGTTCAGCTTCCTGATGCTGCTCTACGTGGTCTTCCTGATCCCGCTGATGGTGGATCAGCTCGACGTGCTCAAGCTCAATCTGGCCCGCCTCTCGGCCATCCTCGGGGCGATGCAGTGAACCGCCGCCCCGCCGATACCCTAGGCCAACAGGGTGTTACACGGCGTTGCCGTGCTGCCATCCCGGCGTCATCCGACCGACCCAGACTGAGTGCTCCGCCCCGCCCCGAGCCCCCGGCCAAGGAGAGCACCATGCGCGTCGATCCCGATGTCACCCCGGTCACCCCCTCGAATTCGTCCGCCACGCCGCGCGCCTTCTCCCGCCTGCTCGAGCTGGCGCAGAAAATGGCCAAGGATGGCGACGCGAAGAAAGACACTCTCGAACCCGGCAGCCAGGCCTACGAAGAAACGCTGAATTCGCTGGCAGTGGACATGGCGGACGGCATCGACATCGACAAGCGCCGGGTTGCCAGCCTGACGGGAGGCGCCGCGGACCGGTTCGAGAAGCTGATCGTCGCCGAGCTCAATGCCCAGCGCGCCGACGGCGACAGCCCCGATCTTGCCCGGGCGATCGACGACGCCAAGGAGGCACTGTTCGCGCGCATCGGGCATGCCCTCGACAACGCCGACCGCAACGCCGACAAGGGCCTGGATGTCTTCGCAGGCTATTGGCAGCGCCATGGTGGCGAAGAGGCCGCGATCGACGCGGGTTATGCCGCCTACGACGGCTTTCTGGCCGATACCACGCTGACCGCCAACCCCGATTACGAGGACAACCTCAATGCGCTGGCCCTGGGGATGGCCGGCGCCACGCTGACCGACCAGCGCAAGATCCTGCATCTCGACGCCTCGGACACGCTCTCCCAGCTCTACAAGAACCTGATCCAGAACCGGATCGATCAGGGCGACGATCCCCAAGAAGCGATGGATCACGTCAACGACGATCTGCGCGAGCGCATCGACAGCGTCGGCGGTGGCGACGTCACCAATGTCTTCGACGGCTACTTCAAGCGTCACGGTGGCGAAGCCGACACCGAGAAGCTGGCCCAGGAGAGCTACCTGGCCAATCGCGACGAGGCCGACATCGCCTACGACGACACACTGAACTCGCTCTCCTCCGACATGGCCGAGGGCATCGACATCGATGCGCGCACGGTGAGACCGCTGACCGGAGATGCCGCCGACCAGTTCCGCCAGCTGGTGGCGTATCAACTCGACCAGCAGCGTGAGCGCGGCGACGCCCCGGATCTCCAGGCGGCCATCGACGACGCCAAGGAAGACCTCTTCGCGCGTACCGGCAACGCCTTGACCGATAACGACAAGGACAGCGCCGACGGTCTCGACGTGCTCAACGGTTACTGGGAGCGTCACGGCGGTGAGGACGCCGCCATCGGTGCCGGCTACGCCGCCTACGACGACTTCCTCGCCGACCACACCGTGACCGACAACCCGGACTACGAGGACAACCTCAACGCGCTCTCATCCGGCCTGGCAGGCAGCACCCTGACCGACTCGCGCCAGATTCTGCATATCGATTCATCGGAGACGCTGTCACAGCTCTATCAGAACCTGATCGACAGCAAGCTGAGAGACGGCGCCTCCCGCGAGGAGGCCACCGCCCAGGTCAACGACGACCTGCGCGAGCGGATCCGGCACGCGGCCGGAGACGATGGTAAGGCGGTGCAGAATGTCTTCGACGGTTACTGGTCGCGGCACGGCGGCGCGACCAACGCCCAGCGTTTGTCCGCCAACGCGGCGCTGGACACGGCGCGGCGCGATCACGATCTGCCGGCCTTCAGCGATGTCGACATTCAGTCGATGGAGACCAGCGAGAGCGACCCGGACGACAGTTCACGCAAGCTGACCGTCAGCGAGCTGACCTGGCAGAACCTGATCGAAACGTGGAAGACGGGGGTCGAGGACGGCAGCATCGCCGCCGACGACGAGCGCGCCCAGTTCTACCGCGCACTACGCGCCCAGGGGGCACTCGACAACGGGCTGGACCTGGTCGGTCTCGATGTCTCGGAAGGCCTGAGCCTCGATCACGTCACCGGTGATGATCTGGCCTCGGTCATCGATAGCGAGAAGCTCGACGAACGCCTCGGCGAGCTGTTCGCGTCCGAGTCGGTGCAAAAGGATTACGCAAAAGCCCAGAGCGGCGCGATCGACAAGGTCGCCGACAAGGACGCGATCGCGTCGCAACTGGAAGAGACCGCCTTCAGCGAGGCGTACATCGATTACATCAACGACCTGCGTGAAAGCGGCCAGGGTGAACTCGCCGAACAGGATATCTCGCGAACCTACAATGCGCTCGCGGCGCTGTTCCCGGCGACGGAAGAGAGCGATAAGGCGGCCGAATTCGCCCAGAGCCTGCAGCTCGACTCGATGATCACCGATCTCGACGACCTGATCGCCAATCCCGATAACATCAACGACGCCAACACCGCGACCGCCACCCAGGACGTGGTCAAGATGGTACTGACCGCGCTCAAGCGTGGCGGCGTCGATATCCCGCGGCGCACGGCGGAGTCGATCGACAAGTTCGTCAACGAATATCTCAACGATCAGCAGACGGCGAAGAACTTCGGCAAGGCGCTGCAGGAGCTCGGCGACCGCTTCCAGAAAAACGGCGCCATCACCCGGTCGGATATCGACGGCCTGATGAAGAACGGCGTCTACAAGGCGCTCAACGAGAAGACCAACGGTGGCATGCTGTCGCTGATCAGCACGCTCAACAGCAACGGCGCGCTGGGCTCGACCGGCGGGTTGATCTCGCTCGCCTCGGGCATCTACCAACTCGCCGGCGGCGGCGGCAAGCTGGCCGACAGCGACGAGGCGCGGATGGCCGTGGCCAAGGAGTTCATCAGTTTCCTTGGCGCCAGCCAGCATTTCACCAACCTCGGCAGCCACATCACGGACAAGGTCAAGGGCACCAACGTCAACGCCATGCTGGGGCTGGACAAGACGCTGCCGCAGATCTGGGCCGACGACAAGGTCAAGGGCAAGGCGCCCGCACCCGATGCCCACACCTGGGAACGTTTCAGCGAGAACATCCAGCAGATCATCGATGATGTCCCGGTAGGGGATCAGAAGGCACTGGCCAAGAAGCTGGATATTTCCTATGAAGACGCCAAGAAAATAGTCGAGGGCGCCCAGAACGGATACGCCAAGAACCCGGCCCTGCCCGCAGCCACGACGACGACACGCACCATCAGCTCCTTCCTGCGCGTGCTCGACGGCGCGGCCAACTCGGCCACCGGGGCTCTGGATATCGCCCTCGGCGGGCTGATGATCAAGCGCGGCGCCGACGGCGGCGACGGCGCCACCATCGGCCAGGGGGCGGTGACCGTCGCCGCCGGCGCCTTCGGCCTCGCCGGCGGCGCCTCATCGCTGGCCGCCCTCAAGGGCATCGCCGTGGCGCGCGCCGCCTCCGGGCCACTGTTCTGGGTCTCCGCGGCGTTGACGCTCGCCACCCTGCCCTTCTCGATCGTCCAGGACATCAAGCGCACCAGCGCCCTCGAAGGCCATGAGGCGGATCTGAAAGACCTCATCGAGGCGCTCGATCAGGATGGCGTGCTGACCGAGGACGGCGCCCAACGCTACGCCTTTCTGGAGGCCTACGTGAAAAGCTATGGCCAGCGCGATGCGCCCGAGGGCGAGAGCCTCTTCGACTACCGCCGCGACGAATACGAGTTCTTCCTGCGCGAGGGCCATCTGCCCGAAGCGGGCTGGGACGATTTCACCCACGAGGACTATGCCGGTGATGGCGACAATCTGCAGACCATCATGGATGAGGGCTCGACCGTCGGTGCCTGATCTTGCGCGGGGGGCGCCATGAGCCAGCAGCCATCCGAAGAGAAGTCGCTGCCGCCCTCGGCGAAAAAGCTGCGCGACGCGCGCAAGAAGGGCCAGGTGGTGAAGAGTGCCGACCTGGTCACGGCGATGGTGATGCTGGCCTGTACGCTCTATATCGCGATCAGCGCCAGCGCTATCGTCGCGCGTATCGAAGGGTTGATCGACCTGACTGCCCGGCTCTATAGCGAACCATTCGCCACCCTGTGGCCGCGCCTGGTGACGGCCGCCGGCGAGATCCTGGTGCTGTCGATCCTGCCGCTGGTGGCGCTGAGCGTGCTGGTGGTGATCCTGACCAACGTGGTCACCTCCCAGGGGTTCGTCTTCGCCGCCGAGCCGGTCCTGCCCAAGGCGGAGAAGATCAACCCGGTGGAAGGCTTCAAGCGCATCTTCTCGGTGCGCGGGGTAACCGAGTTCCTCAAGTCGCTGTTCAAGATGACCGCGCTCGCGGTGGCGCTGATCGTGGTCTATCGCCTGGGCCTGCAGGCGCTGATGGAGTCGTCGCGCTGCGGACTGGGCTGCGTTCAGGGCACCTTCCTGGCGCTGCTGCAGCCGCTGGTGATCACCGCCCTGCTCGCCTTTCTGATCGTCGGCGCCGGCGACGTGTTGCTGCAGCGCTGGCTGTTCCGTCGCGATCAGCGCATGACCAAGACCGAGCAGAAGCGCGAACGCAAGGATCAGGAGGGCGACCCGACGATGAATCAGGCGCGGCGCAAGCAGCGCCGCGAGATGCATACGCTCAACGCCAAGCTCGGCGTACAGCACGCCTCGCTCATGGTCGGTACCGGCGACGGCTGGCTGGTCGGCATCCGCTACGTGCGCGGCGAAACCCCGGTGCCGGTGATCACCTGCAAGGCCAATGCCGCCCAGGCCCCGGCGCTATTGGAAAGCGCCTACCAGCGGCGCATCCCGCGGGTCGACGACCCGCTGCTGGCGGAGAAGATCGCTACCCGGGCGGGTAACGGCGACCCCATCCCGGACGGCACCTTCCAGCAGATCGCCGATATTCTCGTCACCGCTCGGCTGATCTAGTCCTCCCCAGCGCAGGCGTACCCCCGACGTCTGGCGGCAATAGCCCGGATGCGCCACCGCACCGCCGAGAGCAGTGAGACTCAGCCAGAGAAAGGGGCGAAAGCGCTCTCCCGAGGCGCCCGCCCCGGGGGCGGTTATCCGGCCGTCTGTCGCGCGAAGGCATCGGCCTCGGCCAGCAGCCAATCGACGAAGCCTGCCACCGCGGGCGGCATGTCGCCCGAGGGCGGGGTCAGCAATTCGTAGGTCATCGGCGAGGCGAGCACGTGGCGCTCGCCGAAAGGGCGCACTAGCACGCCGCTCTTCAGCCGATCCATCGCCACAGGGGCATTGGCCAGCATGACCCCACGCCCGGCGATGGCCTGGTCCAGGGCCAGCCCCGAGAGCGAGTAGCGCCGTTGCGGCGCCGCCACGCGGTCGGCGACGCTGGCTGCCTCGAGCCATTCGCGCCAGCCGGGAAAGGCGATGCCCTGGGGCGAATCCCAGCCGACCTCGAGCAGGGTATGCTGAGCCAGGTCGGCGGGCCTCATGGGCCGCGCCTGCTGCGCCAGCAGTGCCGGGGCGCACACCGGGAACAGCACGTCGCCGAACAGCGGGTAGCTGGCGACATCGGGCCAGGGGCCGCGGCCATAGCGGATCGCCAGACGCGCGCCATCGCCCTGCCAAGCGGGCAGCGTGAATGACTGCGTGGCCTCCAGCGAAATCTCGATGCCGCCGACCCTGGCCTCGAAATCCATCAGCCGCGGCAACAGCCAGAGCTGGGTGAACGAGGGCGGTGCACTGAGCGTGAGCATCGGCCCGTGCCGGGCACGTTCGCGTACCGACCTGACCCCGGCGGCGATACGCTCGAGGCCGCCGTCGATCTCCCGGGCCAGATCCCGCCCGGCGTCGTTCAGCACCACGCCGTTGGCGTGGCGGGCGAAGAGCGCTACGCCGAGCCGGTCTTCGAGCTGCTTGATCTGCCGACTCACCGCGCCGGGCGTGACGCCCAGGCGCGCGGCGGCGTGCTTGAAACTCTCTGCGCGGGCCGCCTCGGCAAAGGCGCGCAGCGCGTTCAGCGGTAGACGTTCGACTTTCATCGCGTGAGTTTTCCTGAGCCTTGGCCACCACATTAGTCGCTTGGCGGCGCGACGCCCACCTGCTCTGATAGGGCCTCGATACTCACAGGAGAGTGACATGCCACAGACGCGAGCGTCGCACCGGCCGCCATCGCCACACGCCGACGCCCCGCTACGCCGGCGTCTGGACCCACAGGCCGGGGCCCTGATGGTGCTGTTCTGTCTGGCGCTGGGCTTTCAGCAGGTGGCGATCAAGCTCGCCGCGGCGGATATCTCGCCACTGACTCAGATTGCCCTGCGCTCATCCATGGCGGCACTGCTGGTGCTGGCGCTGGCCTACCGCCGGGGGCTACGCGTTACCCATTTCCGCGCCCATCTCGGGCCGGGCA
The DNA here is from genome assembly GCA_000737985.1 of Gammaproteobacteria bacterium MFB021. GTDB lineage: Bacteria > Pseudomonadota > Gammaproteobacteria > Pseudomonadales > Halomonadaceae > Salinicola. The sequence goes on along the minus strand of JNVT01000067.1, from coordinate 111,466 downwards.
TCCTGGTGGGGCTGGGGTTCGTGGCCGAGTTCGCGTTCGTCGCCTGGGGGCTCGACTACACCCTGGCATCGCACATGTCGGTGTTTCTCTACACCGCGCCGATCTTCGCCGCCCTAGGGCTGCATCTGCTGGTACCGGGCGAGCAGTTGACGCGGCGCCAGTGGCTGGGTGTGGGGATCGCCTTCGCTGGCATGGTCCTCGCGCTGGCCCCGGCGACCGAACTCGCGCACACCGCGGACATCCTGCGCGGCGATCTGCTGGGGCTGCTGGCCGGACTGGCCTGGGCGGCGACCACCCTGGTGATTCGCCGCTCCTCGCTCTCCGAGGTGCCACCGGAGCAGACACTCTGCTACCAGCTCGTTGTCGCCGGCCTGCTGCTGCTCCCGGCGAGCGCGCTACTGGGGGATCTCGGCGAGATTCGGCTGAGCGGCGTGGCGATCGCCAGCCTGGCCTTTCAGACCCTGGTGATCTCCTGCGCCGCCCTGCTGCTGTGGTTCGCCCTGCTGCGCCGCTATTTTGCCTCCCAGCTCGGCATCTTCTCGTTCCTCTCGCCGATCTTCGGCGTCCTGTTCGGCGCGCTGCTGCTGGACGAGCCGCTCACCGCCAATTTCCTGGCGGGTGGCGCGGCACTGCTGATCGGGCTCCTGGTGGTCACCCGCTAGTAGGCTTGGTATAGGCGGCGCTAGATATTCAGCGTGTCAAACATCGCTTCATCTTCAGCTCATCTCTCTGGTCCAACCTGCCAGTATCGAAACGAACAGGCACGGGAGTCGAGGATGCCATCTAGCCGAGAACGCTGGGCAGGGGCGCTGGTCCTGTTCACCATGGCCACGCTGGTCATGGCGCAGGATCCTTTCGGGCAACAGAGCGACTTCCTGCCACCGGATCAGGCCTTCAAGCCAACGCTGGTACGAGACGGCAACGGATTAGACATCGACTGGCAGATCGAGCCCGGTTACTACCTCTATCGCCACAGTTTCTCTGCCAAGGCCGATGAGCGCGAACTATCGCTCGATATTCCCGAGGGGGAGACCATCGAGGACGAGTACTTCGGCCGGTCCGAGATCTACCGTCATGCATTGCGCATGACCACGCAGCCCGGGGCAGCCGATACCCTCACCCTGCGTTGGCAGGGTTGCGCCGATGCCGGCCTCTGCTATCCACCCCAGCTGCGGACTTTCGATCTGGAGTCGGTCGCCGATGCCCGGGGAAGCGACATCGCGAACGCGCCATCTGCCACGTCATCGTCTGTCGCACCGAGCCCCGGCCCCCAGACAGGCGCGGCGATGGCGGAAGATCAGCAGCTGGCGGCGCAGCTTGCCGGTGGTAACGGCATCTGGACGCTGGCAGCGTTCTTCGGCATGGGGTTGCTGTTGACCTTCACGCCCTGCGTGCTGCCGATGATCCCCATTCTCTCCAGCCTGATCGTCGGCCAACGTCGTAGCGGGGAGAATCCGCGCGCCGCCGGCTTCGCGCTTTCGCTCGCCTACGTTCTCCCCATGGCTGCAACCTACGCGATATTGGGTGTGGCCGCGGCCATGGCTGGCGCTAATCTGCAGATGCTGTTTCAGAACGTCTGGTTCATCGGCATTTTCTCGGCACTGTTCGTGGTGCTGGCGCTCGCCATGTTCGGTGCCTTTGAGCTCGAACTGCCGCGGGCGCTGCGTCAACGCCTGGATGCGGGGCTGTCGAGACAACGCGGCGGCCGCTTCACCGGCGTCGCTGCCATGGGGGGGCTCTCCGCCCTGCTGGTCGGCCCCTGCATGACTGCCCCTCTCGCCGGTGCTTTGCTCTTCATCGCCGACACCGGCAATCCGTGGTTGGGCGGTGCGGCACTGCTCGCGCTGGGCCTCGGCATGGGCGCCCCACTGGTTCTGATCGGCACGCTCGGCAGCCAGTTGCTACCCCGGCCCGGCGCCTGGATGACCCGCGTCAAAGCGCTTTTCGGCTTCGTGCTGCTGGGCATGGCGATCTGGTTCGTCGCCCGAATCCTCTCGGATGCCGTCGTTCTTGGCCTGTGGGGCGCGCTGGGCCTGGGCGCCGCGATCTCTCTCGTCGCTCTGGCACGTGGTAACGACCCAAATGGCGATAGGCCAGGAGGCGTCCTGCGCCAGGTTGCGACGGCCAGTGCCGCCATCATCGGTCTGTGGAGCACGTTGATCCTGATCGGTGCCGCCGGTGGCGCCAGGGATCCGTGGCAACCCCTCTCGATCTACTTGCCAAGCGGTGTGGCAGCGACCTCGCAGAGTGCCAACGGAGCTGGGCCTGTCGCGTTCGACGACGTGAAGGACCTGGCCACGCTCGAACGCCGCGTCCAGGCCACCGCCAACAGCGGCCAGATGACACTGGTCGAATTCACCGCCGACTGGTGTGTCTCCTGCGAGGTCATCGAACGGGAAGTGTTCAGCGACCCGGCCGTGAAGGATGCGCTCCAGGACGTGCAGCGACTGAGTATCGACGTTACGGATTACGACGCCGAGGACCAGGCGATCATGCAGCACTTCGGCATCGTCGGTCCGCCGACCCTGATGTGGTTCGGCCCCGATGCTCAAGAGCAGCGCAGCGCCCGCATCATCGGCGAGCTGGATGCCGAGGCCTTTCTCGACCGCTACACGCAGGCCAGACAGAACGCCAACGAGTCCACGGAGGGCTGACCATGAATTCGCTTGATCGCAGTATCGCCCTGGGGCCCCTAGGCGTGAGTCTGGGTCAGCTTCTGCTGGTCCTGTCCATGATCGTCGCTCTGATCGTGGGTGCCTGGATGGGCCATCGCAGACAGGTCAGCGTCGGCGATGTTCTGTTCAATGCGTTGCTGATCGGCGTGATCGGCGCACGCATCGTGTTCGTGGCCCACTACTGGCAGAGCTACGACACCTTCTGGTCCTGGCTAGACATCAGGGATCGCGGGTTCGAGCCACTGGCGGGGCTGGTCATCGCTTTCATCTATCTGGCCTGGCGCTTCTGGCGGCAGCCGGCCATGCGTCGCCCCCTGGGTGCAGCGGTTCTCTCGGGTGCCCTGGCTTGGTCGATGACCGCTGGCGCCCTGACATTGATGACACCCAGCGGGGCAAGCCTGCCCTCGACCCCGCTGGCGAACCTCGATGGGTCGCCGGTAGCTCTGCCCACCGTGCTGCTGGCATCCGACCGGCCCATGGTGGTCAATCTCTGGGCGAGCTGGTGTCCACCCTGTCGTCGTGAGATGCCGATGCTGGAACAGGCCCAACGAGAGCGGGAAGACGTGTCGTTCGTGTTCGTCAATCAGGGCGAGAGCGTCGACGCCATCGAGACGTTTCTGCAGCGGGAGTCCCTCTCGCTCGATCATCTCTATCGCGATCCGAACATGACCTTCGGTAGGAAGGTGGGCGCGGTGGCGATGCCGACCACCCTCTACTACGACGCCGATGGCCAGCTCGTCGATACCCACTTCGGCGAACTTTCCCGCGCCACGCTCGATCGCAGTCTCGAGCGCTTCACCCCATGACGACCCGGACGCGCGTTCAACCCGAGTGCTTCACTCGCCCCGGATATCCAGAAAAGGAGACGACAACGATGCGGGATCACGCCCCCCGAATGATGCCACTGCGGCTCGCGCTGCCATTGGCTGCCGGTATTGCCCTGGCGGCAAGCCTGCCCGCATTCGCCGACGACTGGCCTGCGCCGATTCAGACACTCGAGCAGCAGGGCCTCACCATTCACGGTGAGTTCGATGCCCCCCGCGGTCTCAGGGGCTACGCTGCCAGCATGAGAGGACAGAGTGTGGCCGCTTATCTGACGCCGGATGGCGAGCATGCCGTCGTCGGCACGCTGATCGACGCCCAGGGCCGCGACGTCTCTGCCGAGCCGCTGGAACAGCTCGTCGATGGACCCAAGAACGCCGAGCTATGGAAGGCGATGGCGGATCATCACTGGGTTCGCGAGGGAGATACCGATGCCTCGCGCGTGGTCTACACCTTCAGCGATCCCAACTGCCCCTACTGCCGCAAGTTCTGGCAGGATGCTCAGCCTTGGGTCGAGAGCGGTGATGTCCAGATTCGTCACCTGATGGTGGGCATTCTGAAAGCAGACAGCCCTGAGAAAGCCGCCGCGATTCTGGCGGCAGACGATCCCAGCGCCGCGATCGCCGAGCACTATCGCACCGGCGCCATGCCGGACAGCGAGGGAACCGATCAGAGCGAGCGGTGGGTCGCCGACAACACGCAAGTGATGCGCGACGCCCAGCTCTATGCCACACCGGTGATTTTCTATCAGGACGACGATGGCGAGGTGCACAAGGTAATGGGCGCACCCTCCCCGGACAAGCTGCACACCATTATGGGTAGCGACTCACCCTGAGCTTTCCTGCCCCCCCCCCAGCTTATCCATCTCCTGCTCACCTACCCTTGCTCATAAGCCTCTGGCGAATCAGGCCAGAGGCAGCGAGAGCGTGACCCGCAGCCCGATACCGTCGCCGGAGGCGAGCCGCAGGCTGCCGCCCGCCCGGGTGGCGATCGCCTCGACGATGGATAACCCCAGGCCGCTGCCCTGCGGATGGTTGCCGCGATGAAAGCGCTCCGTCAGGCGGACGATCTGTTCGGGCGGGATGGTCTCGCCCTGGTTGACGATGTCGATCACGGCCATGCCATCCGCCTCCTGCGCCTCGATCTCGATCGGGGTGTCGGGCGAACCGTGACGCATGGCGTTCTCGAGCAGATTGCGCAGCGCGATCATCAGCAGCTCCCCGGACAACGCCGCGTGAAGCCGGTCGACCGAAGCTTGCCAGTGACAACGATCGCGACTGCCGGTCTCTACCATCGCGGCCTCCAGGGCGTCGCCAAGCCGCGTAGAGTCGACATGCCCCCGAGCGATCTCTTCGCTCTCCATGCGTGCCAGCAACAGCAACTGGTCGAGCGTCTTCGTCAGCCGCATCACCCCCGCCTCCGCCTGCTGCATCGCCTCCCGGCGAGGATCGCCGTCGACGCGTCGCGCGATCTGCAGATGGGTACGAATCGCGGTCAGCGGTGTGCGTAGCTCATGCGCGGCATCGTCGGTAAAGCGCTGCTCCAGCTCCAGCATGCGCCGGGTGCGTGCAAGCAGGGTGTTGAAACCGTCGATCAGCGGGCGAATTTCCCCCGGTAAGCCACGGATCGGTAGTGCCGAGAGATCGTCGTGATCGCGTGACATCAGGCGTCGCTGCAGCCTCGACAGCGGCGACAGACCCCGGGTTACACCCCACCACAGTGCAATCAGGCTGCCGATCGAAGCGAGTAGAAAGGGATAGAACGCGGCACGGCGTACCTGGGCCAGCAACGACTCCCGCTCCCGCAGGCGATCCGCCACAGTGATGCGCTTGTCGTCGTCGACCAGGGTATAGACGCGCCAGCGCTGACCGTTGTGATCGCGGTCGCTGTAGCCTTCGTCATCGACTGCGAGAACATCGTTCATCTCCGGATGCGTACCCGCCACCACCTGCCCGCGCAGCGATGACACGCGGCAGGCGACGCCTTCGAGCGCAGGGATGGTCGATGTCTCGCCGACTTCTCCATCCCAGGCCGCCGCAGGCACGCGATCGAGCAGGCCGGCGACCATTCGCGCCGACTGAGCCAGACGCTGATCCAGCGACGTTTCGAGCTGGGTCGAGAGATCGCGCATCGACCACGCCGCGGTCAGCCCCCACAGCAGCATCAGCGTGATCCCGAGCGTGGCGACGAGACGCAGCCGCAGGCTCATGAGGGCGTATCGCCATGCAGTCGCTCGTCGGCGGGAAGCGCGCCGAGACGATAGCCGACGCCCCGGACCGTCTCGATCACATCGCGTCCTAGCTTGCGACGCAATTGGTAGACTTGCACGTTGAGGGCGTTGCTCTCGATCTCGTCATCGATGCCGTAAAGGCGATCCTTCAACTGGTCGGCGCTCAGTATCCGCCCACGCGCGCGCATCAGCGCCTCCAGCAGCATCAGCTCGCGACGCACCAGCGTCACCGGTACGCCATCCAGCGTCACGCTGCGAGCGACGGGGTCCAGTGCCAGGTGCCCATGGCGAAGGGAGCGATCGATCTGCCCGGCGCTGCGGCGCAACAGCGCCTGCAGCCTTGCCGTCAACTCATCCAGGTCGAACGGCTTGACCAGATAATCGTCGGCCCCGCCCTGAAGACCTTCGACACGACTGGCCACGGCATCTCTTGCCGTCAGCATCAGCACCGGCATGGCAATACCCGCACGACGCCACTGCTGCAGCAGCGCTAAACCATCGCCGTCGGGCAGGCGGCGATCCAGCACCACAGCATCGTAGTCGATCGCGGCCAACGCCCCGCGTGCACTGTCCAGTGTGGTCACGGTATCGACGACGAAGTCGCTCAGCGCCAATCCCGCCTCGATGCCGGCCGCCACCGGTGCATCGTCCTCCACGAGTAGTACGCGCATGTTTCTCCCATTTTCACCCGATCCATTCCCGCCACAGTCTGACGAACGGCGATGATGCCAGGATGAGTTGGCTCCTCAGTGAGCGGGAGAAAGCCGGCGCGCCAGCCACCAACCGATGACCAGCGCCACCAGAAACGCCGCCAGCGGCCCGCTCAGCCCCGGCAACGAGGCCACCGCCGGGCCCGGGCAGTAGCCGGAGAGCCCCCAGCCGATACCGAAGAGTGCGGCACCGCCCAGTAGCCGGGCATCCAGATCGCGCCGGCTCGGCAGTTGAAAGCGTCCCGTCAGCAGCGGCGTGGCGCGGCGCCACACCAGGCGGTAGCCGATGAAGGTGGTGACCACGGCCGCGCCGAGCACGAAGATCAGGGTCGGGTCCCAGGCGCCGGCGACATCGAGAAAGCCAATCACCCGGGCGGGGTCGGTCATGCCGCTGATCGCTAAACCCAGCCCGAACAGCAGCCCGGCGAGATAACCGGCCACGGGCTTCATGCGCCACCTCCCACCAACTGGTTCACGCTGAATACGGTAAGCATCGCCATCAGCAGGAAAACCAGCGTGGCGGCCAGCGAGCGCGGCGAAAGCCGGGCCAGCCCGCACACCCCATGGCCGCTGGTACAGCCACTGCCGAGCCCGGTGCCCAGGCCAACCAGCAGCCCGGCGAGCAGCATCGTCGGCGTGCCGGCGAGCGGCGCGCCGACCACCGCACTGCCGAGCGCTGCCACGTCACCGCGGGGCGCCACATTGCCCCAGTCGACCCCCAACAGCAGCAGTAACGCCGGGCCGGAGACCAGCCCCAGCAGAAACGCCAGCCGCCAACCGCGGTCACTGCCGCGCTCGAACAGCGCCCCGGAAAGAATGCCGCTGATCCCGGCGATCCGCCCCAGCAGCCCCATCAACAGCGTGGCGGCGAGCCCGATCAGCCCCCCGCCCACCAATCCGTGCAGTGCACTCGATAGATCCATCACCGCTCCCTCCTCATGACATTCGCGATCCCGCGATGGTCGAACTCACTTCGTCGCCGGGCAGGCCGGCGTGGCGATACACGGATGACTCAAGGGCGCCGCCCCGCGACCGTGCAGGGCGCACCAGGCGTCGAAGGTGCTCAGAAAGACCCGGCCGTTGAGCGTCGCCAGCAGCTCGGTGCGGCTCAGGCGGTCCATCACCGGCCCTTTCACTTCGGCCAGATGCAGCCCGATGCCGCGCTCGCGCAGGCGCCGGTTGAGCGCCTCGAGACTCTCCAGCGCACTGGCGTCGATCACGTTGATCGCCTGGCACGCCAGCACCAGATCGTGGGGCGGCGGCGTGCGATTGATCACCGCAGTGACCAGATCTTCCAGATGGCGCACGTTGGCGAAATAGAGGCTCTCGTCGACGCGCAGAATGGCCACCCCGGTGTCGGTCTCCACCGCGTGGCGGCGCACGTTGCGAAAGTGCTCGGTCCCCGGGATGCGCCCCACCTCAGCGCTGTGCGGGCGGCTGGTGCCGTAGAGATGCAGCGCCAGCGACATGCCCACGCCGACCACGATGCCCACGTCCACCCCCAGCATCAGCGTCGCCACGGCGGTGGCGGTCATCGCCACGCCCTCGCCGCGGGCGTAGCGCCACACCCGCGCGAACGCCGGCAGATCGATCAGCGACAGAGTAGCGATGACGATGATCGCCGCCAGGGTCGCCAGCGGCAGCACGCCCAGCCACGGCGACAGGCACAGCATGGCCAGGGCGACCCCTACCGCGGTGAAGGCGCTGGCCGCCGGGGTACGGGCGCCGGCCTCGAAGTTGACCACCGAGCGTGAGAAGCCGCCGGTGATCGGCATGCCGCCGGTGAAGGCCGCGGCCAGATTGGCGCCACCCAGACCGATCAGCTCCTGGTCCGGGTCGACCCGCTCGCCGCGGCGCAGTGCCAGCGCCTGGGCCACCGAGACCGACTCCACATAGCCGACGATGCTGATCAGCACCGCCGAGCCCAGCAGCGAACGCCACAGCGCCGGGTCCCACGCGGGCAGGTGCAGCGGCGGCAGCCCGGCGGGTATCGGGCCGATCACCGCGACCTCCCCGCCCAGCCAGCCGGCGGCCCCGGCAGTGACGGCGGCCAGCGCGATGGTCACGATCGGCCCCAGCTTGGCCAGCACGGCGGCCGCCCCTGCGGGTACGCCGCAGCGCACCAGCAGCGCCTTGCCGTGGCGGCGGATCGCCCACAACAGCGCCAGCGAGCCCAGCCCGACCAGCAGCGTCGGCGGGCTCAGCCCCGGCAGGGCTGCGGGCAGAGACTGCGCCAGCGCCGGCAGGGTGGCGCCGGCAAGCGCGATGCCGAGCAGCGACTTGAGCTGGCTCGCCGCGATCAGCAGCCCCGAGGCGCTGACGAAGCCGGTCATCACCGGGTGGCTCAGGAAGTTGACCAGAAAGCCCAGCCGGCACAGCCCCATGATCAACAGAATGGCCCCGGAGAGCAGCGCCAGCACCAGCGCCGCGGCGATATACGCCGCCGACCCCGCGGGGGCAATTGGCGCCAGGGCCGCGGCGGTCATCAGCGACACCACCGCCATCGGGCCGACCGAGAGCGTCGCGCTGCTGCCCAGCACGGTGTAGACCACCAGCGGTACCAGGCTGGCGTAGAGCCCCACCACCGGCGGCAGGCCGGCGAGCATGGCGTAGGCCAGCGCCTGGGGAATCAGCATCAGCGCGACGATGATCGACGCCAGCAGATCCTGGCCCAGCAGGCCGGCGTGATAGTGCCGCCCCCAGTCGAGGATCGGCAGCCAGCGTGCCAACCCGGCCTTGTGCGGCTGATTCATGATCTAACGGCCTCGATCAAGTGCGCGCCTGCGGCTTGGCCAGCCACTCGCGCCCCTTGAGCAGCAGATGCCAATAGATGAAGGGGAGCTGCTGCGCCTTGATGTGCCAGCCGAGCCGGGTCGGCCGGGTGGCCTGATTGACCCAGGACGGGAATGTCGGCTGCAACTGGCCGCCATAACCGAACTCCGCCAGCACCACACGCCCCCTTTCGACCGTCAGCGGACAAGCGCCATACCCCGCATAGCCGGAGGGCATCGGCTTGCCATCGAGTGCCGCCAGCAGGTTGTCCGCCACCACCGGGGCTTGCTTGCGCACTGCAGCGGCGGTCTTGGCGTTGCCGGTACCGCTGGCGTCGCCGAGCCCGAAGACATCCGGGTAACGGTTGTGCTGAAGGGTCTCGGCATCGAGGTCGAGCCAGCCGCCGGCGTTGGCCAGCGGTGATTCGCGCACCAGCCGTGGGGCACGCTGCGGCGGCACGACATGGAGCATGTCGAAATCGGCTTCGATCTCTTCGCTGCTATTCTCGCTCGTGACGCGAAAACGCGCCTTCTGGGCCGGGCCGTCCACAGCGATGAGGTTCTGCTGGAACTGCTTGTGGATACCGTAGCGCTGAACGTACTCATCCAGTGCCGGCACGAAGTCCGCGACGCCGAACATCGCCCCGCCGGCGTTGTGGAAGTTGACCTCGATGTCGTTCAGGACGCCCTGCTTTTCCCATTCATGGCAGGCGAGATACATCGCCTTCTGCGGCGCCCCGGCGCACTTGATCGGCATTGGTGGCTGGGTGAACAGCGCCTTGCCGCCGCGCATGGCCTGCACCAGTGACCAGGTATAGGGCGCCAGATCGAAACGGTAGTTCGAGGTCACACCGTTCTCACCCAGCGTCTCCTCGAGACCGTCGATCGCCTGCCAGTCGAGCTCCAGACCCGGCGCCACCACCAGCGCCCGGTAGCCGAGCGTCGAACCGTCACCTAGCGCGACCTGACGGGATTCTGGCAGCAAGCGCTCGGCATGGGTCTGATGCCAGGTGACGAAGCTCGGCATCACCGAGCGCATCGGACGGCGCGTCTGCTCCGGGGTGAAGACGCCACCGCCGACCAGCGTCCAGCCAGGCTGATAGAAGTGATCCTGCGCCGGCTCGACGATGGCGATATCGAGATCGGGCTGGCGCCGATGCAGGCTCGCCGCCGTGGCGATGCCACCGGCACCGCCACCGACGATCACCACATCGTGGTGCCGGGTCGTGGATGCCGTCTGTGCGGCTGGGGTCTCGCTCATGAGGCTGTCTCTCCTGCGGCCTGTGCTTGTGTCATATCGATGGGGCGACGTATCGAGCGGGCCGGACCTCACTCCCAGGCCGCGCCCTCGAGCGCATCCAGCGGGATCTTGAGGTAGCGCTTGCCGTTGTCTTCCGGCTCCGGCAGACGGCCGCCGCGCACATTCACCTGCAGCGCATGCAAGATCAGCTTGGGCATCGGCAGCTCATGGTCGCGCTGCTGGCGCAGTGCGACGTACTCCGCCTCGCTGCTCTCTCCCAGGCGATGCTTGTTGTGCTGGCGCTGCTCGCGCACCGTGCTCTCCCACTGCGGCTCGCGGCCGTCGGGCATGTAGTCGTGGCCGGTGAACAGGCGGGTGTCATCGGGCAGCGCCAGAATCGCCTGGATCGAATGCCATAGCTGGTGGGCGCTACCCCCGGGGAAGTCGGCCCGGGCGGTACCGAAATCGGGCTGGAACAGGGTGTCATGGACAAAGGCGGCGTCGCCGATCACATAGGTGATCGAGGCCAGGGTGTGCCCCGGCGAGTGCATCACCCGCACCGGCAGATCGCCCAGGGTGAAAGTCTCGCCGTCGCTGAACAGGCGGTCCCACTGGCTGCCGTCAGCGGGCAGTGCCGGCCAGTTGTAGATGCGCTTCCACAGCGCCTGGACCTCGACCACCTGGGCGCCGATCGCGGTCGGCGCGCCGGTCTTGTCGTGCAGGTAGCGCGCGGCGGAAAAGTGATCGGCATGGGGGTGAGTATCCAGAATCCACGCGACCTCGAGCCCTTCGCGGGCGATATAGGCGAGCAGCTCATCGGCGTGATGGGTCGCGGTCGCGCCGGATTTCTCATCGTAGTCGAGCACCGGGTCGATGATCGCGCAGCGGCGCGTGGCCGGGTCACTGACGACGTACTGGACGCTGAAGGTGCGCGGGTCGAAGAAGCCGGCGACATCGGGCCGGCCGCGTTCCCGATCACCACGGGAGAGAGCGAAGGTATGCATGACGGCTCCTTGGTGGGCGACCTCCCCAGCATAGCGCCATTTAAGTTCTAACGTTATACCTTTTTGAAATATATCTTATGCCATGATCGCCTCCTCCGAGATACTGCCCCGTCAGTCTGGCGCCCCCCCAACGCAAGAAGCCGCGACGGCCATGACCATCGCGGCTTCTCTTCATGCGTGACCCGCCTTTTCTCTCAATGACCCACCGGCGGGCCCGACAGTCGTTAACGCCGTATGGCCGATCGCAGGCAGTCTTCGTGCAGAGCCTAGACCCGCAGCGGCGCCAAGCGCGGCGCAATCATATTCTCCGGGCGCAGGATATCGGCGAGCGAGGCTTCATCCAGCAGGTTCTCTTCGAGCACCAGCTCCAGCACGCCGCGGCCGGAGACCAATGCTTCGCGGGCGATGCGCGTGGCGTTGTCATAGCCGATATGCGGGTTGAGCGCGGTGACCAGCCCAATCGAACGCTCCACCATCTCGCGGCAGTGCGCCTCGTTGGCGGTGATGCCCGCGATGCAGTGCTCGCGCAGCATGTGCATGGCGCGGGTCAGCAGGCGGATGGAGTCGAACAGCTTGTAGGCGATCAGCGGCTCCATCACGTTGAGCTGGAGCTGCCCGCCCTCGGCGGCCATGGTCAGCGCCAGGTCGTTGCCGATCACCTCGAACGCCACCTGGTTGACCGCCTCGGGGATCACCGGATTGACCTTGCCGGGCATGATCGAGCTGCCGGGCTGGCGCGGCGGCAGGTTGATCTCGTTGAAGCCGGCGCGCGGGCCGCTGGAGAGCAGGCGCAGGTCGTTGCAGATCTTGGAGAGCTTCACCGCCAGGCGCTTCAACATGCCCGAGAAGAGCACGAATGCGCCCATGTCGGAGGTGGCCTCGATCAAATCCTGGGCCGGCACCAGCGGCTGGCCGCTGATCGCCCCGAGACGCTCCACCGCCAGGCGCTGATAGCGCGGGTCGGAGTTGATCCCGGTACCGATGGCGGTGCCGCCCAGGTTGACCTCGCACAGCAGGCGCGGGATCTGCGCCTCCAGATGGCCCAGATCCTCACCCAGGGTGGTGGCGAAGGCGTTGAACTCCTGGCCCAGCGTCATCGGCACCGCATCCTGCAGCTGGGTGCGGCCCATCTTGAGCACGTCGGCGAAGGCCGCGCCCTTGTCCGCCAGCGCATCGCGCAGCTGCGCCAGGCTGCCCAGCAAGGCATCGTGGCCCAGCAGCAGGCCGAGGCGGATCGCGGTGGGGTAAGCGTCGTTGGTCGACTGCGCCATGTTGACGTGGTTGTTGGGGTGCAGGTGGGCGTAGTCACCCTTGGCGTGGCCGAGGTGTTCGAGTGCCAGATTGGCGATCACCTCGTTGGCGTTCATGTTGGTCGAGGTACCCGCCCCGCCCTGGATCATGTCGACCACGAACTGATCGTGGTGCTCGCCGGCGATCAGCGTCTGGCAGGCGTGGCGGATCGCCGCCAGCCGGGTGGCATCGAGATAGCCCAGCTCGTGATTGGCCTCCGCCGCGGCCTGCTTGACCATGGCCAGCGCGATCACCAGCTTGGGATAGTGCGCCAGGGGCACGCCGCTCAGGTGGAAGTTTTCCACCGCGCGCTGGGTCTGGATGCCGTAATAGGCGCTCTGGGGCACGGGCAGCACGCCCAGCAGGTCCTTTTCTTCACGGGTGGGGATCGCGTCGGCGTCAGTGCCGAGATCCGGGGTCGCCATCATGGTGGGTATCGTCTTCAGTCAGGGGGTTCGAACGGCCTGGGCGCCGGGGTGCCGGCGCCGCTGGGCGTAAGGTAACGCCGCGCCGGGTCGCCTGCCCAATGCCGTTACGTGGTGGTGCATACCGGGAAGGTATGGGCGCTTTTTCATGGGATCGTGCGAGAGTCGAAGAGCTGGGTACTGGCTGAGCGCCAGGCCGAATTCTGGTGTCGAATCGACCTGACATGGATAGACTAGATTCAATAGACTAAGTCCAGGAGGCGATCATGGAATCCGTCAACATTCACGAAGCCAAGACCCGGCTCTCGCGGCTGCTCGCAAAAGCGGCGCAGGGCGAAGGATTCATTATCGCCAAGGCTGGCAAGCCAATCGCCAAGGTCACGGCCATCGATAGCCCGGACGCCGGTCAGCAGAAGCGGCTTGGCTTCATGCAAGGCCAGTTCAAGGTTCCCGAGGACTTCGACCGTATGGGTGAGGAAGAGATCGCTGACATGTTCGGAGCCTGAGGTGAATCTGCTACTCGATACCCATGTGCTGCTGTGGGCCGCCGCAGAGCCGAACCGTCTATCCGCAGAAGCCATTGCGCTGATCGACGATAACGACAATAGGCTCCACTTCAGCGCCGCGAGTCTTTGGGAGATCGTGATCAAAACAGGTCTGAAGCGCGCGGACTTCCAGGTCGACCCGCATCTATTGCGCCGCGGGCTGATCGACAATGGCTATCTTGAGCTACCCATTACCTCTCAGCACGCCCTGGCCGTTAGCCACTTACCGGATATTCACAAGGATCCGTTCGATCGTATCCTCGTCGCCCAGGCCGAGTCCGAAGGCTTTCTTCTGCTGACGGCGGACGAGCTGGTCGCGCGTTATCCAGGACCGATTCAGCGGATTTGAGATAGCAAAGCTGAATGCTCGGCCTTTCTGCGACATCAGGTGATTCTGGAGAAACGCTCAAGCGTTACGGTTGCCTCTGCCATCCCGGCATCCGGCAGGCAGCACTACATCATCGATCCCCTATAGCGGCGATGAAGCGCTGGCAAAAAAAGCGCTCTGAGCGTTTTCACGAACGAGCCATCAATCACGCGGGACCCGACAACTCGGCAGTGATGCCGGCAGGTCTAATGCCGCCCTACCGCATTAGCTACCTCACCCCCGCGTGGATCGGCGGCCGCTTTCCGGCCCAGGGGCGGGCGCGTTCGAGCTGGGCGGCGAGCGAGAGCAGCAGGCTCTCCTCGCCGAAGCGCCCGGCAACGTGGGTGCCCAGCGGTAGACCGGCCTCGGTCCAGTAGAGCGGCAATGACATCGCCGGCTGCCCGGTGGCGTTGAACAGCGCGGTGAAGGGGCAGTAGCCGTGGAAGGCGTCGATGATCTCGGCCAGCGAGAGCCGCTCGTCGAAGGCGTCGAGCTCGCCGATGCGCGGCGGCTGGCGTGCCAGGGTCGGCGACAGCAGCACGTCGAACTGCTGCATGAGCGCCGCTAGCCGCCGCCCCAGGGCGTGCATCTCATTGATCGCGGCAATGTAACGGGTGGCATCGAGGCTACCGCGCTCGCGCAGCATCACCCGGGTGCGCGGCTCCAGCAGCTGCTCGTCGATGGGCGAACCACGCATCTCGCCCAGAGTGTCCAGGGTCTCGCGAGTGCTGGGGCCGATGATGTCGAAGCAGCGGTGGTAGAACGCCTCCCAGTCGAGCGGCAGCGTGACCGGTTCGACGCGATGCCCCAGGGACTCGCACAGCGCCGCGCTCTGGCGGGCGACGGCCGCGGCCTCCGGGGCCAGCGCCGGGCCTTCGATCAGCCCGATGCGCAGCGCCCCGGGGTCACGCTCGGTCGCCGCTTGATAGCTCACCGGCATCGTCGGCGCCGCGTAGGGCGCGCCGAGGTCGGCCCCCGCTGTGGCATCGAGCAGCGCGGCGCTGTCACGTACGCTGAGGGTAATGGCGTGGGCGACGGCCAGGCCACCCCAACCCTCGCCGACCAGTGGACCCGAGGGCATCAGCCCGCGGCTCGGCTTGAATCCGAACACCCCGCAGCAGGAGGCGGGCACGCGCAGCGAGCCGCCGCCATCGTTGCCGTGGGCGAAGGGCACCACCCGAGCGGCCACCAGCGCCGCCGCCCCACCGCTGGAGCCGCCGGCGCTGCGCTCCGGGTCCCAGGGGTTGCGGGTGGCGCCGTGCCGGCTCGATTCGGTGGTGTAGGAGGTACCGAACTCGGGCGAGGTCGTCGTACCCAGCGGCACACAGCCGGCCCGGCGCAGGCGCGCCACCAGTTCGTCGTCGAAGGGCGCGGGTACCGCATCGAGGGCGCGCGAGCCCTGGGTCATCAGCGCACCTTCGAGCGGCGCGAAGAGATCCTTGATCAGCGTCGGCACGCCGGCGAATGCCTGCGCGGCTTCCACGGGCCGGCGGCAGCACTCGCGGGCGCTATCGTAGCGCCGCTCGACCACCGCATTGAGCTGCGGTTCGACGCGTTCGAGACGCTCGATGACCGCCTCCACCAGTTGCGCGCTGGATACTTCGCCATTGCGCACGCACTGGCCGAGCCCCACCCCGTCTTGCGTATCCAGCCAATGGTGAATGTCATGCGTCATCGATGAGTCTCCGGATCAAGAAGGGGAACGGTCGTGTCGGGTGGCGGCCAGACCCGCGCGACCGCGCAGCGCAACGCCACCCCAGCCGAGGGCGTAGAGCGCCGCGAGCGCGGCGAGCAGCAGAATGGCGTGTGTCAGGTCGCCGCCGATATCCGCCGCGAGGCCCACCACCAGCGGGCTGACGAACTGGCCGATATACAAACAGCCGGTGAATAGGCCCATCCCTCGGCCGCGGGTCCTGGATGTCAGGGCGCTCATCACCGGCGCCATGGCGTTGGGCACTAGCATGCCGGCGCCGATCCCATGCAAGGTCACGGCCAGCAGCACGCTCTTGTAGTCGGGCGCCTCGGCGAGTATCCATAGCCCGGCGGCGAGCAGCAGCAACAGCAGCCCATTGCAGCCGTGCAGCCCCAACGCCCGCCGCGCCCAGGGCCAGAGTAGCGCCCCCAGCAGCGAGGCGAGCAGCGCCCAGCCCGCGCACAGCCCAATCAGGGTGCTAGATGTCACCCCCAGGCCGACCAGGATCGCCGGCGTTTGAATGGTAACGACGAAGCACAGCACCATGCCCACGCCGATCAGCACGCAGCCGGCCACCAGCGCGGCCACGTCCACCCGGCCCTCGCCCGGCGCCTGGTCGGGCGCCTGCTGACGCGCGAGGGAGGGCTCCCACAGCACGTGCAGCATGAACGGCACCAGCAGCAGTGGCAGCAGATAGAGATAGAAGGGGGTTCGCCAGGAGGTTTCGCCGAGCATGCCACCCACGGCGAAGAAGATCGCCCCGACCAGCCCGATGGTTATCACCTGGCCGTTGACGTAGCGCAGGCGCTGCTCGCCGTGCCAGTAGTCGGCGATCAGGGTCGAACAGCCGGTCATGACCATGGCCTCGGCCACGCCGAACGCCAGCCGCGCGGCGACCACGCCCATCAGCGCCTCGAGCTGCGCCGGCAGCGCGCCCAGGATGGCATAGAGCAGGGTCGCGACCACCAGCATCGGCTTGCGCCCGACACGATCCGCCAGCCAGCCGGCCACCGGCGCGAACAGCGCGATCGCCAGCGCCGGCCCGGTGATGGCCAGCGGCACCCAGAGGTCGGCATGCGAATTGGCGGGCGCGAACTCCGCCATCATCTTGGGCAGCACCGGCGCCACCATCACCGAACCGACGATGGTCAAACTGCTGCCCAGGAGCAATACCGCCCCTTCGCGCGCCCCGGGCTGACGCCTGCCCGTTGGCGCCACGCCGCTCATACGGCTATCCGCTGGGCAGCGCCGGCCACGGCCGGCAGCACACGGACACACTGGTGCATGGGGCACCTCGATCGTTGTGATTATTGATCAAGAGCCTAAGCGGGAGCCGAGCGCGGGCGTTATCCCGAATCGGCACTATCGTCGGGTAGCAGGGGGTGAGCAGAATGAAGTGTATGGGACGCAGACACCTGGGCCGCACTCGCGCTCAGAGGGTGTTTACAAATTCGACGAGCGAAGGCCAGACCGGGGCGCGTAGCTAAGGCGAAATCGGCCGAAAAGGGGACCGGGCTGGCGTTCCAGTTTACGTGGTGTAAATGAGTACTTTACTCGCTCCGCTCGCCCTTCGGGCCGTCCTTCGGACGTTCTGAACTTCGTTCAGTGAGGTCGATTTCAACGCCGTATCGTCGAGCGCAGGCATTTTGTAAACGCCCTCTCAGGCCCGCCGCCAGGTCTCGGAGGGATATTCACCGAACAATTGGTGATAGTTCGCCGCAAAGTGGCTGAGGTGGCTGAACCCCATCTCCTGGGCCACGTCGCCCACCGTGGCGCCTCTGGCCGCGGCGCTCGCCAGCTTGCGGCGCACGGCGTTGAGCCGCAGGCTGCGCAGAAATGCCACTGGCGGCATGCCCACCTCCCGCTGGAAGCTGTCCTGCAGCGTGCGTCGGCTGACGTTCAGCCGCTCACACAGCTCCAGCACGCTGGGTGGCCGCGCCGGCTCGGCCAGTACCAGCGCCTGGCTCTGTCTGACGAGATAGGCACTCACGCCGACACCGCGCCGCGGCGTGTTGCCGCCGAGCTCGAGCCACAGATCGAGCAGCAGGGTCATCAGGGTCTCTTCCAGGCTGCGTTCGCGCAGGCCATCGTCATCGCCACGCCGCCGGCCGAGGCCGCCGACGTGGCGGAAGATCGCCAGCCTGATCGCCTCGAGCCGCGCCAGGGGCACCTCCAGCGCCGGCAGCGCGGTGAGGCGCGCCACCTCGGCCGCGCCCAGCTCGATCTCGGCCAGACGACGCAGCCGCTCGAGATCGACACAGAACGACAGTAGCGCCATGCCGGCCGGGGCATGCAGCACGAACTCGCCGCCGCCGCGCAGCATCAGCAGGCGCGGGGAAGCCGCCTTGCCCCGCGGATCATCCACGGTCGGCGCGGTGGCCAAGGACACACAGAAGCGATCAGCGGGCGCCTTGCCGTACTGGACGACGCGCTTGTCGAACACTTCGTGAATGATCTGGAAGCGCTCGCCCGACAGCAGCAGCAGTTCACTGCTGAGACGCCCGGGTCCGAGCTGCGCATAGACCTGCTGCCAGCCGGCGATCGCTGCCGCGTGCTGCTGGGAGTCGCGGAAGCCACGCACGTGGTATCGCATCCTCTCCCCCTCGAGAGTCGCGCGCCGAAATCCGCCTTCAGGCGCGCCGTCGCGCTCAGACTAGAGCGACCCGCGGCCGGCACGCAACGGCCAGCGCATCGTGGCCCGCCTCGGCTCATACCGTCCCATACCGGCCCACGCAGGCACGACCATACACCTTGCATCTGGCACTGTGCCTTGCGCTCGGCGCGGCCAGCCACCATCCTTCGCCACGTCTCGGCGGCGCCAGGGGTGCCGCCTTCGCGATGCTCAAGGATGAATCCCGTGTCCCGTTCCACTCTGCCCCATCGGGGCCTGCTCACTCTCGTTGCGCTGCTGCTGGTGGCGCTCAATCTGCGTCCGGCGCTCACCAGCGTCTCGCCGGTGCTCGGCAGTATCGCCGAGGCGCTGTCACTCTCGCCCAGCGTGCAGGGCATCCTGACCACGCTGCCGGTGCTGTTCCTGGGGCTGGCGGCGCCGCTGGCACCGCGTCTGGTACGTCGCCTGGGCCCGGAGCGCAGCGTGTTCCTGGCGCTGTTGGTGCTGGGGGTGGCGCTGGCGCTACGCCCCTACGTCGGCGCCCTGGGGCTGCTGCTGGGCTCCGCCCTGGCCGGCGGCTGCATCGGGGTGATCGGCGTGCTGCTGCCGGGTATCGTCAAGCGCGACTTCCCCGAGCGGGTCAGCATCATGACCGGGCTCTACACCGTGGCGCTAAACCTCGGCGCCTCGGCGGCGGCCGGCACTACCGAGCCGCTGCGCCAGGCGCTGGGGGCGGACTGGCAAGGCGCGCTGGCGTTCTGGCTGCTGCCCGCGGTGCTCGCCGCGCTGCTGTGGCTGCCGCAACTGCGCGGTAGCGCGGCGACCCGGGTGGCGGCACGCACCGGGGCGCGCCTGCGCCACGACCCGCTGGCGTGGCAGGTGTCGCTATTCATGGGGTTGCAGTCGTCGCTCGCTTACACCGTCTTCGGCTGGTTGCCGACACTGTTGCAGGACCGCGGCCTGGCGCCGGTCACCGCGGGGCTGGCGCTGTCGGTATCGATTCTGTTGCAGGTGACCACGGCGCTGGCCGCGCCGTGGATCGGCAGCCGCATGAAAGATCAGCGTGCGGTGCTGGTGGCGGTGATGGGGCTGACACTCACCGGGCTGATGGGCTGTCTGTATGCGCCCATCGGCAGCATCTGGGTGTGGGTGGTGATCCTCGGGCTGGGTCAGGGCGGCACCTTCAGCATGGCGCTGACCCTGCTGGCGCTGCGCGCACCGGATGCGCTGACCGCGGCCAGCCTCTCCGCCATGGCCCAGGGCATCGGCTACACCCTGGCGGCGCTGGGGCCGCTGCTGGTGGGCCTGCTGCACGACTGGAGCGGCGGCTGGAACGCGGTCGGCGGGCTGCTGGTGGCCATTGCGCTGGGCGCCATGGTCGCGGCCCTGGGCGCCGGCCGCGACCGCCAGGTGGCCTCGGTTCAGCAACGCTGAGCCACGACCCGGCACATCAGGTCATGGCCCCGGCTCAGGCCGGGGCCAGACGCTCGGCCCCCCAGCTGCGCCGCAGGTAGCCCATCACCTCGCCCAGCTCATCGGCGGAGACATGCGCCGGGGCGCCCTCCTCCTGTGGGTCGAGGTGGAAGATATAGAGCCGCGAGGCGAACTGGGCGAACGGCAGCGAGGCTTCGCCGAAGCGCTCACCGTTGCCGTCGGTGCTGACCCGCACGCCGTCGCCCCAATCCTGGCCGCTATCGTTGTTGGGGTTGAAGAAGTAGACCCGCATGCCCTCGTCGGGGCCGAGCGCGGCCCGCAGGATGGTGATGGCGTGCCAGCCGATGAAGCGCGCGGCGCTGTCGGTCACCGCGATCCCCGCCGGCTGCGGGTGCACCAGCGGCTGGTTGCCGTTGTAGAGCGGGTGGTAGGCGGCATAAAAATGGCGGTAGAAGGTCTCGGGGTCATCGATCCGGCCGCTGGCGATATCCACGCTGATATGGAAGCCGCGCCCGGCCCACCAGCCGTGGAACTCGGGGTTGACCCAGCGGTGTGGATCGCCGTCGCGGCCGATGCACAGCCGCCCCATTTCGGCATAGATACGATCCAGATGCGGCACCACCAGCAGCGAGACCGGATCGAGATCCAGCGTCATGCCGCTGGCGAGCCCGACACCGCTGGTGTTCGACGAGATCGGCTGGCCTTCGAAGTGCATCACGATCTCGTCGTCACGCGCCGCCCAGGTCACCATCTGCAGCAGATAGTCGGGGTCGTTGTAGGCCCACATGGAGAGCGCGCGTGCCGACTGGCAGGTGGGGTTGTTACCCTGCCCCACGCCCAGCGGCAGCCCGAGCATGCACAGCACACCCTCCACCAGCCGCGCCTCGGGCGTCGTGGCATCACCGTAGGCCAGACGCAGACGCTGGCGGGCGTTGTCGCTCAGCAGCAGGCCCAGTTGACGCCACAGCGCCGGTGCCAGCGGCGGCTGATAGAGAATCCCGCGTTCGAGCAGCAGCGCCAGCCCGTAGAGTCCCTGGGCGGTGGCCGGATGCGCCACCGCGTCGATCAGGGCACGGATCAACTGGTGATAGCAGAGCAGGCAGTCGCGCCCGGTGGTCGAGAGCCCCAGCGCTTCGCTGATCAGGTGGTCGCCGTGGTCGAGCAGATAGCGCAGCAGCACCGGGTGATAGGGCGAGACCAGGCCGGTATCGTGCATCGCCCGCGCCATCCCGGTGGCCTCCTGCTGCAGCGCCGCGGTATCCATACCGGCGAGCCGGCCGGCATAGGCTTCGACGCCAGGGTCTTCGCGGCAACCCTGGGTCGGCCCGTAGAGGCTGCTGACCAGCCGCGCCGCGCCCTGGCCGCTGGTGCCGAGGTCGATCTCCGGGTTGGCCTGACACAGCGCCAACTGATCGATCATCCGGCGTACCGGAGCGACCATCAGCGGGCGCTGGCCAAGCAGCCGCCAGATTTCGTCGATCATGGTCTCGACGATGAACTCATAGCCGACCCGCTCGGCGAGATAGCGCAACAGCGCCCGCGGCACCTCGGCCAGACGCCCCTGGGTCTCGCGCTCGGCCTCGCCGGAAAAGGCGAAGATACGCGACAGGTTGAGCGCCAGGACCTGGGTCAGGTGATTGTGCGCCTGCTCGGCGGAGATCAACGGATGCGCGTAGTCGCCGCGCGCCACTGCCAGCAGGCGCAGCTCGCTGAGCGCCTCGATCACCACCGTCTCGGCCTGGGGGCTACCGAGCGAGGCCGGGGTCAGCGCCGGCTGCAGGCGCTGGGGTTCGGCCCAGTCGGAGTCGGCGAAGGTTCCCGCCTGCTCGATCGCCTGGGCGCGCTGCTCCAGCGCCGCGCAGCCACCCGATTCGAGCAGGATACGCCGCGCCAGATCGAAGACCCGCCCGGCGCGCCCCGGGCGGGAAAAACTGGGCGCCGATTCGAGCGCGGCGAGTGCCGCCTCGAGCTGTTGCAGCAGCGCACCCAGGCGCTGCTCGCTGACCGGCAGCTCGTTATCCGACGACATGCGCTGACACTCCCCGCCACTCTGGGCGAATCCGAAAAGACTCTGCCACTGTCGCGGATCAGACGTAGAAATCAAGCGACTCCTGATGTTTGAGCAGGTCGCGCAGGGTGTGCGGGTCGTCGCCGAAGAAGAACAGAAGCCCCCAGTGGGTGCCGAACGCCGTGCGCTTGGTCACGGTCTCCTCCAGCGGCGCGCTGAGTTCGTGGTAGTCGAAATAGGGGTGTTGCTCGGTCTCCTCCGGAATCTCCAGACGGCTGACCACCCGCCGGCGCGGATAGACACCGAAGCAGCCGGCGTGCCCTTTGGCGCCGGTGACCGGCTCGGGGAAGAAGGCGGCGACCTCTTCCGCGGTAGCCTTGGGGTCGAACACCAGCATCGAGGCCTGATAGGCGTTGAAGCCGTAGGCGCGCTCGATCAGTTCGAACGCCTTGAACCCCGGCGGGCGATAGGCGACTTCGCCGAAGTACATGGTGCCGTCGCTGGTGACGAAGTACTCCGGGTGGATCTGGCCGAACTGGATGTCGAACGTCTTGATCAGGAGCTCGATCTGGCGCGTGATCTGCTCGCGGTACTGCTCCAGCTCCGGGGTCGCCGGCACGAAGACCGAGTAGCCGAGGGTGACGTATTCGGAAATGTTGAGGAACTGGATCTTGCCGTCCCAGACCCAGGCTTCGACGGCGAACTCCCAGCCGTCCAGATGGCTCTCCATCAGCAGCGGGTACTCGCTCTCGGGGATGGCGTCGATCTCTTCATAGGTGCGGATCACCCGGTGGCCGAGGCAGCCGGCCTTGTCGAAGGCCTTGAGGTGGATCGGGTCGTCGGGGTCGCCGTCGAGCTTGAGCAGCGTCTGGTTGACGCGCTTGAAGAAGCGCACCACGTCGCTCCTCTCGTGGGCCTCCTCGAAGATGCCCACGCGGATGCCACCCAACTGCGCGCGGCGCTTCATCAGCGCCTTGTCGCGGAACAGCACCGCCTGGCCGTGCAGACGTGGATTCTGCATCAGCACCGAGTTGATCGCCCCGGCCCACTCCACGGTCTCCTCGAACAGCGGCACCGCCGCGTCCACGCCCATGTCGCGCAGGGTTTCGGCGATCTCCATCGAACGGTCGTTGAGACGCTCGAAGTTCCACGGCAGGTAGGGGATCTCGTGCTGACGGCAGTACTCTTCGGCCCACTCCGGGGCGACCACCACATAGCGACGATCGAAGGCCGCGGCAGCCTCCACCGCGCCCAGGCTCCAGCCCAGCAGCGCGATGTAGCCCTTGTCGGGATTCTTTTCCATGGTCGGTGTCTCCCTGTTCGCTGTCGTTGTGATGTATGCCTACCTCAGTGTAGGGGAGATGCCGACTAGTGCCACCCCATCCGCCAAAACGCTGACAAAAGCCGTCATAATCAGCGCATATCGGCACTAGAAAACTGAAATTACTAATATTCTTTATTAGCTATACAAGCACCTTCCAGCAGCCGTGATCACCCCGCATCTATGGTGCATGCACCATAATAGGCGCCTGGCGCCGGAGAGACGTCAATCACGCTGGAATCGGATACCCTAGGGATTCCCCCATTGTAGGGATCCCCCCCATCGCCCAGGAGATTCGCATGCCAGCCAGAGCCATCAGCCTCGAGCAACAGCAGCACCTGATCGATATCGTGCGCGACGCCGCCAAGCGCGAGATCCTGCCGCGCTTTCGCAACCTGTCGGAAGAAGCGATCCGCGCCAAGAGCGCACCGGACGACCTGGTCACCGATGCCGATCAGGGCGCCGAGCGGATGATGACGGCGGCGATTCGCGAGCTGCTGCCGGCGGTGACGGTGATCGGCGAGGAAGCGGTGGCCGATGGCAGCGCCAGCCTGGGCGATATCGCCGGTGCCGAGCTGGCATTGATCATCGACCCGGTCGACGGCACCTGGAACTTCGCCCGCGGGCTCAACCAGTTCGGCGTGATCCTGGCCGCCACCAGCTTCGGCGAGACGATCTTCGGGCTGCTCTACGACCCCATGGCGGACGACTGGATCGTCGCGCGCCACGGCGAGGGCGCCTGGTTCGGCCGCCCGGATGGCACCCAGCGCCGGCTGCAGGTCTCGGATACCGCGAACTTCGACGAGATGGTCGGCTCGACCTCGATCCGGCTCTTCCCCAAGCCGCAGCAGTACCAGCTCGCCGCGACCTTCCCCGACTTCCAGCGCATGATGGCGTTCGGCTGCGCCTGCCATGAGTACCGCACCATGGCGTTCGGTTTCGTCGACTTCATGCTCACCGGCAAGCTGATGCCGTGGGATCACGCCGCGGGGCTGATGATCCACGCCGAAGCCGGGGGCTACTCGGCGCTGCTCGACGGCACGCCCTACCAGCCGACGATTCACAAGGGCACGGTGCTGGCGGCCAGCTCGAGAGCGCATTGGGAGCAGTTGCGCGAGAAGTTCAGCTTTCTGGTCTGAACACGACCCGGGCGTTTTCAACGCGCAAGACGACGAAAACCGGCGCCAAGAGGGCGCCGGTTTTCTTTTCTCTAGCCGATCGGGACGAATCGATCAGTCGGGGCGATCAGGGAATGATCTTCTCCGCCCGCAGCCGATCGAACAGATCGAAAAACGCCGCGCGCGTCTCGCGGAAGTGATCGAAGCCGAAGTCCCGCGACTTGGTGGTGTCGTTGACGCACTCCTGGTCGCGGCCGAGATCGGCATCGGTGTGCCACCAGGAGGCCAGCTTGGCGACATCCGGCTCGACCAGATCGTGCTTGGCGGCGATCTCGCGCCAGATCGATTCGGCACCGGCCATCTGTTCGTCGAGCGGCTGCATCGACGCCGGGTCGTCCGAGGCTTCGGGCCCCCGACTGTCTAGACCAAAATACTCGCCGATTTCGCGCCACATCCGGCGCCAGCGGAACACGTCTCCATTGACGGTATTGAAGGCCTGATTCGCCGCGCCCGGCGTGGTCGCCGCCCACGCCATCTGGCGCGCCAGCACCAGCGCATCGGTCATGTCGGTGAGCGCGTTCCACTGCGTCTGCGAGCCGGGGAAGACGAACGGCCGTCCGGTCTCGCGGCAGATCGAGGCATAGACCGCCAGCGTCGTGCCCATGTTCATGGCGTTGCCGCGGGCATAGCCGATCACCGTGTGGGGGCGATGCACGTTCCAGGCCAAGCCCCGGCGCTCGGCGGTCTCGAACAGCACGTCTTCCAGCGCATAGTAGAAGTTGTCGCCGGGCACACGCGGCTCGGACTCGCGGAACGGCGTCTCGATCCGCCCGCTGCCGTAGGCCTCGAACGAGCCCAGATACTGCTTGGTGCCGGTGACCAGCGAGGCATGCGCGAGCGGCGCCGCGTCGAGCGCAGCGAACAGATTGCGCATCATCTGGCTGTTGGTCTCGACGTTGGCACGCTCGTTGTCACGGCGAATCCAGGTGCAGTAGAAGACGTGGGTGATCGGCAGGCCGGCCAGCGCCTGCTCGGTGGCGGTTGGGTCCAGCAGGTCGGCGGCGACGGGAATCACCCCGCTCTGCTCGGTGGCGCGGCGTGACAGGCCGTAGACGGTCCAGCCGCTGGCGACGAGATGGCTGGCCAGATTGCCGCCGGTGATGCCGGTGGCGCCGACGACGAGTGCAGTCCCCTTACGCATGGTCGATGACCTCCTTTCCAGTCAGGGAATCGAATCCGGAAGACCCGGCAGCGAGCCGGATCGATGAGCGCAGTCTGGTAGCGCCGGATCGTTGCTACAATCGAAAGCCTCGCAAATCTTTATTGCATGGAGCGCAACTCGATAATGGACAGACCGACAACGCGGCAGGCGCTCGACACGCTGGATCTCAACGCCCTGCGCGTCTTCGAGCGCGTCGCCGCGACCGGCAGCTTCACCGCCGCCGCCCGGCATTTTCACCGCGCGGTCTCCTCGGTCTCGCGCCAAATTCGCGCTCTGGAAGAGGCGCTCGGCCAGCCGCTGCTCTACCGGCATACCCGCGCCGTCGCGCTCACCGACGCGGGCTGGCGCTACTACGAAGAGATCCGCGAGATTCTGGAACGGCTCGATTTCGCCACCGAGGCGCTGGCCTACCCCGACGCCGAGCCCAGCGGCGTGCTGCGCATCAACGCGCCTGTCGCCTTCGGCCAGCGCCAGATCGTGCCGCTGCTGCATGCCTTCCAGCGCCGCCACCGCGGCATCACCGCCGAGCTGCAGCTGAGCGATCAGGTCGTCGACCCGGTGAGAGAAGGCCAGGACATCACCTTTCGTGTCGGCGACCTGGCCGACTCTTCGCTGGTGGCGCGCCGCCTGGCACCGATGAACTACGTAGTGGCCGCCGCCCCGAGCTATCTCGAAGCACACGGGGCACCGCAGACACCCGAGGCGCTGAGCGAGCACAACTGCCTGCTCTACCAGGGCGAGATGGGCCGCCAGCGCTGGTATTTCCAGACGCCGGAGCAGAGCGGTTCGACCCCGTTTGAGGTCAGCGGCAACCTTTACAGCAACGATGCCGAGAGCCTGCTGCGCGCCGCGCTGCTGGGGCAGGGGCTGGTGCTGTTTCCCACCTGGCTGATCGGCGATGCGCTCTCACAAGGCGAGCTGGTGCCACTGCTGGAGGCGTGGCGCGGCGAGGTGATGCCGGGTCGCCGCGATATCCACGTGCTGACCACGGAGCGCCGTCTGCGCACGCGCAAGGTGCGCGCCTTTCTCGACTATCTGCGCGAATCGCTGGCGCCACGCCCGGCCTGGGATCGCTGGCGGGAGCATATAGACGGCCTTTCGAGCGACCATAGACAAAGCTAATTAGCGATTGAATCGCGCACGATCTATCTTGACCGCATGACGACACCGGATGACACCGACAACGCCCTGGCGCTCGAATCGCAGCTTTGCTTCGCGCTCTATTCGACCCAGCTGGCGATGAACAAGCTCTACCGCGGCTTGCTGCGCGAGCTCGACCTGACCTATCCCCAGTATCTGACCCTGCTGGTGCTATGGCAGCGGGATCGTCAGACGGTGTCGGAGATCGGCGAGCACTTGTACCTGGATTCGGCGACGCTGACGCCCCTGCTGAAGCGCCTGGCAGCAGCCGGCCTGGTCACACGCCAGCGCTCGCGCCAGGATGAACGCCAGGTGGAGATCGCCTTGACCGCCAAGGGCCGCGCGCTGCGTGAACGCGCCAAGGCGGTTCCCCATGCTGCCGGCTGTGCGGGCCAGTGCACCCCGGCAGAGGCCGCCGAACTGCGCGACGCCCTGCATGGGCTGCGTCAGCGACTCGACGGCCAGTGACACATTGGCGAGATAGGACGTACTGGCGAGATAGGACGTACTGGCGAGATAGGGCGTACTGGCGAAATAGATAGCAGTGCAATGTGGTGTATAGCAGATTGTTTTCACTCAACTAGATCGCGCACGATTCAATAGATCGCGATCTTGAACCCGAAGGAGAAGCTTCATGTCACTCGATAAAGTCGTCTACCGTGCCGAAGCCACCGCCATCGGCGGTCGTGACGGTCGTGCCACCTCCGCCGACGGTGTCATCGACCTCAAACTGTCGACTCCCAAGGAGCTGGGCGGCGCCGGCGGCGACGGTACCAACCCCGAGCAGCTGTTCGCGGCTGGCTACTCCGCCTGCTTCATCGGCGCGCTCAAGTTGGTGGCCTCGCAAGAGAAAGCCAAACTGCCCAACGACACCCAGATCCAGGGTGAAGTCGGCATCGGCCCCAAGGGTAATGGTTTCAGCATCGAAGCCAGCCTGACGGTGAAGCTGCCGGGCATGGATCGTGAGCAGGCCGAAGCGCTGGTCGAGAAAGCGCATCAGGTCTGCCCCTACTCCAACGCCACCCGCGGCAATATCGACGTCACCCTCAACGTCGAGGTCTGAGCCGGCGCTCGCCGCCTAAGGCCCCACCGGGCCCTGCGGCCCGGTACCGGTGCCCCGCTCCCTTGATAATGGGCGCGGGGCGTCGTGCTTTGGTCGTAACTGCCATCGCCGAGGCGCCAAGGCCATCCTGAAAAGCAATTAAAATCAAATTCTTATAGAGACATGCAAAAACGCGATGCGAGCATAGCAACAACGCAATAGTCTCGCGCCGCCAGCGCTGACTACCGTGTCGACTCCAACAATCAAGGGGTTCGATCATGGTCGCGTTTCTCATTGCCATGGCGGTGACGGCGTTTGCCGGCACGCTGGTCATCAAGAAATACCAACCGCAGACCGTGCTGCTGCTGGCCGGCCTGGCGCTGTTCATCATCACGGCGCTGTTCTTCCCCGCGCAGTCGATCCTGTTCAAGGACACCCAGACCAGCGGCTGGGCCGGCTTCGATATCTTCGAGTTCATCCACCAGATCATGTCCTACCGCCTGGCCGGGCTGGGGCTGATCATCATGGCCGCCGGCGGCTTCGCCAAGTACATGGACCATATCGGCGCCACCCAGGCGATGGTCAATATCGGCACCCGGCCGCTGGCCCGGATGCGTGCGCCCTACCTGGTGCTGGCGCTCGGCTATGCGGTGGGCCAGGTGCTCAATATCTTCATCCCCAGCGCGGCGGGGCTGGCCATGCTGCTGCTGGTCACGCTCTATCCCACCCTGGTGCGCCTCGGCGTCAGCAAGGCCTCCGCCGCCGCGATGATCGGCATGACCTCGGTGCTCGACCTGGGGCCGGCCTCCGGCACCGCCAACCTGGCGGCGCATACCGCCAATATGGATGTGGCGATCTACTTCGCCCAGTACCAGATTCCGGCGTCGCTGTTCATTGTGCCGGTGATCTGCGTGCTGACCTATTTCAGCGCCAAGTATTTCGATCGCCGCAGCGGCCACGTGGTCGACCCCGACCCCACCGCCCATGCAGTGACCGATGGCGAGTCGGAGGCCCAGCGCGTGCCCGGCTTCTATGCACTGCTGCCGATCCTGCCGCTGACGCTGATCCTGGTCTTCAGCAAGCTGCTGATCCATCAGATCGAGATCGGCGTGGTGACGGCGATGATCATCGGTGCGGTGCTGGGCCTGTTCTGTGAGATGGTGCGCAAGCGTCGCGAGCTGCAGGCGGTGTTCAAGGGCTTCATGACCTTCTTCCAGGGCATGGGCCAGATGTTCTCCTCGATCATCTCGCTGATCGTCTGTGCCGAGTTCTTCGCCGCCGGGCTCACCGCCATCGGCGCCATCGACTTCATGATCGGCGCCGCCCAGGGTGCGGGCTTCGGCCTGTTCGGGATGACCCTGGTCACCTGTCTGCTGGTCGCGGTGACCGCGATTCTCACCGGCTCCGGCAACGCGGCGTTCTTCTCCTTCGCCGGCCTGGCCCCCAGCGTCGCTGCCGCCACGGCCGCCGGCCCGGTGGCCCTGCTGCTGCCGCTGCAGTTCACCGCCGGGATCGCGCGCTCGTTGTCGCCGGTCTCGGGGGTGATCATCGCGGTCAGCGAGGCCGCCGGCTGCTCGCCCATCGATATCGTCAAGCGCACCGCGATTCCGCTGATCGGCGGCCTGGTGGTGCTGTTCGTCTATACCGCGCTGTTCGTCGGCGTCAATTGATCTCCGATCGCCCAGGAACCGGACCAAGGAACCCTACATGAAGACCGACCCGCTTCCCGAGTCGACCGACCACCTCTTTTCCCGCGACGCCACCTGGCAGGCATGGCTGGAGGTCGAGAGCGCGCTGGCCCTGACCCAGTCCGAGCGGGGCATGATCCCTGTCGCCGCCGCCACCGAGATCGCACGCTGCGCGACCCTCGACCAGCTCGACCGCGAGGCGCTGGCCGCCGATATCGAGCGCACCCTGTCGCCGGTGATGTCGCTGGTGCGGGCGCTGGCCGCGCGCTGCGACGGCGACGCCGGCGGCTATGTCCACCTCGGTGCCACCACCCAGAACATCATCCTCACCGGCAAGATGCTGCAGCTCGCACGCTCGCACCGCTGGCTCAAGGCACAGCTCGCCGCCCAGCTCGAGTGTCTGGCGAATCTCGCCGAGCGCAGCGCCGAGTGGCCGTGCGTCTCGCGCACCAACCGCCGCCACGCCCTGCCGATCACCTTCGGCTACAAGGTCGCCGGCTGGATCGAGGAGCTGGAGCGCAACGTCGAGCGGCTGGAGGCGGTCGAGTCCCGCGCCTTCGTGCTCACCTTCGGCGGCGCCAGCGGCGCCCTGCACAGCTACGGCGACGAGGGGCAGGCACTGGCCCAGGCGCTGGCCGCCCGGCTCGGCCTCGGCGTGTCACGGGTTCATTCCCGCGCCGCCGTCGACGGTCTGGTCGAGTACATCACCACGCTGGGGCTCTACGCCGCCGGCTGCGAGCGCCTGGGCCAGGAGCTCTACACGCTGATGGCCAACGAGTTCGAGGAGGTCAGCGAGAACCAGGGCGAGGAGGTGGTCGGCAGCAGCACCATGCCGCACAAGTTCAACCCCAAGTATGCCGTCAACCTGCTGGCCGAGGCCGGCGAGCTGCGCAGCCTGGTGGCACCGGCGCTGGAGACCGCGCGCCCCTCCCACGAGGGCGATGCGGCGTGCAACTTCCGCCTCTACAAACTGCTCGACCAAGCCGGGGCGCTCGCCTATCGCGTTGCCGCCACCCAGCGCACGCTGCTGACCCGACTGGTCCCCCACCCCGAGCGGATGCGCGAGATCCTGATGGCGAACGCCGCACCGCTGATGTCCGAACACATCATGCTCGAACTGAGCGACGAGATCGGCCGCCAGCACGCCCACGATCTGGTCCATGACGCCATCGTCGCCAGTCGCGACGGAGCGCGCACCTTTGCCGAGGCGCTGTTCGAGGACGACACCGTGCGCCGCCACTATGGCGACCGGGACGCGCTCGAACGTGCGCTCAGCCCCGAGCACTACACCGGCCAGAGCCGCCAGATCGCGCTGGCGATGGCCGCCTCCGCCCGCGACCTCGCCGCACGCCTGGCTCGGGAACTCACGGAAACACCCGCGTCGGCGCGCTGACAGCCCGGAAAGAGAACCACCCCACTGATGCGCCAAGCGCATCGGCGGCACAACGCTGCATCGACAAGAACGCATCGACAAGAAAAAGAGGAAGGATCATGCCAACAACACCAAGACGCTATCTCGGCCTCCTGCTCGCGCTGGGCGGCCTCGCCCTGTCGCCGCTGGCACAGTCACAGACGCCCCAGACCGCCCCACCCCTGGCCACGGGCAGCCATGAATCGACCTTCACCCTGCCGCAGAGCCAGCGCCAGATCGAGGTGGCCAGCTACGTGCCCAAGGGGGCCGATGCCAAGACACCGATCGTGTTCGTGCTGACCGGCCTCAAGCGCAACGCCGAGGATTATCGCGACGCCTGGATCAAGGCCGCCGACGAATACGGCTTCACCATCGTGGTGCCACGTTTCTCCAAGCAGGACTATCCCGGCGTCGCCGGCTACAACCTGGGCAATCTGGTCGCGAAAGATGGCCAGCCCAACCCGCCCGAGGCGTGGTCCTACACCGTCATCGACGATCTCTTCAGCGATCTCGAACAGTCCGGCCAGACCGAGCGCCAGCGCTACTACCTGTTCGGCCACAGTGCCGGCTGCCAGTTCGTCCACCGCATGCTGACCTTCGTGCCACAGTCGCGAATCCAGGCGGCGATTTGCTCGGCGGCGGGCTGGTGGACGCTGCCCGATACCGACAACGAATGGCCCTACGGACTCAAGGATGCGCCGGTCGCGGTCGATCGTGATGCCCAGCGCCAGCTTGCCGGCCTCGACCTGCTGGTGACGGTCGGCGCCGAGGACACCGATCCCTGGCACAAGTATCTGCGCCGCAGCTATCAGGCGATGGCCCAGGGCAACAACCGGGTCGAGCGCGCCTGGGTCTACTACAAGACCGCCGAGCAGAAGGCCAACCGCTACGGCTTCGACTTCCACTGGGCGTTCCAGACCGTGCCCGGTGTCGGCCACGACAACGCCGGCATCGCGCCCTTCGCCGCCAAGCAGTTCGCCGCCTTCGAGCGCCATGGCGCCTTCGATGTCGTGACCCCGGAGACCGCGCCGGAGAGCACGCCTGACTAGGCTTTGTACGAAAACTACCTGCGCTCGGCAATACGGCGTTAAAAATCGGCTGGAGCGCCAGCCCGGTCAAAAATGCTCATTTACACCCCGTAAACTCCGCGTTTTCGCCGATTTTTGCCTTGTCTTGCCTTCGCTCGCTGACTTTTCGTACAGAACCTAGGCTTCCGCCTTCCGATACTCGCCTTTCGCCCTTTCGATCACTGCCCCTCGTCCGCTCAGCGGGCGAGGCAGGGAACCTGCGTCCGCTCGATGGCCAGCGTCGAGCCTCGAGCGGACGCGCCAGCAGCTCCCCTACAACATGAAAAACGATAGGAGTTCAGCATGATCACGCCCCGCCACCGCCACAGGTCCCAGCGATCCCGACTCGCACGCGCACGCTTGCCTCTGTCGATAACGGCGCCTTTAGCGATAACGGTGCCTTTAGCGATAACGACACCTTTATCGATAGCGACTTTCGCGGGCGCCTGCACTGTGGCATTGACCCTGGCCCTCGCCACCCCGGCCCAGGCCGATTTCCTGGCGGACAGCACCGCCTCGCTGGAGCTCAAGAACTACTTCATCACCCGCGACTACCTCGAGGGCAACCGGGACGACAACAAGCGCGATGAGTGGGCTCAGGGCTTTCTGTTCCGGGCCGACTCCGGCTTCACCGAGGGCCCGATCGGGTTCGGCGTCGACACCATCAGCATGCTGGGCGTGAAGCTCGACTCGAGCCCGTCCCGGGCCGGCACCGGTCTGCTGAAGATCGACGACGACGGCCGCGCCGAGGACGACTACACCAAGTTCGGCGCCACCGCCAAGATCCGCGCTGGTGACAGCGTACTGCGCTACGGCTATCTCGAGCCGAGCCTGCCGTCGCTGCGGCCCAATGCCAGCCGGCTGTTCACGCAGTCGTTCCTCGGCACCCAGATCACCTCCACCGACATCGAGGGCCTGGAGCTGACGGCGGGCCAGCTCGACCGCACCCGCCAGCGCGACGAGACCGATTACGAGCCGATGGCGCTGAATCGCAAGAGCGGCGCCTACGGCAGGGCCACCAGTAACCGCTTCCAGTTCATCGGCGGGGAGTACCATCTCGGCAAGCGCGCCCGCCTCGGCTATCACTATGCGCAGTTGGAGGATATCTACCGCCAGCACTATGTGGGGCTGAGCGACGGCATCGATCTCGGCTCGGGGCGGCTGGGCGCCGACATCCGCTATTTCGACGCCAGCGAACAGGGCGCCGCCGAGGCGGGCGAGGTGGACAACCGCGCCGTCAGCACGCGGCTGCGCTATCGGCTGGGCGCGCATACCTTGAGTGGCGGCTACCAGTCCCAGTTCGGCGATACCCCGTTCACCTACCTGAGCGGTACCAACGTCTACCTGTTCTCCCAGTACCAGATCAGCAACTTCACCGAGACCGGCGAACGGGTCTGGCACGCCCGCTACGACTACGACTTCAGCGATCTCGGCCTGCCCGGGCTGACCTTCATGCTCCGATATGCGACCGGAGACCAGGCCAGCGTCCGCGGCTTCGACGGCGAGGCGCGGGAGTGGGAGCGGGATGTCGACATCGAGTACATCGTCCAGGAGGGCATGCTCGAGGGGCTGTCGCTGCGCTGGCGCAACGCCTCACGCCGCGCCAACTTCACCCGCGACGCCAACGAGAACCGCATCCTGCTCGGCTATACCTTGAAACTGTAACGTGGCCAACACCGGCACCGCCAAGCCGCCCAGTACGATTCAGGGGAGCAGGGTGACACCGTCATGGAACGCGCGGTCCTGCCGGCCGCGCACCTCGAGCGTCTCGCGCAAGGTTTCGATGAAGCGCCGTGCGATGGGGCGCTGCCCCGCCGGCGGCAGAATACAGGCATAGGTCAGCTCGGTGGCAGGCGTGATCGGCCGCATCACCGTGCCGGCCGTCCCTGCGCCCGATCCGACGGCGGCACCGCAACAGGCCAGATCGAGCAGCCCCAGCCCGAAGCCAGCCTCGACGAAGCGCGGCACCAGCTGCGTCGAACCGACTTCCAGCGCGATCCGGGGCTTGCGCCCGACTCCATCGAACAGCCGATCCAGTCGCTGACGCCAGATCTGCTGCGGCTTGAGGGTGACGAAGGGTGAGTCCAGCAGCGCCTCGACCGGCACCTCCTCGAGGGTTGCCAGCGGATGGTCGGCCGGCATCAGCACCTGAGTGGTCGCCTGCAGCAGAGGCTCCACCGCCAGCTCGACGATGGTGTTCTCCACCGGCAGCGACAGCAGGCCGACGTTGTAGCGCCGCGATCCGACCTGGCGCTCGACATCGAAGCGGCTGCCGATATCGATCTTGCAGTTGAGCTCACGGCAACGCTCGCGCAGGTCGGCGATCGCCGCCGGCAGCAGCGTGGCGCCGATGGGGGCGGAGGTGATGATGCGCAACGCCTCGACCGTCTGCTGGCGGATCTCGCCGGCGATGGTGGGAATCTCCTCGACCCCGTTGAGGATATGCTCGGCCTCGCGGTAGAAGCGTTCCCCCTCCTGGGTCAGCAGCAGCTTCTGGTGGGTACGCTCGAACAGCGTCAGCTTGAGCTCCGCCTCCAGCGAGGCGATCAACCGACTGGCGGCGGGCTGGCTCAGGTTGGCCGCCTGCGCCGCCGCCGACAGCGAGCCGTGCAGCACGGTCAATCGGAACAGTCGGAGCGCCTTGAGATTCATGGGAAGTCGACTTTGCCAGGCCATCGGATCGACGAGCCTACCAGAAGCCCGGACAGAGACACTGCCGCTTTGGTCAAAGCCGGTGACGACGCGTCGGGCGGCCAGAAAGGGGCGGCCGACGAGATCAATGGTTCAGGATGATCGCCGTGATCACCCCGGTGGCGACCGCAGCGAGCACGTAATCGCCGTCGATGTTCAGCCAGCGGTGCCCGCGCGGCGGTTCCCGCAGATGCCGTGCATGCCAGTCGCGCACCCAGTAGCGGTCATCACGGTAGTAGCGATCGGCAATGCGGCCGCCGGGATGCCACGCCCGTGATGGCTCGTGGTGGCGGTCATGGCCGCGTTCGTGATGGTGGTAATCATGCTGGCGCGCGTGGCCCGGGGGCCCGCCAGGGCCGTGGCCGTGGCCACCCCCTGAATGCGCCTGGGCGACGCCACTCAACCCCAGGCTGGCCATCAGGGTCAAGGCGGTGAGACGCCGCCCGAACCGGCGGGAAAGCGCGCGGCAAGTGGTATTGCGGTCGTTGGCCATGTGGGTCTCCTCTCTCGCCGGGGGTGAGCCGTCGCTGGCACCGAGGCGCCAGTCGCCGGGAGAGGCATCGAGTGTGCCGGCAGAATAAGGAAACAGCGTTCACGAATAGTGAAGCTCGTCACCGGGTGACGCGCCCCCCGCCGCCCGGCCCTATAGCCAATTCGGATAATGGTTAACTATGCTGAGGGAAACGGCCCGCCAAGAGACCCGCCATGACGGATACGCCCCGCGATAGCACCGAGACAGCCGATATCGATACTGATACCGAGACCAGGACCGAGACCGCACACGGCATCGCCACGCCCCAGGCCGTGTGCGATTTCTGGTTCGAGACGCTCACACCCAAGCAGTGGTTTGCCAAGGATGCCGCGCTCGACGGTGAGATCGCGGCTCGCTTCGGCGCCACGCTGGCAGCCGCCGCGCGCTGCGAGCTGTGGCACTGGCGCGACACCCCCACCGGGCGCCTGGCCGAGATCGTGGTGCTCGACCAGTTCTCGCGCAACGTCCATCGCGATACCCCCGCTGCCTTCGCCCAGGACCCGCTGGCCCTGGCGCTGGCTCAGGAGCTGATCGCCCTTAGAGAGGACACCGAGCTGCCCCTGACGCAGCGCATCTTCGCCTACATGCCATTCATGCACAGCGAGTCGCTGGCGATCCACGCCCGCGCGGTCGCGCTGTTCGACGTTCCCGGCATGGAGACACAGCTCGACTACGAGCACCGCCACCGCGAGATCCTCCAGCGCTTCGGCCGCTATCCGCACCGCAACGCCATTCTCGGACGTGTCTCGACGCCGGATGAGATCGCCTTCCTGCGCCAGCCAGGGTCCACTTTCTGAGCCGCTGTCGCCGGCGTATGCGCGCCGCTACACTGGCGCGTCGCCCCAGGCCATAGGTCGGCACACTCTCTCGGCGCCACATTGACTCGGCCCCACATTGACTCGGCGCCACATTGACTCGGCGACCCGCCCGCAAGGCGATTCGCGGGCCGCTTTCCCACTCCACCCTGATCAGGACATTGACATGCCACCGCGTTCGACCTCACCCCCGCACTTCTCAGACGCGGCGCTGATGACCCTGATCCGCTCGACCCCACTGGCGATCTGCATCACCGATGCCGAGGGTCGTTTCCAAATGGTCAACGCCGCCTACTGCAAGCTCTACGGCTATGCCGAGGAGGAGCTGCTGGGTGAGGAGTTCACGCTGGTGCTGGCATCCGAGCACCGTGACATGATGCGGCGCATGCATCGCGCCTTCATCGAGACGGGCGAGGACAGCGACCCGCTGATCGGCACGCCCGGGTCACGCGCCGAGTGGGAAGTGGTCAATCGCCAGGGCAAAACGATCTCGATTCTGGCCGAGGCGGTCCGGGTGGAGGATGATCAGGGCAATGTCTACAAGGCGACCTTCGTGGTCGACATCAGCGAGCACAAGACGCTCGAGCGCTCCCTGCGCGAGGCCAACCAGCGCCTGACCCAGATCGCCATGTACGACGAGCTGACCGGCCTGCAGAGCCGGCATGCCGGACTCGATCGGCTCGAAGCGGAGATTCACGAGCACCAGCGCTACGGCCAGCCGCTATGCATCGCGGTGATCGATCTGGACGGTTTCAAGCAGATCAACGACACCCACGGCCACGCCATCGGTGACGAGATTCTGGTCGGTGTCGCCGAGCTGCTGCGCCAATCGCTGCGCGAGAGCGATGCCGCGGTCAGGCTCGGAGGTGACGAACTGCTGCTGGTGCTGCCCGGGGTCACCCTGGATCAGGCGACCCAGGCGGTGGAGCGTATCCGCCAGGCATTGGCGTCGACCCCGCTGACCAGCCATTCCCTCGAGGTGACGCTGTCGGCAGGCGTCGCCGCCTACCGCGACGAGAGTCAGGACACCCTGCTCGAACGCGCCGACCGCGCGCTCTATCGTGCCAAGCGCCGCGGGCGTAATCGACTGGCCCAGGCCCAGTGATCCGCGGCTTCCGAGCGTCAGCCTCCCCCACCGGCGACACCCAGCACCAGCCATAGCACGAGCGCATAGCGCAGCCCCTTGCCGATCGCCACCAGCACCACGAAGTTGAGCCACGGCACTCGCATGACGCCGCCGATCAGCGTCAGCGCATCCCCGCCGATGGGCAGCCAGCCGAACAGCAGCGACCACTGACCGTAGCGATTGAAACGCACCCGGGCGCGAGCCAGCTGCGCCTGGCTGAGCGGAAACCAGCGCCGCTGCTGGAAGCGATCTACCTGACGCCCGAGCACACCGTTGATCACCGACCCGAGAGTGTTACCCGCGGTGGCCCAGAACCACAGCCAGAACAGCGCATGCCCTTGGGTCGCCAGCGCCCCCAGCAGCACCTCCGACGACGCCGGCAGCAGGGTGGCGGAGACCAGCGCGGTGACGAACAGGATCAGATAGCTCACGCCTCTCTCCGGGCCGGGCGACTGATATTCCGGAATCTCAGCTCAGAATGAACCCGACACAGGCAGCGGTTGCCAGGCCCATCGCGCCGTTGAAGATACGCCACGCCCGCGGCGTCTTCAGCAGCCGCCCGATCGCCATGCCGAACATCGCCCAGAAGGAGATGCAGAAGAACGCCACACTCTCCATCACCAGCGCCAGCACCAGGGCGTTGAGAACGAGCGGCCCTTCGTGGGGCAGAAAACCCGCCACCAGCGCGATGCCCATGACCCATACCTTGGGATTGACGAACTGGAAGGCTGCCGCCTGCCACGTGGTCAGCGGTCGCGCCCCATCACGAGCGGCAAGGTTCGGTGGCGGAGCACTGGCGATCTTCCACGCCAGGTAGAGCAGATAGACCGCGCCCACCACCTTGAGACTCTGCTGGATCAGCGGGTAGCGCTCGAACAGCGTACCGAGTCCCAGCGCGATGCTCAGGAAGAGTACGAAGCCGCCGGCCATGATGCCGAAGATGTGCGGCAGCGTGCGACGGTAGCCGTAGAGCGCGCCGGACGCGGTGAGCATGACGTTGTTGGGTCCGGGAGAGCCGGTCATCGACGCGGCGAAGAGTGTCAGCGACAGCCACCAAGCGAGCGAGGTCATGCTTGACCCTCCGCGGTCTGATTCCATGCCAGGGTGATGCGGCGATTGCGGGCGCCGCGATTCTTGATGCTGGCCACGTGCAGCGCACCGATCTGGGCGGTGGAAGTCACATGGGTGCCACCGCAGGGCTGATAGTCGATATCGCCGATGCGCACCATGCGGATCATGCCGGCGCCCCGCGGCGGCGCCACCGACATCGTCTTGACCAGCTCGGGTCGCGCGTCGAGTTCGGCCTCGCTGATCCACTCGCTGGAGACCGGATGGTCGGCTGCGATCAGCGCCTCCAGGTCCGCGGTCAGCGCCGCCTTGTCGAGGCTGACCTCGCCCAGATCGAAGTCGAGGCGACCGCGTTCGGCGCCGATGCTGCCGCCGGTGACCCCATAGGGCACCAGCACCGAGAGCAGGTGCAGGGCGGTGTGCATGCGCATGTGCGCCCAGCGCCGCGGCCAGTCGATCTGCTGGGTCACGCTCTGGCCGACGGTGAGGTCGTGCCCGGAGTCGAGATAGTGCCACACCGCGCCGCCTTCACCCTTGCGCGTGTCGTGCACCGTCAGGCAGCGGCCATCGGCGGTGATGAACACCCCGCTATCGCCGGGCTGGCCGCCCCCCTGGGGATAGAAGAGCGTGGCATCGGTCGCCACCGCGCCGTCGGCGCCCACCGCGGTCACGCTGGCCAGACTCTCCCGTGCCATAGGCAGATCGCGAAACCGCAGCTGGGTGGACATGCCGACCTCCTCTCGACCCGGCGCCTTGCCGGGTCAAATTGTATGGGTTCAATTTATTGACTTTTTGCGTAACCTTGCAAACAATTCGAGCATAAACTCACCAGGAAACGGGTCAACCCGATTTTTGTCACCATGACAATCTGGACACCGATACTCTCTGGCAGCGGCCCGCGCTATCGTCAGCTCGCCGACGCCATCGCCGCCGCGGTGGCCAGCGGCGAGCTGGCCGCGGGTGACAAGCTGCCCCCGCAGCGTCGCCTCGCCGACGCCCTGGGGGTGACCGTGGGTACGGTCACCCGCGCCTACGCCGTGGCCGAGCAGCGCGGGGTGGTCAACGCACGGGTCGGCAGCGGCACCTATGTGCGTGGCGCCGAGGCCGGTATCGACGCCTTCGACCATCTGTTCACGCGGCCGCGCGACAGCGGGTCTATCGATCTCAGCCACGCCACGCCGCCACCGACCGCGCAGCGCAGCCTGCATCTGGCCCGCGCGATGCAGGCGATCCAGCAGGACCCGGAGCAGCTCAGCGCGATGATCGACTACCAGCCGGAACCCGGGCAGGCATGGCAGATTGCCACCCTGGCGGCCTGGCTGGGCAAGATGGGCCGCACGCTCGACCCGGCCGAGCTGCTGCTCGACCAGGGCGGCATGCACGGTATCCATCTCTGCCTCAGCGCCCTGCTGCTGCCAGGGGAACGGGTCGCCGCCGAACGTCTCACCTATCCGGGCCTGATCAGCGCGCTGCAGC
The DNA here is from genome assembly GCA_000737985.1 of Gammaproteobacteria bacterium MFB021. Classification (GTDB taxonomy): domain Bacteria; phylum Pseudomonadota; class Gammaproteobacteria; order Pseudomonadales; family Halomonadaceae; genus Salinicola. The sequence continues at coordinate 71,924 of JNVT01000067.1, read as the reverse complement.
AACTGTCGCTCAAGGGCGTGGCGATACCCCACGATGCGCACGGCATCGACGTCGATGCGGTGGCCCGCGCCCATGACCAGCAGCCATTCGCTGCGCTCTATGTGATGCCGGACTGCCACAATCCGACGACGGTACGTCTGAGCGAGCCACGCCGCCGTGCCCTGGCCGCGCTGGCCGAGGCACGCGGGTTCTGGCTGATCGAGGACGATATCTACCCGCAACTGGGTGCCACGGAGACGCCGCTCTACCAGCTCGCCCCGGCGCACACGCTGACGCTGTTCTCGGTCTCGAAACTGCTCGGCGGCGGGCTCAGAGTAGGGGCAATACGCGCCCCGCAGGCGCTGCACGGGCGGCTGACGGCGGCGCTGCGCGCGCAGTGCTGGATGCCGCCGCCGCTGATGAATGGCGTGGTCGCGCACTGGATCGCCAGCGGCGACGCCGATGCGCTGCTCGCCTGGCAGCGCGAAGAGCTGGCGTGGCGCTTCGACCGCGCCCAGGAGAAGCTCGCAGCGTTCCACCCACAAGGTCAGCGCGGCGGCTTCTATCTGTGGCTGCCGCTACCCGCAGATCTGCGTTCGAGCCACGTCGAAGCGCAGCTGCGTGAGCGCCAGATCGCTGTCAGCAGTGCCGAGAGCTTCTGCCTCGGCAGCGTCAGCGCGCCCCAGGCGCTGCGCCTGTGCATCAGCGCCGCGGAGAGTCGCGACGCCCTCGAGCGTGCCCTCGACACCATTGCCGAGACCCTCGGCGACCCGGGGCCGATGCTGTGGCAGACGCTGTGAGCGGCCTGACCCCAGGCGCGCGCCGCTCTCAGTAGCCCAGCGCCGAATCGACCCGATTCTCCAGCATCTCGCCCGCCAGATAGCGGGTGACGTTGGCGAAGAAGCTGCGCAGGCAGCGCGGTACATAGTCGGCGTCATAAAGGCCGCTGTGGGGGATCACCATCAGATTGGGCGTGCGCCAGTAGGGTGACGCCGGCGCCAGCGGCTCCTCGGGGAAGACATCGAGCACCGCCCCGCCCAACTGGCCCGCCTCCAGTCGCCGGGCCAGCGCGGCGACGTCCAGCACCGGCCCGCGGCCGATATTGATCACGCCGGCATGCGATGGCAGCGCCGCCAGCTCGGCGGCACCCACCAGGCATCGCGTCTGCGCGGTCAGCGGCAGGGTGATCAGCAGGAAGTCGGCCTCGGCCAAGGCGTCGGGCAGACGCGTCTGGGGCAGGCTGAGATCGACCAGCGGGTGGGCCTGCCCGCTACGGCTGACCCCGGTGATCTTAAGTCCCAGCTGCCGGGCCGCCCGCGCCGCCGAACTACCCAGCGCACCCATGCCCAGGATCACCACCCGCTTGCCTTCGATCGGCTCGAGCGCGCGCTGCGCCCAGCGCCGCTCGATCTGCTGGGTGACGAACGCCGGCACGGCGTTGTTGAGCATCAACAGCGCCGTCAGCGAGAACTCGAAGGTGCGCGCCTCGTGATTGCCGCGGGCGTTGGTGACGCAGAGCCCCGCCGGCAGCGCCGCCAGCGGCACCCGGTCGACCCCAGCGCTGGTGATATGCACCCAGCGCAGCGCGGGCGCCCGCGCAACGGCATCGACCAGATCCAGCTTGCCGACCACCACTAGCACGTCGGCGGTGGCCAGGGCGGCGTCGAGGGTAGCCGCATCACGGCTGAAGCTCAGCGCGATGCGCGATGCCAGCCCGGCGAACTCGTCCAGAATGTCGCGCACCCTTTCGGCGCTGAAATCCGGCGACTGGCGGAAGGCGGGATCGGTGTAGATATGCACCTCGAGCGGCTTGGCGGCGGGCATGACGGGTCCTTGGCAGCAGGGAGTTCGATGGAGGATACGGGTTCATACCGGCAGCGGGCGGCTTTCGGCCAGCGCCTCCATGGCGAAATAGGAGGTCACGGTGTCGATCTCGAAGCCGTCGATCAGGCGCTGATAGATCAGGTCGAAGGCACCGATATCACGCGCCACGATCTTGAGCATGTAGTCGTAATCGCCGCCGATACGGTAGAAATCGATCACCTCGGGGATGCCCAGCACATGCTCGCGGAAGGCCGCCAGCCAGGCGCGTGAATGGCTGCGGGTGCGGATCATCGAGAACACCACCAGCCCGAAGCCGAGCGCCTGACGGCTCAGCACCAGCCGCCGCGCCTCGATCACGCCGGCCTCTTCGAGCTGTTTGACCCGCCGCCAGCAGGCGTTCTGGGACAGATTGACCCGCTCGGCCAGCTCACGCTGGGCGCAGCCGGGGTGCTGCTGCAGCTCGCGCAGAATGGCGAGGTTGAAATGATCCAATTTCACGCCGCTCATGGGGTCAAATCGCTCAATATTTGGGTCGACACCGGGTCATAACGAGAAATCTACCCGTCCGAGACGGGATATCATAGCCTCGTTCGTTGCGCTTGCACGTCCTCCTGTGATGAGGCCTCCATGACCACACTCGCCGACTTCCAACACGCCCTCCCCGGCCCCGATCTGCTGGCGCGCCTGCGCCAGGGCCTGATCGGCGACGACCTGCCGATCACCACGCCCTTCGGTCAGCGCCGCCTGCTCTACGCCGATTATGTCGCCTCGGGGCGCGCGCTGCGCCAGGTCGAGCGCTTCGTCAGCGAAGAGATCCTGCCGTTCTATGCCAACTCGCACACCGAGGCGTCGCACTGCGGGCAGACCATGACCCGGCTGCGCCAGGAGGCACGGGCGCTGATCGCGCGGGAGCTCAACGCCGAGGACTGCCACGTGGTGTTCAGCGGCAGCGGCGCCACCGCCGGTATCAATCGGATCGTGGCACTGCTCGATATTGCCGCCGGGATGCGCCGCGGCGAGCGCATCCGCGTGCTGGTCGGCCCCTACGAGCATCACTCCAATCTGCTCGCCTGGCGCGAGAGCGGCGCCGAGGTGGTCGAGATCCCCGAAGGCGACGCCGGCGGGCCGGACCCGTCGGCGCTGGAGCAGGCGCTGGTGGAGGCCGCCGGCAGTGACCTGATTGTCGGCGCCTTCTCGGCCGCCTCCAACGTCACCGGCATCATCAGCGATGTGGACGACATCACGCGCCGGCTCAAGCGCCACGGTGCCCTGGCGATATGGGATTACGCCGGTGCCGGCCCCTATCTGGCGATGGACATGGCACCGGCACCGGACTGCCGCAAGGATGCCATCGTCTTCTCGCCGCACAAGTTCGTCGGCGGCCCCGGCGCCTCCGGGGTCATGGTGGTGCGCGACAGCGTGGCGCGGCGGCACACGCCTTCGCTGCCCGGCGGCGGCACGGTCAGCTTCGTCTCACCCTGGGCGCACCGCTACAGCGCCAACCTGGCGGCGCGCGAGGAGGGCGGCACGCCCAACGTGATCGGTGACATCCGCGCCGCGCTGGCGCTGATGGTCAAGGCGGCGATCGGGCTGCCCGAGATCGCTCAGCGCGATGCCGAGCTGCGCCGCCGCGCCCTCGCCCACTGGGCCGACGAACCGCGGCTGGAACTGCTGGGGCGCCAGGACGTCGCAGCGCTGCCGATCTTCTCCTTCCGCGTGCGCGATGCCGACGGCGGCCTGATCCACCATCAGTTGTTCACCCGCATGCTCTCGGATCTCCACGGCATCCAGGCCCGCGGCGGCTGCGCCTGCGCCGGGCCCTACGCCCACCGCCTGCTGGGAATCGACGCCGCCGCCTCGGCGGCCCTGGTCGAACGTCTCGACCAGGGGCACGAACTGGACAAGCCCGGCTGGGTACGGCTGAGCCTGCATCTGCTCCACAGCGAAGAGCAGGTGGCGCGCCTTCTCGATGGCGTGCTCTCGCTGGCCCGGGAAGCGCCGACCTGGGCCCGCCACTACCGCGCCGACCCGGCCACCGCACGCTTCCGGGCCGAGACCGCCGAGGGATGACAGCCGCGCCGAGGCGGGTAAGATGAACGCCTTCGCCGCGTCAGTCGCGCCCGCTTTCCTGTTCGAGCCATCGCCATGCCCCATCTGAACCGTCGCCCGTTCGTCTTTCTGCGCCACGCCCAGAGCACGCGCAATCAGGAGCGGCGTATCGGCGGGCAGCACGACGCCCCCCTCCCCGCCCGCGGTGAAGCCGAGGCGCGCCGCGCCCAGGCGCTGGTTTCACGGATCGACTGGTCGCTGGCGGTCGCCAGCCCGCTGCTGCGCGCACGCCACACCGCCGAGCTGGCGCTGGGGCGCGCGCCCGACCGTCTGGAAGAGGGGCTGATGGAGCGCCACTGGGGCGATCTAGAGGGCCAGCCGATTCCCACCGCGATCCCCTATACCGACACGCCCCCCAACGGCGAAGCCTGGGAGGCGTTCGTCACTCGTATTGCCACCACCCTCAATGCGCTGCTCGACGAAGCCGACACCCCGCTGGTGGTGGGCCACTCCGGGCTGGTGCGCGCGGTGCGCTGGCTCACCAGCGGCAGCCCCAACGGCCCGCGCTCGGCCAACGCCATCCCGCTATGGATCGCCCCTACCGCCGGCGACCGCTGGGAGATTCGCGACTTTACCGCCGCTGATCGCGCCAGACTCGGGGGCTAGCGCAGCCCGCAGGGGCTCATCGCTTCTCCCCGGGCAGTGGCGCAGCAGGGTGCGCCGCGTTGACCTGCCTATAAATAAAAATGATAATGATTATCTTTAATCAACTAGAAAAATACTGCCGATGCTCGCCTGCCACGGCCGCTCCGCCTCTTCCCTGCGCCGCTGGCGCCGATCGCTTCATCGTCTGATCCTTTGCGCCTGCCTGCTGGCGGGTCTGTTGCCTCTCGCCAGCGCGGCCAACGCCGCAGACCACGACGACACCGACACCCAGACGCGCGCCGATGCGACCGCCGCGACCCGCTATCCGCTACAGGTGACCGACCTCGCCGGGCGCGTGGTGACCCTCGATCACGCGCCGCAGCGCATCTTCCTCGACGACCCGCGGCATCTGCTGGCACTGGCGGCACTGCTGCCTGACCCAGTGGCACGTCTGAGCGGCTGGCACGGCTCGCTCGCCGACTTCGACCCCGAAGCCCAGGCGCGCTTCACCCACGCCTTCCCTGCCCTGGCCCAGTTACCGGTACTGGAGGGTGGCGACCCGCTGCCCAGCGCCGAGGCGCTGCTCACGCTCGCACCGGATCTGATCCTGGTCAATCGCGCGCGCTATGGGGCCATCCGCGGTACCCGGCTGCTGGCACAGCTCGATGCCCTGGGCATCCCGGTACTGTTCATCGACTTCCAGCAGCATCCGCTGGCGGATACCCGCCCCTCGCTGACCCTGTTGGGTCGTGCACTCGACGTCCAGCCGCGGGCGGCGGCGCTGAACCGGCGGCTGGCCGAGCTGGAGGCGGCGGTCGCCGACTGCGTCGATGTCGCCGCCCATGACACCTCCAGAGACCAGGCTCCCAGCGTACTGATCGACATCGCCCCCGGCCTCAAGGTGGGGTGCTGTCGCAGCAACTTCGATAGCGGCCTGGCGGATCTGGTGGCCCGGGCCGGCGGCGACAATATCGCCGCCGGCATGACCCCGGGCAGCGAGAACGTGCTCAACCCCGAAGCGATCCTGGCGCGCGACCCGGCGGTGATCATCGCTACCGCAGCCCAGTGGCCGGCGGGAGGCTCGGTGCGCGCCGGTTTCGGCGTCACCCCCGCGCAGACACAGCGGGACCTGGCCGATGTCGTCAACCGTCGCCCGGGCTGGGCGACGCTCTCCGCGGTCAATCAGGGGGGGCTCCACGCCCTCTGGCACGGCTATCACCAGAGCCCGTTCAGCGCCCTCGCGCTGACGGCCATCGCCCGCTGGCTGCATCCCCAGGCGTGCGCCGCACTCGATCCCGAAGGAGCGCAGCAGGCGCTGTTCCACGATTTCCTGCCGATTGCCGCCGACGGCACCTTTCGCGCCACCTACGGGGAATCGCTTCCCGAACGCTGATCACCCCGCGCCGCGCCGACGGCGCACCACGACGACAAGCCAAGACGTTCAACGACGACAAGCCAAGACGCTCGACAACAACAAATCACGACGACCTTCAACGACAACGCACCGGCACCGAGCGCCACTCGGCGCCGCCAGAGAACACCACACATGACTGCACGATCCTTCGCCCCGAGGCGCATCCTGCCGCGCTGGCAGCCACTCGTCGCCATGCTGGTGCTGTTGCCACTCACCCCGGCGCACGCCGAAGACACCGGCGAGGTCGCGCTCGACCCGGTGGTGGTCAGCGCCCGTGCCACGGGTGACGCCAGCGAAGGCTACCGCCCCGGGGCCTCGGACCTCGTCACCGGCCGGCGCACCGATTTTCTCGCCCAGGCACGCACCGTCGATTCGCTCACGCCGCAGCTGCTTGCGGACATCGGCGCCGACTCCCTGACCGATGCCATGGCGTTCGTCGCCGGGGTCACCCAGGGCAATACCATGGGCGGCACCGAAGCCGGCTTCATCAAGCGCGGTTTCGGCAGCAACAGCGACGGCTCGATCCTGCGCGACGGCATCCGCCAGCCGCGCGATACCTTTCCGCTGTTCACTACCGAACGTATCGACGTGCTCAAGGGGCCGAGCTCGTTTCGCTACGGCATCCAGGAGCCTGGCGGGGTGATCAACATCGTCAGCAAGAAGCCGCAGTACACCTGGCAGCGCACCATCAGCGGCAAGGGCAGTTCGTTCGGCGGCGGTGATGCCAGCGTCGACGTCACCGGTCCGCTGGGCGACAGCGGCGCGGCCTTCCGGTTCATCGTCGGCCAGCAGGACGAGGATAGCTGGCGCGACTTCGGCAGCCACCGGCAGACGGTGGTGGCGCCCTCACTGAGCTGGGAGGACGACGACTCCCGGTTATGGTTCGCCTATACCTACCGCGATTACGATCTGACGCTGGATCGCGGCACCGCCTTCGTCGACGGCGACCCTGTCGATGTACCGCGCAAACGCCGGTTCGACGAGCCGTGGTCGCGGGTGACCGGCCACGATCAGTCGTTCACCGCGCGCTGGGAGCAGGATCTGAATCGTGCCTGGACCAGTCGCCTGACCTACGGCTGGACCCGGCGCCAGTACGACGACGGCCAGCCGCGGGTGCTCAGCGTCAGCGAGGACGGCAGCGCGAGGCGTCGCGCCGATGCCAACCACGGCTTCGACCGCCGGGTGATCTATACCGCCGCCGAGCTGCTCGGCGACGTCGAGCTGGCGGGCATCCGCCACGAGATGACCGTCGGACTCGATCACGAGCGCCGCCGCGACTATCTGGCCGACCGCTACCGCGGTGCCACCGATACGATCTCGATCTATGCTCCGAATCACGGTGATCTGACCCTGGACGGCGCCCGCTACGACAGCGCACGCAGCCACCGCCTGGACGAGATCGATAGCACCGCGGCCTATATCGACGACTCGCTGCATCTCGGCGAGCGCTGGATCCTAGGGCTCGGCGGTCGCTATCAGATGACCGAACAGTATGGTGGTCAGGGCCGCCCGTTCGTGGTCGAGACCGACACCGACGACACGCTCTTTCTGCCCCATGCCAGCCTGCTCTACCAGATCGACCCGCTGACCTCGACCTATGTCAGCTACAGCGAATCCTTCGTGCCCAACACCCCGGACGGCGACACCGGTCAGCGCTTCGATCCCGAGTTGGGCCGCGGCTGGGAGGTCGGGCTCAAGCGCCGCCTGCTCGACGAGCGGGTGGAGGCGGCACTGGCCTACTTCGAGATCACCAAGGAGAACGTCGTCGTAAGCGACAACGGCGTGTCGCGGGCGGTGGGCAAGAGCCGCGCCAGAGGGGTGGAGATGTCGCTGCAGGGCCAGCTGACCGAGCGGCTGTCGCTGCTGGCCAACTACGCCTACACCGATGCCGAGGTCCTCGAGGACGCCGACGGCGGCACCGCCGGTAATGCGCTGCCCAACGTGGCACGTCACACCGCCGCGCTGCTGCTGGCACGGGAGCTGGAGCTCGACCCCGACTACGGCCGCTGGCGGGTCGGCGGCGGGCTGCGCTACGTGGGCAGCCGCGAAGGCGACAGCGACAACAGCTTCCGCCTCGACGCCTACACCGTCGCCGACGCCTTCGTCGCCTGGGACACCCGCTGGCTGGGCGACGCCACCCATCTCCAGCTCAACGTCCACAACCTGTTCGACACCACCTACTACCCCTCGAGCGGCGGCGATACGCGGGTAGTGGTGGGCGATCCGCTGGAAGTCACGCTGCAGGCCAGCGTGACGTTCTAGCGTCTTTGCCGAGCACACGGCAGACAAGCAAACGGCCCGCTGCGTCAAGCCAGCGGGCCGTTTCGTTACTGCTCACTTGCCGCGCGAAGTGTCGATCAGTTCAACGTCGTCTTCCAGGTCAGCGATTCACCGGCCTTGTAGGGTATGAAGGTGTTCTCGCCCTCGCCCACGCTGGGCGCTACCGGGGTGGGCTGGCGGGTCAGCGTGACAGTGCCTTCATTCAGCGGCAGGCGATAGAAACGCGGGCCGTTCTCGGAACAGAACGCTTCCAGATGGTCGAGCGCCCCTTCCTGCTCGAAGACATCGGCATAGACCGAGAGCGCCGCCTCGGCATTGAACACTCCGGCGCAGCCGCAGGCGGTCTCCTTGGCGGCACACACGTGCGGCGCGGAGTCGGTGCCGAGAAAGAAGCGCGGATGACCGCTGGCCACCGCGCGGCGCAGGGCCGCCTGATGCTCCTGACGCTTGAGGATCGGCAGGCAGTAGAGGTGCGGGCGGATACCGCCGACCAGCATGTCGTTGCGGTTCTGGGCCAGGTGCTGCGGGGTCAGGGTGGCGCCCAGGTACTCGTCGCCCTCGAGCACGAACTGGGCCGCATCCTTGGTAGTGATGTGCTCGAACACCACGCGTAGCTCGGGGAACTGACGGCGGATATCGCTCATCACCTCGTCGATGAAGACCTTCTCGCGGTCGAAGATATCGATCTCGCCCCGCGTCACCTCGCCGTGTACCAGCAGCGGCATGCCGATGCGCTGCATCGTCTCCAGCAGCGGGTAGACGTCGCTGATGCGCTTGACCCCGTGCTGGGAGTTGGTGGTGGCGTTGGCCGGATAGAGCTTGGCCGCGGTGAAGACGCCATCGGCGTGGCCGCGGGTCAGCGTCTCGGCGCTCACGCTCTCGTTGAGATAGCAGGTCATCAGCGGCGTGAAGTCGTGACCGGCGGGCAGCGCGGCAAGAATACGCTCACGATAGGCCGCGGCGGCCTCGACCGTGGTCACCGGCGGCGCCAGGTTGGGCATGACGATGGCGCGGGCGAAGGTCGCGCTGGTGTAGGGCAGCACGGTGCGGGTGATCGCGTCATCGCGCAGGTGCAGGTGCCAGTCGTCGGGGCGGCGGAGGGTGAGCGTGTCGGGCGCAGCGGTCATCGGAAACTCCTGGCAGGGGGTGAACGAGGGGCTCGTAGCATATCAGAGCCCGCCAGGCCCGGGGGATGCCACTCGAGATGACATCTTGCGCCAGATGGCGCTATGATTTTGTCATATGGCGAATGCCGCGAGGAGTTCAGCATGACGACCACCCCGTTCGAGCCCTCCCTGGAGCCCAGCATCAGTGAGCGGGCGATCCGCCGCCTGACGGGTAAACGCCGGGTCACGGTCACCTCGCCCTTCGAAATCCATCGCCTCATCGAGAACGGCTTTGCCTCGTCAGGGGTGATCAAGTTCCTCGAAGAGGTCGATCTGCTTCAGGACAGAAAGATCGCGGTCAAAGTCCTCGGAGTATCCGAACGCACCCTGTATCGCCGGCGGGACAAACCCGACACCCTCAGCCCGGAAGAGAGCGGCCGCGCCTGGCGCTTCGCCGAAACGCTCACCCGCGCAGAAGACGTCTTCGGCAGCACCGAAGCGGCCCAGCGCTGGCTGGACACCCCGGCCATGGCCTTGGAGGGGCGTAAGCCGCTGGACCTGATCACCACCCCGGTCGGCCATGATCTGGTCGATGACCTGCTGACGCGCCTGGACTACGGGGTCTACACCTGACGATGGCCGCCGCGAGCCGAAGCCTCCGGTTCTGGCGCCTGGAACGCGACCGCCATGTCGCCACCTGGGAGAAAGGCATTGGCGCAGAGCGCGCGGGCGGGCGCTGGAACTCTCCCGGCCGGCCCGCCGTGTATGGCTCGCTGGATGCGGCTACCGCGATACTCGAAGTCGCGGTTCACAAGGGCTTCGCGACCCTGGATACCGACCCGCACACGCTCCTGTGCATCGAGATTCCGGACCCGAGCTGCGTCCACTGGGTGGACGCCGAGACGCTGCCGAATCCCAACTGGCTGGTGCCGGGCACACCCAGCGCGGGCCAGCAGCGCTACGGCGACGCCCTGCTCGAAGCCCACCCCTTCTTCGTCGTGCCCTCGACCGTATCGCGCCACAGCGCCAACCTGGTGATGAACCCGCATGGCGCCCAGGGTAAGTATCGCGTGGTCCTGCAAGAGCGGTTCTCGCTCGACACCCGCCTGAACCCGCCCTCGCGTTGACGTGGGCTTATCCGGCGGCAGGGCATCGGCAAACTCCATGCTTTGACTCACAGTGAAGGTATTTGGGCGGCCCCGCACCCGCGGGATCGACCTAACCCTTGCAATTTATATCGAATTCGATATAAATTGACATCACGAATAGGGGTGCAACATGGCAGAAAAAGAAGAAAAGCCGGTTGAGTTCTGTGGGGATTCTCTAAAACGGCTAAGGGATTTCCCCGTTGGCGCACGTCAGGAGATGGGCTATCAAGTCGACAAGCTTCAGCGAGGTGACCAACCAGACGATTTCAAGCCCATGAAGACTGTAGGTGCAGGGGTTTACGAGATCAGGGTGGAGGACGACACCAACGAATTTCGGTCTTTCTACATCGCGAAGCGGAGGGATGCGATCTACATCCTTCACTGCTTCCAGAAAAAAACAAGGCAGACGGCGCCGGCCGACATCGCTTTGGGTAAGCAAAGGCTCAAGGAGTTACCCCCCGAACCGTCTGACTGAAGTAGAGACCGCCCGTACATGGGCCTTTCCCTAGGTGCTGTCTGAAAAGTCGACGAGCGAAGGCCAGGCAAGGCAAAAATCGGCGAAAACGCGGAGTTTACAGGGTGTAAATGAGCATTTTGAGCCGATTTTTAACGCCGCATGGTCGAGCGCAGTACTTTTCAGACAGTGCCTAACCACTGAAAAATATCTATATCGTGAGGACTAGAGATATGGCTGGTGAGCGCTTTGCGAGCATCTGGGATGCCATTTCAGACACTCCCGAGGAAGCGGCCAACATGCGCCTGCGTTCCAAGTTGATGGCGTCCCTTGCCGAGCGTGTGAAAGGCTGGGAGGTCAGCCAGGCCGAAGCTGGCCGTCGGCTGGGCCTGACTCAACCGCGCGTCAATGATCTGTTGAAGGGCAAGATCGACAAGTTCAGTCTCGACGCCTTGGTCAACGCCTCGGCGCGCGCCCACTTCCGCATTGAATTTATCTTGGAAGAAGAGGACGACGCAGCAATGGCATGAAGCCTCGAAAGGCTGGGCGCCACGCAGACTGCGCCATACCCATCGACTCACCCCTCACCCCGCCTTGGCCGCCGGGCGGCGCAGCAGCAGGCCCATGGCCACGCAGCAGAGCAGCGCCACCAGGGCGTCGAACAGCAGCCCAGTGAGCTGTAGCCCGAGCACGCTGGCGACCAGGCCGATGCCGATCACCGGCAGCGAGATCGCCACGTATGCGACCACGAAGAAGGTCGAGACCACCGCCGCCTTGTGCTGTACCGGGCTGGCGGCGGCCACCGCGCCCAGCCCGGCACGGAAGGCGATGCCCTGGCCGATGCCCGCCACGATGGGGCCGAGGATGAACCCCGCCAGGGTCTGTGCGGCCATGCCCCAGGCCAGCAGCAGGACGCCAACCAGCAGCACGCCGCAGCCGATCGGCAGACGCCGGGCCTCGGGCAGCTTGTCCTGCACCATCTGCCCCAGGGTGGAGGCGATGAACAGGCTGCCGGCGACGACGCCGATCAGTGCCGGGTTGTGATAGCCGAGCTGGCCACCGACGAAAGCCGGGGTCACCGAGGTAGCGAAGCCGCACACCATGAAACCGGCGAAGGCGGCGATCGCCGCCGGCACGAAGACCCCGCGCACCTCCGGCGGCACCTTGAGCTTCTGTACCCGCAGGCGGATGCGCGCCGGACGCGTGACCGTCTCCGGGGCGCGCCAGATGAACAGCGCCGCCAGCAGCGCCAGCGCCAGATGCAGCACGTAGGGCACCACCAGCGGCAGCGGTGCCAGCGCGGCCAGCACCCCGGCGACCATCGGCCCCAGCCCCAGGCCGCCCATGTTGGCGGCGGTGGCGACCAGCGGCCCGACCCGCTTCCAGGCGTCGGGGACCAGTTCCATCACCGCGACCGTGGCGGTGCCGGTGAAGATGCCGGCGGAGATGCCCGAGAGCACCCGCGCGAACAGGATGGGGCCGAGCCCCTGGGCGTGCCAGAACACCAGATCGCTGGCCGCCGAGATCAGTACCCCCGCCAGCAGCATCGGGCGCCGCCCGAGCTGGTCGGACCAGCGCCCGGTGAGCAGTAGCGCCGCCATCACCCCAGCGGCGTAGACCGCGAAAATGATGGTGATGGTGAGCTGCGAGAAGCCGAAGGTCTGCTGATAGATCGGATAGAGCGGGGTCGGCATGGTGGTGCCGATCATGGTGAGCGCGAAGGCGAAGGCAGCGCCCAGAAAGACCGCGCGCCCGCCGCGGGCCGCGGTGGCTGAAGCGTTCATGACAGTTCCTCGTGCAGGAGGTGGGTCGCCCGCGCGGGCTCGGAGCGCGCGCCGTGAACGGCGATGATGCCGACAAGCATCGTGAATGCCGCGCCAGGGCGCAACCGCTCACCGCCACCACTGCGCCGGGTATCGATCCTGCTCGACGCCCGCGCAATGCCAACCGCCCGTGGATTCGTGGCATACTGTGCGGCTTCACGCACCCTGATCACGGCCCCGTCATGTCTCGACCCGACACCCCGGTCTCCGCCTTCGCCAACGCTGCTGCCACGCCTGCCGCCCAGGGCACGCTCTACATCGTCTCCGCCCCTTCCGGGGCCGGCAAGACCAGCCTGGTGCGCGCGCTGCTCGAACGTAACGCGGCGATCGGCGTCGCTGTCTCCCACACCACCCGCGCCATGCGGCCCGGCGAGGCGGACGGCGTCAATTACCACTTCGTCACCGAGGAGACCTTCGAGACGATGATCGCGGGCGGCGAGTTCTTCGAGCACGCCTGGGTCTTCGACCGCCACTACGGCACCTCCCGCGCCGAGGTGGAGAAGCGCCTGGCGCTGGGCGAGGACGTGATCCTGGAGATCGACTGGCAGGGCGCGCGCCAGGTCCGCGAACTGGCCCCCGAGGCCGAGTCGATCTTCATCCTGCCGCCTTCGAAGGAAGCGCTGCGCGAGCGTCTGGCCGGGCGCGGTACCGACGACGCCGAGGTCATCGACCGGCGCATGCGCGATGCGGTGAGCGAGATGTCGCACTTCGACGAGTACGAGCACGTGATCATCAACGACAGCTTCGAGCACGCCCTGCACGAGCTGGAGTGCATCGTGCACGCGCGCCGTTCGCGGCTCGACAAGGTGCGCACGCGCCACGCCAGCCTGCTCGCCGAGCTGCTCGATACCCCGCACTGACTCTCGTTCCTCGCCGTGCTGCCCTTCTCTCCGCGCCATGGCGAGCATCGCGCCGTCCCGCGCCAGCGGGCGGCACGCGGGCCTTTCACCTTGTCAGCTACGCCAAAGGTCCAGTAGACTGCACGGTCCCGCATGGCCCCGCTTCGGCTGGGGTGCGACCACTCATTTTCTGGCAGCAGGGTTACCACCATGGCACGCGTGACCGTCGAAGATTGTCTGGACCATATCGAGAACCGTTTCAAGCTGGTGATGATCTCCTCCCAGCGCGCCCGCCAGCTCTCGCGCGGCTCTCGCGACGCGCTGCTGCCGTGGGAGAACGACAAGCCCACCGTGATGGCGCTGCGCGAGATCGCCGCCGGCCAGATCGATGAGAGCGTGCTCGACGAACCGGTGGAAGCCGCCCCGCCGCGTCCGCGCCCCGAACCGCACCAGGATTTCGAACTCTGAACGAGCTTTGCGAGCCCGCGGCCCGCGCCTCGGCGTGACGCCGGCACGACTCCTGGAATAGGCGCGCTGTATGTTCACCATCGATGACCTGGCCGATCGCCTCGGCGGCTATCTACCCCCTGAGGAGATTCAGCAGGTCAGGCGCGCCTTCTACTACGCCGAGCAGGCCCACGACGGCCAGACCCGCCGCTCCGGCGAGCCCTACGTCACCCACCCCCTCGCGGTCGCCAATATCCTCGCCAACATGCACATGGACCATCAGAGCCTGATGGCCGCCATGCTGCACGACGTGATCGAGGATACCGGGGTGACCAAGGATGCCCTGGCCAGCCAGTTCGGCGAAGCGGTGGCGGAGCTGGTCGATGGCGTCTCCAAGCTGACCCAGATCACCTTCGAGGACAAGGCGGTCGCCCAGGCCGAGAACTTCCAGAAGATGGTGATGGCGATGTCCCAGGACATCCGCGTGATCATCGTCAAGCTCGCCGACCGCCTGCACAACATGCGCACCCTAGGGGCGCTGCGACCCGACAAGAAGCGCCGCATCGCCCGCGAGACGCTGGAGATCTACGCCCGCATCGCCGGACGCCTGGGGATCAACACCATCCGCGTCGAGCTCGAGGATCTCTCGTTCCAGGCGATCCACCCGATGCGTGCCGAGCGCATCAAGCGCGCCGTGACCCGGGCCCGCGGCAACCGCCGCACGACCATGCGCCAGATCCAGACCAGCCTGCAGCGCCGTCTGGACGAGGACGATCTCACCGGCAGCGTGGTCGGCCGCCAGAAGCACCTGCTGTCGATCTATCGCAAGATGCACGACCAGCGCAAGCCGTTCGCCGAGATCATGGATGTGTTCGGCTTCCGCATCATCACCGACGATGTCGACAACTGCTATCGCATCCTCGGCGCGGTGCACAATCTCTACAAGCCGGTGCCGGGGCGCTTCAAGGATTACATCGCGATCCCCAAGGCCAACGGCTACCAGAGCCTGCACACCACCCTGTTCGGGCCCAGCGGCATGCCGATCGAAGTACAGATCCGCACCCGCGAGATGGAGGCGATGGCCAACAACGGCATCGCCGCCCACTGGCTCTACAAGGCCGGCCAGACCGAGCGGCCGATCGCCGTCGGCAGCCACGCCCGGGCGCGGGAGTGGGTGCGCGGGCTGCTCGAGATGCAGCGCCACGCGGGCGACTCGCTGGAGTTCATCGAACACGTCAAGAACGACCTGTTCCCCGACGATGTCTACATCTTCACCCCCAAGGGCGACATCATGGAGCTGCCCCAGGGGGCCACGGCGGTCGACTTCGCCTATACCGTGCACACCGATATCGGCAACAGCTGTATCGCCTGCCGTATCGACCGCCACCTGGCACCGCTCTCGACCCCGCTGGAGAGCGGCCAGACCCTGGAGATCATCACCGCGCCCGGCGCCCGGCCCAATCTTGCCTGGCTCAACTTCGTGGTTACCGCCAAGGCGCGCTCGGCGATTCGTCACGCGCTCAAGAGCCAGCAGCGCAGCGAAGCGATCCAGCTCGGCCGGCGCCTGCTCAATCGCGCGCTGGGCAGTTTCGACACCAGCCTGGAGAAGCTGCCCGCGGAGCGCCTCACGGCGCTGCTGGCGGAGCTCGACCTGGCCAACGAGGATGACCTGCTCGAGACCATCGGCCTCGGCACCCGGCTGGCCCACGCCACCGCCAAGCGCCTTGCCGATGCCAGCCTGAGCGATGACGAGGAGGCCGCAGGGGCGTCGGAGAGCTCATCGAATACGGGATCGCACACCGGACCGATCGTCATCAACGGCTCCGAGAGCATGGCAATCAGCTTCGCCCGCTGCTGCCACCCGCTGCCAGGCGACCCGGTGATCGGTCACCTGTCGATGGGCAAGGGGATCGTCGTGCACCGCCACGATTGTGGTAATCTCGATGAGCTGCGCGATGACCCCGACAAGCTGGTCTCCTTGACGTGGTCCAATCAGATCGAGCAGGATTTCCCGGTGCCGTTGCGCATCGAGGTGGAGACCCGGCGCGGGCTGATCGCCGAACTGGCCAGCCTGATCACCGACGCCGATGCCAATATCGAGCGCATCGGCATCGAAGAGCGCGATGCCCGGCTATCGATCGTCAATCTGACCATCCTGGTCAAGGGGCGTATCCACCTGGCCCGGATCATCAAGCGCCTGCGCAACCTGAATCACATCGGCCGCATCGTTCGCGCGAGAAGCTGATAGCAAGACCCCGACGCCCACCCGCGCCGGCCAGACAGACGAACACACGCTGCCCCGCCATGGCCAACCACGGCGGGGCGTCGTTTTTTACGTCGTTCCGGGACGCGATAAAACGCGAAACGCGGCTCGATACGCAGGAAAAGATCGCGGTATCTCAATCGATAACATCTGGAGGGTACGCCATGAGCAACAAAGCCGTTATCAACACCGACAACGCCCCGGCCGCCATCGGCCCCTATTCCCAAGCCGTGAAGTCCGGCAACACCGTCTATCTCTCCGGCCAGATCCCGCTCGACCCGGCCACCATGGAGATGGTTTCCGACGACTTCGAAGCCCAGGCGCGTCAGGTATTCACCAACCTCTCCGCCGTGTGCAAGGAGGCCGCCGGCTCGCTGCAGGACATCGTCAAGCTCAACCTCTACCTCACCGACCTCGACAACTTCGGCGTGGTCAACAAGGTGATGGAAGAGTTCTTCAGCGCGCCCTTCCCCGCGCGCGCCGCGGTGGGCGTCAAGCAGCTGCCCAAAGGCAGCCTGGTCGAAGCCGAGGCGGTCATGGTGATCGGCGACTGAACCCCGCACGCCGGCAACGGTGGTCGCGCCTCAGCGCCCCGCCGGTGCCGGTGTCGCTGCCGGCAGATCGCCGCGCAGCTTGATCACGTCGGCCCGCGGCGGCACCCCGAACATGCGGCTGTATTCGCGGCTGAAGTGGGAAGGGCTGCTGTAACCGACGCGATAGCTGGCCGTGGCGGCTTCCATACCCTCGGTCAGCATCAGCCGGCGCGCCTCGTGCAGACGCAGGCGCTTCTGGAACTGCAGCGGCGACATCCGCGTCACCTGCTTGAAGCTGTGGAACAGCGACGATTCGCTCATGCTCACCAGGTCGGCGAGATCGCCCACCCGCAGCGGCTCGCGGAAGCGCGCCTGGAGCACCTCGATCACCCGGGCCATGCGGTGGGTCTGGCCATCGACCATGGCGAACTTGCGCATATAGGGTGCCAACTCCCCGACCAGCGCCCGATAGAGGATCTCCCGCCGCACCAGCGGCGCCAGGATCGCGATGTCCTGGGGCGTGTCCAGTAGGCCCACCAAACGCGACAGCGCTTCCAGCATCCCCCGATCGGCCAGCACATGGCCGAGCCCGCAGGCCCCTTCCGGGCACAGCTCCTCCTCCGGCTGGCGCGCCACCGGCAGCCCCATCGCCAGGATCAGATCGGTGACCTCCTGGGGGTCGATCGTGAGCTTGAGACCCAGATACGGGGTCTGGGGCGACGCCTGGGTCACCTTGCCCAGAATCGGCAGCGGCACCGCCGACACCATGCAGCTGAGCGGGCCATAGTCGATCTGGCGATCCCCCAGCCACACCGTCTTGGCGCCCTGGGCGATCAGGCACAGCGCCGGCTCGTAGACCCGCGAGCCCATGCAGGCCGTGGTCGAATTGGCACGCACCAGCTCCAGACCGGGAATGGCGCTGGCGATGAACCCCTCCTCGTCGGCGTGGGCGAGAATTCTCGCCACAAGAGTATTCATCAATGAATCGGACGACGACTCGGTGTGCCTCGGGATGGGCTGTGCGGCGGTCACGGCGTCACTCCCCTGCTGGGCGGATGGAAAGGCATCAAGCGATAGAGCGCGAGTATAAGTCCACTTTCGACGATATTGGGCGCGTCTGGCAGAGACTTGCAGAATCGGGCAAGTACTCTGAAGAATTCGGCAAGGCGCTTTCCCTGCGCCAGCCCCGCGCCCAGGCGGTCCCGACACCCCCACCGTGGCTGACCGGTTTCTGCGGAGAATCGGGCAAGCAATCGACAGGAAGCCGATAACGCCCCGCCGCCGCCAGCCCTTAGATTGGCACTCCATGCCCCCGGGCGGTTTCCCCGCCACGCTTGACCTCAACTTAAGTTGAGCCAATAGCTTGCCCTCCTTCGGGGAATGTCACACGGAGCGAACCATGATGGAGAAGTTCAACCAGCCCCCCGCGCCTGGCGCGAGGTTGGCCGCCGTCACGCCGATCACGGGACGGCAGATCGCGTCTCTGCGAACCACTTGGCTGCGAGTTACTGGGCTACGAATCACTTGGCTCACAACCACCTGGCTGCTGGCAGCGCTGCTGCTGGCCGGCTGCGATGCCCACGGCGAGCCCCAGGCCGCCGCCCCGCCACCGCCCGAGGTCGATGTCGCCACCGTCGCAGCCGAGCCGATCACGCTCACCGAGACCTTCACCGGACGCATCGAGGCGCCCGAGACCGTGGCACTACGCCCGCGGGTGAGCGGCTATGTCGATGAGATCGCCTTCACCGAGGGCCAGCTGGTCAAGGCCGGCGACCTGCTCTTGCGCATCGACCCGCGCCCCTATGCGGCGCGCGTCGATGCCGCCAAGGCGGCCTTGGCCCAGGCGCGTAGCCAGCGTCAGCTCGCCGATGTCGAAGCCAGCCGCTCACGCCGGCTGATCGGCCGCCACATGATCTCCCAGGAGCAGCACGACCAGCGCCAGGCGGCGGCCCAGGACGCCCGCGCCCGTGAAGCGCAGGCCCGCGCCGCGCTCACCAGCGCCGAACTCGACCTCGAGTACACCCGCGTCATCGCGCCGGTAGCGGGCCGCATCGGGCGGGCGCTGGTCACCCGCGGCAACCTGGCCAGCGCCGACCAGACGCTGTTGACCACGCTGGTCTCGGTCGACCCACTCTATGTCTATTTCGACAGCAACGAGAGCGGCGCCGAGAACACGCTGGCGAGCGTCGACCCCGACCACCCCGTGGCGGTGCGGGTCAGTCTCACCGGCGAGAACGGCTTTCCCCATCGCGGTCGGCTCGACTTCGTCGACAACCGTATCGATCCCACCACCGGCACCCTGACCTACCGCGCCGTGCTCGACAATCCGGACGGGCGCATCCGGCCCGGCCAGTTCGCCCGCGTCGAGATGCCCGTCGCCGCGCTCACCGCGGCGCTGCTGATCGACCGCCAGGCGGTGCTGACCAACCAGGATCGGCGCTTCGTCTATCGGGTGGCCGATGACAACAGCGTCACGCCGCAACCGGTGGTGACCGGGGCCGCGGTCGGCGACCGGGTGGTGATCCGCGACGGCCTCGCCCCGGGAGACCGCATCGTGGTCAACGGCACCCAGAAGATCTTTGCCCCCGGCATGACCATCTCACCGCATCCGGTCGATACGCATCCGGTCGATCAGCAGCCGGTCGATCAGCAGCCGACCGATCCGCAACCCTCGGCCGAAGGCGCGCTCGCCGCGCGCTCTTGAGCGGCGGCGGCGCCAGGTGCGCCGCCTGCGCCAACCATTCCCGGGAACGACGACAAGCGGCGGGCATCGCATCCGCCGCACAGGAGCCCCAAGGCATGAATGTTTCGCGTTTCTTCGTCGACCGCCCGATCTTCGCCGCGGTGCTGTCGATCGTCATGCTCGCGCTCGGCGCGATCTCGATCCCCAACCTGCCGATCGGCGAGTATCCGGAGGTGGTGCCGCCCTCGGTGCTGGTGCGCACGGTCTACCCCGGCGCCAACCCCAAGGAGATCGCCGACACCGTCGCCGCGCCGCTCGAGGAGGCGATCACCGGCGTCGAGGGGATGATGTACTACAAATCCGTCGCCGGCTCCGACGGGGTGCTGCAGATGACCGTCACCTTCCGCCCCGGCACCGACGCCGAGCAGGCCACGGTGCGGGTGCAGAACCGGGTCAGCCAGGCCCTGGCGCGCTTGCCCGAGGCGGTGCGCCGTCAGGGCGTAACCACCCAGAAGCAGTCGCCGACCTTTCTGATGGTGGTGCATCTGGTCTCGCCGGACGACCGCTACGACACTCTCTACCTGCGCAACTACGCCCGCCTGCACGTGCGCGACCAGCTGGCACGCATCCCCGGCGTGGGCGAGGCGCAGCTGTTCGGCGGCGGCGACTACGCCATGCGCGTGTGGCTCGACCCGGACCGGGTCGCCGCCCACGGCCTGACCGCCGGCGACGTGGTGGCGGCGATCCGCGACCAGAACGTACAGGTCTCCGCCGGGCAGATCGGCGGCGAACCGATGCCGGACAGCGACTTCCTGACCCTGATCAACGCCAAGGGGCGCCTGACCAGCGAGGCGGAGTTCGGCGACATCGTGCTCAAGACCGGCGCCGACGGCGACATTCTCAGGCTCAAGGACGTCGCCCGGCTGCAGCTCGGCGCCGGCGACTACACCCTGCGCGCCCGCCTGGATGGCAAGGACGCGGTGGCGATCGGCATCTTCCAGTCGCCCGGGGCCAACGCGCTGGAGATTCGCGATCAGGTGATCCATACCATGGACGAGCTGGCGACCCAGTTCCCCGCCGGGCTCGAGTATCGCAGCGTCTACGACACCACGCTGTTCGTCACCGATTCGATCCACTCGGTGATCCAGACCCTGCTGGAAGCGGTGCTGCTGGTGGTGCTGGTGGTGACGCTGTTCCTGCAGACCTGGCGCGCCTCGCTGATCCCGCTGCTGGCGGTGCCGGTCTCGGTGGTGGGCACCTTCGCGGTGCTGCTGCTGCTCGGCTACTCGATCAACACCCTGACCCTGTTCGGGCTGGTGCTGGCGATCGGTATCGTCGTCGACGACGCCATCGTGGTGGTGGAGAACGTGGAGCGCAACATCGAGCAGGGGCTGGCGCCACGCGCCGCGGCGCATCAGGCAATGCGCGAGGTCTCGGGGCCGATCGTGGCCATCGGCCTGGTGCTGTGCGCGGTGTTCGTGCCGATGGCCTTTCTCTCCGGAGTGACCGGCCAGTTCTATCGCCAGTTCGCGGTGACCATCGCCATCTCCACGGTCATCTCGACGATCAACTCGCTGACGCTGTCACCGGCCCTGGCGGCGATGCTGCTCAGGCCCCACGATGCGCCCAAGGATCGCCTGACGCGGGTGATCGACGCCCTGTTCGGCTGGCTGTTCCGGCCCTTCAATCGGCTCTTCAACGCCGGCTCCGAGCGCTATAGGGGCGTGGTGTCGCGCAGCCTGAAACGCCGCGGCGCGGTGTTCGTGATCTACCTGATCCTGCTCGGGGCCACCGGCTATCTGTTCAAGACGGTGCCGCCCGGGTTCATTCCGGTGCAGGACAAGATGTACCTGATCGCCGGCGTCAAGCTGCCCGAGGGCGCCTCCCTCGAGCGCACCGACGCCCTGCTGCGTCAGGTGGTGGATATCGCCATGCACACCGATGGCGTCGAGCACGCGATCTCGTTTCCGGGGCTCAATGCGCTGCAGTTCACCAACACCTCCAACACCGGCCTGGCGTTTCTGACCCTGACGCCGTTCACCGAGCGCACCCGCACGGCGGCACAGATCAATGCCGAACTCGCCGGCAAGCTCGCCGCCCTCAAGGACGGCATCGCCTTCTCGTTCATGCCGCCACCGATCCTGGGGCTCGGCAACGGCTCCGGCTATCAGCTGTTCCTCGAGGATCGCGGCGGCCTCGGCTACGGCCCGCTGCAGGAAGCGGTCAACGCCTTCCAGGGCGCGGTGATGCAGACCCCAGGGATGTCCTATCCGATCACCAGCTATCAGGCCAACGTGCCCCAGCTCGATGCCGACGTCGACCGCTTGAAGGCCAAGTCTCAGGGGGTGGCGGTGGCCGACCTCTTCGACACCCTGCAGACCTATCTGGGCTCGACCTACGTCAACGATTTCAACCAGTTCGGCCGCACCTGGCAGGTCATTGCCCAGGCCGACGCCCCTTACCGCGACAGCGTCGAGGACATCGCCCGCCTGCGCACCCGCAACGCCCAGGGCGAGATGGTGCCGATCGGCTCGATGATAAAGGTCCACCAGACCTTCGGTCCCGACCCGGTGCTGCGCTTCAACGGCTATCCTGCCGCCGATCTCGCCGGCGAGGCCGACCCGCGGGTGCTCTCCTCACCCCAGGCGATGGCCGAGCTGACCCGGATCGGCGCCCAGGTGCTGCCGGCGGGGATCGACTTCGAGTGGACCGATCTCAGCTATCAGCAGGCGACCCAGGGCAACGCCGCGCTGATCGTGTTCCCGCTGGCGGTGATGCTGGTGTTCCTGGTGCTGGCCGCGCTCTACGAGAGCTGGACCCTGCCGTTGGCGGTGATCCTGATCGTGCCGATGTGCGTACTCTCGGCGCTGATCGGGGTGCCCCTGGTGGGCGGCGATACCAATATCTTCGTCCAGGTGGGGCTGGTGGTGCTGATCGGGCTGGCGTGCAAGAACGCGATCCTGATCGTCGAGTTCGCCCGCGAGCTGGAGCTCGAGGGACGCGAGACCGTGGCCGCAGCGCTGGAGGCCTGCCGCCTGCGCCTGCGCCCGATCGTCATGACCTCGATAACCTTCACCGCGGCGGTGATACCGCTGGCGCTGGGCCACGGCGCGGGCGCCGAGGTACGCCAGGCGCTGGGGGTCGCGGTGTTCGCCGGCATGCTCGGGGTGACCCTGTTCGGCCTGCTGCTGACCCCGGTGTTCTATGTCGCACTGCGCAAGCTGGCCGGGCCGCTGCGCCAGGATCACGGCTCGACCCTGTCGGGCGAACGCACGGACGACGCCCGCTGAGCGGGTGGCGCCTTGTGCTCAACCGAGGGTATGCGCGGCCAGGCCGAACGTCCGCACGGGCCCGTCGCCGCCCCGCTGCTTGCCCAAGCGCATCTGGGTGACGGTGTCGTACTCAAGGAGGCCCGCGGCGTTCAGGAAATCGACGAAGACCCGGCTGTCGCAGGAGGTATCGATGCGCAGGAACTGCCCCGGATGGCGCTGAATCAGCGGTGCGATCAGCGCCATCGCCATCGCCTCGTCCTGTGCCACCACCGGCCCGATCACCCGTCCACGGCCGAAGTCGCGGATCAGGGCGAACCCCACCGGCGCCCCATCGCGCACGGCCAGCGTCCCCTCGCTGACCGCGAAGAGCGCTCCCAGCACAGCATGGCGCTCGGCGCCGAAGGCCACGCGGTCGAGCGCTTGCAGCGCCGGGAGGTCGTTTTTCTGCAGGGCCCGCACGGGATACACCGTGGAAATCTCGGGTAACCCCGCTTCAGGCACCAGCCCCTGACGCTGGTGGACCGTGACCACCGGCACGAAACCGGCACTCGCATAGAGCCGGTAGGCCTGCCGGGTCGCATTCAGGCGCAGATCACGGCCGGCACAGTCGGCCAGGATCCGGTCCAGCAACCAACGCCCCGCCCCGCGCGCCTGTAATCGAGGCGCGGTCATCATCATGCCGATCATGGCGAAGTCCGTGCCCATCTCGAAATACATGCCCGACGCCAGGACGCGCTCGATCTCGTCCAGGGCGAGATAGCCCTGCCCCAGCGACATCAGTAGCCTCAGATCTCGCGCCCGATGCGGCCAGAAGACGCTGACGGCAAGCTGGTGGAGGTGGTCCAGGTCACCACTGTCCAGCGGCCGGGCCTCGGCCAGATAGGCGTCCACCCGCTGCGAGTTAGAGATTGGGGTAGAGTCCATGCCACCTCCTGAAGATACTCGTCCTCCCGGGGCCACGCCCGGGGTGCATTCGGGTCCGGTATCCAGCATTGCGTGGTCGCCAACGCCGATACCGGAAGAAGCCGGCGGCGACCTCACCCGGCGACTGCCCGGCTCTCGAGCCAGCCGGGGCGCAGCTCCGGTACCGAGCCGATCAACTGCCGTGTGTAGGCGTGGCGCGGGTTGCCCAGAACCTCGTCACAGGCGCCGAACTCCACGCACTGGCCATGATAGAGCACCATGACCTCGTCGCAGAGTGCGCGCACCGTCGAGATATCATGGCTGATGAACAGATAGGCGACGCCCAACGCCTGGCGCAGCTCCGCCAGCAGCTCGAGAATCGCCGCGCCGACCACCGTATCCAACGCCGAGGTCACCTCGTCACAGAGGATGAGGTCCGGCTCGGCCGCCAGGGCCCGGGCGAGATTGACGCGCTGCTTCTGCCCTCCCGAGAGTTCGCCGGGTTTGCGATCGAGCAGGTCGACGGGCAGCTTGACCAACGCCATGAGTTCTTCGACCCGGCGGCGGCGAGCGTCGCGGTCCAGGTGGAAATAGGTCTCCAGCGGCCGGCTGAGCAGCCGGCGCACCGAATGCGCCGGGTTGAGTGCATTGTCGGCACTCTGGAACGCCATCTGGATACGTCGGAACTGATCCGGCGTGCGACCGCGCAACGTGGGCGGCAACGGCGCACCAGCGAAACGCACATGCCCGTGACAAGGGGCCGTCAGGCCGGCGATCGCGCGGGCCAGAGTCGACTTGCCGGACCCCGACTCGCCGATGACGCCGATGGAACGCCCCTGCGCCAGGCTGAGATCGATCTCCCGCAGGACGATATCCGCGGGCTTGCCATCGCGATTCACAGGGCCATAGCCGACCCCCAGATTCTCGACCTCCAGCAGCGTTTGACCCGCCTCGGCCGCCTGCTTCGCGCCGTGGAGCGAGTGGGGCCGTGTCGCCGCCAGCAGGCTCCGGGTATAGGCGTGCCGCGGTCGTTCGAGCACTTCTGCGATCCGACCCTGCTCCTGTTCGCGCCCTTGGTTGAGCACCAGCACCTGGTCGGCCATCTGCGCGACCACGGCCAGATCGTGGGAGACATAGATCGCCGTCGTTCCCCGCTCACGCATGACACGCTTGAAGGCACGCAGGACATCGACCTGCGTCGTCACGTCGAGCGCCGTGGTCGGCTCGTCGAGGATCACCAGCGCCGGGTCGGTGAGCAGCGCCATCGCCGCCATCACCCGCTGCAACTGCCCGCCCGAGACCTGATGAGGATAGCGTTCGCCGATATGCTCGGGATCGGGCAGTGCCAGGTCGCGGAACAGGCCGATGGCCTTGTTCCGGGCAGCCTGGCGATCCATTACCTTGTGCAACAGCGCCGCCTCGATCACCTGATCCATCAGCGAACGCGAGGGATTGAACGCCGCCGCCGCACTCTGCGCGATGTAGGCGACCCGGTGGCCGCGCAGCTCGCGCGTCTCTGCGGCGGAGAGCGACAGCACCTCGGTCTGGCCCAGCCGCACGCTGCCGCCGGCAATCCGGCATCCGCGCCGGGCATAGCCCAGCATGGCCAGGGCGATGGTGGTCTTGCCCGACCCGGATTCTCCGATCAGCGCCAGCACGTCGCCGGGGTCGAGCGAGAAGCCGATACGGCTGACGATACGACGTTCTTCCCCGCCGTCGGGGGTCGCGACGATCTCGAGGTCGCGCACGATGAGCGATTCGCCCTGCATGGGTCACTCCTTGTGAGTCGCGCGGCTGGTGGAGAGGCTGTCGATGAGCAGGTTGGCGCCGATGGTTAGCGTGCCGATGGCCAGGGCCGGGGCGATGACTGCAAGCGCTCCCTGGCTCAGACCACCGATGTTCTCGCGCACCAGTGAGCCCAGATCCGCCGCCGGCGGCTGGACACCCAATCCGAGGAAACTCATGCCGCTGAGCAGCAACACGATGAACACGAAGCGCATCCCCATATCGGTCAACACCGACTGGATCATGTTGGGGAATATCTCGCGGGTGGCGATGTAGAGGCGCCCCTCGCCGCGGGTCTGAGCGACCTGGACGTACTCCATCGTCGACAGATTGGCGGCCAGGCTGTGGGCGATGCGGAAGGCGCCGGGGGCGTAACTGAGCACCGTGGCCGTGATCAGCAACGGGATCGAGGCGCCGAAGGCCGACACCATCACCAGTGCCATCATCTTGCTGGGTATCGAGATCAGGGTATCGAACACCCGCCGCACGGCCTCTTCCAGCCATCTCGGCAACAGCACCGCCAGCATGCCGAAACCGGCCCCGACCAGACTCGATAGCAGTGCGGCGACCAGCGCCAGGCCGACCGTATAACGGGCGCCGGTCAGGATCCGGCTGAGCATGTCGCGGCCCATGTAATCGGTGCCCAGCAGGTGGGCGAGACTGGCGCCACCGAAGATCTGGTCGGAGACGAAGGCGCCCATCGGATAGGGCGCCAGCAGTGGACCGAACAGCGCCACCAGGATCCAGAAGCCGAACAGGCCGAGCCCGATCCAGCGGGTCAACTGCAGTCGGCGTCGGTTGCGACGCAGCGGCGCGGCAACAGGAAGGTGGCTGCCATGGCGCAGCCGCCGCGGGGTGTTGGCCTTGGGATGCGTCAGCGTCTTGATCGTGTTCATCGGTTACGCAGCCTCGGGTTGGAGAGGATCGCACACACATCGGCCATCATGACCAGCACCAGATAGGTCCCGCAGAACAGCATGGCGCAGGCCTGAACCAGGGCGAGATCGCGGTTGGACACCGCATCCACCATCAGGCTGGCGATGCCCGGATAGTTGAAGATCGTCTCGACGATGATCACCCCCCCGAGCAGATAGGAGAGGCTCAGCGCCACGGCGTTGGCGATCGGCCCGACCGCGTTGGGCAGCGCGTGACGCATGACCCGGCGTATCGGTGGCACGCCCTTGAGCTGGGCCATTTCGACGTAGGGGCTATCGAGCTGATCGATCAGCGCGGCACGGGTCATGCGTGCCATCTGCGCGATCAGCACACAGCACAGGGTCAGCACCGGCATGGCGTAGATCTTCATCGCATCACCCAGCGACGACACCGTGGAGACATAGGAGAGCGCGGGCAGCCAGTCGAGCTTGACCGCGAAGATCAGCACCGCGAGCGTGGCCACCAGGAACTCCGGCACCGCGACCATCGACAGCGTCACCAGATTGAGCAGACGATCGACGAGACCGCCCCGGCACATCGCCGCCACCACGCCCATGGTGATAGCGATGGGCACCGAGACGACGGTGGTGATGCCAGCGAGGATGAGGGAGTTGGGCAGGCGGTCGTTGATCAGTTGCGCGACCGCCATGCCGTTGCTCGCCGACTGCCCTAGATCGCCGGTGACGAAGCCGGACAGCCAGTGCCAGTAACGCACCACGGCCGGCTGGTTGAGGCCCAGTTGCTCGCGCAGGGCGGCAACCTGCTCGGGTGTGGCGAACTGGCCCAGAATCTGCTGGGCGGTGTCACCGGGCAGCAGCGAGGTGATGGCGAAGATCACCAGCGAGACCATCAGCAGCGTCAACAGGCTGGCACCCAGCCGTCTGCTCACGAGGCCCAATAACGTATTGCGCATAGGTCGTCTCCGACTCGAGCGCCCCGATCGACGCCGCAGGGTGACGATCGGGGCCGGCGTTGACAGGGGCAGTGGGGCTTATCCCTTCCACCAGACGTATTCGGCGAACATGTAGCCCATGAAGGAGCCCAGTGGCACGGTTCGATCCATGCCGCCGATACGTGTGTCGTAGCCTTCGAGATCGCTGAGAAAGACCGGAATCCCGATGCCGCCGTCCTCGTGAATGATCGTCTGCATGTCGGCGTACATCTGCTTGCGCTTCGCCTCGTCGGGTTCCCCCCGCGCCGCGATGACCAGTTGATCGAAATGCGCGTTCTTCCAGCCCGACTCGTTCCAGGCGGCGCTCGACAGAAAGAACTGGGAGAGCAGGATGTTCGCCGTCGGGCGTGGATTGATGTTGCCGAAACCCAGCGGGTGCTTCATCCAGTGATTCGACCAGTAGCCGTCTGCCGGCACCCGGTTGATGTTGAGCTTGAGCCCGGCGGCGGCAGCCGACTGCTGCAGCAGCACCGCCATGTCCTGGGAGTAGTTGGCGGCGGGCGAGGCGACGAGCGGCACGGTGGCACCGGCCACCCCGGCCTTCTTGAGCAGCCCCGCGGCGCGCTCGGGATCGTATTCGCGCTGGGGCAGACCCGCGAAATAGTAGGGCGTACCCGGGGCGATGGGTTGGTCGTTGGCGATCTCGCCATAGCCGCGCAGCGCCACGCGCTTGATCTGCTCGCGATCGAAGAGACACTTCATCGCCTCGCGAAACGCCGGGCGGCTCGTCGGCTGCTGATCGAAGCTCATCACCAGATCGGTGTAATTACCGGAGTTGGTCGCCTTGAGCACCCCGTTATCGCTCTGCTTGATGCGTTCCGCGGAATTGCCGCTCAAGTTGTTGATCATCTGCACGTCGCCGGAAAGCAGCGCGTTGACGCGAGAGGGCTCGTCGCCGATGCCGACCAT
Source organism: Gammaproteobacteria bacterium MFB021 (assembly GCA_000737985.1). Taxonomy (GTDB): domain Bacteria; phylum Pseudomonadota; class Gammaproteobacteria; order Pseudomonadales; family Halomonadaceae; genus Salinicola. The sequence goes on along the minus strand of JNVT01000067.1, from coordinate 43,680 downwards.
CTCGATGGCATCCAGATACGGATACCCTTCGCGCCAGTAGTTCTCGTTGCGCACGCCCACCGACCTCACGCCGGGCGAGAACTCCTGACACTTGTAGGCACCCGTGCCGTTGCCCTTGGAGAAGTCCTGTGTGCCATCGGCGACGATGACCAGATGCGAGACGGCCAGAATCGACGGCAACTCGATGTTGGGCGAGGACAGGTTGAACTCGACACGACGCTTGTCGAGCGCCCGGACGCTATCGATCTGCTGCACCATCGACAATGCCTTGGAGCCGACCGCCGGGTCCTTGTGGCGCATGATCGAGTAGACCACGTCCGCCGAGGTCAAGGGCTTGCCATCATGGAAGGTCACATCGGGGCGCAGCACGAAGACCCAGTGACTCCCGTTGTCGGTGGTCTTGAAGCTCTCGGCCAGGCACGGTTGCGGGCGCAGCCCCGGGTCGAACTGGGTCAGCCCGTTGTAGAACATGAACGCGCGGCAGTAGTCGATCGCCGTCGAGCCCTGTGCCGGATCGAGTGAGTCCTTGGTCGAGGCGGAGTGCGCCGCGACGCGGATGCGTCCGCCACGCTTCGGTGCCCCGTCGCCGTCTGCCGCCAACGCCCGCCCCACGCCGGGCAGCCCGCTGGCTCCCGCCGCCAGCAGGCCCGCAACGCCCAGCATCTTCATGGCATCACGTCGTGACAGCCCTCGCTGCATGGCGCGGTAGACCTGCAGACTTCGTTCCGGGGAAACCAACCGATTGGTGTCGTTGTCGCGCGTCATAAGCCTTCTCCTTCCTGCATTGAATTGTTGTTTGCATCCGGATACAGCGCTTCTTCACCCAAGCGTTGTCGTGTCGGGCAATGCCCTCAGTGCAGGCGATCCTGCAGCCGATACCAGCCGCCGACCAGCGGCAGAAACCAGGGCTTGCCGAAGTGGCCGGGGATCGCCGGCCAGTGCGTCTCCTGCCAGGGATAGGCGTCTCGCTGGCCCAGCATCACCTCGGCCAGGCACTGGCCCATATGAACCGACATCTGCACCCCGTGGCCGCTGTAACCCATGACGTAGTACATGCCGTCATGGCGGCCGGCATGCGGCAAGCGATCCCGGCTCATGTCGACCAGCCCGCCCCAGCAGTAATCGATGCCGATATCCGCCAGCGATGGAAAGGTATGCGCCAAGCCCCGACTCAGGACCTCGCCGCTCTTGCGGTCGGACTTGCCACCCGACATCGCAAAACGGGCCCGACCACCGAACAGCAAGCGCCGATCCGGGGTCAGGCGAAAGTAGTGGCCGACGATGCGGCTGGTGACGTAGGCACGACGCTGCGGCAGTAACGCCGTGCACTGTGCCTCGCTCAGCGGCGCGGTGACCACGATGAAGCTGCCCACCGGCGCCAACCGCCGGCGAAACCAGCCGAGCGGGCCCTGCTGGGAGGCGCCGGTCGCCAACAGCACGTCGTCCGCCTGAAGCGCGCCGCCCGGCGTGGTGAGCCGATAGCCCCCCGCCTGCCGCACGACGCCGGTCATCGGCGTGTGCTCGAACACATGCGCTCCGTGGGCCACGGCCGCCTCGGCCAGCCCCACCCCGAAACGCCCCATGTGCATCTGCCCACCGTTCTTCTGCAGCAGGCCACCGTGAAAGTGCGGCGAGTCGATCTCCTCACGAATCCGCTCGCGCGGAATCAACTCGACCTCGGAGTCGACGTCACGCGCGATCGCCTCGGCGCTGCGCGCGAGCTTGGCATAGTGCTCGGGCTTGGCGGCCAGCTTGAGCTTGCCGTGGTGGCGATAGTCACAGTCGATCCGCTCCTCGGCGATCACCCGGCGTACGCTCGCCAGCGCATCGGCGTAGTGGCGATAGTGGCTCATCGCCCGCTCACGGCCGATCTGTGCCACCAGGCCGGCATAGTCCTGGGCCACCCCGGTATTGCACTGACCGCCATTGCGGCCCGAGGCCTCTGCGATGACCCGGCCCGCCTCGAGCAGGGCCACCCGGGCGCCGCCGCGGGCCAGCGTTCTCGCCGCCGAGAGACCGGTGAAGCCACCGCCCACCACGACGACGTCGTAACGCGCTTCAGGCGGAGTCTGTCGCGCCCCGTGAAAAGCCGGGGCCGTAGCCAGCCAGTAGGAATCGAACTGCATTAAAGCCTCCTCAGTCTCGACCGATCGGGCGCGAGTCAGCCACGGCCCTCAGAGCCCGACCAGTGCCGGCAGACCACGGATGTCGGCGATTTCGGTCGCGCCATAGCCCTGACAGAAAGGCTCGTGGTTGCGCGCGACGAACGCCTTGTTCTCGATGCCCATCAGGGAGGCCGAGATCAGGTCGTAGCGGAAGCTGGAGGAGACGTGCAGCAGCTCGTCGGGCCGGCAGCCGAGCGTGTCGATCATCGCCTCGAAGGCCGCCAGCCGCGGCTTGTAGACCTTGAAGGTGTCGGCGGTGAAGACCTTGTGGAAAGGCACTTCCAGCTTCCTGACGTTGGCCATGATCTGACTGTCGTCGGCATTGGAGTAGATGACCAGCGGGATCTTGCCGGCGATTCTCGACAGCCCCTCGATCACGTCCGGATGCGGCCCCCAGGTCGGCACCGCCTCGTAGTAGCGCATCCCTTCGTTGTCGCGATATTCCACGCCCCAGCGCTGGCATGTCCGTTCGAGCGCGGTGCAGAGAACCTCGGCGTAGGGCTTCCACGGCCCCAGTACCTCATCGAAGCGATAGGCGGCAAAAGACTTCACGAACCCGGCCATGCGATCGGCCTCGGGTAGCCGGTCGGCGAAGATCTCGCGGGTCAGGCTCGCCATCTGGAAGTTGGTCAAGGTGCCGTAGCAGTCGAAGGTGATGTACTTCGGGCGCATGATGTCACTCATGGTGTCGTCCTGTGTTGTGGTGCCGCAACGCGGTGAATCTTGTCGTGGACGGGGCCCCGCCGGGGCGCAGGCCTTCATTACAGCACCCACCAACCAGCCAACGACGCTGAAACGCCCCGCCCGACAGGCACAAATCGCGCTTTTGCGGTCCGCTGACAGCACATGCTGCGGCAGCGGGGTCACATCATCTCGGGCCGCCGCAGACGGCTGCCATCGAAGAAACGCGCAAGTCGAAAGGGGGCGGGATCCACCACCGGCGTGGCGTCGGTGGCGATGTCGGCCGCCAGTCGCCCGGCGGCCGGCCCGATGCCGAAGCCGTGGCCGCTGCAGCCGGTCGCGACGGTGAAGCCCGGGATCGCCTCGACCGGCGAGATCACCGGCACCAGATCCGGTGTGGTATCGATCATGCCGGCCCAGGCACGCGCCAGATGTACCCCCTTGAGTGCCGGATATTCGGCGTGCAATGCAGCCAGGGTGGCGCGGGCCAGCGCCAGGTCCGGCATGGGGTCGAGAATACGCTGGCGTTCGAACGGCGAGATCTCATCGAAGGCCCAGCGTCCGGCCGCTTCCGGCCCGCTAAAGAAAGAGCGGCCCACTCGGATCTGCAGCTTCTTGGCCAGCTTGCTGCGGTAGGCGCTGTAAAATCGGGTGGCATGACGCAACCCCTGAGGGCTGAGCTCGACCCGGCCCAGGCCGGGCATGGCCAGTGTATAGCTGCCATCGAGGCGCCGTCGCAGTGCGATTTTCGGCGTGGTCAGACAGCCGGGAGTCACTTCGGGCGCCGCTGTGGTTTGAATGGCGGTGCCCATGATGTTGGTCGCGGGCAGATCCACCCCGTGACGCCGACAGAAACGCGAGCTCCAGGCCCCGCCGGCGCAGATCACGCTCGAGGTCCGTATCAACCCGTGCTCGGTCCAGACGCCGCTGACCCGGCCCGCGGAGAGCGCCAGCCCGCGCACCGCACAGTGCTGGTGGACATGGGCGCCACGCCGCTGCGCGCCCTGAGCGATCGCCGGACACGCCATAGCCGGTTCGGCACGCCCATCGGCAGGCGACCAGACCCCGCCCAGCCAGCGTGACGTCGTCCCCGGCGCGCGTTCATGCGCCTGCTCGGCGCTCAGCATGTGACAGACAAATCCCTGCTCGCGGGCCTGACGACCCCAGGCTTCCCATTGCGCCAGGCTCTCCTGGCTGTCGGTGGTATAGACGATGCCGCTGCGGCGAAACCCGACGTCTCGCCCGAGCTCCTGCGACAGCGCCTCCCAGCGGCTGAGACTGTGCATCGCCAACGGTAGCTCGGGGATGGCCCGATTCTGTTGCCGTACCCAGCCCCAGTTGCGACTCGACTGCTCGCCGCCGATCAGTCCCTTTTCCAGCAATGCCACCGAGATGCCCCGGCCGGCCAGCTCATAGGCGGCGCAGGTGCCCAGGATACCGCCGCCGATCACGACCACATCCACCTGCTCGGGAAATCCGGGGCTGTCAACAACGGGATCCACATTGACGAACATGCTTGCGCACCTCTCGTGTGGTAACGCCCTCGGACAGGGCGACGGGGCAATGGGTCGGCCGGGGGCAATAACCGCCGTCATCGGTTTCCATCGTAGGGCCGAACGCCCGGCACAGCGTGCCGAGTCTTCCCCCTCCCGGCGCAGTTGATGCGCCGAACCACCCCTCTCTCGAAGGATTCTGCCGAATTCCCGTCTGCCGCCGGTCACGCATGGCGGGTGGCGACTCGCGCTGAGTACAGTAATCCGCCCAGGCGCCAGCGATAGCGGTCGTTGCCGGATCACCGCGCCTGCGCCCTCGACTACCGGAGAACGTCGACATGCCACCTGACTCGACCGCGGAAATCCATCCGTCATCCCGCGATGCCACGCTCGGCTATCGCCGTTTCACTACCCGGGATCTCGAAGACGCCCTGAGACTGTCGCAGCGGCTCGGCTGGCCGCACCGGCGCGAAGACTGGGCACACATGCTCGAGGTCGGCCAGGGCATCGCCCTGCGCAGCGACAGCGGCCGGCTGGTAGGCACCGGCTTCTGCACCGACCACGCGACGATGGCGACGCTCGGCCTGATCATCGTTGACGATGCCTGGCAGGGGCGTGGCCTGGGGCGCGAGATCATGACGCATCTCATGGCGCTTGCCGGAGCGCGACCGATCGCCCTGGTGGCCACAGCGGCAGGCGCACCGCTCTACCGCAAGCTGGGCTTCGAGCCGTGTAATCGGGTCTGTCAGTACCAGGGCATCGTCGAGCCGACACCGGCCCCGTCGATGCCGCATCTACGCCCGGTACGCCCCTCGGACAGTGCCGCCCTGCTGGCGCTGGTACCCGGCAATCCGGTCCATGCGCTGGCCGTGCGCGAGGCGACGCGCGGGGTGGTTCTCGACGTGGAAGGGCGTATCGGCGGATGTGCGCTATGGCGGGATTTCGGCCGCGGGCAATATATCGGGCCGATCCTCGCCGAGTCGGCGACGGTGGCCCGTGCGCTCGTCCAGGCCCTGCTCGCCGGCCAGCAAGGGCATTTCGTGAGGCTCGATCTGGTCGATCCGGAACCGGACGATGGCTGGCTGCAGTCAGCGGGTCTGCGCTGTGTCGAGCGCCTCGAGCGCATGCGACTCGGCTCGCTGCCGAGCACCTCGGGTCTGACTCGTCTCGGACTGACGACCCAGACGATGGGCTGACGATCCAGACGATGAGATAGCGTCATGCCCCGATCGATCGCAACATGAGCATCGCGACTCACCGCCCGCAGCGCGCGCCTCGCCCACCGGGCGCGATGCTCTGGTAGCTGATGCTCTGGTCACCGATGCTCTGCTACCGACAGGACCCGAATCTTCGCCCGGTAGAGAGGCAGTCGGGAAGCGGTAGAGAGGCGTTCCCAGCAGATACTGCGTTTTGTGGCGCCGGTCACACCCAGAATATTCTGTCAGGTGGCGCGCCTCGCAATCCTGTTCTTCGGGGCCGGGCGTAGTATGAACGCTACGCAAAGGCGAACGGGGCCCGTTATGCAAGACACCTTACTCGAACCGTCGATCGTGTCGTTCGAACGGCAACATATTCCCGGTGGCGTGGTGCTGTCGCGGGCCGAGGGCTGGCCGCATCGACCCGAGGACTGGGAGATGCTCCACACCCTCTCGGAGGGCGTGGTGGCCCTGCAGGACGGCGACGTCGTCGCCACCGCTCTCTGCACCCCCTTCGGCGACAGGCTCGTCACCTTCAACATGATCATCGTCGCCGACAGCCATCGCGGCCAAGGGCTCGGCGCCCGGTTGATGAAGGCGCTGATCGCGCTGGCCGGCCCGCGCACGATTCAACTGGTGGCCACCGCATCGGGTTACCCGCTCTATCGCAAGATGGGCTTCGTCGAGACCGGGCGTAACCTGCAGCATCAGGGGGTCGTCAGCCAGATCCCGTCACCTTCGGGAATCGCCTCGGCCACCCCGGCGGACGCGGCTGCCATCAAGGCACTCGATACGGCAAATACCGGGCTGGATCGCGCGGCGATGTGGGACACCCTCTTCGCGGTCAGTAGCGTGAAAGTGATCCGTGACGGCACGGCACTGCTGGGCGTCGCGGCCTGCCGCGACTTCGGCCGTGGCAAGGTCGTGGGGCCGGTGATCGCGCCCAGCGCCGACGACGCCAAGCGTCTGATCTCGGCCCACCTTGCCGAGCATCAGGAGACCTTCGTGCGTATCGACGTCCCGGCATCGAGCGGACTGGGTGAGTGGCTCGAGACATGCGGATTGACCAATGTCGGCGGGGGCCACGCCATGCTGCGCGGTGACGCGCCGATCGCGGCCTCCGCCGGCGCCTACGCTCTGGCCTCCCAGGCGCTTGGCTGAACGCTGCCCGCGCTGCCCCTCCCCCCGACGCATGGGCGGGCGCCGACCTCTTCCTTAGCTCTTGAGAAGGATGCCGTATGCCAGCCCCATTGATGACAATCCCTTCGTCTCCCGCCTTGCCCACCGAGGCCGATGCCGTGGTCATCGGTGGCGGTGTCATCGGCACCTGTACCGCCCACTTCCTGGCCCGGCGCGGCCTCAAGGTGGCGCTCATCGAAAAGGGGCGCATCGCCGGTGAACAGTCCAGCCGCAACTGGGGCTGGTGCCGGCAGCAAAACCGCGATGCCCGCGAGCTGAGCATGGCCACCCGGAGTCTCGACCTCTGGGAGACGATCGCCCGGGACCTGGATGTCGATCTGGGCTTTCGCCGCTGCGGGCTTCTGTATCTGTCCGACGACGAGGCCGAGCTGGAGGGCTGGGCGTCCTGGGGTCGCTTCGCCCGCGGCGAAGGCATCGACACCCGCATGTTGAATGCCGCGGAAGCCGCCCAGCGAGGTGCCGCGACCGGCAAGCCCTGGAAAGGCGGGGTCTGGTCGCCAACGGACGGCACCGCCGATACCTCGCGCGCGGTACCGCTGATCGCTGCCGGGCTGGCGGCGCAGGGCAGCAGCGTGCACCAGTTCTGCGCGGCGCGGGGCGTCGAGACGGCCGGTGGCCGCGTGACCGGTGTCGTCACCGAGCACGGCACCATCCGCACCTCGCGGGTGGTCATGGCCGGGGGCGTGTGGGCTTCGACCTTCGTCAAGCAGCTCGGTATCGGTTTCCCGCAGACCGCGGCCCGCTCATCGCTGCTCTCGGTGCTGCCGCCCGATTCACGCCTGCCGGCGGCGTTGCATACCAGCCGGGTGACCGCGACCCGGCGTGCGGATGGCGCCTATACCCTGGCGGTATCCGGCCTGGCCAAGCTAGATCCGACCCCCCAGGGGCTGCGCTACGCCCGGCAGTTTCTGCCGATGTTCGCCCGCCGCTGGCAATTGCTGTCGCTGGGCGACCTGCGCGGCTGGCTGGCCGGGCACGAGGGCCGTCAGTCATGGCGACTCGACCGGCCGACGCCGATGGAACGCAACCGTGTCCTCGACCCGCTGCCCGACGCGGCGGTCATCGAGACCATTGTGCATCGGGCCCGTCAGTTGCTGCCGGCGCTCGGCACCTCGCCGGTCCAGGCGAGCTGGGGCGGCTATATCGACTCGACGCCCGATGGTGTACCGGTCATCGATGGCACGGTGGGGCCGGAAGGCTTCATGCTGGCATCGGGCTTTTCGGGCCACGGCTTCGGCATCGGCCCCGGGGCCGGCCAACTGATCGCCGAACTGGTCTGCGGCGACCCGCCCTCGCTACCCCACACGCAATACGCGCTGTCGCGGCTGACCCGTAATGCGCGTGGCAAGGTGGCGGAGTTCTAGGCACTGTCTGAAAACTACCGCGCTCGCCCATCCGGCGTTAACAATCGGCAAGCGGCGCGGTGGCGCGATCCATTCGACGAGGACACGACGATGACGAGCGTAGACATTCTGGCGCGCCTGGTCTCCTTCAAGGCGGTGGCCGGAGCGCCGAACGGCCCGATCGCTGAATGGGCAGCAGAGTACCTGCGACAGGCCGGGGCGACAGTCACGCAGATACCCGGCCCCGATGCGGGCCGCTGGAACGTGTTTGCCAGTTTCGGCCCCTGCGACACGCCCGGCATCGTTCTCTCGGGGCATCTGGACGTGGTCCCCGCCCGGGAACCGACGTGGACCAGCGACCCCTTCACGCTCATCGAGCGGGACGGCCGGCTGTACGGTCGAGGCACCGCGGACATGCAGGGTTATATCGCCTGCGTGCTGGCGTTGGCCCCCAGACTGGCGGCACTGGCGAAGACGCGGCCGATTCATGTCGCGCTCTCCTGCGACGAAGAGCTGGGCTGTCGCGGGGTACCGAGCCTGCTGGCGCGACTCCCCGACCTCTGTGCGCGGCCCTCGGGCGCCGTCATCGGCGAGCCGACCAACCTGACCCCGGTGCGCGGTCACAAGGGCAAGGCGGCCTATCGGCTGGAAGTGACGGGCCAGCCGGGCCACTCCTCACGCCCCGAGTTGGGGCTGAACGCGATCCATGCGCTCTCGGACGTACTGACGCAGGTCGTCCAGCAAGCCAGGGCCCTCGAGAACGGCCCCAGGGCGGCGGACTTCGCACCGCCCTATTCGACGATGCAGGTCGGTGTCATCGCCGGCGGTCAGGCGCTCAATGTCATCCCCGACCTCGCCAGCCTGCAGGTCGAGGCGCGGGCCATTCCGGGCGTCGACCCGCAGGCGCTTCTCGCACCGATTCTCGACGCACTCGACAGGCTCGAGGCGCAGGGCTTCGGTACCCATTACGCGCCACTTTCCAGCTACCCCGCGTTGCGCCTCGACCGGCGAGACCCGCTGGTCGCGCTCGTCGAGGCCAGCTGTGGCCAGGCGTCCGTCGACGCCGTGAGTTTCGGCACCGAAGCCGGTCTTTTCCAACAGGCCGGCATCCCCGCCATCGTCTGCGGTCCCGGCGACATTGCCCGCGCCCACAAGCCCGACGAATATATCACCCGCGACGAACTGGCACGCTGCAGTGCCTTCTTGGAGAGGCTGCTCACCGCCTCGGCGAACTGAAGTTCCGTTGCCGGGCGCGGCTATCCATTCAGGTATCTGGACAACCACCCTATGGCACAATAAATGCAGGATGACCGCGTCCACCTTATGTAAAGATAGGCTGTCGGTTACGCCTTCTCATGCGCCCGCAGCGCGACATGGCAGGAGGTGTCACCGATACCGTCATCTGCCGGGCAGCGTGGCCGAGGGCCGACAAGGATAAGCACATGCTGAAACTGGATCGCACCGACATTCGGATTCTGCACGAATTACAGCAGCACGGCCGCATCACCAATTCCAAACTGGCCGACATCGTCCATCTGTCGCCCAGCCCCTGCCTGATGCGCGTCAAGAAACTCCAGGAAGCCGGCTACATCACCGGTTATTCCGCCACCATCGACGTCGCCAAGCTGGGCCCGACGATCACCGTCTTCACCGAGATCACGCTAAAGAGTCACCGCCAGAACGACTTCGACCGCTTTCAGCGCCATCTGACGGAGGTGGAATCCTGCATCGAATGCCACCTCATGTCGGGCGGCTACGATTATCTGCTGAAGTTCGTGTGTAGCGACGTCAGCGCTTATCAATCGATCATGGAGGAGCTGAGCGACAGCGATGTCGGTATCGACAAGTACTTCAGCTTCGTGGTCATGAAGTCCCCCTTCGTCAAACAGTACCTGCCGCTGCACCAGCTTTTTCCCCTCCAGAACTAAGGAAACGCTGCATAAATGCCTGCACAAGCGAATGACGACGTTGCGCGGTACTGGGGCGCCAGTCCGATCGAAAATCGCCTAACCCCATGTTATGTCTCGCGTGACGCGTTGCCTTCGGCAACTTGCCCTGACGGGCCGCCCTACGGGCGTTTTCTACGCGTTGCTTCGAGTCTGCGTTCCGTGCGCCTTGCCCTTCATCTCGTTCGGCGATTTATTCAGCGCTTCCCTAAGCACAACGCCGTGCCGCCGTCGGCCGTCGATACGGCCGAATGTGCGCTTTGGCCCCGGGTTTAACGCTGCATCGTCTTCGCCGCAGGCGTTATCGTCGAGCGCAGATCGTTTGCGTTCAAAGCCTCGTGCCATTCGGAGACACAACATGTTTACCCAGGCCGGTCAGGACTTCTATATCGACGGCGCATGGCAGCGTGCCGATACCGCCCAGCGGCTCCCGGTGTTCGACCCCGCTCGGGAGACGCCGATCGATGACGTCGCCGCCGGGGGTCGCCACGACGTCGATGCCGCCGTCGCCGCCGCGCGCAAGGCGTTCGCATCCTGGTCGCAGGTCTCGGTCGACGCGCGGATTGCGCTGCTGGAGCGTATCGCCGAGGGTATCGAGGCACGCGGCGAGCAATTCATCGAGGCGATGATCGCCGAAATGGGCACGAGCCGGCGCTTCGCCCGCACGGCCCAGCTGCCCTTCGGGCTCGCCCATGTGCGGGTGCAGGCCGAGATACTGCGCGATTATCGCTTTCGGTTCATGCAGGACTCGACGGCCATCTGCCGGGAGCCCATCGGAGTCTGCGGCCTGATCACCCCCTGGAACTGGCCGCTCTATCAGATCACCGCCAAGGTCGCGCCGGCACTGGCCGCCGGCTGTACCCTGGTGCTCAAGCCAAGCGAGCTTTCCCCACTGAGCGCCCGGCTCTTTGCCCAGGTTCTGCATGACGCGGGAGTCCCTCCGGGGGTCTTCAACATGGTGACGGGAACCGGCGAGACGGTGGGCGGCGCGCTGGCGGCCCACCCCGACATCGACATGATCTCCATCACCGGCTCGACGCGCGCCGGCGTGGAGGTCGCCAAAGCCGCCGCTCCCACGGTCAAGCGCGTGGTGCAGGAGCTCGGGGGCAAATCGCCCAACGTCTTTCTCGACGACGCCGATTTCGCCGACGGCGTGGCCAAGGGGGTCATGGCCGGGTTTCGCAACTGCGGTCAGTCCTGCAGCGCCCCGACCCGGATGATCGTGCCGCGTGCGCGACTGGAGGAGGTCGAGACCCTGGCGCTGGCCGCGGTGGCGGAGATCGTCGTCGGCGACCCCCGCCATGAGGCTACCGTACTCGGCCCGATCGCCAACGGCGCCCAATACGCCCGGGTGCAGGCACTGATCCAGGCCGGTATCGACGAAGGCGCGCGACTGCTGTGCGGCGGCCCGGGCCGGCCGGAGGGGCTGAGCACCGGCTACTTTGCCCGACCCACGATCTTCTCGGACGTCACCCTGGACATGCGCATCGCCAAGGAGGAGATCTTCGGCCCGGTGCTGTCGATCCTGACCTACGAGACCGAAGAAGAGGCGATCCGCATCGCCAACGACACACGCTATGGTCTGGGCGCGCACGTACAGTCCGCCAATCAGGAGAGCGCCCGACGCGTGGCCCGGCAAATCCGCGCCGGCCAGGTTCATATCAACTATCCCGCCTGGGATGGCAAGGCGGCTTTCGGCGGGTACGGGCAGTCGGGCAACGGACGGGAGTTCGGCGTTTTCGGCCTCGAGGAGTATCTCGAGGTCAAGTCGATTCTCGGCTATTGATCGGCCTTGGGGGAGTCGGGAAGCCGGTCGCCGGACTCCCGAGGCGGGACCCTGGCTTGCCATCGCGGCAACCCCTGGCGCCACGATCAGAAAGGCACCTCGAGATTGTCGGACGCTATCGCCACGCCCTCGGGCAACGTCGGTGGCGCGGCCAGCCAAAGGGCGTCCAGCTCGTGGCTGATGTGCGTCAGCCAGGCATGCGTTGGGCCCAGGCGGTCGATGATCTCCAGCGCCATGCTGACGTTGTTGTGATTGCGGGGGATGGTATACGACTCCAGTTGCGGGGAGTCATGAGAGTCGGGATGGGTGGCGTCGATCACCACGCCGTGGGGCTGCCATTCGCTCAGGAAGCGCTCGGTGGCCCCGGGCAGGCCGACGGTGTCGCACAGCCAGGCCAGGCGACTGACGCCGTCGTCGATCGCGTAGCCCAGCGTTGGCTTACTGTGATTGAGCGGCAGCGGCGTCAGCGTGAGCCCGCCGAGCGTGAGCGGTCGAAACGGCTTGAGGCCGGGGCGGAAGTCGAGAATACCGGGGTTCTTGTGCAGGTCGGCACAGCCCTGGGCATCCTTGGGGCCATACACCGGAATCGGCTCGCCCCGCCCCCAGCGCAGGTGCAATAGCCCCTGGACGTGGTCGGCATGGTAGTGGGTGAGCAGGATCGCGGCCGGGCGCTGACGCTCGCAGCGCGCGGCCAGGTCCATGCGACCGGCGTCGATCAGGATCAGTCCGCCGTCGAGCTCGATCTCGCCGGCGCAGGGTCCACGGCGGTGGCCGTTCAACAGCCGCGCCCGCTGACACGCCGGGCAGTCACAGCCGAAACAGGGCACCTGGGCGCTGTCGCCGGTGCCGGCGAAACGCAGCTTCATGGCGGTGATGCCGTCGCGGGCGACGCCTCGATGAAGGCTTCGAGCGCCGCGACGCTGTGTGCCAGTTCGCCGCCGTTGTCGAGCCGCGGGATGTCGCCCAGGGTCTCCTCGCCACCACCCCGCGCCAGCCGCGCCTCGATCTCGGCGGGCGTCTCGCGCCCACGCGCGAGCAGACGCTGGCGCAGCACCTCGGCATCCGCCACCACCAGCAGCGGGAGCAGCGACTCACCGAAGCGCGCCCGCGCGGACGCCAGCGCGCGGCGGCTGCCGTTGAGCACCAGCGTATGCCCCGCCGCCAGCCAGGACTCGATCTCGATGCCGACGCCGTAGTCGAGCCCGTGGGCGTGCCAGGCCAGGCAGAACAGCCCCTGCTCCCGGCGCCAGGCGAACTCGGCGGCGCTCAGCTCGACACAGTTCTCGCCGCTACCGCTGGCCCGGGTGATATAGCGATGCGCCACCAGCAGATCCGGGCGGCGCCGGCGCAGTTCGCGCAGCAGGCTGTCCTTGCCGACGCCGCTGGCGCCCATGACGTAGATCAGACGCGACATTTCGGACCTCTCGGAAAATACGCCATCAGTGCACCTGCTGGCCCGCGGACCAAACTCTCTGCACCACCGGATGCTCGTCGATCACGCGCACCCGCAGCAGATCGGCACGCAGCCCCGGCGCCAGGCGACCGCGGTCGGTCAGCCCGACCGCCTCGGCCGGAATACGGGTCGCGGTGGCAACGGCATGGGGCAAGGCGTAGCCGTTTTCCATCGCCGCCACCTTGAACACCGCATCGAGCAGCGCCGCCGGGTAGTAATCCGACGATAGGATATCCAGCACGCCCAGCGCGACCAGCTCGGCGGCGGCGATATTGCCGGAGTGAGAGCCGCCACGAACCACATTGGGCGCGCCCATCATCACCGCCATGCCGGCCCGGTGAGAGGCCTCGGCCGCCTCGAGGGTGGTCGGAAACTCCGCCACCCGGGTGCCGTACTCGGCGCTTTCGGCGACGTGCTCGACGGTGGCGTCGTCATGGCTGGCGATCGCCAGACCGCGCTCACCGCAGATCGCCGCAATGGCGCGACGATGCTCGGCGCTGTAGCGCTGGCTGTTGTCGATCTGGGACGCCATGAAGGCGTCCATCGCCGCGTCGTCGAGCTTGTACTTGCCCTGATAATAGATGCGATAGGCCTCGAGGCTGGCAAACTGACGCTGACCGGGGGCGTGGTCCATCAGTGATACCAGCCCCAGCAGCGGCGATGACGACAGCTCGTGGAAGCGCGCCAGCGTGTTGGGGTGGCTCACCTCGCAGCGCAAGTGCAGGCGATGATCGACCCGCGCCAGCCCCGCGTGGGCGATCCGCGCCAGGGCCTGGCACATATCGTCGAGCGAGCCGTGACGCATGCTCTGCTCGTCGACGTCGCCCACCGAGACCGCATCGAACACGGTGGTGATGCCGCTGGCCGCCATCTGGGCGTCATGCGCCAGCGCGGCCTGGAGCCCCGGCCATTCGACCTTGGGCCGCGGCTGGAAATACTTCTCCATGTTGTCGGTGTGCAGCTCGACCAGCCCCGGCAGCAGAATGTCACCCTCGCAGTCGATGGCGCTCGCCGCCTGGGTCGCGCCGTGATCGATGGCGGCGATGCGACCGTCGCGGATCACCAGGGTGCCATCGATCGTCTCGTCGTCGAGCACCAGTGTGGCGTGGGTCAGAATCTGTTCGCGTGCGCTCATGACAGGCTCTCCTGGCAGTGCTGGCTGGCGTTGGACAAGCCGCCCAGGCTGCCATCCAGCGGCAGCAGGCGGTCGGCGACGCGCTCGCGCACGTCTTCGTCGTGAAAGATGCCGAGCATGGCGGTACCGCGCGCCTTGGCCTCGCCGATCAGCGCGATCACCACGTCACGGTTGGCGGCATCGAGCGACGCGGTGGGCTCGTCGAGCAGCAGCAGCGGATGCTCGCCGATGAAGCCGCGGGCGATATTGACCCGCTGCTGCTCGCCGCCGGAGAAGGTCCCGGGGGGCAATTGCCACAGCCGCTCGGGCAGATTGAGTCGCGCCAGCAGCGTCTCGGCCCGCTGGCGCGAGTCGGCTTCATCGGCGCCGCGGGCGAGTAGCGGCTCCATCACCACGTCGACCGCGGCGACCCGCGGCACCACCCGCAGGAACTGGCTGACATAGCCGATCACGTCGCGACGCAGGCCATGCCAGGCGTAGGCGGGCAGGGTCTCGAGATCGAGGTCGCCATCGTCGAAGTGCAGCCGGATCCGGCCCTGATCGATGCGATAGTCGCCGTAGAGCATCTTCAACAGCGTGCTCTTGCCGATGCCGCTGCGTCCGGCCAGCACCAGACATTCGCCGGCCTGCAGCGTCAGCGAGAGATCGCGCATCACGTCGATCTCGACTCCGCCCTGGCCGTGGAGCAGAAACCGCTTGTTGAGCCCCGCCACCGTGAGGCGATGTCGGGCGCACTGCGGGGAAACGCCAGTCTCGGAAAGCATCGAAGATATCCTCAAGGGGTGAGCACGGACGACACCAGCAGCTGCGTATAGGCGTGCTGCGGGTCGTCGAGAATCTGGTCAGTAAGGCCGGTCTCGACCACCTGACCGCGGCGCATCACCAGCAGCCGGTGGGCGAGCAGGCGCGCCACGGCGAGATCATGGGTCACCAGCACCACCGAGAGGCCGAGGCTTCTCACCAGCGTGCGCAGCATGTCGAGCAGCCGCGCCTGCACCGAGACATCGAGCCCGCCGGTGGGCTCGTCCATGAACACCAGCCGTGGCCGGGTGACCAGAGTGCGGGCGATCTGCAGGCGCTGCTGCATGCCGCCGGAGAAGGTCCGCGGCGCATCGTCGATACGCCCGGGGTCGAGTTCGACCTGGCGCATCCACGCCTGGCCGGTGGCGCGGAGCTGGCCGTAATGGCGCTGCCCCTGGGCCATCAGTCGTTCACCGATGTTGGCCCCGGCGGACACGCCCATGCGCAGGCCGTCGCGGGGGTTCTGATGCACCAGCCCCCATTCGAGGCGCAGCAGCGCCCGGCGTCGCGCCTCGCCGATGGCGTAGAGATCGAGCTCGGCTTCCTCGGCCCCCGCGTCATCCGCCTGACGGCGGTACACGACCTGTCCGGCATCCGGTGCTTCGAGGCCGGCGAGTACCCGCAGCAGGGTCGACTTGCCGGAACCGGACTCGCCGACGATGCCCAGCACCTCACCGGCGTGGAGTTGAAAATCGATCGCCTCGCAGCCCTTGGCCGGGCCATAGAGTCGGGTGATGCCCTGCACGTCCAGCAGGACCGGGCGTTCCAGTACCGGTTTCTTCATGCCACCTCTCCCCGCCGGCTCTGGCAGTAGTCGGTATCGGAGCAGACGAACATCCGTCCGCCGTGATCATCGGTGATCACTTCGTCGAGATAGCTGTGATCGCTGCCGCACAGCGCGCAGGCGTGCTCCCAGGACTGGATCTCGAACGGATGATCCTCGAAGTCGAGACTCTCGACCCGGGTATGGGGCGGAATCGCGTAGAGCCGCTTCTCGCGCCCGGCGCCGAACAGCATCAGCGCCGGATTGCCGTCGAGCTTGGGGTTGTCGAACTTGGGGATCGGCGAAGGATCCATGACGTAACGCCCGTCGACCTTGACCGGGTAGGCGTAGGTGGTGGCGATATGGCCGTAGCGGGCGATGTCCTCGTAGAGCTTGACGTGCATCACGCCGTACTCCTCCAGCGCATGCATCAGCCGGGTCTCCTGCTCGCTGGGTTCGATGAAGCGCAGCGGCTCGGGAATCGGCACCTGGAACACCAGAATCTGGCCGGCACGCAGCGGGGTTTCGGGAATCCGGTGACGGGTCTGGATCACGTTCGCCGCCGTGGTCGCGGTGGTGGTCTCGACCCCGGCGACACGCTGGAAGAAGTGGCGGATGCTGACCGCATTGGTGGTGTCGTCGGCGCCCTGGTCGATCACCTTGAGAATGTCGTCGGCGCCGAGAATGCTCGCGGTGAGCTGCACGCCGCCGGTGCCCCAGCCGTAGGGCATCGGCATTTCGCGGCCGCCGAATGGCACCTGGTAGCCGGGGATCGCCACTGCCTTGAGCAGCGCGCGGCGGATCATTCTTTTGGTCTGTTCGTCCAGATAAGCAAAATTGTAGCCATCCATATCAGCTCTCCTCCGACGGCGGCTTGACGGCTTCATGAGCATCCGCCAGCTCGGCCTGGCGCGCGGCATGTTCGCGGCGCAGGCGCCTGAGCAGATCGAGCTCGGACTGGAAGTCGACGTAGTGCGGCAGCTTCAGGTGCGAGACGAAGCCGGAGGCGTCGACGCTGTCGGCGTGGGCCAGTACGAACTCCGCCTGCTGCGCCGGGCCGCTGATCGGCTCGCCCAGCTCCTCGGCGCGCAGGGCGCGATCGACCAGCGCCATGGCCATGGTCTTGCGCTCGTTGTGGCCGAAGGCGAGGCCGTAACCCCGGGTGAACTGCGGCGCGGCTTCGCGCGAGCCGCCGAACTGGTTGATCATCTGGCACTCGCTCAGCGCGATCTCGCCGACGCAGATCGTCTCGTCCCACTCCTCGACGTGGATCTCGACCTCCACCTGGCCCTGGCGAATCTCGCCGGCGAACGGATGGTTGCGGCCGTAGCCGCGCTGGGTGGAGTAACCCAGCGCCAGCAAATAGCCCTCGTCGCCGCGGGCCAGCATCTGCAGCCGGGCGGCGCGGCCCATCGGGTAATCCGGCGGATCGCGGGTGATATCCATGGGCTCGCGGCCGTCGTCGATCGCCTGCTCCACCAGGCCCTCATCGTTGAGTAGCGCGAGAATCTGCGGGCAGGGTTCGGCGTCGGTGACGTCGTCACGGGTCTCGGCGGGCGGCACCTCGGCGCCGGCCAGTTGGAGGAAGTCGAGCAGACGATGGGTGTAGTCGTAGGTCGGGCCCAGAATCTGGCCGCCGGGAATGTCCTTGTAGGTGGCGCTGATGCGCCGTTCGATGCGCATGCCGGCAGTGTCGAGCGGCTCGCTCACCGCCAGCCGCGGCAGCGTGGTGCGATAAGCGCGCAGCAGGAACACGGCCTCGGTGAGATCGCCACTGGCCTGCTTGAACGCCAGCGCGGCGAGTTCAGGATCATAGAGCGAGGCTTCGCTCATCACCCGGTCGACGGCCAAGCGCAGCTGATCGCCGATCTGGGCGACCTCGAGTTCCGCACGCTCGCGATCGCCGCGACGGCGGTCGGCCAGCCAGCGGTGGGCACTGGCGATGGCCTGCTCGCCTCCCTTGACGGCAACGTACATCAGTTCACCTCCTTGGCATCGGCACGCGTGACGCGGGTGCTGCGTGGCACCGCCGCCAGCCGCGCGCCGCAGCCGAAGATCATGTCCAACCCCTGGGGGAAGCTGGTGCGATTGGCGCCAAGGCGGCTCATCAGCCGCCGACAGCCGGGGCTGTCACCGATATCGAGCAGCCGCGAGTCGGCGATACCGGGGCCACTGAGCCGCCAGCTGTTGTTATCGCCGCGTGCCTCGTTCGAATCGTTTTCCAGCCGCTCGACGGCGACCAGCAGCGTGGTGCCGCGGTCGGGGTAGGTATCGCTGCCCAGCGCAAACGGCATCTCTGGATCGAAGGCGTCATGGGTCAGCAGCGCAAAATCGGCACTCGCCGGGTCGTCGGTGATGCGCGCCCCGGTGTGGAAGGTCAGCGCCTGGCGCAGGGCCGGCGAGTCGAGGTCGGCGGCGACCCAGACGCGTGTCTCGAGATCGCAGAGCGTCAGTACCACGCCCCACAGCGCGGCCCCGAGGGCGTCACTCGGCGATGTCTGGGGCGGTGCCGGCACGGCCAGCGTCGCCAGCGTGCCCGGTTCGGACATCGCGCCGAGGATCTGGCGGAACAGGCGCTGGCTATCGTGGGCGGGGTCGGCCAGCCCGGGCCAGACTGCACGCACCGCGTCTCTGTCCATGCTTTCTCTTTCCATCCTCTCTTTTGTCCCCCTCTCTCTCTGCGCCATCGTCACTCCCCCCTGACCAGCGTGAAGAAATCGACCCGGGTGGCAGCGGCAGTGGCGGCATCCCGGCGCTGGCGCGCGGCGAGCTCGTCGGCCAGCGGCGCCAGCACCCGGGTCTCGAGGGCTTCCTGCCACGCCGCGTGCTGGGCGACGGCGTCGGCCAGCGCGATCAGTTCAGCGTGGCGATGGTCGCGACCGCGCACCCAGCCGTGGCCGACGGTGCCGTCATCGAGCGCCACGCTGGCGCGGGTCAGGGTCATCTCACCCAGGTGGAACGCGTTACCGGTGGCGCCGATGCGCCCCTTGAGCATCGCCATGCCGGTCTCCGGCCCGCGCAGGCAGCGATGGTCGGGCAGCCGGCCCAGCGCGCCCCAGTGGGCCTCGATGTGCTGCCGGGAGGAGAGCGCCAGCAGCCGCTGGCGGGCGCCTCGGGAGGTGCGAGTCATGTGTCGTCCTCATCGAAATCAACGTGATAGGAGAGCCGATCGGCGCGCGCACGCCCCACGGAGACTTCCACCAGCACGCCATCGGCGTCGGTGTTGTCGCTGGTCATCACCAGCAGCGGAGCGTTGAGCGGACACTGCAGCCAGCGGGTGTCGTCGCGATCGGCGCCGACGGCGTCGATGCGCACCCGCCGCCGATGCAGCTGCAGGCCGTAGTGCTGGGTCAGCAGGGCGCGGGTGGAGCCGCCGCGATAGCGCGTCA
Organism: Gammaproteobacteria bacterium MFB021; assembly: GCA_000737985.1. Classification (GTDB taxonomy): domain Bacteria; phylum Pseudomonadota; class Gammaproteobacteria; order Pseudomonadales; family Halomonadaceae; genus Salinicola. The sequence goes on along the minus strand of JNVT01000067.1, from coordinate 24,329 downwards.
ACCAGCCTGGCACCCGCGCGGGATCGAACCAGTGGCGCAGGCGCATCAGCGGGGCGTCGTCGACGGTGCGCACGGTATCGACCCGCAGCAGCGGCTCGCTGGCCGGCCGCCCGAAGCGCTGGGCGATAGCCTCGGGGGGCGTCACCAGCCCCTGCTCGAGACAGCAGGTCGTCGAGGGCAGGCCGAGGCCGGCCAGGTTCTGGGTCACCTTGCTGCCGGCGCTGACGGTGTAGTCGAGTCGGCGGTCGACGACCTGGGTGCCACGCCCCTGATGGCGGGTCACCATGCCAGCGGCGACCAGTTCGTCCAGCGCGCGCCGCACGGTGTGGCGGTTGACCGCGAAGCGCTTGGCGAGCCGCGCCTCAGTCGGCAGCAGATCGCCCGGGGCATAGTCGGCGCGGACCTCGCGCACCAGCACCTCGGCCAGTTCGCGGTAGCGGGGTAGTGTCAAAACTTGTCTAGACATCATCGGATACGCTCAAACCTGGATTGGAATATCCTCCAGGCCGTCTACGAAAAGTCGCCGAGCGACGCCCAGACAAGGCAAAAATTGGCGAAAAAGCGGAGTTTACGTGTGTGTAAATGAGCATTTTGAGCCGATTTTTAACGCGGTATGGGCGAGCGCAGGCAGTTTTCGTGATGGCCTAGATGAAGCGCTTGCGAACACGCTGCGACACCATATCCAGCAGCGTCACGGCGACGATGATCACCAGCATGATCGTGGCGGTCTCGGTGTACTGGAAACCGCGCATGGTCTCCCACAGCGACACCCCGATACCGCCGCCGCCGACCATGCCGAGCACGGTGGCGGAGCGGATGTTGGATTCGAAGCGATAGAGGCTGACCGAGATCCACAGCGGCAGAACCTGGGGGATCAGGCCGAACACGATCTCTTCCAGGCGCCCGGCACCGGTGACGCGGATGCCCTCCATCGGCCCGGCGTCGGTGGCCTCTACCGCTTCCGAGAAGAGCTTGGCGAGCACCCCGGTGGTATGCACGAACAGCGCCAGGGTGCCGGCGAAGGGGCCGAGCCCGACGGCGACCACGAACAGCATCGCGAAGACCAGTTCGTTGATCGCGCGGCAGGCGTCCATCAGCCGCCGCACCGGCTGGTTGATCCACCACGGCGCCAGGTTGTCCGACGAGAGCAGGCCAAAGGGGATCGCGAACAGCACTGCCAGCAGCGTGCCCCAGATGGCGATCTGGATGGTGACCAGCATCTGATCGATGTAGTGGTCGAGACGGCCGAAGGTGGGCGGCACGAAGTCGGCGGCCAGGGTCGCCATGTTGCCGGCGTTCTGGAACAGCAGGCTGGGCGCCATCTCGGCGCCCTGCCAGGCCCAGCCCAGCACGATGACGGCAATGGCCCAGCCCAGCAGCGTGGTCCAGCGGCGCCTGCCGGAGCGGGCGCGGATATCGAAGGAAGCGGCGCTTTGCATGTGCGTTGTCCTGACGAAATCGGTGAAGGCCGGGGTGGCGCTAGCGTTGGCGGCAGGACGCTATGGGTGCCCTGCCGCCCGCGCTGAACGCGGCCTTAGTCGACCATCGCGGTGGTGCTGTCGGCCTGCTTGTCGCGGGCTTCCAGGCGCTGGTTCAGCGATTCGAGACGGGCGTCGAGGTCGGCCAGTTGCTGCTGCTTGGCGTCGGTATCGAGGGAGTCGTCGGCGGCGACCTGGGCGCGCTGCTTGAACAGCTCGAGCTGACGAATCGGCAGCAGCTGATCGTTGTCGGAAGCGGCGAAGCCAGACCACTGCAGCGGCTCGAGAACCTGCTTTTGCTCGGCGGTTTCGCCGTAATCGAGGAAGAACTGGCGCAGTTCGTCCTTGGTCTGCTGCGGCAGATTGGTGCGCCAGACCAGCGGGTCGGACGGGATCAACGGTGACTTCCAGATCACCTTGAGCTGGGCGGCCTTGTCGGGATGCGTGAGTTCCAGGCGCTCCATGCTCTCGGTATTGAAGGTGGCGACATCGACCTGGCCGTTGGCCACGGTCAGCGCATTGGTCTCGTGGTTGGCGTTCAGGGTGCGCTTGAAGGCGGTATTGGGGTCGACGTGATTCTTGGCGAAGATGTAGTAACCCGGCACCAGATAGCCCGAGGTGGAGTTGGGGTCGCCATTGCCGAAAGTGAGCTTGCTGGCATTGGCGAGAATGTCCTGAACGCTGTTGTAGGGGCTGTCCTTGTTGACGATCAGCAGGCTCCAGTAACCCGGCGCCCCATTGGCGGCGACGGTCTGAGCGAAGATCTCACCGCCGGCGCGATCGACCGCTTCCATCGCCGACTTGTTGCCGTACCAAGCCAGATCGATCTTGTCGAAGCGCATCGCCTGGATCACCGCGGCGTAGTCGGTGGCGAAGAACGGCTCGACCTTGACGCCCAGGGCCTCGGACATGTCATCCAGGAACGGCTGCCACTGGGTGGCCTGGTTGGTGCTCGATTCGGTGGAGATGATGCCGAAGCGCAGCGGCTCGTCGGCGGCCTGGGCGGAACCCGCGGCGAGCGTTGCGCCGAGCAGGCCGAGCCCGGCGATCAGCGGCAGTGCCGTGCGGCGTAACAGGGAGGAGATCATGGCGTTTCCTTTGGGTGTCGTGGTGTTAACGCGTGGGTAATGAAATGTGGTCATGGCGCGTGCGCTGCCCGGCTCAACCCACCGCATGCAGCGGCGGCGCGATTCGCTGGTCGGGCTGGCGGGATTCGAGCTCGTCGAGACCGGCGTGCTCATACAGCGCCTGCAGGCGCGCGTCGGTGAGGCCGGCGATCGGTCCGTCGTAGTAGAGGCGCCCCTGCTTCAGGGCGATGGCGCGGCGACAGTAGCGACGGGCGACGTCGACCTGATGCAGGGTGACGACGATGGTGCGGCCATCCTCATGATTGATGCGCTGCAGGATCTCCATCACCTCCCGCGCACTACGCGGGTCGAGAGAGGCGATCGGTTCGTCGGCGAAGATCACCTCCGCCTCCTGCACCAGCGCCCGGGCGATGGCGACGCGCTGCATCTGACCGCCCGACAGCGTGTTGGCGCGCTGCTGGGCCAACCCGACGATGCCGACCCGTTCGAGGGCGCGCAGCGCCTTGTCCCGCTCCTGGTGGGTGAAGCGACCGGTCAGGGCGCGCCAGCGCGGCATCGCGCCGAGATGGCCGACCAGCACGTTGGTCATGACGCTCAACCGGCCGGCAAGGTTGAACTGCTGGAAGATGTAGCCGCAGCGACGGCGCTGTTCGCGGCTGGCGCCGAGCAGACGCCCGCCGCGCTGCACGTCGCGATCCAGTACCCGGACATGGCTGTGCGACTGGCGGTCGGCGCGGCTCAGACCGATGAGGTGACGCAGCAGGGTCGACTTGCCCGACCCCGACGGCCCGATCAGCGTGACCAGCTCGCCGGCGTGGATCTCGAAACCGATCTCGCGCAGCGCCGCATGGGTGCCGAAGGATTTGTCGAGCCGTTCGACGCTAACGATGGCAGTCATACGATTCGTCCCGGAAAGTGTCGGGCCGTGAGTCGGGTCATGAACCCCTGGCCCCGAAGTGTTGAGCACAGTCTGGCGACGTCGTGTGACGCTTATTCGTCTAGACAATTAAGAAGGGGTGACAGATCGGGCGTTGGCGCGGGGCACAAAAAAAGCGCCCGGAGGCGCTTTATGAGAGATTTCAGCAGGTTGGGAAATTACGTCACCGGATCGACATCGATTTGTCGTCGAACCGTCACAGGCAGGTGGCCGCGCGTCGAGCTTGCGCGCCCACCTCATGCCTTCTCCTTGGCCGTTAGAAAACCGCCCTGCTTGAGGATATCGGCGTAGCCTTCGCGGAAGGAGGGGTAGTGGAAGGTGTAGCCCGAGGCGCGCAGGCGGGCGTTGTTGCAGCGCTTGCTCGAGCGCCGGCGCAGCGGTGACTGGATCACCTCCGGCGTTTCCACCTCGAGCTGCTTGGCGATCCACGCCATCACTTCGTGGAGCGGCGCCGACTCGCCGTCGCTGGCGAGATAGATCGACTCCAGCGCCTCGTCGCGCTCGGCCATCCCGATCAGATGCGCCAGCACCCCGGCGCAGTCGTCGCGATGAATGCGGTTGGAGTACATCGGCGGGTTGGCGGCGGCGATCCGGCCCTCCTTCACCTGGCGGATCAGGCGGTCGCGGCCCGGGCCGTAGATGCCGGAGAGACGCACCACGGTACCCGGCAGCGTATGGTCGAGCAGCGCCTGCTCGGCTTCGCGCATCAGCGTGCCGGAGAAGCCGTTGGGCTCGGTGGGCGAGGTCTCGTCGACCTCCTCGCCGCCCTGCTGGGCGTAGACGCTGGTCGAGGAGACGAAGAACAGCCGCTTGGGCGGGGTCTCGCGCTGGGCGAACTGGGCGATCACCGCCTTGAGCCCTTCCGGGTAGGCCGCGGCGTAGGCGCTCTCTTCGAAGCGGTCGGCGGTCACCGCGTAGATCACGAAATCGGCGTCCGGCAGCGCGGCCAAGGCCGCGTCGTCGGTGACGTCCAGCGCCACCGGCTCGATCCCGGTGCCTTCCAGCGCGCCGGCGTTACGCCGCGCGCCGATCACCCGGTGCCCGGCGGCGATCAGTTGCTTGCCGAGCTGGGTGCCGATATCGCCGCAACCTAGAATTAATGTGGTTTTCTTCACCTTTCCCTGGCCTCTTGGTAAAACATCCTTGTTAATGCATCCGTGAAGACACGAATGACCACGAGAGACGGTCTCAGGTCGCGGACGTGGGTGACGTCTACGGCCCTTTGCGATGATTCTCTTCTCTGCGAATAAAGGGAGCCTTTCGGTCCCACCTCATGACTCTAACAGAACTCCGTTACATCGTAACCTTGGCTCAGGAGCGTCACTTCGGTCGCGCTGCCGAGCGCTGCTTCGTCTCGCAGCCGACGCTGTCGGTGGCGGTCAAGAAGCTCGAGGAGGAGCTGGGCATCGCGCTGTTCGAGCGCTCCAAATCCACCGTCCAGGTGACGCCGCTGGGCGAGCGTATCGTCGAGCAGGCCCACCGCGTGCTGGAACAGGCGACGCTGATCAAGGAGATGGCCAGCGAGGGCAAGGACCAGCTGATCAGCCCGCTGCGCATCGGCGCCATCTACACCATCGGCCCCTATCTGTTCCCGCATCTGATTCCGGCGCTGTCGCGCATCGCCCCGCAGATGCCGCTGTACATCGAAGAGAGCTTCACCGGCGTGCTGCGGCGCAAGCTGCGTAGCGGCGAGCTGGATGCGATCTTCGTCGCGCTGCCGTTCAACGAGCCGGACGTGGTCACCAAGACGCTGTATCAGGAGCCGTTCGAGATCCTGCTGCCGGCCGACCACCCGTGGACCGAGCGCGCGGCGATCGACAAGGAGGATCTGCTCAAGGAGCGCCTGCTGCTGCTCGGCGAGGGCCACTGCTTCCGCGACCAGATTCTCGAGGCGTGCCCGGCGATCAGCGCCCAGCTCAACAACCCCGAGAACACCCTGATCGCCGAAGGTGGCTCGCTCGAGACGATCCGCCACATGGTCGCCTCGGGGCTCGGCATCACGGTGCTGCCCAAGCTGGCCATCGGCACCAGCCACTACGAGGGTGGCCTGCTCGAGAGCCGGCCGTTCAAGGGTGACGCCCCTACCCGCAGCGTGGCCCTGGCCTGGCGTGCCAGCTTCCCGCGGCCGCGCGCGATCGATGCGCTGATCCAGGCGATCGATCAGGTTCACGGTAGCGACGTCGAGGCGGCATGAGCCTCGACGCACCGGTCACCGACCTCGCCGGCGTCGGCGAAGCACTCGCGCTCAAGCTGGCCCGGCTGCGGATCGTCCAGATCGCCGATCTGCTGTTCCATCTGCCGCTGCGCTATCAGGATCGTACCCGGATCACCCCGATCGGCACCCTGCGGGCAGGGACCGAGGCGGTGGTCGAGGGCGAGGTGAGCGCCGCCGACGTGATTCGCGGGCGCCGGCGAAGCCTGCTGGTGCGGCTCAAGGATGGCTCCGGCATTCTCAGCCTGCGCTTCTTCCACTTCTCGCCGGCCCAGCAGCAGCAGTTCGTCAAGGGCGTACAGGTGCGCTGCTTCGGCGAAGCCCGCGCCGGCAGCACCGGGCTTGAGATCTACCACCCCGAATACCGTCTGGTGCAGAGCGAAGCGCCGCCGGTGGACGAGCACCTGACCCCCATCTACCCGGCCACCGAGGGGCTCGCCCAGCCGCGCCTGCGGGCGCTGATCCAGCAGGCGCTGAAGCGCCTGGCGGAGGCGCCGGAGGCGCCGGAGGCGCTGCCGGAGTGGATTCCCGCGACGCTGCGCCAGCGCTTTCGCCTGCCCGGCCTGCTCGAAGCGCTGCGCTATCTGCACGAGCCGCCGCCGGACGCCCCCCAAGAGGTGCTCGCCACCGGGCGCCATCCGGCCCAGCGCCGGCTGGCGCTGGAGGAGCTGCTGGCGCACCAGTTGAGCCTGCGTCAGGTGCGCCTGCGCATTCAGACCGACGGCGCCCCCAAGCTCGCCGGCAGCGGCCACCTGCAGGCGCGCTTTCTGACCCAGCTACCGTTCTCGCTGACCCAGGCCCAGCGCCGCGTGCTCGACGAGATTGGGCGCGACCTGGAGCGCGAGGTGCCGATGCTGCGGCTCGTCCAGGGCGATGTCGGCTCGGGCAAGACGGTGGTCGCCGCGATGGCGGTGCTGGCCGCGGTCGCCGGCGGCTGCCAGGCCGCGGTGATGGCGCCGACGGAGATTCTCGCCGAGCAGCACTTCCGCCAGTTCCGCAGCTGGCTCGAACCGCTGGGCATCGAGGTGGGCTGGCTCGCCGGCAAGCTCAAGGGCAAGGCGCGCGGCGACACCAAGGCGGCGATCGCCGATGGCCGCGCCCAGGTGGTGGTGGGCACCCATGCGCTGTTCCAGGATGACGTCAGCTTCCAGCGCCTGGGGCTGGCGGTGATCGACGAGCAGCACCGCTTCGGTGTGCACCAGCGCCTGGCGCTGCGCCAGAAGGGCGAGAACGGCGGCCTGACCCCGCATCAGCTGATCATGACCGCCACGCCGATCCCGCGCACCCTGGCGATGAGCGCCTACGCCGATCTCGACCTCTCGGTGATCGACGAGCTGCCGCCGGGGCGCACCCCGGTGCATACCGTGGCAGTGCCCGACGAGCGCCGCCCGGAGGTGATCGAGCGCATCCGCAGCGCCTGCGCCGAGGGTCGCCAGGCCTACTGGGTGTGCACGCTGATCGAAGAGTCGGAGGCACTCACCTGTCAGGCCGCCGAGGTCACCCGCGACACCCTGACCGAAGCGCTGCCGGCACTCCAGATCGGGCTGGTCCACGGGCGCATGAAGGCCGCCGAGAAGGGTGAGGTGATGGACGCCTTCAAGCGTGGCGAGCTCGATCTGCTGGTGGCGACCACGGTGATCGAAGTGGGGGTCGACGTGCCCAACGCCAGCCTGATGATTATCGAGAACCCGGAGCGCCTGGGGCTCTCCCAGCTGCATCAGCTGCGGGGCCGGGTCGGCCGCGGGCGCGTCGACAGTTACTGCGTGCTGCTCTACCACCCGCCGCTGTCGCACCACTCGCGTGAGCGCCTGGGCATCCTGCGCGACACCACCGACGGCTTCAAGGTCGCCGAGAAGGATCTCGAACTGCGCGGCCCCGGCGAGGTGCTGGGCACGCGCCAGACCGGGCTGGCGCAGATGAAGATCGCCGATCTGGAGCGCGACCGCGACCTGCTCGACACGGTCACCGCGCTGGCAACGGCACTGCTCGAAGAGGCCCCCGACGTGGCCCCGGCGCTGATCCAGCGCTGGCTCGGCGACGAGGCGGGCCGGTACGGGCAGGTGTGAGACGTCCAACGCGGCGCCAGTAAGGCTGACATCTCACCCCAGCGGCAGCCGGTTGGTCGACTTCACCTCGCGCAGCGACAGGCTGGAGCGGATATTGGTCACCCCCGGCAGCCGTCGCAGCTCGCGCTCCACGAGCTGGCTGTAGTCGTCCAGATCCTTGGCCACGATGATCAGCAGGAAGTCGTCGTCGCCGGTGGTGTTGTGGCAAGCGAGGATGTTGGGGCTGGCGTGGATGATCCGCTCGAACGCCGCCACCGAGCCGGCATCGTGCTCCGAGCAGTTGAGCTGGACGAAGGCCAGCACCCCCAGGCCCAGCCGCTTGCGATCCAGATTGGCCTGATAGCCGGTGATCAGCTTCTCCTCTTCCAGGCGCTTGAGCCGTCGCCAGCACGGCGTCTCGCTCAGCGCCAGGGCTTCGGCCAGCCGGGCGTTGGTCATGCGGCCATCCTGCTGCAACAGATCCAGCAGGCGCAGATTGATATCATCCAGCGGCTTCAAGGGAAGATCCTTCTCTATTCTGGCGATTCGCTAAAACAAGCTTGCCATCCAGACGCGATGAGGGGAAATAACGCAAAGCTATTTCGGCCATTCGCGGTAGCCTGTCTCACAGGATCGGCCAGTCGTCACGCCGCGTCTCTCCCACTCTCCAGCGTACGAGTCATTGCCATGAAAGCCGTGGTCTTCGAAAGCTTCCAGACACCTCCCAGTATCCAGACCGTGCCCGATCCCTCACCCGAGCCTCATGGTGTCGTGGTGCGAGTAGAGGCGTCGGGGCTGTGCCGCAGCGACTGGCACGCCTGGATGGGGCACGACAGCGACATCGTGCTGCCCCACGTGCCCGGGCACGAGCTGGCCGGCACCATCGTCGCGGTGGGCAAGGAGGTGACCCGCTGGCAGCCGGGCGCGCGGGTCACCGTGCCCTTCGTCAGCGGCTGCGGCGCCTGCCACGAGTGCCGCGGCGGCCACCAGCAGGTGTGCCACCACCAGGTGCAGCCCGGTTTCACCCAGTGGGGCTCCTACGCCGAGTACACCAGTCTGCAGCAGGCCGATCTCAACCTGGTCGCACTGCCCGAGAGCATGGACTTCGCCACCGCCGCGGGCCTCGGCTGCCGTTTCGCCACCGCCTTCCGCGCGGTGGTCGATCAGGGCCGGGTCAGCGGCGGGCAGTGGGTCAGCGTCTACGGCTGCGGCGGGGTCGGCCTCTCGGCGATCATGATCGCCAGCGCGCTGGGCGCACAGGTGATAGCGGTGGATATCGACGACGCCAAACTGCGCCTGGCGCGGGAACTCGGCGCCACGGCGACGCTGAATGCCACGCAGTGTGCGGATGTCGTCGCAGCGGTCCGCGAACTTAGCCAGGGCGGTGCCCATGTTTCGCTGGACGCGCTGGGCAGCCGGCTCACCTGTCAGAACTCGATCCTGAGTCTGCGCACCCGCGGCAAGCATGTGCAGGTGGGGCTGATGGCGGGGGACCAGCAGTCGCCGCCGCTGCCCATGCACCGGGTGATCGCCGAGGAGCTGGAGATTCTGGGCAGCCACGGCATGCAGGCGCACCGCTACGGCGCCATGCTCGACATGGTGCGCCACGGCCGGCTCGATCCGGCGCGGCTGGTCGGTCGGCGTATTGGCCTGGCCGAAGCGCCGGCGGCGCTGATGGCGATGGATTCGTTCCAGGGTGTGGGGGCTACGGTGATCACCGACTTTGCGTGTACCACCTAGACGTAGACGGGTACCACCAACCGCCTGCGCCCGTCCGGCGCAGGCATGTCTTCCCTCTTTTTTCTCTTCTACTTCCCCTGCTCAGCTCTCCCACTCGGCGCCGAACACCTCCTTGAGCTCCTCGATCTGCGACCGGTTGAGTTCGCGGTAGGGCTTGTCGCGCAGCAGCAGGTAGAGCTTGGCGGTCTCCTCCAGCTCCTCGGCGGCGCTGACCGTGGCGTCGAGCGTCTTGCCGGTCACCACCGGGCCGTGATTGGCCAGCAGCACCGCGGCGTGCTTGGACGCATAGCGGGCGATGTCGTCGCCCAGCCGCGCATCGCCGGGGCGGCGGTACGGCAGCAGCGGCAGGTTGCCGATGCGCATCACGAAGTAGGGGGTGATCGGCGGCAGCGCGTTGTGCGGGTCGAGATCGTCGAGACAGGCCACCGCGCTGGAGTAGCTCGAGTGCAGGTGGACGATCGCCTGCGCCGCCGGCCGATGGCGGTAGTAGGCCAGATGGAAGAAGGACTCCTTGCTCGGCGGCTCGCCGCCGAGATGGTTGCCTTCCCAGTCGAGCCGACTGATCGCCTCCGGCTCGAGTTCGCCCATGCAGGAGTTGGTCGGCGTGCACAGCCAGCTCTGCTCGTCGAGACGCACGCTGATATTGCCGCTGGTACCCGGGCTCAGGCCGCGGGCATAGAGACGCTGGCCCAGGGTGGCGATGCGCTGGCGTAGCTGGCGTTCGGTGGTGGCGTCGCTCATCGAATGATCTCCCAGGCGCTGGTGAACATCTCGGGGGCGCCGAAGTTGCCTGACTTCAGCGCCAGATGGATATCGCCTTCGGCGGTGGCGGCGTGGGTCCAGGGCACCCCCGGGGCGATCTCGGGACCGATGCGCAGCGCCGCGATCCCCAGCGCCTGCACGATCGCCCCGGAGGTTTCGCCGCCGGCGACGATCCACTGGCGCACGCCCTGGGCGAGCAGGCGCTCGGCCAGGGTCGCCAGGGCGCGCTCGATCAGCGCCCCGGCGGCCTCGACCCCGAGCTGCGCCTGGGCCGCCTCGACCGCCTCGGGTCGGGTGTCGCTGTGGATCAGCAGCGGCGTCTCGCCGAGCTGCGGCGTGGCCCAGGCCATGACCGCCTCGAGGGTGGCGTCGAAGTCATCAGCCAGGCGCTGCGGGTCGAGGGTATAGGTGGGCAGACGCGCAGTGGCGTGCTCGATCTGCTCGCGGGTGCGGCGCGAGGCGCTACCGGCCAGGATCACCGCACTGCCCTGGGCCGACGGCAGCTGGCCGGGGTCACTGACCGCCGGCTGGTAGAGCGCGCCGAGGCCGAGCGCCAACCCCGAGCCGCCGGTGACCAGCGGCAGATGGGCGCTGGCGCGGGCCAGGGTGGTGAGCTGGGCATCGTCCAGGGTGTCGGTGACGATCAGCGGCCGCCCCTCGGCGATCAGCTGATCGATACGTTCACGCGTGGCCGCCTCGCCGCGGCTCAGGCAGGCGTGGTCGACCAGGCCGGTGGCGGCCTGGGTCTGCTGCCCCAGCCAGCGCACCAGATCGGCGTCGCGCATCGGGTTGAGCGGATGCCGCTCCATGCCGCTGTCGTTGAGCAGGCGGTCGCCCACGAACAGATGCCCCTGATAGACCGTGCGCCCAGTGGCCGGAAAGGCCGGGCAGAACAGCGTGCCATCGACCCCCAGCGCAGCCATCAGCGCCTCGGCCACCGGCCCGATGTTGCCCTCGGGGGTGGAGTCGAAGGTGGAGCAGTACTTGAAGTAGAACTTCTCGCAGCCCTGGCGACGCAGCCACGCGAGCGCCGCCAGCGACTGGGAGACGGCGTCCGCGGCAGGGATGCTGCGCGATTTCAGCGCGACCACGACGGCATCCACCGGCTCGTTTGGGCTGTCGCTATCGGGCACGCCGATGACCTGGCGGGTACGAAACCCGCTCTTGACCAGATTGTTGGCGAGGTCGGTGCCGCCGGTGAAATCGTCGGCGATACAGCCAATCAGAGGCATCGTGGGGCTCCTGGGCTAGCGGTTGAGAAATAGGTCGGGGTGAGGGTGTCGTCCGCCCTCGGCGGCGGCGGGCTCGTTGACGGGCACGCAGCTGCTGCGAATGCCGCCCTCGGCCAGCGCCCGGCGCACCTTGAGCGCCAGCGCATCGTCAGTGACTATGAGATCGAACGCCTCCAGCGAGCAGGCGCGAAAGCGCCCGAAGCGGCCGTACTTGGCGCTGTCGGCGAGCAGCACCCGCCGCGCGGCGCTGTGCAGCAGCTGCTGTTTGACCACCAGCTTGGCCTCGTCCGGCGTGGTCAGGCCGCGCTCTAGATGCCACGAGGACGAGCTGAAGAAGGCCAGATCCAGATTGACGCCGCTCAGATAGGCCGCCACCGCCGGCCCCACGGTGGCGTGGTTGTCGGGGTCGACCCGGCCGCCGGCGTGGTGCAGCTCGATCTGCGGGTAGTCGGCGAGCAGCGCACTGACCTGGAAGCTGTTGGTGATCACGCACAGTTCGCGGTGGCCGGTGAGCAGCGCCGCCAGCTCGTAGAGGGTGGTCCCGGCATCCAGATAAAGGGTCTGGCCCGGCTTGACCAGCGAGGCGGCATGGCGGGCGATGGCGCGCTTGGCCGCGATGTTGGTGGCGGCCTTGAGCGGCCAGGCGGGCTCGTGATGAAGGGGTGCGATCCGGCGCACACCGCCGCTGACCGAGAGCACCTGCCCGGCCTGCTCGAGACGCTGGATGTCGCGGCGCACGGTCATGTGCGAGACCGCCAGATGGGTGGCGAGCTCGGCGATACCGAGCACGCTGTGGATATCGAGCAGGTCGAGCAGCTGCTGGCGGCGCTGGCTGGGAATCACGAGTCACCCTCGAGAGCGGATGATGCATTTTGTGAAAAATTCACAAAAATGCTCAAGAACGGCTCATGCTCGTCCTAGCGCCGTCGGAAGTCAAACGCCGGCGCCCTCGACGTTAGTCCAGGTGCGAGGTCAGGCCAGGTCCCAGACCGAGTGCAATCGAGAGCACCGGCGAGAGAGATCGATGTAAAACCCGCGGGATGCTCAGGGTGAGCGCGCGGCCTAGCCTCAGGCCGGGGCGGAAGTGCCCGAGGCGCTTTCGGCGGGCCGGGCGATCAGCCGCTCGGCGGCGTCGTGCAGCGGCGTCAGCTGGCGCGCGATGTGCAGCAGCTGGCCCTGGATCAGGCGGCGCTCGTCGTCGGCGTCGTCCTGGGCGCTGGTCGGCTCGCGCTCGAACACCGCCATCAGTTCGGCCTGCACGGCCTTGGGGTCGGGGGGCATTTCGCGCGCGGCCAGCCGCGCCGCCAGCGCATCGAAGCGATCCGCCAGGGTGCGCGCGGCAGCGTAGAGCTCAGCATCCTGGGCGCTGGCGCTGACGCTGCCACGGTGGGCCCCCAGCGCCGAAAGATAGCCCAGCAGGGTGTGCGAGGCGACCAGGAAGCGGAACCCCTCATCGGCGTCCTTCTTCCGGTAGTGGCCCGGCTCCTGCAGCATGTTGGAAAGCACGGTGGAGAGCGCAGCGTCGGCGTTGTGGGCGTTGCGCCGCGCCAGCCGATAGGCGAGATCGTCCTGCTTGCCGCTCTCGTACTGATGAATGATCTCGCGCAGATAGGCGGTGCTGTTGGCCAGCGCCGCCGCGGCCACCTTGTGCAGCCGCCGCCCCTGCCAGTCGGGCAGGATCAAGAATACCGCCAGGCCGGAGATCAGCGCGCCGATCAGGGTATCGATCAGGCGCGGCAGGATCAGGTCGAAGCCGTCGCCGACCTGGTTGAAGCTCGCCAGCACCAGGGTGGTGATGGCGGCGGTGGCGATCACATAGTGCTTCTCGCGATTGGCGAAGAACACCACCCCGGCGGCGATCGCGATCAGCGACTGCATCAGCGGGTCGGTGAACAGGCTGATCAACGCCCAGCCGGCCACCAGCCCGAGCACGGTGCCGACGATACGCTGGTACAGAAAGCGCCGGGTGGCGCCAAAGTTGGGCCGACATACGAACAGCGTGGTGAGCAGGATCCAGAACCCCTGGGTGGGGTGAACCAGATGCAGCACGCCGTAGCCTACCAAGAGCGCGGTGGAGAGCCGCAACGCGTGGCGGAACAGCGGCGAGCCCGGGGTCAGGTTGAGGCGCACCCGCTCCCAGGCATCCTTGAGGCTGCGCGGCGAGCGGTTGAACAGGCTGGCATCCTGCTGGTCGGCGACCATATCGGGGTTGTGGGCGCGTGAGAGCTGATCCTCCAGCGTCGCCAGATTGCGCCCCAGCGCCTGCAGCGAGCGCAGTAGCGGGGTCCAGGCGGGGTTGCGCTGGGCACGCAAATAGACGATCGAGGCGCGCAGGTCCTCCAGCGCCTGCTCGCTCAAGCCGTGATCGAACGGCTGGCGCAGCAGCAGCGCCTTGGCCAGCCGCTTGCACGCCCGCCCCTGCTGGTCGAGCAGACGCTGGCAGCGGAACAGCACGTCGTGATGAAAGAAGGTCTCGGCCAGCGCCGAATAGGGGTAGTGCGAGGCGCTGACGCGCTCGTGGATATCCTGGGCGATGAAGTAGAGACGCAGATAGCGATTGAGCTTGCGGCTGGTGCGCTGGCCTTCGAGACGCCGGAAGATCATCTCCTTGGCCTGATTGAGCGCGCTCACCACGCGCCCGTTCTGGCGCGCCAGCTCGACCCGGCGCGCCTCCACGTCGAGCCCGCGCAGCGGCTCGAACAGGGTCGCCTTGATGATCAGATAGGTGCCCAGCTCACGGTAGAGCTGGGCCATGCTCTGCTTCACCGGCTGGCGCGAGAAGAGCGCACACCACACCACCGAGATGACCCCGTACCACGCGGCACCTGTCACCAGCAGCAGCGGCTGACGCCACACATCCTCGCTGGTCCCGCCGTGCTGCTCGATATTGATCATCGAGTAGACCGAGAGGATCAGGGTCGCCGAAGCGATGGTGGCGTAGCGCTGCTCCACCGCACCCAGCATGATCAGGACGAACGCCGACAGTGCCAGACCCGGTGCGAACAGCCACGGCCACGGAAACAGTATCTCGACGCTGAGCGAGGCGACGAAGAAGCACCCCAGAGTCACCAGCAGCGCTCTGACCCGCCCCTCCCAGCTATCGTCGGTCTCGGCCAGGGCGCTGGCGATGATGCCCAGAAACAGCGGGATGGCGAGCCCGATCTGGTCCTGCTGCCAGCTCAGCGCCATGGCACCGCTGAAGGCCATGAACACGCGCAGGCTGTAGGCGAACTTGTCGAGGGTCCACAGGCGGCGCAGGGAGTGGGAGAGCGAGTCGGAGATTGCGGCGGCTCCAGCAGGATGGTGATGATCACACGATAGTCTGTCGGGGCAGCGGACAGACTCAGATTAGACTTTAGTATAACGCCTCTCGCCCCGCCCTCGGCAACGCCCCGCGCTTCCCTCCACGGCGGGACTCCGGCACCATCGTGGTGCGCCCGCCGCGCCGGGCGGCCCAGAACAGGAACGCAAGCCCCGCATGCCAGCACAGCCCTCTCGCCATTCGCCCGCCCCCGCCTCCCGCACGCGCCGAGTGCTGCGTGGTATGGGTCATCTCCTGCGCGGGCTGGCGCTGGCGCTGATCATTGCCTGGGGCGCCCTGGCGCTGCACTTCGCCCTGCCAGGGCCGCGTCCGCTGGTGCTGGCGGTCATCGTCCTGTGGGTGATACTCGGCCTCGCCGCCCTGTTCGCCCCGGCCTGGCGCCGCTATCGGCCACACGGCAGCGCGGCTCGGCCGCAGCCCCCACGGTCACACCGCGGCCTGCAGCGTGCGAGTCTCGCCACCCGCCTCGCCTTCGCCCTGGCGCTGCTGGTCGTGGTCGTCTGGTGGCAGCAGCTGACGCCCCGCAACGACCGCGACTGGGCGCCGGACGTGGCGCGCCAGCTGGTGGTCGAACGCCACGGCGACCGGGTACACCTGGATAACGTGCGCGATTTCGAGTGGTTCACCCCGGATCTCGCCCGGGTGCGCTGGGAAAGCCGCGACTACGACCTCTCGACGCTTGCGAGCGTGGACATGATCGTCTCCTACTGGATGGGTCCGGCGATCGCCCACACCCTGGTCAGCTTCGGCTTCGACGATGGCCGCCACCTCACCTTCTCGGTGGAGATCCGCCGCGAGCGGAACGAGGCGTTCTCGATCGCCGGCGGCTTCTTCAAGCAGTTCGAGCTCAATCTGATCGCCGCCGACGAGAACGATATCCTGCGCCTGCGCAGCAATGTTCGCGGCGAAGACGTCTACCTCTACAGCGTGGGGCTGACCCCGCAGGCCCGGCGCGAGCTGTTCCTGGCCTATCTCGACGAGGCCGAACGGCTGCATGCAGAGCCCGCGTTCTACAACACCCTGACCAGCAACTGCACCACCATCGTCTTCGACATGGTCGCCCGGATCGTCGACGGCCTGCCACGCGACCCGCGGCTGATCCTCTCCGGCTATCTGCCCGGCTATGTCCACGATGTCGGCGGCCTGGCCCAGGGCGTACCGCTGGAAACGCTGCGCCAGCGCGGCTATATCGACCCGCGCGCCCAGGCGGTGCCCTACACTGAGGGCAGCCTGGCCTTCTCGAAGGCCATCCGCGCCGGCGTGCCGAGCGCCACGCCAACCACCGACGACGACATCGAGCGAGCCCCATGAGCGCGCCGTTCACGCCCCTGCGCGACGCCATCGAGAAGCGCATCAGCCATCTGACCGGGCGCACACTCGGCGGGGTCGATTACACCCAGCCCAAGGGCGACCCGGGGCTGTTCGGCCCCGACACCGTGGCCTGGCGAGTGCATGGCGACTTCACCTCGATGATGTGCGGCGGCATCAGCGCCCTGCTGCTGCAGATGCTGCACCCGCTGGCGCTGGCCGGGGTGTGGGACCACTCCAACTTCCGCCACGACATGATCGGCCGCCTGCGCCGCACCAGCCAGTTCATCACGGTGACCACCTTCGGTTCCCACGACGACGCCGAACGCCTGCTCGAGCGAGTGCGTCGGGTGCATGCCGGGGTGGAGGGAACGAGCGCGGATGGCCGCGCCTATGCCGCCAGCGACCCGGCGCTGCTCACCTGGGTCCATGTGGCCGAGATGAGCCGCTTTCTCGCTGCCCACCTGCGCTACCGCAATCCGCACCTGTCGCTTGCCGAGCAGGATCGCTACTTCGCCGAGACCGCCCGCGTGGCCAAGGCGCTGGGCGCGACCCAGGTGCCCACCAGCCGCGCGGCGGTCGATGCCTACCTCGAGCACCAGCGCCGCTATCTGGTGTGCGATACGCGCACCCGCGAGGTGACCGAGATTCTGCTCCACGCGCTGCCGCCGAGCCCACTGGTCAAGCCGGTGAAGGCGCTGTTCATGCGCGCCGGCATCGACCTGCTGCCGCCCTGGGCCGCCACCCTGCTGAGTCTCGAACTCGCCGCGCCGGAACGCCGCGCGGTGCGTGGCGGCATCCGCACCATTGCCCCGGTGATGCGCTGGGCGGTGCGCAACGGCTCCTACCGCCGCGCCATGGAGCGCATGCAGGCCCGTGAGCAGGCGCGCCAGCCACGCTGAGCGTCGTTGGCACGCGCCCCCGGTGCATCAGCCCGCTGCCAGCTCTCTAGCCAGCCAGTTCGCCAGACTTTCGCCGCGGCTCCGCTCACGCCCCGGGGCGAGCCACAGCCCCAGTGCGGCATCGGTGTCCTGTGCCGGCCAGGGCGCCACCAGCCGCCCCTGGGCCAGATCGTTCGCCACCAGCAGTTCGGGGGCGATCGCCACCCCCAGCCCTGCCAGCGCCGCCTCCAGCAGATAGTAGAGATGCTCGAAGGTGCGCCCGCGCTGACGTGCCGCGGCCAGCGTCACCGGCTCGCCACCCATCGCCGCGGCCCACTGCGGCCACGCCTGCGGCCGTGAGGCGGTGTCCAGCAGCGTGGCCTCCCCCAGCATCGCATCGGCCGTCGCGTGAGGCGTGTGCGCCCACACCGCCGGTGTGGCCACAGCGACGATCCGCTCGGCCTGGAGCGGAAACACCGCGATATCCGCCGGCCACGGCGGTGCAGCGAAGCGCAGCGTGGCATCGATATCCTCGCGCCGCGGATCGAGCTCCCCTTCGCTGGAGACCACGCGCAGACGCAGCGCCGGCAGATCGGCATTGAGCCGGTCGAGCCGCGGGATCAGCCAGCGCGCCAGCAGGCTGCCGGGGCAGGCCAGGGTGAAGGGTTGGCTTGCGAGCTCGCGGGAGAGCGCAGCGCAGCCCTCGCCGAGCCGGGCGAAAGCCTCACGGATCGACGGCTGCAGCAGGCGACCGTGGGCGGTGAGCACGAGCCCGCGCCCCGACTTGTCGAACAGCGACGTGCCGAAGTGGGCTTCGAGCGTGCGCAGCTGGCGACTGACCGCACCATGGGTGACATGCAGCTCTTCGGCGGCGGCGGTGACGCTACTCAGCCGGGCCACGGCATCGAAGGCGCGCAGCGCATTGAGCGACGGGAGTGACGAGATTGGCACCATGACGATCCTCGCGGTCGACGGGCTCGCCCACAAGGTTCTCGCGGGCACTCTATTGTGAGATTTACTCACAGGTCAGCGAGAGTTTATCGATTTTTTCCGTGCCCGCGCCAGGCTAACGTGGACGCCATGATGCCAACCGGAGCCCCCCGCAATGACTGACTATCCCGATAGAAACGGCTTTTTCGGCGGTAGCGACGGCTACGGCGGGCGCTACGTCGCCGAAACGCTGATGCCGCTGATCGGTGAGATCGAAGCCGCCTACGACGACGCCCGTCAGGACCCCGACTTCAACGCCGAGCTGGCAGCACTGCAGTGCGACTACGTCGGCCGCGCCACGCCGCTCTACCTGGCCGAGCGGCTGAGCGCCCACGCCGGCGGCGCACGCATCTATCTCAAGCGCGAGGATCTCAACCATACCGGCGCGCACAAGATCAACAACGCCCTCGGCCAGGCGCTGCTGGCCCGGCGCATGGGGCGCACCCGGCTGATCGCCGAGACCGGCGCCGGCATGCACGGGGTGGCGGTGGCCACGGTGGCGGCACGTCTGGGTATGACCTGCACCATCTACATGGGCGCCAAGGACATCCAGCGTCAGCAGCCCAACGTGCAGCGCATGCGCCTGCTCGGGGCCAGGATCGTAGCGGTGGAAAATGGCACCGCGACGCTCAAGGACGCCATGAACGAAGCCCTGCGCGCCTGGGTCGCCAGCGTCGATGACACCTTCTACGTGATCGGCACGGTGGCAGGCCCAGCGCCCTATCCGCGCATGGTGCGCGACTTCCAGTCGGTGATCGGCCGCGAGGCGCGGGCGCAGATCGTCGAGAAGACCGGACGCCTGCCCCACAGCCTGATCGCCTGTGTCGGCGGCGGCTCCAACGCCATGGGGCTGTTCCACGCCTTCCTCGATGACCCGGTGGCGCTGATCGGCGTCGAGGCCGGCGGTGAAGGGATCGAGAGCGGGCGCCACGCCGCCAGCCTGAACGGCGGCAGCCCCGGGGTGCTCCACGGCAACCGCACCTATCTACTGCAGAACGCCGACGGCCAGATCCAGGATGCCCACTCGATCTCCGCCGGGCTCGACTATCCCGGCATCGGCCCCGAGCACGCCTGGCTCCACGACAGCGGGCGTGCGCGCTATGTCAGCGTCACCGACAGCGAAGCGCTGGCCGCGGTCGCGCTGTGCTGCCGTCTGGAGGGCATCCTGCCGGCGCTGGAGTCGGCCCACGCGCTGGCCGAGGCAACCCGAGTCGCCGCCGAGCTGCCGCCCGAGGCCTCCGTGGTGGTCTGCCTGAGCGGCCGTGGCGACAAGGACATGGCCACCATCATCGAGCATCTACCCGCGCAGGAGGCAACCCCATGAGCCCGCAGGATCTCACTCCGCCGTCGCGTCTCGCAGCGCGCTTCGCCACCTGCCAGGCAGAGCAGCGCGCCGCGCTGGTGACCTACGTCATGGCCGGCGACCCGGACCGCGCCAGCAGTCAGGCACTGCTGGCAGAGCTGCCCGCCGCCGGCGCCGATATCATCGAGCTGGGCATGCCGTTCAGCGATCCCATGGCCGACGGCGAGGCGATCCAGCGCGCCGGCCAGCGCGCGCTGGGCGACGGCCAGACCCTGGCCGGCACCCTCGATATGGTGCGCGAGTTCCGGCGCCAGGACACCGCCACGCCGCTGGTCTTGATGGGCTATCTCAACCCGATCCAGTGCTACGGCGAGACGCGCTTTCTCGGCGACGCTGCGGCAGCGGGGGTGGATGGCCTGATCGTGGTCGACCTGCCGCCGGAGCACGGCGCCGCCTTCACCGCCCGGGCCCGGGATCTGGGTCTGGCGCGGATTCCGCTGGTCGCCCCGACCACCCCGGCCGAACGGCTGCCGGCACTGCTCGCCCAGGGTGACGGCTTCGTCTATCGCATCGCCTACAACGGCATCACCGGACGCGCCGGCAGCGCCCCCAGAGGCGATCTCGGGACGGCGCTGGCACAGCTGCGCGAGCATACCCCCTTGCCGCTGGCAGTGGGCTTCGGTATCCGCGATGGTGACGCCGCGGCCGCGGTCGCCGCGGTGGCCGACGCGGTGGTGGTGGGTAGCGCTCTGGTCGAGCGCCTGGAGACACAGGGGCAAGCAGCCGCCCTGGCACTGGTGCGTGAGTTGGCGGAGAGAACGCACCGCTGAGACCATTCTATTGAATAGGATGAAACAGGCGACAAAACGCGCTTTTATACCAAAAAATAGAATCTAGACTCTCTCCAACGGTGCCGACCCGGGTGTCGGCCCTCTTTCAGGAGAGACGCCATGTTGACGATTCGACGCAGCGATGAACGCGGCTATGCCGACCACGGCTGGCTCAAGAGCTTCCATTCGTTCTCCTTCGCGGGCTACCACGACCCGCAGCACGTCCACTTCAGCGTCCTGCGGGTGATCAACGAAGACCGCGTGGCGCCGGGGCAGGGCTTCGGCCAGCACGGCCACCGCGACATGGAGATCTTCTCCTACGTGCTCAGCGGCGAGCTGGCCCACCGTGACACCCTGGGCAACGGCTCGGCGATCGGCCCTGGCCGGGTGCAGATCATGACCACCGGCAGCGGGGTCGAACACAGCGAATTCAACCACTCCGCCAGCGAGCCGGTGCATTTCCTGCAGATCTGGCTGTTCCCGCGCGCGCGCAACCTCGAACCGCGCTATGCCGAGAAGGATTTCGACGCCGCCGACAAGCGCGGCCGGCTGTGCCTGATCCTGTCGCCGGACGGCCGCGACGGCTCGCTCACCCTGCAGCAGGACGCCTTCATCTACGCCTCGCTGCTCGATGGCGACGAGCGCGCCGAACTGGCGCTGGGCGCACAGCGCCAGGCCTACGTGCATCTGGTGCGTGGCGCGCTGACGATCAACGGCACCCGGTTGGCGGGTGGCGATGCGCTGATGCTGACCGACGAGCCGACGCTGACGCTGGAACAGGGCGAGGACGCCGAGGTGCTGGTGTTCGACCTGCCGGTGATCAGTGCCGCCTGACGGCAGGCAACCCATGGGACGCGCCGCTCGGGCGCGTCTGTCTCCCCAAACGCATTCCCTTCACTAGGCTTTGTTCAACCCCAGGAGTCACTCCATGTCTTACCACAACCTGCGCCAATCCCTGACCCTGACCGCCGCGCTGCTCGCCGGCGCCACCAGTGCCAGCGCCCTGGCCGATAGCGTCACCTACCAGATGGACCCGATGCACACCAGCGTGGTGGCCTCCTGGAGCCACTTCGGCTTCTCCCACCCCACGGCGAGCTTCTCCGACGTCAAGGGCACGATCCACTTCGACCGCGACGCGATCGCCGACTCCAGCGTGGAGGTGAGCATCCCGGTCAAGACGGTGGACACCCGCGTGCCGGCGCTGAACGAAGAGTTTCTGGGCGAGAACTACTTCGATGTTGCGCAGTACCCCGAGGCGACCTTCAAGAGCACCCGCATCGAGGCCACCGGCGATGATCACTACGACGTGCATGGCAAACTGACCATCAAGGGCGTGACCCATCCGGCGGTACTCCACGCCACCCTCAACCAGGTCGGCGAGCACCCCATGGCCAAGGTACCGGCGCTCGGCTTCGACGCCGAGACGACCATTCAGCGCAGCGACTACGGGCTCGACCAGTACGTGCCTAACGTCAGCGACGCGATCCATATCCGCATCTCGAGCGAAGCCGAGGCCGGCGGCAGCGATAGCTGATACTCGCGTCTACGTGGGCAAGGCCCAGAACGCGAAAGGCCCCCGAACGCGAAAGCGCCGGGGGCCTTTGTGCAGGTCGGTCGGGCATCTTACAGGCCAGTCGTACTCGAACTAGGCCTGCTATAAATATTTGAGCAGGCTCTGCAACCGCTCCAGATCGCGCGAATCGCCGACCAGGCGCAGACGTCCGTCGAACAGGCCTTCGCGGAAGGCGCGCTGGGAGGGCTTGCGCAGAAAATGAGTGGCGCTGTCGGCATCGCGAAAGCGCAGTTCGAGATTGAGATCCACCGGCAGCCCGCTCTGGCTGTCGACGCGCTCCGGCGTCATCCGGTAGTGGCGAGCAATCGCTCGGTCTTCGGTCGCCACGCCCCAATCGAAGCGCTTCAGACGCGTCAGGGCCTCACGGAATTCGGGCTTGCGCGCACGCGTACGCTTCAACATCACGCCCAGCCACCACAGCATCAACTTGAGCTTCATGCGCCCTCGCAAGCCGTCAGGTCAAGGAAGAAATGCCGACCCACCCGGTGACGGGGGATCGGTCATCGATGGCCACTCGCCGTCAGGCGTCGAGCCCGTCGCGGCAGCGATTACTTGCTGACCGCGTCCTTGAGCGCCTTGCCGGGCTTGAACGCCACGGTCTTGCTGGCGGGAATATTCAGCGGCTTGCCGGTCTGCGGGTTCTTGCCGGTGCGGGCGGCACGCTCGCGCACGGTGAACGAGCCGAAGCCGATCAGCGTGACATCACTGCCCTTGGATACCGTGCCGGTGATCTCATCGAGGATGACGTTGAGTACCTGGCTGGCCTTGTCCTTGGAAAGATCCGCACGCTCGGCGATCGCCGCGGCGAGTTCTGGCTTACGCATAAAGCCCTCCTTGTTTGGCTCTACTGGGGCGAGGTCGTCGGTGGTTGCACCTCGCGATTCCTAAGCGCTGTTGTTATCGGAGCGCGCAGTCGGGTAGGCGCGCACCCCAGCGCATAATAGGCAGCTCTCGACGCGGTTTGTAAAGCCTTACATGAGTATTTGCCGTTCGAGCCCGACCACCGCTGCTAGCCTAGCAACGGCGGTGCCGCCCGCGCCAGTTCGACTTTGCGCCGAACGCAGGCGCCGGTCAGGGCGAATCCGATCAGCCGCCCGGCGGCATCCTCGGCCACGGCGCTGAAATCCCCCGCCTCGCCGTCGATGCGCCAGCGCGCCGGGGTCTCCCGCGGCACCAGCGCGGCGATCGGCAGCAGCGCGGTCTTGACCATCACCGGCCAGGCGCCGTAGGCGACCGCGGTTGGCGTGCCGGTGAGCGTGGCAGCCAGCGCCTTGGCGCTGGCCTGCAGCGGCTGTACGTACATGGCGTTGAGGCCGTCGACGCAAGCGACGTCGCCGAGCGCATGAATATGCGGGTCGCTGGTCTGCAGATAGCGGTCGGTGAGAATGCCCGCGGGGCCGGTCTGCAGCCCGGCAGCGGCGGCCAGCGCAGTGCGCGGGCGCAGCCCGGTGGCCACCAGGACCAGATCGGCAGCCAGACGCTCGCCGTCGTCGAGCGTCAGCGCCACGCCGCCGTCACTGGGTTCGAGCGCCTGCACCTGGCGCTCGAAGTAGCCGGCGATACCGGCGGCATCGAACGCTTCGGCCAGCGCCCGCCCCAGCGGTGGCGGCAGCAGCCGCGGCAGCGGGGCCGGCTCAGGGGCGATCAACGCCACCCGGTGGCCACCGGCGTGGAGATCGTTGGCAAACTCGCAGCCCACCAGCCCGGCACCAACGATGGCCACTCGGGCCGGTTGCCCGGGGTGGCGCTCGAGCGCGGCGCGAAAACGCCGGTAGTCATCGAGATCGTTGACCTGGAAGACCCGCTCGGCGAGCCCCTCGGGGGTTGCGAACGGCTGCCACGGCGCCGCACCGGTGGCCAGCACTAGTTGCGCGTAGGGCAGGCACTCGGCGCCCAGCCGCAGCGTGCGCTGGTGCGGGTCGATTGCCTCGACCGGGGTATGGCAGCGCAGGGTGGCGCCAAGCGCATCGGCCACCCCGATGGCGTCGCGCTGGGCCAGCGCCGCGGCACTCTGGCCCTTGGTGAAGGCACTCGAGAGCAGCGGCTTGGCGTACTCATCGCCGCTGTCGGCGGTGATCAGGGTCAGCTCACGGTGGGGGTCGCGGCTGCGTATCGCACGGGCCAGACCCAGGCCGGCCATGCCGGTGCCGATGATCGTCAGGGGCGCACTCATGCCTTCCTCTCGGTCGCGGAATGGCCCCATGATACACTACGTCGCCCCAGGGCCGCCGCGCCCGGGCCCTCGCGGCCAGTCCTGTCCGGAGTCGTGCGTGTCCTCATCTTCATCCCTTCGCCTGCCCAGTCGCGTGCGCTCAAGCGCTACGGATACCCGGTCTACGGATGCCGGCCCCTCGGCGCCTACCTCCGTGGCTGCGAGCCATTGGCAGACCACGCCGCCGCTGCGGCGCTGGAGCCCGGCCGCCGCCTGGCGCCCGGCGATGGATCCGCGCTGGTGGCGCTGGGTCGCCTCGACCGATTCGCTCACCGCGCGTCTGATCGCCGCCTCGCCGCGGCCATTTCGCGTCCGCCTGCTCGATGAGGGCATCGGCGTGCCGCCAGCGCTCCCGCCCCAGGCGCTGGGCCTGGCGGTGGTCGATATCGCCTGGATTCGCGAGGTGCTGCTGATGA